>CBIHOH010000005.1:0-107142 GCA_966211755.1 uncultured Rhizobacter sp. | reverse complement strand
ACATCATCGGCGTCATCGACGGCATCGCCTTCCAGACCAACATCCTGGCCTTGAATGCCGCGGTCGAAGCCGCCCGTGCCGGGGAGCAGGGCCGGGGCTTCGCCGTCGTCGCCAGCGAGGTGCGCTCGCTGGCCCAGCGTTCCGCCCAGGCGGCGCGCGAGATCAAGTCCCTGATCAGCAGCTCGGTCGACCGGGTCGACTCCGGATCGCGCCTGGTCCAGGACGCCGGCGCCACCATGAGCGAAATCGTGGCGAGCGTGCAGCGGGTGTCGGACATCATCGGCGAGATCACCGCCAGCTCGACCGAGCAGTCCGGCGACCTCGGCCAGGTGAACAACGCGGTCTGCCTGCTCGACAAGATGACGCAGCAGAACGCGGCGCTGGTCGAGCAGTCGGCGGCGGCCGCCGAAAGCCTGAAGCAGCAGGCGGCCCAGCTCGCCCGTTCCGTCGAGCGGTTCCAGCTCGAGGAGGGGCAGGCATCCGCCGCTTGAGCGGCCGCGACGGTTCGGGAGCCCGATGGTCCCGCCGACAGGAATCGAACCTGTATTTGCCGCTTAGGAGGCGGCCGTTCTATCCATTGAACTACGGCGAGAGCGGCGCATTTTCTCACGACTCGGCAAGATGTTCGGCCGGCGTCGTTTTACGTCCACTTTCGTGCTTCGCCGGCTGGCGGCCAAGGACCTCGAAGCCGGGCGACGAGGCCCCTCGGCGCTTGGCATTTCCCGATGGGCGGGTCCGCCGGACCGGGGCTGTGGTCTCTACTCCCAGCGCCAGGTCCAGATCACATCCAGCGAGTTGTCCAGCCCCGACTGCGCGCGCAGCGTGAAGCGCTGGGCGATGCGGTAGATGAGCTGCCAGGTGCCGGTGGTGGCGTTGAGGCCGCGTTCGTAGCCGACGAACCAGCGCCGCGAGAGCTGCTTGCCTACCGTGACCACGGTCTCGCGGGTGTCGCCGTTCTCCTTTGGGACCAGCGAGATGTCGTCGAGGCCGATGGTGCGCAGCACCTGGTCGGTGACCCCGGGACCGTCCCCCTCCAGCAGGGCCAGCGCCGCGCGTTGCAGCAGGGCGGTGTCGGAGCTGGGCAGCCCGTCGGGAGCGCGGCCGAGCACCAGCCAGGACAGCTTGTCGATGTCGGACATGTCGGGTTCGGAGAACAGGCGCACGCGTGGGTTGAGGGCGGTGCCCGTGATGGTCACGCCGACCCGCACGTCCAGGTCGGGACGGGTGGCGATGATGTCCAGGCGCGGGTCGTTGATCGGGCCGTTGAAGCTGATGACGCCCCGGTCGATGCCGAGCTTTTGCCCGTAGCGCTGGTAGGTGCCGTCCACCGCGCGGACGCTGCCGTGCCAGGCGACGTTGCCGCCCGGGGTGGTCATGCGGACCTCGCCCTGCAGGCCGGTGTCCAGGCCGGCGCCGCGCAGCCGCAGCCGGTCGCCCAGGCCGATCAGCACGTTGATGCTGGTGTTGCGCTGTTTCTCGGGCACGGGCGGTGGCGGAGGCGGCTCGTTGGAGGAGCGGTTCGAGACCGTGACATCACTGCCCAGGGTCGGGGCGTCGCCGCGGCTGAAGTCGAACAGGCCTTCGTCGACCTTGAACTGGCCGTCCACCTTCAGGTCCTCGCGTTCCAGGACGACCTGGCCCTGGCCGCTGACGACGATGCGCCGGTCGACCCGGCCCAGCAGCTGGAACTTGTCGGCCACCAGCTGCAGCTGCGCGCGTGGCGCGGCGCCGAGCCGGGCGTCGCCTGACAATCGCACCGTGCCGTTGCCGGCCTTGGCGGTGAAGGTGTTGATGCGCGCGCTGTCGCCCTGCAGGGCGACATCGACTTCGCCGTCGGTGAGGTTCACGCCCTGCAGCAGGTTGCGTACGGCGATGCCCTTGCCCGTCACCTGGCCGGTGTACTCGGGGGCGCCGAAACGGCCGCCCACGCTGGCGGTGGCGCGCAGCTGGCCGCCCAGGCGCCAGCCGGTGGGCACCCAGGCGCCCCAGGTGCCGAGGTTGTCGACCTGCGTGTCGAGCACCCCTTGCAGCGGCGCATCGGCTTCCGGCCAGGCGCGTTGCGGCGAGGTGCGCACGACGAAGGCGCCCACCGCCACGCCCAGCTGCTTGCCGGCCAGGCCCTGGGTGAAGTTCCAGACGCCGTTCTCGACGTTCAGCCCGAGCACCAGATCGGTCAGGCCCAGGGCCTGGGTGCCGCTGTCGTCGGTGACGCTCAGGTCGCCGCCGACCCGTTCGAGCACGATCTCGGCGCCGAACTCGGCGGCCTGCTTGATGTTGACCCGGCCGCCGATCTTCAGGTCCCCGCCCCAGCCGAACCCGGGCTGCAGGCGGGCGAGCAGCGGCGCCACCGCGAGCGGTTCGAGCTCGGCCTGCATGTCCAGGCGCTGCGTGCGCACCCCCTGGTCGGGTTGCCACTCGATGCGCTCCCAGCGCAGGCCGGCCCCGAACAGGTCGGCCCGCCCCGGCGACATCACGAAATGCGGCGCGGTGCCGCCCTGCAGTTCGAGCCCGACGTTGCGCGTGCTGATCCAGGCCGGGCCGCTGGACAGGCTGTTGCGCAGTTCGAACTGTTGCAGCATGCCTTTCCAGGCCAGGGGAGGCGGGCTGTCGGCCGCCCCCTCGAGCACGCCGCCGCTCAGGCTGCCCTGGGCGGCCACCACGGCGAGCGTGCGCGGGGGCGTGGCGCCCGGCGCGGCGGCGCGGCCGTGCAGGCCTTCCAGCCAGGCCGGCGGGGCAGCCTTCATCTCGGCGCGGGCGTTGAAGGCATGGGCGCGCGGGCTGCCCTTGAGCGACCATCGGGCGCTGCCCAGCTGCTGCAGGCCCCACCCGGAGGGACCGATCTCGGCCTCGACATCGAGGACGGAATCGGCCTGGCTGCCGAGTTGCCAGCGCAGGTCGCCCTGGCTCATGCTCAGCGGACCGGCGCGCAGGCCGCTGAGCTGGGCCTTGCCTTGCACGCTGAGGACGGGCCAGCGGCCGCTGACCGCGGTGTCGGCGACCAGGCTGCCGGCCAGGCCCTCCAGCAGGCCGGACTCGGGCAGGCCGGGAACCAGCTTCAGGATCGGGGCCAGGCGGGCCAGGGCCGGTGCCCGCGCGTCCACCGACCAGCGGTCGTCCTCGCCCTGCTGGTCGGCGGCCAGCACGCCTTCGGCCTTGATCAGGTTGCCGCCGAGCTCGAGCGAGGCGTTGGTGTGCAGCGGCTCGGCCGCGCTGGCGTGCCGCAGGCCGAGTTCGCCCGACAGGGGCACGCCCGCCAGCACGCTGGGCATGAGTTCGACCCGGGCCTCGCCGCGGATCGGCCGCAGGCGGTCGAGCAGCGCCCGTACGCCGGCGCCGGGCGGGGCGTCGGGGAACACCAGGGCGGCGCGGCCGTTCAGGTTGAGGCGGTGCGTGCCCTGCATCCAGTCGGAGGCGGGGGCGGCGGGAAACCAGGGGCGGGGATCGAACTCGACCAGGCCGGCCTCGGCCTTCAGCTGCCAGGCACTCCCCGTGCGCTCGGCGCTGCCCGACAAGCTGGCGCGTGCCCCGCCCACGGCCGCCTTGAACTCGTGCAGCTCGATCAGCCCGGCATGGCCCGAGGCGTCCAGCCTGAGCTGGACCGGCCGGTCCAGCTCGATCATGCGGCCGCTCAATTCGGCCAGGCCCTTGACGTTCATGGGCGAGAGACCGCCGTTCCTGTCGTTCCCGCCGTTCGCCGCCGATGCCGCGGCGCCCCGCGGGGCGGCATCGGCCGCACGCTGTCCGGAGATCGAGAGCGGCCCGCTGAGGTTCATCGCCGGCAGGCGGGTGTCGAGCAGCCCCGGCTTGACCTGGGCCAGCTCGGCCTTCAGCTCGAAGCGGCTGGCCTCCCAGTGGCCGCTGGCCTGCACGCTGCCCGCGTCCTTGCGGCCGTCCGACAGCTGGGCCTCCAGGCTGTCGAGGTCGAGCGGGCCCGCCGCCCGCGCCAGCCCGCGGATGTCCACGCGGGCGCTGCGCAACGGCAACTGGCGTTCGCCCCAGGGGCCGGGTTTCGCATTCTGCAGCTGGCTGTGCAGCCGCAGGCCACCCGCCGTGCCCGTCGCGGAATCGAGTGGCGCGATGCTGGCCGTGCCGCTGAGCGAGGTGGCCGGGGCCCAGGCCAGCAGGGCGGACAGGTCCAGGCCCTCGGTCTTGGCCTCGAGCTGGGTGATGGGCCAGGGCGCGATGGGTTCGATCTGCGCGCTGGCGTCCAGGTGCTGGCCCTGGCCGGTGACGCTGGCTCCCAGCTTGAAGCGGGCCAGCGGACCGGTCGCCCGCAGGCTGCCCTGCCAGTCGCGGCGCAGGGCCTGGGCCCACTTTGGCAGGACGGTCGGCGGCGGTGCGGCGGTGGATGGGGCCGGGGCCTGGGCGCGGGGGGGCGCCGCGCGCACGGAGCGGGCGGGCGGTGCGGATGCGGATGCATCTGCCGGTCTGGACGCGCCAGCCGCCGTAGCCGCGGCATCGGCCTGCACGGCCTGCAGCGCCACGTCGAGCGCCATCGGCCCCTGGGTGCCGATGGCGGCATGTCCGCTGACAAGCAGGGGCTCGGCGCGCACGCTCAGCCGGTCGAAGCGGTGCCAACGGCCGCGTTCGAAGCCCAGCCGCACCTGGGCCTGCAGGTCACGCAGGGGGTAGTCGGGCAGTCCGGGCAGCAGCAGTTCGTCGACGTGCACGCTGTCGACGTGTACTTCGACGGGCAGGCCCAGCCCCTTGGGCAGTGCGGGTGCCTTGCCGCTAGGCGGCTTGCGGGCGGTGTAGGTGACGGTGACGCGGCGGGCGTGCAAGGCCTCGGCGTGCAAGGCCATCCAGCTCGACGGGTAGGGGGTGTAGGACACCCGCAACTGGCGCCAGTTCGGCTCGTCGATCACCACGGTCGTGCCGCCCGAGGTGACGATCACCTGCTCGGCCTCGAAGTTGCCCAGCATCGCGCCCTTGGGGCCGACGACCTTCACGCCGATGCCCAGCTCGCCGAGGCGGGTCAGCAGCCAGCCCGTGCCGGCCGGGGTGCCGGCGGCCCAGAACACGCCGAACAGCAGCCCGGTGACCAGCAGCAGGCCGAGCAGCATCGTGGCCAGGCCGACCCACAGCCCGCGCCGGTGCCACTTGTGGCCCAGCCCGCGCGAGGTGGCGCGCGCGGGTGGGGCGCCGGCCTCCGGAGCGGTTGGGGGAGAGGTGGGATCGCTCATTCGCTCAAAAGGCGATGCCTACGCTGAGGTGCGTGCGCAACTTGTGTCTTTTCTTGTCGTTGGGCAGGTCCGCAGGCCCATAGGCCAGGTCCACGCGCAGCGGCCCCACCGGGCTGCGCAGGCGCAGGCCCAGGCCGTAGCCGAGGACGGGTTCCATGCCCCTGAAACTTTCGGCTGCGCTGCCTGTGTCGATGAAAGCCGCCCACCACAGGGTGGGCAGCCTCGAGGTCAACGGATGGGCGATCTCGGCACTGCCCGTGAACAACGATCGCCCGCTGCCCAGAGCACCGTCGACCATCGGGCCGATGGTGCGGTGGGCGTAGCCGCGCACCGATTCGTCGCCGCCGGCGCGGAACAGCACGGCGTCGGGCAGGCCTACTTTCGGTGCTGCGAAGATCTGGCCCAGCTCCAAGCGCACTTGCGAGTACCAATTGCCGCCCAGCGGCCAATACAAGATGTTGTGGGTGTAGATGCGGCCGAACGGACCCTGGCTGGCGAAGTTCGACTTCGCGTAGCCGGCGGCCACCTGGATGGAGCTGGTGAGCCCCTGGGTCGGCAGGATGACGTTGTCCACGTCGCGCCAGACCCAGTTGTAGTTGAGCGAAAGCGCATGCCCGGTGTGGTCGACGGCTTTGTTCTGCAGCGTGGATGAGACTACCTCGCCGTAGATGAGGCGCTCGATGCGCTCGGTGTCCAGCGAGCGGCCGGCACGTAGCCGCGACGACGAGGTCACCTCGCCGGCGGACTCCTCGCGCGATACCTTGGTGGCGATGAGGTTGCGGTAGCGGCTGCGGGTGGGGTCGGAGATGAGTTCGCTTTCCCAGGAGCGCAAGCTCGCGCCGAGTTCGAACTTGTTGTAGATCTGGCCGTTCCAGCCGAAGGGCCGGCGGTGCCGGTGCTCGAGCGTGGTGCGCACCCGTGTCTTGTCGCTGTAGCCCAGGCCGACGGTCGCCTGCTGCAGGCTGAGTTCGCGCACCCGCACGAGCACCGGGGTGGCCGCCGCCTGGGTGATGTCGGGATCGATCTCGACCAGCACGCTTTCGAACAGCCTCAGCTTGCCCAGCCGCTCCTGGAAGTCGAGCAGGCGCTTTTCGCTGTAGGGCGTGCCGGGCGAGAAATCGGCGATGTTGCGGATGGCCTGCTCGTCGTAGTTCTTCAACCCTTCGATGCGCAACTCGCCAAGCAGGAACAGCGGGCCGCTGTCGAGCGTGCCTGATAGGCTCACGGTCTGGGTGCCGGCATCGACATGGGCCGCGGTGTCGCTCCAGCGGGCGGTCGGGTAGCCTTCGGCGCGCAGCAGGGCCACCGCGCCGTTCTTGGCGGCGTTCCAGGCGGGCTGGCGGAAGCCCTCGCCGGGCGGTAGCGTCCAGCGGTCGTTCATGCGGCGGATCAGGGCCCGTGCCGCCGGGTCGCCGGCCTCGGCGCGCTTGTGCAGCTCGCCTTCGGTGCGCAGCTGCACGCTGGTGATGCTGCTGCGCGACCCGGGGTCCACGGTCATGCGGACACGGGGCAGGCCTTCGTCGGTCTGCTCGCGGGCCATGGTCACCTGCGCATTGAAATACCCTTCGGTCTCGAGCAGCGCGCGGGCCTGTGCGGGCGCGGCGTTGACCAGCCGAGCGAGTTCGGCGTCGGTGATGCTGTCGGCCTGGGGAGCGCCCTGGAAGCGGGCCAGGTCGAGGTAGGTCAGCAGCAGGCTGCGCACCTCGCGCGGCGCCTCGACCTCGAGCTGGTAGGACACCGCCGCGGGCGCCGAGGCGCCCTGGGCGGGCGCGGCGGCGGCCGGCGCCGTCTCGTCCGGCTTGGCGGCGTCGGTGGCGGGGGGCAGCAGGGCGCAGGCCCCCAGCACCAGGGGGGCACCGGCCATGCCCAGCAGTCGGCCCAGGCGCAGCGCGGCGCGGCAGCAGGACAGCTTCATTTGCTCAGCAGGCGCATGGCCCCTTCCAGTCCCTGCAGGGTGAGCGGGAACATGCGCTGGTTCATGAGCTGCCGGATCACGGCAATGCTTTGCCGGTAGCTCCAGATGCCCTGCGGCTCGGGGTTGATCCAGGCGAAGCTCGGAAAGGCGTGGGTCAGGCGCTGCAGCCATTCGGCTCCGGCTTCCTCGTTGTGGTATTCGACGCTGCCGCCGGGTTGCAGGACCTCGTAGGGGCTCATGGTGGCGTCGCCCACGAAGATGAGCTTGTAGTCCTTGTTGTACTTGCGCAGCAGGTCCCAGGTGGAGAACTTCTCGCTGTGGCGGCGGCGGTTGTTCCTCCACACCTGGTCGTAGACACAGTTGTGGAAGTAGTAGAACTCGAGGTGCTTGAACTCGGCCTTGGCGGCGCTGAAGAGTTCCTCCACCCGGTGGACGTGGTCGTCCATGGTGCCGCCGACGTCCATCAGCAGCAGGACCTTCACCTGGTTGTGCCGTTCGGGCACCATCTTGATGTCGAGGTGGCCGGCATTGGCGGCGGTGCTGCGGATGGTGTCGTCGAGGTCGAGCTCGTCGGCCGAGCCTTCGCGGGCGAAGCGGCGCAGCCGGCGCAGCGCCACCTTGATGTGGCGGGTGCCGAGTTCGACCTGGTCGTCGTAGTCCTGGAATTGGCGCTGGTCCCACACCTTCACCGCGCTGCGGTGGCGGCTTCTGTCCTGGCCGATGCGGATGCCCTGCGGGTTGTAGCCATAGGCGCCGAAGGGCGAGGTGCCCCCGGTGCCGATCATCCTGCTGCCGCCCTGGTGGCGTTCTTTCTGCTCTTCGAAACGTTGCCTGAGTGTTTCCATCAGCTCGTCCCAGCCCATCTTGCCGATCCGGGCTTTTTCCTCGGCGCTCAGTTCCAGCTCCAGGGTTTTCTTCAACCACTCGAGCGGCACCTCGCCGGCGAAGTCGGTGAGCATCTCCACGCCCTTGAAATAGGCGCCGAAGGCGCGGTCGAACTTGTCGAAATGGGTCTCGTCCTTGACCAGCGAGCTGCGGGACAGGTAGTAGAACTTCTCCACCGTGGGGCCGCCGTCGTCGTCGATCACCCCGGCCTGCAGCGCTTGCAGCAGCGTCAGGTACTCCTTGACCGAGACCTTCAGTTGGGCGGCCCTCAGGGTGAAGAAGAATTGGATCAGCATGGGGGGGGATTTTGCGGCATGGCGTAAAGCCGTACTTCGAGTGCGTTTCGCTACCTGGGTGGCGAATGCTATAACGGCCGGTCCAGCAGCCGACCCGGAGCTCGCTGGAACCTGCCGTTTTGGGGGCACTTTCGCCATGTGTCCGGGCTGAACGCCTTTTCGCATCTTGTCCGCCACCGAAACCGCGTTTCTCATGGTCGCCTGCCAGCAGGCCGTACTGACAGCGGGCTGGCTGCTGGCCGTGATGGTGATGCGCGCCGACCGGCGCGCCGCCTTGCATTGGGCCGCCTATGCGGCGGTCACCGGGGTCTCGCTGGTGCTGTTCGTCTGCGCCGCCCGTACCGGCTCCCAGGGCTTGCGTGCGCTCGGCACGGCGGGGGCGGTGCTGGGGATGTTGCTGCTTCACCGCGGCGTGCGCCGCTTCGTCGGCCATCGGCCGGGCTGGTGGCCCTATGCCGGCGCGCTGGCGCTCGCCTCGATGGTTTCCTGGCTCGGCATGCGGCCGGGGCTGGCGCCGCTTCGGGTGGCCGTGGTGTCGGCCCTGCTGGCTGTCTATTGCTGGATGACTGCCTGCGAGGTAAGTTCCCATGCCCGCACCCGGCTGCGCATGCGCTGGGGCGTGCTGCCGGCCTTGCCGCTGTACCTGGGCTCGGCGGCGTTCGCCTGGCGCTGCCTGTTCGCCGTGTTCGTGCCGGAGCACGTGGTGATCGACATCACCGAAAATACCCCCTGGCACTTGTTCTCGGCGGTGCTTTTCCTGCTCAGCGGCCTGGTGTTCCATCTGGCCCTGGCCGGCCTGGTGGGCGCGCGCCTGGTGACCGAGCTCAGGCGCTTGTCGCGCCACGACGGGCTGACCGAGCTGCTCAACCGCGGCGCGATGCAGGAGTCGCTCGACCAGGAGGCACGGCGTGCCGCGCGCGACGGCAAGCCCTTCGCCGTGCTCATGCTCGATGCCGATCATTTCAAGGCCATCAACGACACCCATGGCCATGCCGCGGGCGACTCGGCCCTGCGCTACCTGGCGAGCCTGCTGCGCTCGCAGATGCGGGATGTCGACCAGCTCGGGCGGGTGGGGGGCGAGGAGTTCCTGGTGCTGCTGCCGGACAGCACGGTGGCCCAGGCCGTCGCCGCAGCGCAACGCATCCGCGAGGCGATGCTCCGGCAGCCGCATCAGTGGCAGGGCCGGGCCTTGCCGGTGACGCTGAGCATCGGGGTGGCCGCCTGGCAGGGGGCGGCCGACGAAATCAGCCTGTTGCTGCGGCGCGCCGACGCGGCGCTCTACAAGGCCAAGGCGCGCGGGCGCGACTGCGTGGTCGCGCCCGGCGCGGGCGAGCTCAGCGCGGACGCTGCAACTGCCATTCCAGGTGGGTCCTGACCACCGGCCATTCGGGCGCGATGACGCTGTAGACCGCGGTGTCGCGGAGGTTGCCGTCGGCGGTGCGCTGGTGGGCGCGCAGGATGCCGTCGAATTGCGCCCCCAGGCGCTCGATGGCGCGCCGGCTCTGGCTGTTCAGGCGGTGCGTGCGGAACTCGACCGCGATGCAGTCCAGCGATTCGAAGGCGTGGCGCAGCAGCATCAGCTTGCACTCGGTGTTGAGCGCGCTGCGTTGCACCCGCCTGGCGTACCAGGTGCCGCCGATCTCGAGCCTCTTGTTCACGGCGTCGATCTGCAGGTAGGTGGTCATGCCGACCGCCTCGCCGCGGGCGTCCAGCACCGTGAACGGGCACATCCTGCCCTCTTCCTGCAGCGCCAGCCGCTGGGCCATGAACTGCGCCATCTCTTCGGGGCTGGGCACGCTGGTGTACCAGAGGCGCCAGAGTTCGCCATCGCGCACGGCAGCGCTCATCGCCGCCTCGTGCGACATCGACATCGGCACCAGCGTCGCATGGGTGCCCTTCAGTGTGACTGGTTGCGGCCAGGCCGTCATCGGTTGTGCCTTTGCATGAAGACGAGCTTTTCGAACAGGGAGAGGTCCTGCTCGTTCTTGAGCAGGGCGCCGACCAGCGGCGGCACCGCCACCTTGTCGTCGCGGCTTTGCAGCGCCTCGAGCGGGATGTCCTCGGCCACCAGCAGCTTGAGCCAGTCGATCAGCTCGGAGGTGGAGGGCTTCTTCTTCAGGCCGGGCAGGTTGCGCACTTCATAGAAGCTCTTCAACGCGGCCGCCAGCAGCTCCTTCTTCAGGCCGGGGAAGTGCACGTCGAGGATGCTCTGCATCGTCTGCGCATCGGGAAACTTGATGTAGTGGAAGAAACAGCGGCGCAGGAAGGCGTCGGGCAATTCCTTCTCGTTGTTGGAGGTGATGAACACCAGCGGGCGATGCCGGGCGCGGACGAGTTCGCGCGTCTCGTAGCAATAGAACTCCATGCGGTCGATTTCGCGCAGCAGGTCGTTCGGGAACTCGATGTCGGCCTTGTCGATCTCGTCGATGAGCAGGGCCACCGGCTGCTCGGCCGTGAACGCCTGCCACAGCACGCCCTTGACGATGTAGTTGTGGATGTCCTTCACCCGCTCGTCGCCCAGCTGGCTGTCGCGCAGGCGGCTCACCGCGTCGTACTCGTACAGGCCTTGCTGCGCCTTGGTGGTCGACTTGATGTGCCATTGCAACAACGGCAGGTTCAGGGCTTGCGCCACTTCCTCGGCCAGCATGGTCTTGCCCGTGCCGGGCTCGCCCTTCACCAGCAGGGGGCGTTTCAGGGTGGCGGCCGCGTTGACCGCCAGCATCAGGTCTTCCGTCGCGACGTAGTGGTCAGAGCCTTGGAACTTCATACATGCCCGAGCAGTTGGGGTGTCGGCCCAGTATAAGGGCCCCTATAATCGAGGGCTGACTGAAGACAAGCCTGCCGGACCATGAAAAAGATCTTCTCCCCATTGCTACCTGCCGCCGCCGCCCTGCTGGGCTTGAGCTGCCTGGCCTCGTCCGCCTTCGCCGAGGTCGTGCCCAGTGCCGCCGCCGGTGAAAAGAAGGCGGCCATGTGCATCGGCTGCCATAGCATTCCGGGCTACCAGGCCAGTTTTCCCGAAGTGCACAAGGTGCCGATGATCAGCGGCCAGAGCGCCAAGTACATCGCCGGCTCGCTCGCCTCCTACCAGAAGGGTGACCGCAAGCACCCGACGATGAAAGCCATCGCCGCCTCGCTCTCCGAGCAGGACATCGCCGACCTGGCCGCCTTCTACGAAAAGCAGGGCGCGGGCGCCGCGGCGCAGGACAAGCGGCCCGAGCCCAGCCCCCAGGTCGCCGCCTTGCTCGACAAGGGCAAGTGCGTCACCTGCCACGGCGCGGACTTCAACAAACCGATCGACGCCAACCCCAAGCTGGCCGGCCAGCATTCCGACTATCTCTACGTCGCCCTGAAGTCCTACCAGGCGGGCGGCAGCCCGGTGGTCGGCCGCGCCAACCCGACCATGGCCGCCCAGGTCCAGGGTTTCAACCATGCCGAACTGAAGGCCATCGCCAAGTACCTGTCCTCGCTGCCGGGCGAGCTGCGGGTCGTTCCCCAGTCGCGCCTGCGCTGAGCGAGCACTTCCTCCAGGCACCGGGCCGCTGATTCCAGCGGCCTTTTTTGTGCCGGATCACCGCACCGGCCGCCTGCGCCGGTCAAGTTCCAGCCTGGATGGCCGATACGGGTGTTAACACTCGGTTGGCGTCCATGCTGAAAAGAATTCGTGTCACGCAGCTTCGCCTGGGCATGCACCTGCAGCGCCTGGACGAGGGGTGGCTGGACCATGGACGCTGGCGCTCCGAGATCCTGCTCACCGACCCGGCCGAGCTGGAGCAGTTGCGGGCGAGCGATGCCGAGTCGTGCTGGATCGACCTGTCCAAGGGGCTCGATGTCGACTCCGAGCCGGCGCCCGCGCCCGGCCCGCTGCCGGGCCCTGCGAGCATGCCCTTGCGGCCTTTCCTGGCGCCGCCGCCGCCGCGGGGCGGCAGCCCCCTGGCAGACGAGATCGAGCGGGCCTGTGGGCTGGTGCTGCAAGCCCGGCACTCGATGCTCGAGCTGCTCGGGCAGGCCCGCGCGGGCCGCCCGCCCGATGCCTCGGCTTGCCGGCCGTTGGTGGACGCCATCGCCGACTCTGTGCACCGGCATCCGGACGCGTTCATCGGGCTGGCGCGGCTGAAGCGCCATGACGACTACTTCTGCATGCATCCGGTGGCAGTCTGCGCCCTGATGGTGTCGCTGGCGCGGCAGATGGGCCAGGACGAGGAACTGGTCCGCGCCGCCGGCCTGGCCGGCCTGCTGCACGACGTGGGCAAGGCGGCGATGCCCGAGGCGCTGCTGAACAAGCCGGGCAAGCTGACCGAGGAAGAGTTCGGCATCATGAGGACACATCCCCTGCGCGGCTACGAGCTGCTGCGCGCGGGGGGCAGCGCCAGCGACATCGCGCTCGACGTCTGCCTGCACCACCACGAGAAAGTGGACGGCAGCGGTTACCCGCACGGCCTGGGCGGCGACCAGATCTCGCCCATGGCCAAGATGGCGGCGGTGTGCGACGTCTACGATGCGATCACCTCCAACCGGCCGTACAAGAACGGCCGGGACCCGGCCGCCTCGATCCGCAAGATGGCCGAGTGGCGGCGCGGGCAGTTCGACGACGCGGTGTTCCAGGCCTTCGTCAAGGGGGTGGGCATCTATCCGGTGGGTTCGCTGGTGCGCATGCATTCGGCGCGCCTGGCGGTGGTGGTCGAGCAGAACCCCGAGTCGCTGGTGGCGCCCGTGGTGAAGGTGTTCTTCTCGACCCGCTCCCAACAGCCCGTCACGCCGGAGCTGCTGGACCTCGGCAGCGCGGGCTGCAGCGACCGCATCGTCGGGCGCGAGCCAAACGGCATGTGGCATTTCACCCACCTCGACACGCTGTGGGCCGGAGCGGCGGCCTTGCAGCGCCTCGGCCGCGCCTAGCGCCGCGCAGGCCGGCCGCGCAGGCCGGCCGCGCGCCCGTTGCGCGGGCGCGAACCTGAAATCCGCGCAGGCAGGATCCCGTTCCAATCGTGCCCGCCATCGCCGCGGCCACCTTAACAGGCGGATACGAGGTTGCCACTTCTTGGCCATGGGCAGGCTGGGCGGCCATCGAGATTTGTCGTTTTGGTGTGCAGACGTTCGGTGCGGCGGCGAGGGCTGGCAGGCGTTTCCCCGGCAAGGGCAGGGTGGGCCGCGCCGCGGGCCGGTCCCGGGACGGGGGGGGGGGCGGCCCCTGGTGTGGTTCTTGCGCTGGAGATGGTGGGAAGGCCACGCGGCGTTTCCCGGGGATGGGCAGCGTGCGCCGCGGGGCCCGTTGCGGATCGGCAGGGGTGCCCGGGCACCCGGGGGGGCAGTACATGGGACGTCTGACACACTGGATCGCCACCGGCCTGGCCGTGGCCGGCCTGGGCCTGCTCGGCGCCTGCACGCCCGCCAGCCTGGCCTTGACCGTGGTCGGCGTGGCCACCGATACCAGCATGACCTGGACCATCGTCAAGCACCTGCATGCCAAGGCGACCGAGGGAGACCCGGTCTGGTGCATCAAGCTCAACAGCGTGGAACGCGCCCTGAGCCCCCGCTGCGGGGAATTCGTCGCCGGCAGCATCCGGGCCGGCGACATCGGGGTCGGCGAGTTGCAGGAATGTCCGCTCACCGTGGCCGCGCGGGATCCCAGGCTCTGGCCGGTGCTGCCCGAGCTGCTGGACAAGGGCGCCAGGCCCCGGGCCTGCGCCGAGTCGCCGCTGCAGGTGCTGGCCCAGGCCCATCCCTGCCCGGACTTCGCGGCGGCTCCGGCCGCGGTCGTGGGGGCTTTCCAGTCCCTGGCCGAGACCGACCCCCGCGCCGTGCGGCACGACGTCGTGCGCATGCTGAGCTGCCCGGCGGCCCGCAGCGCCGGCCTGCACCGCGCCATCGACCGCTGGCTGGCGGCCGGCGCGCTGCAGCCCGGACGGATCGGCTTCGGCCTGCTCGGCGCGCTGCACCCCGACTACCTGGTGTCGCCCGAGGGCCGTCGACTGGAAGCGCGCGGCCACACGGCGTCGGCTTCGCTGGGCGCCTTCGAGGGCCGGCTGCCGGGCGGTTTCGAGGAGGCCTTGCGCACCAGCCACTGGCAGGCGCTCGACTGGTGGTTGCAGCGCCTGCCCCAGCTGGCCGAGCGGGTGCCGCCGCGCCAGGGCAACCAGGTCCATTGGCTGCCGCTGGCGCGGGTGCTGGTGCCCAGCTTCCTCGAACGCCCCGAGACCCAGGCCGACATGGTCCGTTTCCTGCTCGCGCGCGGTGCCGATCCGGGGCAGGCCCTGCCCTACGATCCGAGCCACACGGTGCTGAGTTTCGCCCGGCAGATCGGCAGCCCGCACGTCGGCCTGCTCGACCCCGCCGTGCCGACGCGGCCGCTAGCCGCGACCATCGTGGCGGCCGGGGACGGGCGGGGCGGCATCGACCCGAAGTAGCGGCGCCGTCCTCGAGGCCGATTCCGGTCGCGCCGTTCAGCGGGTGGCGCGCCGGCGCACCGCCTCGATGTATTTCTCGCCGTCGGGCGGCAGCCCGCTGCGCTGCGACTCCCACATCATCTCGCTCAGGCACTCCATGATCTCGTGCTGGGCCTCGTGCGCCGAGCCGAGCTTGGCCGTCAACAGGCCGAAGGCCTGCTTGATGCCGCGGGGCTGGTCGATGCTGACCTGTTCGCTGATCGACAGGTGCATGGACAGGTGCAGGAAGGGGTTGGCACGGCCGGAATCGACATCGAAGACGGCGGCGACCGCGGCCTCCACGTCCGACAGGTCGGCGTGGTACTCCGGATGCTGGGTGATCCAGTCGGAGGCGATGGCCTCGAGCGGCGTCAGCGGACGGCCCGCCAGCGTTTTCAGGTGGGCTTCGCAGAAGAAGCGGCGGACATCGTGCAGGGTAGGGGCAAACATTGGAGAATTCTCGCTCGTTCCCGTCTTTTGCGATATGCCCCCATGAATGTCACCACCGAGCAACTGTTCGACCATGCCCGCACCCAGAACGGTTTCCTGCCGGAACCGGTGCCCGAGGCCCGGCTGCGCCAGCTGTACGAGATGCTGAAGTTCGGCCCGACCGCCAGCAACAGCCAGCCCGCGCGTTTCCGCTTCGTCACCTCGCCGCAGGCCAAGGCCAGGCTGCTGGAGTGCATGGCCCCGGGCAATGTCGACAAGACGCGCGCCGCCCCGGTGAGCGTCATCGTCGGCATGGACCTCGACTTCCCCGAGCTGCTGCCGCGCCTGTTCCCGCACACCGACGCCCGCAGCTGGTTCGCCGGCCAGCCCGCGCTCATCCAGGAGGCCGCCCTGCGCAACGCCAGCCTGCAGGGGGCCTACCTCATCATCGCCGCCCGCGCCCTCGGGCTCGACTGCGGCCCGATGAGCGGTTTCGACGCCGCCAAGGTGGACGCCGCCTTCTGGGCCGGCACCTCGGTGAAGACGAACTTCATCGTCAACCTCGGCCATGGCGACCCGGCGCGGGTTCGTCCGCGCGGACCCAGGCTGTCGTTCGACGAGGCTTGCGCCATCGTCTGATCCGGATGGGGGATCGCCCGGCCTGGAGTCGAGGTCGCGCAGGGCGGGTGTCAGCGCTCCCCGGCGCCCGGCCGCACCCAGGTGATGCAGCGGTTGTTGGCCGGCATCGCCGCGTCGTCCAGTAGCCGCAGGCCGGCGGCGCGGGCGAGGGCGTCGACGGCCTCGAAGTCGCGCAGGCCGCGCCGGACATCGGCGGCGCGCAGGTCGCGGTCGAACTGCGCATTGCCGGCGCTGGTGAACCGACCGCCGTAGTTGAAGGGGCCGTAGACCGTCAGCACGGCGCCCGGTGCCATCGCCGCCGGCAGCTGGGCGAACAGCTGTCGCACCTCCTGCCAGCCCATGATGTGCAAGGTGTTGGCGGTGAAGACCGCATCGAAGGGCCCCGCGGGCAGCGGGCCGTTGACGTCGAGCTCGAGCGGCGGCGGGGTGTTGGGCAGGCCGGCCTCGTCGAGCCAGGCCCGGATGCCGGGCAGGTGGGCCGCCAGGTCGGAGGTCTGCCAGAGCAGGTGGGACAGGGCGGCGGCGAAGTGCACTGCGTGCTGGCCGGTGCCGCTGCCGATTTCGAGCACCCGTCGGGCGTCGGCGAAGCGGCTTCGCAGCACGGCCAGGATCGGCTCGCGGTTGCGTTCGCAGGCCGGGGAAAACGGCTTGGAGGACATCTTCGTCGATTCCGTGCGGGCCGGGTGGTCAGGAGCCCGCAGGGCGATGGGCGCTAGCCGTCCCCGCGGCGTCGCCGGGGGGCCGCGCGTCCCATCCCACCCGCTGCTTGCGCGCCGCCGCCTCCTCGCGCTCCTTGGCCCACAACTCCTCCAGCTGCTGCCGGCCCTGCTTGGCCACGGCGATGCGCTTGTCCTCGTCCTGGTGGTGCGGGGCCATGGCCTCCAGCAGCTCGATGCTGTGGCGGCGAAAGCGCAGGGCCAGGGTGCGCGCCTGGTGGCGCTCCAGGCCCATCAGCTCGAGCACGCTGCGCGCGCTCATCAGGGCCGAGTCCAGGGTCTCGCGTTCGATCAGCGTGACCCCGCGCTCGCGCAGTCCGTAGTAGTGGGTGACGTTGCGCGCGCGGGCGACGATCTGCAGCTGCGGGAAATGCTCGCGCACCAGGTCGACCACCTTCAGGCTTTGTTCGACGTCGTCTATGGCCAGCACCAGGATGCGGGCGTGCGCCGCCCCGGCGTTGCGCATCAGGTCGAGCCGCGTGGCGTCGCCATAGAAGGCGACCGAGCCGAACTTGCGCACGCTCTCGATCTGCTCCGCGTCGTGGTCCAGCACGGTGGTGGCGATGCCGTTGGCCAGCAGCAGCCGGCCGACGATCTGGCCGTAGCGGCCGAAGCCGGCGATGATGACCGGGGCATGCTGCGGCTGGTCGATCTCCTCGACCCGGCTGCGTTTCTCGCTCGCCAGCAGCGGGATCCACCAGCGGTCGGCCGCCACCAGCAGCAGCGGCGTGAGCAGCATCGAGAGGGCGACGCCGGCGACCAGCAGCGAGGACACCGGCGCGCTGATCACCCCCGCCTGCGCCGCCGCCTGGAACACCACGAAACCGAACTCGCCGCCCTGGGCCAGCAGGATGATGAACACCGGCCGCTCGGGTTTGGGCAGGCGCATGCCGCGCCCCATGGCCCACAGCACGGCCGCCTTCACCGCCAGGAAGGCGGCCACCAGCCCGGCGATCAGCAGCGGCTGGCGCAGCACCACCGCGAAGTCGATGCTCATGCCGACGGCGATGAAGAACAGCCCGAGCAGCAGGCCCTTGAAGGGCTCGATGTCGGTTTCCAGCTCGTGCCGGTATTCGCTTTCGGCCAGCAGCACGCCGGCCAGGAAGGCGCCCAGCGCCATCGACAGCCCCACCGCCTGCATCAGCGAGGCCGTGGCCACCACCACCAGCAGCGAGGCCGCGGTGAAGATCTCCGGGGTGTCGCTGCGGGCGATCCAGCGCAGGGCCGGCCGCAGCAGCAGCCGCCCGCCCAGCACGATGGCCGCGATCATGCCGATCGCCTTGGCGGCGACCTGCCAGCCGTGGCCGGCGGGGTGGGCCTCGCCGGCCGCCGCCAGCAAGGGCACCAGGGCCAGCACCGGGATGGCCGCGATGTCCTGCAGCAGGGCCACGCTGAGCAGGCCTTGGCCGCCGCTGGTGGCCATCAGGTTGCGTTCGTCCAGCACGCCCAGGCCGATGGCGGTGGACGACAGCGCCAGCCCGAGCCCGGCCACCAGCGCGAGCTTCCAGGGCACACCCAGGGCCATCGCCAGCAGCATCAGCAGCAGGGTGGAGCCGAACATCTGCACGCTGCCCCAGCCGAAGATCGGCTTGCGCAGCGCCCACAGGCGGCGCGGCTCGAGTTCGAGCCCGACGAGGAACAGCATCAGCACCACGCCGAACTCGGCGAAGTGCAGCATGTCCTGCGGGTCCGTCACCAGGCGCATGCCCCAGGGGCCGATGGCGATGCCGGCGCCGAGGTAACCGATGATGGAGCCCAGGCCGAGCTTCTTCGCCAGCGGCACGGCCAGCACCGCCGCGGCGAGGTAGACCAGGCTGCCGCTGAGCCAGTTGCCGTGTTCCATCAGGCGGCCCTCTCCAGGGCCTCGGCCGGGCGCGCGGCGGCCGGCACGTCGCAGGCGACGCAGCCGGGCAGCGCCTGCAGCTCGGGCCAGTCGGGGTAGGAGCGCAGCCGCTCCACCAGCACGCCGGCACGTTCGTCCACCTCGGCCTCGGTGACGTGGCTGGCGCCGTGGATGAGCATGGGCGGCAGGAAGCGCATGCCGCACAAGGCGGCGGTCTGCTCGTAGGCCGGCAGGAAGCTGTCGAAGCGGTAGCGGTTGTAGCCGGCCGGGCCATAGGAGGCCTCGCTGCCGCCGGCCGAGGCGACCAGCCACAGGTCCTTGCCGGCCAGCGCATGGCCGCCGGGCCCGTAGGCCCAGCCGAAGCCCAGCACCTCGTCCAGCCACATCTTCATCAGCGGGGGCATGTGGTACCAGTAGATCGGGTGCTGCCAGACCACCAGCCGGGCCCCCTGCAGCGCGGCCTGCTCGGCCGGCACGTCGATCAGGTAGTCGGGGTACAGGCGGTACAGGTCGCGCACCGCCACCCGGCCGACCCCCGCGGCGGCCTCCATCAGCGCGCGGGTGACCTTCGACGACTCCATGTGGGGATGGGCGGTGAGGACGAGGATGTCGGGGTCGGCGGTCATGGGGCTCACTGGTAATTCTTGATGGCGGCGCCGGCTGGCGTTTCGTTAACATTACCGCAAACAGACCAGCGGGAGATGCTCATGCCGGTGATCGTGGTGGCCAACCCGAAGGGCGGGGTCGGCAAAAGCACGCTGTCGACGCAGGTGGCGGGTTTCCTGGCGCACCGGGGCCATGCCGTGATGCTGGGCGACATCGACCGCCAGCAGTCGGCGCGTACCTGGCTGTCCCTGCGGCCCGCGCACCTGGCGCGCATCCAGACCTGGGAGGTCGACGGCGAGGACATCGTGCGCCCGCCCAAGGGCACGACCCATGTCGTGCTCGACACGCCCGCCGGGCTGGAGGGCCCGCGCCTGGACCGCGTCATGAAGATCGCCGACAAGATCCTGGTGCCGCTGCAGCCCAGCATCTTCGACATCCACGCCAGCCATGCCTTCCTGAGCGGGCTGCTCGCCCACCCGCGCGCCGGCAAGGTGAGGATCGGGTTGGTCGGCATGCGCGTGCGCGACGGCACCATCGCCGCCGACCAGCTGCGCAGTTTCCTGGGCACGCTCGATCTGCCGGTCATCGGCCAGCTGCGCGATACTCAGAACTACGTGCACCTCGCGGCGCGCGGCCTGACGCTGTGGGACGTCGCCCCCGGCCGGGTCGAGCGCGATCTCGAACAATGGCAGCCCCTGGGCGCCTGGATCGCCGGCTGAGCATGCCCCCCTTCCGAGGGAAGGGGCGGCGGGCGCATTCCCGCGTAGGATGGAGGTTTGTCAATGCGTGAAGGAAAAACATGAAAGTGCTGCTGGTCGACGACCATCCGCTGATCCTTTCTGCCTTGCAAACCGTCATCCAGGGCCTGGGTGACCACGTCACCGTGGTGGGCGCCGGCAGTGCGCGTGCGGCCCGCGATACGCTCAAGCAAGACCCCGATTTCGACCTGGTGCTGCTCGACCTGCAGCTGGGCGACGCCGACGGCTTCGACCTGCTGGTCGAGTTCCGCGCCGCCTACCCCGCCCTGCCGGTGGTGGTGGTGTCGGCCTCCGACCGCGCCAGCGACGTCATCCGCTCCATCGACCTCGGCGCCATGGGCTTCGTGCCCAAGCGCGCCTCCAACGACACCTTGTTCGACGCGCTGCACATGGTCATGTCGGGCGGCATCTACGTGCCCCCGATGACCATCGGCAGCTCGCCCGAGGCCCCGCGCGGGGTGAGCGACCGGCGCTCGGCCTCCGACCCGCTGCAAGTCGTCTCCCGCGAGGCCGGCAACGGCGAGTTCCAGACCCAGGCCAGCCTGGCCTCGCTCGGGCTCACGCCGCGCCAGACCGACGTGCTGGCCCTGCTGCTGCAAGGCAATCCGAACAAACTCATCGCACGCGAGCTGGGGCTGTCGGTCGAGACCGTCAAGGACCACGTCGCCGCCGTGCTGCGCGCACTGGGGGTCAGCTCGCGCACGCAGGCCGTGCTGGCCGTCAGCCAGATGAGCCAGAAACACGGCGGCTTCTCCGCCTGGCGCGGCGGCAGCCCGAATTGAACCCCTCAGGCAGCCGCGCGGCGAGCACCGAGATACTCGGCCCTTCGGTGGACGAGGCCGAGGCGCGGCCGCCCGCTTCGCAGTCCGCGACCGATGCGCGGGCCGCACCGGCCACGCTGCCGCTCGACATGGAGACCGTGGCCGAGCGGGTCACCAGCCTCTACGGCTACCAGCCGGTCACGCTGGCGGGCACGCTGGCCGGGGCCATGGTCATCGGGCTGCTGTGCTGGCGGGTCACGCCGCGCCTGGTCTTCCTGGTGTGGTTCACCGCCTTCATGGCGCTGTGGCTGTTCCGCCTGGGCAACCTGATCCGGTTCAACGCCACGCAGCCGCGCGGCGTGCCGGAGCTGCTGCGCTGGCACCGCATCTGGATCGTCACCACCCTGGCCTCGGGGGCCGTCTGGGGCTGGGCCGCCTGGGTGTTCTACGGCCGCGGAGGGGTGACCGAGCAACTCGGGCTGCTGCTCGTGGTCTACAGCTTCTGCATGGCTGCCGTGCCCATCTTTTCATCGCAAAGGGTGGTCTTCAACAGCTATGTGGTCCTTTGTTTTGTTCCGATGGTGGTGCGCGTGGGTCTACCTGGTACGTTCGACAGCCTGCTGCTGGCCGCGGTGCTGATGATCATCTTCGGCTGCACGGTGGTGCTGGCGCGCGACTTCCGCATGGCCTTCGACAACGTGCTGCGGCTGAAGGTCCGGGCCGACCAGCTCAGCCGCCAGCTGCGGGCCGAAAAGGCCGCGGCCGACGAGGCCCGCCAGCAGGCCGAGGTCGCCAACCGGGCCAAGACCCAGTTCTTCGCCGCCGCCAGCCACGACCTGCGCCAGCCGCTGCATGCCATGGGCCTGTTCGCCGAAGCCCTGCGCCAGCGCAGCCACGACGAGGAGGTGATCCACCTGGTGACCAGCATCAACGGCTCGGTCGACGCGCTCGAGGGGCTGTTCTCCGAACTGCTGGACATCACCAAGATCGACACCGGCGGGGTCGAGACCACGCCAGCGCACTTCAACGTGGGCGACATCTTCCGCAAGCTGCGCCTGCACTTCGAGCCCACCGCCTTCGAGAAAGGCCTGGCGCTGCGCTTCCGCGGCGCCGGCCAGAACGCCTATGCCGACCCGGTGCTGGTCGAGCGCATCCTGCGCAACCTGGTCTCCAACGCCATCCGCTACACCAACGACGGCACGGTGCTGGTCAGCTGCCGCAAGCGCGGCGGCCACCTGCTGCTGCAGGTCTGGGACACCGGCGTGGGCGTGCGCGAACGCGAGCAGGAGCGCATCTTCGAAGAGTTCTACCAAGTGCCCTACAGCGAGTCCTTGTCACCCCAGCAGCGCAAGGGCCTGGGCCTGGGCCTGGCCATCGTCAAGCGCCTGGCCCAGCTGATCGAAGCCCCGCTCAGCCTGCGCTCCGAGCCGGGGCGCGGCACGGTCTTCACGCTGCAGCTGCCGCTGGGCAAGGCGCCGCGCGCCACCGTGCCGGCCACCGCGGGCAAGGCGCCGCTGGGGCTCACGCTGGACCACAAGTTCATCGTCGTGGTCGAGGACGAACCCGCCGTGCGCGGCGGGCTCGAAGTGCTGCTCAAGGGCTGGGGGGCGAACGTCATCTCCTTCGAGACCGTGGCCGCCAGCCGGGCCTGGGCCTTGGCCGCCGACCTCGACACCCAGGTGCCCGACCTGCTGATCGTCGACTACCGCCTGGAGCAGGGTTGCACCGGCCTGGACGCCATCCAGGTCCTGCGCCAGCGCTTCGGCGCGGACGTGCCGGCCATCATGGTCACCGGCAGCACCATGACCGGGCACGAGAACGAGGCGCAGATGAACGACTTCCACCTGCTGGTCAAGCCGGTGGTGCCCAACAAGCTGCGGGCGATGATCGGGTTCAAGCTCGGGGTGCGGTCGCCGGGGTGAGGGGGGCGCTTGGGGCGGGAATGTCCGGGCTTGCTTCCTTGGCGCGAGCTCCTTCCGTGGTGCACTGGCATTCGTCTTGCGAGCTGCCGTGCTTTGCTCGCTTTCGACCCTGAGCTGCCACTCGCGTCTCCGATTCCAACGCAGCAGAAGCGGACGGCCCCGAAAGGGGATCTTCACGTCCTGGCGTTGTCATGGACTGCATCGCACGTGGGGAAGCGGACACTCCGGCCCCGCACCGCTTGAACGCCCGACCCGGCGCAGGCTGCCGACCCATGGCCACCTCTATGGCATGGAGTGCTTGCGCCACGGGTGTGAGCTGGAGCCCATCGAGGTGACTCCAGGCCGCTTTTTCCCCTGTACTTTCCCCTTAAGGTCCCCCGTCTTTTGTCGATACTGACGCAGGTCGGCATCGAAAAGCTCGCGGCGTGCCCGCTCACGCCTGCCATTCCGGAACTTTCACAGGACTCTGAACATGAAGCTCGGCCTCAAATTGCCGCTGGCCTTTGCCGCGGCACTGCTTCTGGTGCTGGGCGCTGCCTTGTACGGCATCCACAGCCTGAACCAGTCGCTGGATACCTTCGCCTCCGCGGTACGCGAGGGGCACGACAACGAACGCGCCGCCGATGACCTGGCGCTGGGATTCAAGGTCCAGGTGCAGGAATGGAAGAACACCTTGCTGCGCGGCAAGGACCCGAAGGCCCTGGAAAAGTACTGGGGCGCCTTCGAGAAGACCGAGCGCGAGATCGCCGGGAAGGCCGGGAAGCTGGCTGCCGCGCTGCCCTCCGGCGAAGCCAAGTCGCTGGTGGAGAAGTTCGTCGTGGCGCACGCCACGATGGGCCAGGGCTACCGGAAGGGATTCGAGGCCTTCAAGGCCGCCGGCTTCGACCCGGCGGCGGGCGACGCCGCCGTACAGGGCATGGACCGCGAGCCATCCAAGCTGCTGGACGACGCGGGCAACAGGATCGCCGCCGACAGCGCCGCCATCTCGGCCAGGGCCAGCGCCGAAGGCCAGCGTGCCACCCTCGTCAGCCTGGTGCTGATGCTCGTGGTCTGCGGCGCCGGCCTCTTCGGCGGGGTGCTCTTCAGCCGCGCCATCACGCGCCCGATCGGCCGGGCGGTGGAGGTGGCGCGCGGCGTCGCCGCCGGCGACCTGAGCCTGAAGTTCGACGCGCAAGGCGAGGACGAAGCCGCGCAGTTGCTGTTCGCGCTCAAGGAGATGCAGTCCAGCCTGGCGGCGGTGGTGTCCAGCGTGCGCCGGAACTCGGAGTCCGTCGCCACGGCCTCCACCCAGATCGCCCAGGGCAACCTGGACCTCAGCCAGCGCACCGAGCAGCAGGCCTCGGCGATCGAAGAGACCGCGGCCACGATGGAGCAGCTCTCCAGCACCGTCCGGCAGAACGCCGACAACGCCAGGCAGGCGAACCAGCTGGCGCACGGTGCCTCGGCGGTGGCCATCAAGGGCGGCGAAGTCGTCGTCCGTGTCGTCGAGACGATGAAGGGCATCAACGACAGCAGCAAGAAGATCGCCGACATCATCAGCGTGATCGACGGCATCGCCTTCCAGACCAACATCCTGGCGCTCAACGCGGCGGTCGAGGCCGCGCGTGCCGGCGAGCAGGGCAGGGGCTTCGCGGTGGTGGCTGCCGAGGTGCGCAGCCTGGCCGGGCGCAGCGCCGACGCGGCCAAGGAGATCAAGACCCTCATCAGCAACAGCGTCGAGCGCGTCGAACAGGGCTCGATCCTGGTGGACCAGGCGGGCACGACGATGACCGAGGTGGTCGACTCCATCCGGCGCGTGACCGACATCATGAACGAGATCAGTGCTGCCTCCACCGAGCAAAGCACCGGTGTGGCCCAGGTGGGCGAGGCGATCGCGCAGATGGACCAGGCCACGCAGCAGAACGCCGCGCTGGTGGAGCAGAGCGCGGCCGCGGCCGAGAGCCTGAAGGGCCAGGCGCTGCAACTGGTGCAGTCCGTGGCGGTGTTCAAGCTGGGGGAGGGCGCGACGATGCCGCAGGCCGCCGTGGCGGCCGGACCCGTGCATGCGTCCGCGGAGCGTCGCAGCCCCTGTCCTGCCAAGGACGTGGCCCGGCCGGTCACGGCCATGAAGGTCGAGCCCGCGCTTGCGGCGGCCGGGAGTGCGCCAGTGGTCGCCGCTTCCGAGAAGACGGGGTCGGATGATGATTGGGCGGCGTTCTGAGGTGCTCGGACTTCCGTGGGGGCAAAGGGCTCACTGGCCACTTGGGTAGTCAAAGCACGCCGCTGCGGAAAGCTCATGTGCAGCGGCTGAAGCGGAGGCGGAGGCTCTCTGGCGACCCTCTCTCGCTGCGCGGTGAGCCTGCTGCTGACGATCCAGCTCATTTTGCCGAGATTTGCGGGGTGGTTTCGACGCTGCAGGAAAGGGCGCTTCCGGACAATGAGCTGATCCAGCAACCAACCGGTTATCGGATCTCAAATGCCGCAGCCTCTATCCCCGCAAAGGAGGGCCTACTACGAGGCCGAATTGCTGAACCTGCACGTCGACTTGGCCAATCATGAACTGACAGCACAGTTCCTGGACGGCAGGAACATCAAGGCAGACGGGAAGCTCATCTCAGCGGGACAGACCGTCGAATTGGACTTCGATGGCGAGCTGGTGCTGCCGGTACGGGACTTTGCGCAACTGTTCAGCGTGTTCAGCAATAGCCGCGCGCATATTCAGGTTGAGAACCGGTAGAGAAACGATCTTGCACCGCCGGGGATTTACGTCACCGTCATCAACCGCAAGCTCATCGAGGCAGGTCACAAGAACAAGCTCGGGCTGTTCAAGGAAGAAGACGGTTCCAGAGGTTTGGCAATTGCCGGGCTTTTCGTCGAGCGCGTCATGCTCAACGACTCCAATGCACCGCCGTTGCTGGGAACCGTGTCATTCGCTCTATCGGCGCTCCAGGCCTATTTGCTGGGCCTGGACAAGATCGAATTGATTGCCGCTGGTGGGGCGGGGTTCAGCAAGAAGTTCTATGGGTATCTTGTGTGGCCCAAATTCGGCTTTGATGCTCCCTTGGAGCCGGGCGAGTTCACCGAAAAGGCTCCCAAGCTGGCTGTTTGCCGGACTGTCCAGCAGGCCATGGCCACCAGCGAGGCGTGTTGGAAAGAGCACGGTTCACAGCGGTTGATGACCTTCGATTTGGCCCCCAACAGCGCCTCTTGGCACAAACTGGTAACCTATACACGTGCCAAAGGACTTTGGAGCACATCATGACCCCACTCGACGCGACTCGAAAAGCATTGCTCGAACAACTCGACGCTGCTGCTGCTCCGCGTGATGAAACGGCAGACTCGAGCGACAAGACGCCTCCGGCGCTCAAGATCAGCATGAAGCGGGTGCCCGTGGTGACGAAGGCACGCAGGGCCAGGCTTGAAGCCGCTGCTCGCGATCCCGAGATCAAGCGAAAGCATTTCGCCGTGATTGCTGCAGACTGACTTCCCGGCAGACGCAAGGCGGTCCGACTTCAGTGGGCTCCTGGAGGCTCACTGGCCGTTCAGGTAGGCGACCCATGTCGCTGCGGGGAAGCTCCGATGCAGCAGGGTGAATTGCCGTGGCGCCACGACAGAGCTTCCATGGCGCCTCTTTCGCGCTGCGCAGCGAACCGGCGGATCTTGCTGGGATCCGACGGAGGTTCGTGATGCCGCAGGAAGAGGAGCCGCCCGGACCATCGGCCGATCCGGCAACCGGCCCGCTGAACCGCGTCTCGGATGCCGCGGCCTCTTTCCTCGGAAAGGACCGCCTGCAGCGGGCCCGGATGGCTGAACCTGCACGCCGTATGAGCCGTTGTTCTAGGGAGTGTCGTTCCGGCACGATGCCGAAACAATGCTTTTCCCGGGATGCCATTCGAGTTCCCTGCAGCGGGGGGCGTTCCGTCTCCACGAGGGCCCTCCCATGGCAACATCCCGCGTCTTCCTCCTGGTGCTGCTCGGCACCTGCCTGGCCGCCGCCTTGCCGGCGCATGCCGTCGGCGAGTACCGGCTTTCCTTCCTGGACACCCTGACGGGACGCGACGGCACGGCCCATGCGGTCAACGACCGCGGGCAGGTCGCCGGGGCATGGAACAACGACTTCACCGGTCCCAACCACGCCATCCGATGGGACACAGCGGCCCCAGGCTATCTCGACATTCCCGACGCGGGCTACAGCCAGGCCTATGGCATCGACGGCACGGGCCGGCTGGTGGGTTTCGCCGCGGATCCGGACCATCCGGGGCAATCGGTCGCCGCCGTCTGGACGGGCCGCACCCCGACCTACCTGCGGGTGGCAGGGGCCTACACCTTCGCCGAGGACATCAACACGGCAGGCCAGGTGGTGGGCCGGGCGTCGTTCCCGACGGACGACGGCGGTCCGAGCACGGCACATGCCATCCTGTGGAATGGTTCGACGGCCGTCGACCTGCACCCGGCGGGCAGGCGGGACAGCAGCGCCTTCTCCATCAACGAGGCGGGCCAGGTGGCAGGTATGACGACGGACGGCCTCGTCCCCATCGACCCCTACCCTTGGGAACCCATCCCCACGACGTACGCCACGGTGTGGAACGGCCGCACGGCGACCGATCTGCCCAGCCTGGGCGGGCCGACGAGCGTCGCCTACGACATCAACAACGAGGGGCAGGTGGCCGGGTACTCGACCAATGCCGAGCGGACCTTCGGCCACGCCGTGCTGTGGAACGACGGCGGCCTGACCGACCTGGGCACCCTGGGCGGTTTTTTCAGCATCGCGACCGCCCTCAACGATTCAGGCCTGGTCGTGGGCTCGGCCGACCTCGCCGACAACATGCCCCACGCCGCCCTGTGGCAAGACGGCTCCGTGACCGACCTCAACATCTTCATGGATGCCGACTCGCGCCGTGCCGGCTGGATACTCCGGGTCGCGGAAGACGTCAGCGAAAACGGCTTCATCGTCGGAAGAGCGTCCAATCGGTTCTCGGGCGAGGACCGCGCCTTTTTTCTGTCACCGGTGCCCGAACCCGGGACCGGCGCCCTGCTGCTGGCGGGCTTGGCTCTGGTGGGCTGGGCATCGGGCCGCCAACGCAGGTTCCAGCCACGAGGGGCCGGCCTCCGTTGAGGCACCAGCTGGCGCGTGATCGTCCCGGCCCGAGCGCCGGCCTCAGCCGCGCCGAGCCGCTTCGATCGCGGCGATGTCGATCTTCGTCATCCCCATCATGGCTTCGAACGAGCGCTTGGCCGCGGCGTGGTCAGGATCGGCGATCGCCTCCGTCAGGACACGGGGCGTGATCTGCCACGACAGCCCCCATTTGTCCTTGCACCAGCCGCACGCGCTTTCCTGGCCGCCATTGCCGACGATGGCGTTCCACAAGCGATCCGTCTCGGCCTGGTCGTCGGTCGCGACCTGGAACGAGAACGCCTCGCTGTGCTTGAATGCCGGGCCGCCGTTCAGGCCGAGACAAGGGATGCCCATCACCGTGAACTCGACCGTCAGGACATCGCCCTCCTTGCCGGCGGGATAGTCGCCTGGTGCGCGAAAGACCGTTCCGACCGAGCTGTCGGGGAAGGTCTCGGCGTAGAACTTCGCGGCATCCAGGGCGGTGCCGTCGTACCAGAGGCAGATCGTGTTCTTGCGGGTCATGGGGAGTCTCCTGAATCGGGAAGGATAGGCGCGCTCATGCCGCGCAGGCAGTCGGATTGATCTATTTGGCAATTTTCGTGCCTTGAGGTGGCGCGCGTGCGCGATCGTTCGCCGCAGGGCCAACCGAGCCGTCTTGCAGGAACGACTGGCTCGAAAGAGCCGGGCGGCTCGTTTCCAGGCACGGGTCAGCGCGGCGGTGCCGGGGCCGTTGTACCGCAGGCCGGGCCATCACCTAGAGGGGAACGACCCGTGCCATCCGTCCGGTCTGCGTGTCGATGATGGAGAGGCTGCGTTGCACACCCCTGGAAAACGGCATCGGGCCAATCCTGCAGGGGATGCTCCTCGGGCACGATCTCGGGCGAGTAGAAGCGGTCGGCCGTCCATGCGCCGACGAGGCCGGTGTCCGGGCAACCGCTTTCGTCCGAATCGAGACGTGTCACGCGAAGTCGCGGCCTCTCTTGAGAAGGACCGGCCCCGCCCGGGACAAACACTGCCATGGCAAGACGCCGCCGCAGGCGTTCACCGAAAATACAGGTCTCACAACGGGCGATTTGCCTATGCAGGGACTTTCCGTGAAGGTTCAGGCGCGGGCATTTGAAACGAGGCCAATGGACAGTCCGGCGGGAAGGCAGATGACCAACCCGAGCAGCATCCGCCAAACAAACTCTCGCGGGGGCATCCGCAGGCTGCGAACCTCCAGAACGAAGGAGATGAGGCTTGCGACCAGATAGGCTGCGAGCGCATGAAGCAGCGCATCCGTCGAGCGGCGCGCGCCCAGGTCGGCCGTGACCAGGATGACCGCGCAAGCTTCCAGCAGCCACTCGAACATCCTGAGCCGCAGACTCGCGTGCTCGGGCACCGGAATGCCACGCGCTTGCTTGAAGCCTCGCACGATGCCGAAAGGAATGGACGCGACTACCGTGCCCATGAAGATGAGCACACCGTACAAAAGCACAACGACTTGATCCATGGCCGCCTGGAGGCTCGTTTCGAGAAGGACGGGGTGGACCAGCGGAATTCAAGCTCATCGATCAACCGTGGCCAGGCACGCGTGGCCAAGGCCACGGTGCCCGGCCGGCGCGGAGTTCAGAAGTGCCGCCGCCACGCCAGCGTGAACGCGCGTCCACGGCCCGCGAAGTAATCCTCGTTGGTGCCGGAAGGGCGAGCCTGGGCATAGTAGCCGATGTACTGACGGTCGAACATGTTCTCGACGCCCAGACTCCAGTCCCCGCTGGGCGTGGCCCAGGTCAGCAACGCGTCGGCCACGGTGTAGCCGTCGAAGTGCTCTTCCAGGTTGGCCGTGCCCGAGGTGCGGCCGATGTTGATATGCCGGGAGGCGTAGTGCGAAGCCTGCAGCCGGGCCGCCAGGCCTGGCGCGAAGGCCCAGCGGGCCGCGGCCACGAGCTTGTCCGGCCCCTGGTAACGTGAGCTGAGCGCGACGTCCATCGGCTGGCCCTCGGCGGCGGCGGTCACGCCACGCGTGCGGGCGTAGCTCGCGCTGAGTGTCCACCCCGCAGCCGGCCGCAATTCGCCGGAAACCTCGAAGCCTCGTACGCGCACCGGCACGCGCACGACCGAGCCGATGCCCGTGGCCGCGTCGATGCGCACCTGTCCGCTGAGATCGGAGCTGGATTCGTAGACCGAAGCGGTGAAGCTGCCCAGGCGATGTTGCCAGGTCAGGCCGATTTCCTTGTTGTCGGTGACGATCGGCTCGAGCGCGGCCAGGTCTTCCACCGAGCGGCCGTCGGCGTTGACGGCGCGCAGCACCAGACCGACGTCGGGCAGCCCGAACCCCTCGCTGTACGAGACGAAGCCCGACCAGCCGGGCGAGAAGCGCCATACGGCACCCAGGTTCTTGACCAGTTCATCGAACGAGCGTTTACCTCCCTGCACCGTGCGCCGGCCGTACGAGGCCAGCGTCGTGTAGGTGTCCACTTCAAGTTCGGCATGCTCGTGGCGCAAGCCGCCGCGCACGGTGAAGTCGCCGAACTCGTATTCGAGTTGCGTGAACGGCGCGAGGCTCTGGAACTCCAGCGGCGGCACCCAGGTGCGGTCGGTCATCGCCAGGCGCTGCCGGGAGGTGTCGGCCAGCCAGTCCAGGCCGCCGGTGAACTCCAGGCCTGGCGTGGCCAGATCGGGCCGCACCCAGGACGCCCGCAAGCCCTTCTTGTCGGCGACGATCTCGCTTTGGTCGACCAGCGAGCCGCTGGGCGCGATGCTCGTGTCCTGGAAGTTCGCGAAGGTGCCGGCGCCGTACAGCGCGCTGAAATCCTGTTTGTACAGCTGGATGCTGGCTGCGCCGTGGGCCAGGTCGGAGTGCTTCCATTCGAGCGACCCTGTGCTGACTTTGTTGCGCGCAGGCTCTCCGGACACCGTCCCGCCCTTTTGCGCCGATGTCGGGATGCCTTGGGAACGATTGCCCGCGACACGCGTCCAGTCGCCGTCGCCTGCCACCTGGAATCGGTTGAACGCGGCCTGCAGACGCTGTTCGGGTGTGAATTGCCAGCCGAATTTGGTGAACAGGTCATAGGCGGTGCTGTCCTGCAAATCGCCCTGCGTGGTCTCCAGGCCGAGACGGCGGCCCTGGCCGTCCACCCCCACGCCGAACTGCGCGCCGCCGACGTAGACGAGGGCGTCGAACGCGTCCTGCTTGTGTTCGAGCATGTAGCCGAGCTTGTAGGTCGCGTCGTCGGAGCGGCCCTGGCTCGTGAACTTGGTATCCAGGGTGTGGTAGGTCCCTTGCTTGCGCGGCGTGCGCGAGATGTAGTTGATGATGCCGCCCGTGGCGCCCAGGCCTTGCACCGCCGACGGGCCGCTGACGACCTCGATGCGTTCGATCAGCAGCGGGTCGGCGAAATAGCCTTCACGCGCGCCGGCGCGCAAGGGGTTGCTTTGCGGGATGCCGTCGAACAGGATGAGCGCGCTGCGACCGCGCATCGATTCGCCGGCGCTCGTGAGCTTCTGGGTCGAAGGCGCATAGCCGGGCACCTGGGCCGTGAGCACGGCGCTCAGGTCTTCGGCCACGCGCAGTTGATCGTCGAGTTCCGCGCGCGTGACCACGCTCACCGCGCCGGGGATCTTGTCGACCGCCTTGTTGCCCCGCGTGGCGGTGACGACCACGGCCTGGAGTTCGGTCGGTTTGGCGACCGGCTCGACGGGAGCCGGGCGCTGTGGTGCCGCGGCGTCGGCGTCGGATGTGGGAACCGCCTGGGCCCCGGCGCCTGCGGCACTGAGCAGCAGCGCCACGGCGGCGGCGCTGCGGGTGAGTCGGGGTGTTGCGGACTGGCGTGGCATCGTTCGGGTGCTTTCGTGGAGATTGGAATAGGGGAAGTGGAGGGAGCTGTCAGGCCAGGAAGACCGCCTGGGCCGTGCCCAGCAGCACGGCGCCGACGGCCGCCGGCAGGCAGTGCCGCGGTGCCCAGGCCAGCACGGCGACGCAGGCCGCCCCTGCAGGCGCCAGCGCGCCGACCCAGGTCAGGCCGCCGAGGGCCCAGCCCTGGGTGGCGACAGCCTGCGTCAAGGCCGCGGCGAGGCCTGCCAGGGCAGACGCGCGCCAGCCGCGGCGGTCCCAGGTGCCGGCCGGTCGCCCGAACACCTGCTCGTGGTGCCGCTCCGTCGCCAGGGCGAGCGCGCACCAGGCGGCGAAGGACCACAGCACGCTGGTCATGTGGCGGCCTTCGATGGAGCGCGTGCCGCGGCGGCTGGTGCGGGCCTGCGCCCGCCAGGTACACGGCCGCGGCGCTGCAGTCGCCATGCGGCGCGACCTGCGGCGGCGGAAACGACGAGCAGGCCGAGGGTCACGCCGAGCGCTGCCGGGTTCTCCCATGTGCGCAGGCCGTTCGTCGGGGCGGCGGCCATGGCCGCGAGCGCGGCCGCAGCGGCCACCGCCGACACGGCCACGCACTGGTGCAGCCAGTGTCGCGTGCCTGCGCGCAGCGCGATGGCGTGCAGCAGGCTGGCGCCCCACAGCCCGAAGAACCAGCGCAACGAAGCGGTCATGGGCGACGCACCAAAGGTCCAGGCGTCGTGCGGCAAGGTGTTGAGCAGCATCACTGCGGTGCAGGCCAGCAGCAGGCCGGCGACCGAGGCCACGTTCAGCGCCTGCACCCAGGACGCGCCGGGCAGGCCCAGCCGCGCGTGCCGATCGGCGCGTTTTTGCACCCAGACGATGCTGCCGGTGGCGATCATCGCGCAGCCGCCCAGGCCCATCAGGAAGTACAGCCAGCGCAGCGTCCAATGGTCGAACTGGGCCAGGTGCATGCCGGCGATGAAGCGCTGCACGCGCGATGCCGTGGGCAGGCGTTCGGCGTGCAGCAGCGTGCCGCTGCCGGCGTCGAAATACAGCGTGCCCTGTTCCAGCGCCACGCGCTGGCCGTAGGCGCGGCGCACCTCGATCACGGCATGGGCGTCACGCGGGTTGCGAACGATGACCAGCTGCACATCGCCCGGCTCGCCCGCCGCGGCCCAGTGGGCGCGCGAGCGCTCGGCCAGCGCATCGATCGAGACCATCTCCGTCAACGGCCGCTTGGCGGGCGTCCGGGAGTAGCGCGACAGCACTTCCTTGGCGAAGGCGCCGCGCTCGTCGCCATAGACCCAGGCGATGGCCGGCTGCAGATAGACCGCAGCGAAGATGATCAAACCCGACAACGCGATGACGAAGTGGAAGGGCAGTGCGAACACGGCGCTCACGTTGTGCAGGTCGAGCGCGCTGCGTTGCAGCGCCTTGCCCGGGCGGAAGGTGAAGAAGTCCTTGAAGATGCGCCGGTGCGTGGCCACGCCGGAGACGAGTGTCACCAGCATCGCCATGGCAGCGAGCCCGACGATCCATTCGCCGAGATTCACCCACTTCAGGTGCAGGCTGTAGTGGAAGGGATAGAAGAGCTGCGTGCCCAGGGGGGCGCCCCGCTCCGGCAGCAGGTCCCCGGTGGCCGGATGCAGATCCCGCAGGCCGCGCTCGACGCCCTGGCCGGACCAGCCCAGGCGCAGCGTCGGCACGCGTTCGCTCGGCGGATAGATCAGCCAGAACGCCGCCCGCTCGGGCGCCAGCCCGCGCAGGTGAGGCAGCGCGGAGTCCAGCGGCATGGCATGGCCGCTGGCGTGGTCGATGCGGGTATGCGGTTGCGACCAGCGGTCGATCTCGCGGTCGAACACCGCCAACGTACCCATCAGAAAGATGGCGAACAGCAGCGAGCCGAAGATCACGCCGGCCCAGGCGTGCACGCCATCCATCGCGGCGCGGAAACCCGTTTGCGCCCTGGCCGCCGGGCGGGAGCTTGATGGTCTCGACATGTCGGTTCAGCCCAGAACCCACGCCATGGTGGCCAGGCCGGCCGCGGCAGCCAGCAACTCGCCCCACGCGCGGGTGGAGCTCGGCGCCACGAAGGCGCGCAGCGCCACCAGCAGGTAGACGACGAAGGCGAGCATGCCGGCCGTGACCATGGCCTCGCCGCGGCCCCATTGGGCGCCGCGCTGAAGGGCCAGGGTGGCGGCCGCAGTGAAGGCCAGCGTGAGGGCATAGCCGCCGAGGACGGCGGCCAGGGTCCGGTTCGCGGCCTGGAGCACGGCCCGAGGGCGCTTGTCGTTCGATTCAAGCATTGGCAGCGCGCTCCATGCGGATAGGGAGGGCCGCCTCCTGGGGGCCCCGGGACGAGGCTCTGCCCGGGAACTCGTCAGGGCCACGCTGCCTGCCTCCCAGCGTTTCCAGTCCGGGCAGGGGCAAGGTCGTCGGTGTCATCGTCGGGGTACTGCATCGTGTCTTTGGGCGGCCGTGCGTCCGGTGAGGTGCAGGCCGGGTCAGTGCTCGAAGACGCGCTCGGAGGGGCTGGCCTTCGGTGAGCCGGCAGTGTCGGCAGCAGGCGATGAATGTATTGTAATACGAATGATTCGCACTAGCGATCTGGGGCGATCGACGCGACGAACCAGTTGGCGATCGCCTGCGGGGATCGATTCATCGGCACCGCCGCGTAATATGCGGCCTCGGGATGCACACAGGACAGAACCCGTGGGCGGGTTTCTCATCGCCTCGCATGCAGAAACTCAGGCAGGCTCCAGGGGCAAGATGTGGCCCTGGCCGTGCCCTTTCCGAGTAATTACCTCTTGCCAAGAAAGTGGCCGCTTGCTCCCCCGAGCACGATGCCTGCAGCCATGGCGAGCTTCGCCTCGGTGTAGCCATGTGTTCCTGGCAGGACATTGAGCACCAAAAGAGCTATGGCGGCACCCACCGCTGCCGATGCGATGATGAGCTTGTTCTTGGACATCTGTCGCGCCCTTTCCGGTCTCTCCGATGTTCTGTTTCGCGTCCGCGAAACTTTCCGATCAATTAGTCCCAATCACCGATGTCGTCCAAGCGGCCCTGTACATCATTCAGCCAAGCTCCGTCTGCGGTCACTTTTGCGCGTTCTGCACAATGAAGCTTCCAGGCTGCGTGGACACACACCAGTGCTGATACGGCCCCCACGACATAGCACGCTTGTCGCATGACGCCGTACGCAAGCGAGGTGCCGCCCAAGATCAGGCAAGCCACCAGGACGGCTGCATTTGCAGCAAACACGGCTTGATAAGTCCGTCTCTCCCTCATGAGTCTCCCTTTTCAGCATGACTGCCATGCGGTGCCTCGCTGCCGATTGTGAAAGAGCTTATAGCACCCCGCCTACACGTGCCGCGTCTGCATATTTCACAAGCTTTTCGTCGGTGCTTGCTATCGTGCGAACGAACGACGAGATGGCCTGGTCGATGTCGCCGTCACGATCCAGGTACTTGACGTTGTGGCTGATCCCATGCAGCGCAGCGATTTGCACTTCGCGACAGGGCACTGCCAGCATCTGCAGGAAAACGTTCCAGAGCGCGTCCCGCCACGGCAGGAGGTGCCGAAGATTCCAGAACGTCGGCCAGACGTCGAACCACATGTAGCAGACGAATCCAAGCCGCCCTCCTGCACCTGAACCAATGGGCGAGTTCACGGCAGACAGTCGAGGGCCTATACATTCGCGCCACAGTCTCGGCATGGCTTCCATCATGCGCAGGCCTTCGGTCGCGGGGACGGTAGGATCGCAGGCGGCATACGGCACGTTGCTGATCGCATTGTTCATCACATAGTTCAGCCCCATGCCGACCTGCTCGTTGCTGAAGGCGGCGAGATGCTCGCCAGCGTTGGCGAACAAGACCGTTTGTATGCGAGTCCACGTCAACGATGTCTCCGCGAACGGCGGAGTTGCGTCTTCGCTCCAGTACCACTCTGTCTGCTGCGCTTCAGGAACTGGACGATCGAACAGGTATCGGATCGCAGTTGCGTACAGGTCCGGGTCCAAGCCGACGCCGGAAGGTGTGAAATCAACTTCGGGCCTTCCTCCGCGGGACGCTCTGGCTTTCTTCCGACGCCCGCTCATCGGGGCGCCTCATGAGGTTCCCGCGGAATGCACGAGTTCGGGCCTCTGGAAAACTGCATGCTTGTCTTCTTGGGCATATGGGGCTTCGGAGGTGATTACCGCGCCATTCTGACCGTTGCCCCTTGAAGGTCCAGGAACTGGCCCGCTGTCTCCTCGATCACCAGCCTCAAAGCGGCCTGTCGCGAGGCTGGGCAGGAGGCAGAATCGAGCCCGTGACGCGAAGTCGCAGAGGACTCGTCACGGCCGTTTTAAGAAGAACCGGGCCGTGGCGCTTCAGCAGAACTCGAGGTTGTCGATCAACCGCGTCTTGCCCAACCGCGCCGCCCCCAGCGCCACCATCGGCACCCCGGCATCCCCGGCATCCCCGGCCTGCGGAGGCAACAGGTCGCTGCGGCGGCGCACCGTCAGGTAATCGGGCTGCCAGCCACGAGCCCTCAGCGCAGCCAGCGCCCGGGATTCATGCTCGACGCGTCTCGCCGGCTCGGCCGTGAACGCCTGCGCCAACTCACGCAAGGCCCGCGACAGCGCCATGGCCTCCGCGCGTTCGGCCTCGCTCAGGTACCCATTGCGCGACGACAGCGCCAGCCCGTCCTCGGCCCGGCAGGTCGCCCCCGCCTCGATCTCGATGGGCAGGGCGAATTGCTTCACCATCTGGCGGATGACCATCAGCTGCTGGTAGTCCTTCTGCCCGAACACCGCCAGCCGCGGCTGCACGCACTGGAAGAGTTTCATCACCACCGTGGCCACGCCGGTGAAGAAGCCGGGCCGGAACTCGCCTTCAAGGATGCCGGCCAGGGCCGGGTCGGGTTCGACCTTGAAGGTCTGTGCCTGCGGATACAGCTCGGCCTCGTCTGGCGCGAACAGCAGGTCGCAGCCGGCCGAGCGCAGCAGTTCGGCGTCGCGCTCGAGGGTGCGGGGATAGCGGTCGAAGTCTTCGTTCGGCCCGAACTGCAGCCGGTTGACGAAGATGCTCGCCACCACGGGCATGCCGTGGCTCCGCGCCTGGCGCACCAGTGCCAGGTGGCCTTCGTGCAGGTTGCCCATGGTGGGCACGAAGGCGCAGGTGCCGGGGCCGGGCAGGGCGGCGCGCAGGCCCGTGATGGTGTGGATGGTTTGCATCGTTGTCTGGAACGGGTGGCGCCGAGAGCTCAGTAGCCGTGCTGGGCGGCGTCGGGGAAGCGGCGCGCCTTGACGTCGCCGACGTAGCGCGCGACGGCCTCCTCGATGGAGGCCGAGCCTTGCATGAAGTTGCGCACGAAGCGCGGCAGCTTGCCGCGGGTGATGCCCAGCATGTCGTGCAGCACGAGCACCTGGCCCGAGCAGTCGGGGCCGGCGCCGATGCCGATGGTGGCCATGCTCACTTCGGCGGTGATCTCGGCGGCGACGCTGGAGGGCACGAGTTCGAGCACGGCCATGGCGGCGCCGGCGTCGGAGAGTTCGCGGGCATGCCGCTTCAGGGTCGCCGCGGCGTCGTCGGTGCGGCCCTGGATGCGGTAGCCGCCGAGCGCGTGCACCGATTGCGGCGTGAGGCCGAGATGGCCGCAGACCGGCACGCCGCGTTCGACCAGGAAGCGCACGGTCTCGTTGGTCCAGCCGCCGCCTTCGAGCTTGACCATCTGCGCGCCGGCCTGCATCAGCGTCACCGAGCTGCGCATGGCCTGGTCGGGCGAGTCGTGATAGCTGCCGTAGGGCAGGTCGCCGATCAGCCAGGCGTGGGGCCGGGCGCGCGCGACGCAGCGCAGGTGGTAGGCCATGTGTTCGAGCGTGACCGGCACGGTGCTGGCCTCGCCCTGGATGACCATGCCCAGCGAGTCGCCGACCAGGACGCAGTCGACCCCGGCGGCGTCGAGCACGCGGGTGAAGCTGGCGTCGTAGCTGGTCAGCATGGCGATGGGTTCGCCGGCCGCGCGCATCTCGCGCAGGCGGTGCAGGGTCATGGGCTTGCGTGCGGGAGTGTTCATGAGGTTTTCATGCCCAGTTTGTCCAGCAGCTCGCGGTCGGCCTGCACGTCCGGGTTGCCGGTGGTGAGGAGCTTGTCGCCGTAGAAGATGGAGTTGGCGCCGGCCAGGAAGCACAGGGTCTGCACCGCCTCGCCCAGCTCCTGGCGCCCGGCCGACAGGCGCACGCGGGCGCGGGGCATGGTGATGCGCGCGACGGCGATGGTGCGCACGAAGTCGAGCGGGTCCAGGGCCTCGCTGCCGTGCAGCGGCGTGCCTTCGACCTGCACCAGGTTGTTGATGGGCACCGACTCGGGGTAGGGGTCGAGGTTGGCCAGGGCGGCGATGAGCCCGGCGCGTTGCCCCGGGGTCTCGCCCAGGCCGACGATGCCGCCGGAGCAGACCTTCACGCCCGCGCCGCGCACCTTGTTGAGGGTGTCCAGGCGGTCCTCGAACTGGCGCGTGCTGATGATGTCGCCGTACTTGTCGGGCGCGGTGTCGATGTTGTGGTTGTAGTAGTCGAGGCCGGCCTGCTGCAGGGCCTCGGCATGGCCTTCGTCGAGCATGCCGAGGGTGGCGCAGGTCTCCAGGCCGAGCGCCTTGACGGCGCTGATGAGGCCGGCCACCTTCTCGATGTCGCGGTCTTTCGGGCTGCGCCAGGCGGCCCCCATGCAGAAGCGGGTGGCGCCGGCCTCCTGGGCGCGGCGGGCGGCGTCGAGCACGGCCTCGGTCTCCATCAGCTTGCTGGCTTCGACCCCGGTGTCGTAGCGGGCCGCCTGCGGGCAGTAGGAGCAGTCCTCGGGGCAGCCGCCGGTCTTGATCGACACCAGCGTGGACAGCTGCACGTCGGTCGGGCTGAAGTGCTCGCGGTGCACGGTCTGGGCACGGAACATCAGCTCGGGAAAGGGCAGCGCGAACAAGGCCTCGATCTCGGCCACCGACCAGCGCTGCGGCGTCGGCTCCTGCGCGGTGACGGGGGCGCAGGCGCGGGGATGGATGCGAACGGCGGTTTCTTGCATGGGATGGGCCTTGCTCATGGATTTGCGCGCAGTCTAACCAAGCGCCGCGCGGCAGACGGGATTGGTGGGATTTGTCAGGCGCTCTGGTAGGCCAGGCGCACGTAGATGGGGGCGAAGGCTTCGGCCTGCGTCACTTCGAGGAGGCGTTCGCGCGAAAGTTCGAGCATGGCGATGAAGGTGACGACCAGCACCTGCGGCCCCCGGCTCGGGTCGAACAGCTCCTCGAACATGGCGAAGCGGCGGCCTTGCAGGCGCTTGAGCACGATGCTCATGTGCTCGCGCACGCTGAGTTCCTCGCGGGTGATGGTGTGGTGCTTGTTGAGCTTGGCACGCTTGAGGATGTCCAACCAGGCCGCGCGCAGTTCCTCCGGGTCGACATCGGGAAAGCGCAGCGTGAGCGACTGCTCGACCGTGACCTGGGCCTTGAGGAAGTCGCGCCCGATCAGGGGCAGGGCGTCGAGGCGGGCCGCGGCGAGTTTCATGCGCTCGTATTCGAGCAGGCGGCGTACCAGTTCGGCCCGCGGGTCCTCGGGCTCGGCGCCCTCGGCCGCCTTCTTGGGCGGCAGCAGCATGCGCGACTTGATCTCGATCAGCATGGCCGCCATCAGCAGGTATTCGGCGGCGAGCTCGAGGTTGCGCTTGCGGATCTGCTCGACGTAGTCGAGGTACTGGCGCGTCACGTCGGCCAGCGGGATGTCGAGGATGTTGAAGTTCTGCTTGCGGATCAGGTACAGCAGCAGGTCGAGCGGGCCTTCGAAGGCTTCGAGGAAGATCGCCAGCGCATCCGGCGGGATGTACAGGTCGCTCGGCATGGCGAACAGCGGCTCGCCGTACAGGCGGGCCACCGCCACGTGGTCGACCACACGGGGCGAGACGGCATCGGGCGCCTCGGGCGCCTGCTGCGCGATTTCTTCCATGTCGACGAAGCGAACGCGGCGGCCGCTCAGCCCTTGGTCTGGTAGACGTAGGCCTGCTGCGGGACGCGGGACGCCTGGTACTCGGCCTGGCGCTGGCGGTCGACGGGCTTGTCCCAGAGCAGGGCACGGCCTTGCAATTGCTCGGCTTCGAGTGTGGGTTTTTGGGCCTTGAGCGTCTCGATGAACGTGGTGACGTCAGACTTGTACGGCTTCCAGAACAGGGGCATGGCTAGGGTGGGCCGCAGGGGCGGCCTGGAGTGATGGGCAGGATTTTACCGGGACGCGCATGAACGCAGCGAAATTGATCGGCAGCCTGTCGACGGGCCTCGCCTGGGCCGTGGCCGTGGGCGGGCTGGCGGGCTGCGACTCGAAAAAGATCGCCGGGCTGGAGGAGGGCTGGTCGACCGAGGCCGAGGTGCGGGCCCGCTTCGGCGAGCCGGGCGCGGTGTTCCCCGAGGCCGACGGCGGGCATACCCTCGAATACGCCCGCCAGCCGGAGGGCCGCGCCAACTACTTCATCACCATCGGGCCCGACGGCCGCATGTCGATGCTGCGCCAGGTGCTCACCCCGGCCAACTTCGCGAAGATCGTCCCCGGCATGGCGGCCGACGAGGTGCGGCGCACGCTGGGCAGGCCCGCGGCCGTCCGCCCTTATGCGCTGCGCGGCGAGGAGGTCTGGGAATGGCGTTTCCAGCAGGGCCAGGAGATGCGGCTCTTTTCGGTCAGCTTCGGCCGCGACGGGCGGGTCGTGGCCAGCGGCGACCAGCTCGATCCGAAGGGCCAGGGCGATTGAGGCCGGGGCCGGCCTTCTTCACTCCCAGGGTTCTTGCTGCATTTCGACCAGTTCGCGCATCAGGCGCGTCTGTTGTTCGATGTCCTCGCTCAGCCGGTCCAGCCGTTCGGCGTTCGCCTCGTGGCCGGCGTCGCGTTGCAGCTTGGCCATGTGGCGCAGCAGCAGAGCCCGTTCCTGCAGGGCGCGCAAGGCTCCCCAGAGCGCCTCGTCGCCGGCCAGTGTCATGGCGTGCTGCAGGCTGCGTATGGTGAAGAGGTGGCCGGCGTGGCAGGCATAGCTGGGCAGGTTGGAGTGAACGACTTCCCACAGGCCACCCTGGCAATCGGGGCAGACGTAGGGCGAGGGCGCACCCAGGGCGTTGAGATGTTCCATCGGTTCTCCTTCGCCGAGCAGAAGAGCGTGTTGGTGGTACACCCAGGCCGGCAGGCGGCCGCGCCGGGACGGCGCGGGAAGTGCCGCGAGGGACACCAGCAGCCCGGGCAGGCGTTCCAGGGGCAGGCAGTGGTCCACCTCGACGTGGCGCAGTGCGCTCTCGGGCATGCTGGGCGCGACGGCATCGTCGGGGTCCTGCACCACCGCCAGGCCACCGGCTTGCTTGATCGCCTGCAGGCCGGTGGTGCCGTCGTCCAGCATGCCGGTCAGTATCACGCCGATCACGTCCCGTCCCCAGGACAGGGCGGCCGAGCGGAACAAGGGGTCGATGGCCGGTCGGGCGTGGTGCTGCTTCGGCCCGCGTGTCAGCTGCACGCTGCGCTCGAGCAGGAGCAAGTGGTGGTCCGGCGGGGCGATGTACAGGCGGCCGGGCTCCAGCGGCTCGCCTTGCCGGGCGTGTGCGGCCGGCAGCGGGCCGGCTCTCGAGAGCAGCTCGGGCAGCACGCTGTGGTGGGCTCCGATGTGGAGAACGATCAGCATCGGTGCCGGAAAGTCGTCCGGCAGACCCGCGGCCAGCGTCTGCAGGGCCGATACACCGCCCGCCGACGCACCGACAACGACTACTTTGTTCATGCCGCCCCCGGCCCGTCGGCGCACGGTCCGCCGGTGCCAGACTGGTAGCAAGCGGCGGGCCAGGGCAGGGACGCGGGAGGCCTCGGGCGAAGGCGCCCGTCAACTCGGCGCGCCGAGGCCGCGCGCGCTCAGGCCTCGACGCGGCGCAGGTTCTGCGCGTTTTTCAGGAACTGGTGCGGCTCGCCGGCCAGCCAGCGGGCCAGCTCGTCGAGCCGGGCGGAGTCGACGGCCGTGGCCGGGAACTCGGCCGTCAGTGACTCGAGGCTGTCGAAGTTGAGCATCTGGAAGCGCAGCATGCCGCTGTCGTGGTCGGGCACGACCTTGACGCTGAGGGTGATGTCGGCGAGGAAGCTGAAACGCACCTCGATCAGGCGGCCGTTGCTCTGGTCGCGCTGGGTGGTCACGTCGGGCTGGATGCCGCCCTGGCGCAGGCGGGCCTCCAGGCGCTCGATCTCGGGCGGGAAGTCCTTGGACAAGGTGATCTGCCGGCCCGATTTCTGCACGCCGTGGATCACCACATGGTCGAACACCTCCTGCTGGCGGTGCTGCTTGCGGCGCGAGTCGACGCGGAAGTCGGTGCGCACCAGGCCTTCGAGGGGCGTGACCTTGTCGAGCGAGAAGCGCACCGGCGCCTTGGGCTGCAGCACGTTGAGCTGCGGGGCCAGTTCCATGAAGTACTGGAGCGTGGCCTTGCAGGCGGCGTCGGCCAGGGCGGCGTTGCGTGCCAGCTGTTCGACATCGACGGTCTGCTGGCTTTTCAGCGAGTCGGCCTGGCGCTTGAGTTGGTCTAGGAATCCCACGGTCTCTATCCTGTTGTGCAAGGGGCGAGCATAGCCGAAGCGGGGCCGGCACCGTGCCCCGCTTCGCGGGGCTTGACAGCCTCCGGTCCGTGTCGCCGCGACTTACGCCCGGACGAAGAACCGTTCCTGCAGGTCCGCCAGCAGCGGCCTCAGGCTGAGCACCAGCAGCAGCACCGCCAGGGGGATGGTGGTGACGTAGCCGGCGGTCTTGAAGCCCAGGGCGCCGGCCAGGCCGCCCGCGAAAAACACGCCGATCAGCAGCCCGTGGGTGCGCAGCCGCTCCAGGTCGGCCTGAACGGGCTCGACGTCGGACCGGCGGTTGAGGTAGGCCAGCTTGCCGAGTTCGATGCCCAGGTCGGTCACCAGGCCGGTGACGTGGGTGGTGCGGATCTCGGCGCGGGAGATCTTGGTGATGACGGCGTTCTGCAGGCCCATGATGAAACCCAGCAGCAGCACCGTCACCGGCAGCAGCAGCGCGGTGTGCAGGCCCAGGCTGGCGCCGAGCAGGCCGAAGGCCAGCAGGGCCGCGGCCTCCAGCAGCAGGGGCAGCGCGTAGCGGCTGTGCAGCCGGTGCTGGCGGCCCCAGTTGACGATCACGGCGGTGGTCATGGCCCCGGCCACGAAGGTGGCAAGCAGGGCCAGGCCGGCCGCCGCCAGCAGCCCCTGGCCGAGCACCAGGTGGTCGGCCATGGACGAGACCACGCCGGTCATGTGCGAGGTGTACTGGCCCACCGCCAGGAAGCCGCCGGCATTGGTGGCGCCGGCCACGAAGGCCAGCGCCGCCCCGAGGCGGCGGTTGGCCTGCGGCGTGCGCTGCACGTCCGTCCAGCCTCGGATGATGGGCAGCATGCGGCGCTCGGCGGGGCCGGGGCGGCGGGGCTCAGCGCACCCGCATGCCGGCCTGCGCGCCCGGCGAGGGTTCGAGCACGTAGATGCCGGGATGGGCCTTTTCGTCGCCGTGCGAGGCGGCCAGCACCATGCCCTCGCTGATGCCGAACTTCATCTTGCGCGGCGCCAGGTTGGCGACCATGACCGTGTACTTGCCGATCAGGTCGGCCGGCTGGTAGGCCGACTTGATGCCGCTGAACACATTGCGCGTGCGGCCCTCGCCGACATCGAGCGTGAGGCGCAGCAGCTTGTCGGAGCCCTCGACGTGCTCGCAGTTCACGATGCGGGCGATGCGCAGGTCGACCTTGGCGAAGTCCTCGATCTTGATCTCGTCGGCCAGGGCCTCGCCGCCCGGCGGCGGCAGCTCGACCGCCGCTGGCTCGAACAAGGCGTCCAGCAGCTTGGGATCGACGCGCTGCATCAGGTGCTTGTATTCGCCGATGGTGTGGGCGCCGAGCGCGCGCGCCGCGTCGGCGAAGCTCAGCGGCGGGATGCGCAGGAAGGACTCGACCTGGACGGCCAGCGCCGGCAGCACCGGCTTGAGGTACAGCGTGAGCAGCCGGAAGGCCTCGATGCAGACGGTGCAGACATCGTGCAGCACCGCGTCCTGGCCTTCCTGCTTGGCCAGTTCCCAGGGCTTGTTCTGGTCCACGTACTCGTTGACCCGGTCGGCCAGCAGCATCACCTCGCGCAAGGCCTTGCCCAGCTCGCGTTCGTCGTACAGGCGCTCGATCTCCGGTCGCTGCGCGCGCAGGCCGTCGAGCAGCACCCGGCCTTCCACGCCCATGTCGCCCGACAGCCTGCCGCCGAATCGTTTGCTCAGGAAGCCGGCCGCGCGGCTGGCGATGTTGATGTACTTGCCGATCAGGTCCGAGTTGACCCGGGCGATGAAGTCGTCGGGGTTGAAGTCGATGTCCTCGACCCGGCTGTTCAGCTTGGCGGCCAGGTAGTAGCGCAGCCATTCGGCGTTCATGCCCAGCTGCAGGTACTTCAGCGGCGACAGCCCGGTGCCGCGGCTCTTGCTCATCTTCTCGCCGCCCAGGGCGAGGAAGCCGTGCACGAAGATGTGGTCGGGCGTCTTGCGGCCGCTGAAGTGCAGCATGGCCGGCCAGAACAGGGTGTGGAAGGTGATGATGTCCTTGCCGATGAAGTGCACCTGCTCGACCTCGGGGTCGGCCAGGAAGGCGTCGACGTCGCGCCCGTTCTTGTCGAACAGGTTCTTCAGCGAGGCGAGGTAGCCCACCGGCGCGTCCAGCCAGACGTAGAAGTACTTGCCCGGCGCGTCGGGGATCTCGATGCCGAAGTACGGCGCATCGCGGCTGATGTCCCAGTCGTTCAGGCCGGGCTTGCCGTTCTCGTCGACGCTGAACCATTCCTTGATCTTGTTCAGCACCTCGGGCTGCAGGCGGCCCGGGGCGTTGGTCCATTCCTGCAGGAAGGCGATGGTGCGCGGCGAGGACAGCTGGAAGAAGAAGTGCGGGCTGCTCTTGAGCACCGGCGTGGCCCCGGTGAGGGCCGAGTAGGGCTCGACGAGGTCGGTGGGCGAGTAGACGGCGCCGCAGGCCTCGCAGTTGTCGCCGTACTGGTCCTTGGCGCCGCATTTCGGGCACTGGCCCTTGATGTAGCGGTCGGCCAGGAACATGTTCTTCACCGGGTCGAAGAACTGCTCGATGACCCGCTCGGTGATCAGGCCCTCCTGGCGCAGCGCCCGGTAGATGTCCTGCGCCAGCGCGTGGTTCTCGGGCGCGTCGGTGGAGTGCCAGTTGTCGAAGGCGATGTGGAAGCCGTCGAGGTACTGCTTGCGGCCGGCGGCCACCTCGGCCACGAAGGCCTGGGGCGTCTTGCCGACCTTCTCGGCGGCGATCATGATGGGCGCCCCGTGGGCGTCGTCGGCCCCGACGAAGTGCACCTCGTGGCCCATCATCCGCTGGAAGCGCACCCAGATGTCGGCCTGGATGTATTCCATCATGTGGCCGACGTGGAACGGGGCGTTGGCGTAGGGCAGGGCGGTGGTGACGAAGAGCTTGCGGGTCATGGAATGAGCGGTCGTCTTGGAGGAAGGGTCGATTCTAGGCGCGGCGGGGGCGTCGCGGGGCTGCGCTAGACTCGATCCTCCCCCGAACCCGAGCTCCCATCCCATGGCCGCCACCGAATCCGCGCTGACCGGCGCCCTGCAGACCGTCATCGATCCCAACACCGGCCGGGACTTCGTCAGCACCCGCCAGTTGAAGAACCTGCGCATCGACGCCGGCACGGTGTCGTTCGAGGTCGAGCTCGGCTACCCGGCGAAGAGCCAGGTCGGCCTGCTCACCGAGGCCCTCACGCGCGCCGCCCTGGGCGTGCCGGGGGTGGAGCGGGCCGAGGTCGCCGTCTCCACCAAGGTGGTGGCGCACGCGGTGCAGCGCGGCGTGCAGCTGCTGCCCAACGTCAAGAACATCATCGCCGTGGCCTCGGGCAAGGGCGGGGTGGGCAAGAGCACGACCGCCGCCAACCTGGCGTTGGCGCTGGCCGCCGAGGGTGCCTCGGTGGGCATCCTCGACGCCGACATCTACGGCCCCAGCCAGCCGACGATGATGGGCCTGTCGGGCCGCCCCGAGAGCCATGACGGCAAGACCATGGAGCCGATGGAGAACCACGGCGTGCAGGTCATCTCGATCGGTTTCCTGGTCGAGGCCGACAACGCCATGATCTGGCGCGGTCCCATGGCCACCCAGGCGCTGGACCAGCTGCTGCGCCAGACCAACTGGCGCGCCCTCGACTACCTGGTCGTCGACATGCCCCCGGGCACCGGCGACATCCAGCTCACCCTCAGCCAGCGCGTGCCGCTCACCGGCGCGGTGGTCGTCACCACGCCGCAGGACATCGCCCTGATCGACGCCCGCCGCGGCATCAAGATGTTCGAGAAGGTCGGGGTGCCGGTGCTGGGCCTGATCGAGAACATGGCCATGCACGTGTGCTCGAACTGCGGCCATGTGGAGCACATCTTCGGCGAGGGCGGGGGGCGCAGGATGGCGGCCGACCAGGCCATGGACTTCCTCGGCGCCCTGCCGCTGGACATCGGCATCCGCACCCAGGCCGACGCCGGCCGGCCCACGGTGGTGAGCGACCCCGACGGCGAGATCGCCGCCCTCTACAAGGGCATGGCGCGCCAGGTGGCGGTGAAGATCGCCCAGCGGTCCAAGGATTTCTCGGCCAGGTTCCCGACCATCACCGTCTCGAAGGACACCTGAATCGGCCGGGGCCTGCAGGCGGCGCGCGCCGGCCGGGCCGGTGCCGCGCTCAGGCGGAGTGCGCCAGGTCGCGCAAGAAGGTGGGGCCGGCGCGGCGCTCGATCTCCCGCAGCAGGGGCTTGTTCCAGCCCGCGGCGAACAAGGCCTCGGCGGTCACGAACATGGGGCCGACCAGCAGGCCGGCGATGTCGTCCACGAAGGCCGGCTTCTTGCCTTCGTAGAAGTGGCCGAGGAACTGGAACAGCCAGCCGAAGACGAAGCTGCCGATGCCCCAGCCCAGCCAGTTGCCGACCGTGCCGCCGGCCACCCCGTGCGAGGCGGCGATCAGCAGGCCGACGGCCACGCTCACCGCGATGCTCAGCGACAGCGAGCCGCGGCGGCTGAGGTACCAGGCCGCCGTCATCGCGAAGGCGACCCAGGCGGCGCTCAGGTCGACCCCGCCGACCTGGAATTGGGCCCGCGCCAGCAGCACGCCCACACCGAAGACGATCAGCGGCACGCCGACGAAGTGAGTGGTGATGTTGCGCTGGTCCCGGTGATAGCTGGCGTAGCCGGCGAGCAGGTCGAGGGTGGTGCGTGCTGGGCTCATGGGGACTCCTCACGGGCGGCGGTCCGCTGGGGACTCGGTAGGGCGGGGACGGCAGGACGATTCTGCTCCTTTCCGGCCGGGCACGGCCATCGGGGTGCGCCCTGAGGCCCTACCATCCGAGCAGGAGGATGTCGAATGTCGCAAGAAATGCGGCCGGCCGGCGAGCCGGTGGCGCCGGCGGGGCGATGGGCGTGGCTGGCCGATGGGGTCCGCAGCGCGGTTTTCCTGCGGCCGCGCCGGCTGCAGGCCGACGTGGGACCCTGGGCCGTGGCCGGGCTGATGCTGGCCGGCTACGCGCTGGCCGTGGCGATCCAGCGCCTCATGATGGACGGCGAGGTCCGCTTCTACTGGCCGGCGATCTCCTGGGGCTGGCTGTCCTCCTTCCTCATGCTCTGGTTGTGCTGGCTGGTGGTCCGCTCGGCGGCCGGGCCGACGGGCGGCGCGGCCCGGGTCGCGACCCTGTTCGCCGTGCTGACGGCACAGCGCCTGTGCGTTTCCGTGCCGGCCGCGATGCTGTCGCTGCTGGTGCTGAGATTCGGCCCGGAGGGGACCCAGTCTGCGGGCCACTGGATCCACTGGGGCATTTCCGCCGCGGTGCTCGGCTGGCTGGCGCTGGCCTCCGTCTGGCTGCTCGCGCGCCAGGCCGGGTGCTGGCGCACGCGCATCGTCGTGATGCTCGTCGTGCTGCTCAACGTCGCCTTGTACACCGGGCTGCGCGGGCCGTCGTTCTGGTATCCGGCTCCCGAGGACACGGCGTCGGCCGAGGCGGAGCCCGAGCCCGAGACCTTCCGCCTGACGCAGGAGGTGATGGAAGCCCAGTCCGCCACGCTGGTCGAGGCCCTCGACGCCGTCGGACCGCAGCGCTCCGGCCGGGTCGACCTCTACACCATCACCTTCGCGCCCTACGCGGACGAGGACGTGTTCTCGCGCGAGACCGCCATGGTGAGCGAGGTGATGCGCACCCGTTTCGACGCCGCAGGGCACCAGGTCCAGCTGCAGAACCACCGCGGCACGGCCGCCAGCATGCCCTGGGCCACGCCGCTGAACCTGCAGCGCGCCATCGAGCGCGCGGCGCAGCGCATGGACCCGGACGAGGACATCCTGTTCCTGCACCTCACCTCGCACGGTGCACGCAGCGGCCAGCTCTCGGCCGGCTTCCATCCCGTCGAGGTGGACGAGCTCACGCCGCAGCAGCTTCGCGGCTGGCTCGACGCGGCCGGCATCCGCCACAGCGTGGTCTCGATCTCGGCCTGCTTCTCCGGCTCGTGGATCGCCCCGCTCGGCGCCCCGGGCACCCTCGTGATGACGGCCGCCGATGCCGAGCACACCTCGTACGGTTGCGGACGGAAGTCGCCTCTGACCTTTTTCGGCCGCGCCATGTACGACGAGCAGTTGCGCCTGCACACCCGTTCCTTCGAGGCCGCGCACGCGGCGGCGCGCAAGCTGATCGAGCAGCGCGAGAAAGAGGCCGGCAAGAGCGACGGCTATTCCAACCCGCAGATCGCCATGGGCGCGCAAATCAGGGAGCGGCTGGCCCGGCTGGAAGCGGAACTGGCCGCCTTGCCCTGACCCCCTCCTACAATCGCGTCTTTTGCAGACTCCCAGGGGCACCGGCGACGGTGGACACGCATGAGCATCAAGAGCGACAAGTGGATTCGCCGCATGGCGGAGGAAGCCGGCATGATCGAGCCCTACGAGCCGGGGCAGGTGCGCCAGGCCACCGACGGTAGCAAGATCGTCAGCTACGGCACCAGCAGCTACGGCTACGACATCCGCTGCGCGCCCGAGTTCAAGGTGTTCACCAACATCTACAGCACGGTGGTCGACCCCAAGAACTTCGACGAGAAGAGCTTCGTCGACATCAACGCCGACGTCTGCGTCATCCCGCCCAACAGTTTCGCGCTGGCACGCACGGTCGAATACTTCCGCATTCCCCGCAACGTGCTGACCATCTGCCTGGGCAAGAGCACCTACGCGCGCTGCGGCATCATCGTCAACGTCACGCCCTTCGAGCCCGAGTGGGAAGGCTACGTGACCCTGGAGTTCAGCAACACCACCCCCTTGCCGGCCAAGATCTATGCCGGCGAGGGCTGTGCCCAGGTGCTGTTCTTCGAGAGCGACGAGGTGTGCGAGACCAGCTACAAGGACCGCGGCGGCAAGTACCAGGGCCAGCGCGGCGTCACCTTGCCGAAGACCTGAGGCTGCCGGCAAGGCACTGCCGAGGACACACGCCGGCGCCGGCCGGCTTCGGGCAGCGCGACAGGCGCTGATCCGGGCCAGGCGGCGGCACGCCCTCGGCGTGTGGCATCGCCGGGCGGGCTCGCCTTCGACCGCGCCCGCATCGACGGGGCCGGCATGCTCCGCCTCCCGCGAACGTACACCGGGGAGCGGGCCCGCCGGCCAGGCCGTCCCATCGATGTGCCGCGCCAGGCGGCGAGCGCCTGCACGGCACATCCTTCTTTCGCGCTGTCTGTCGCGGAACCGCCTGAGGAAGGTTTTCCTTCGTGCCGTCGTGCATGAAGAGCGGGCGGTCGCTTGCACGGCGGCAGGCGTCGGGATTTGCAGGGTAAATCCGGTACATATTCCCGCGATGAAGTAAGCGTGCTGTTGCACAATCTTTTTCATCCCCCCAAACGCAGTACACGGAGTGATGTTGCCGTCCCTCGCCATTGACTTCGTCTGGTCTGCGCTTTCCCCCCTCTCCGGCCGGTGGCGCCCTTGTTTCTTCAGCGTTTCCCGCTGTCTTGACGGCAGGCTGTCGAGCCGCCGCGCAGGTGGCACCGGTGCGGGTCGACCCGCGGGGGCTGCACGGTGGAAGACGCGCAGCATGCATGTGCCGGACCGGGCGTTCGGCTTTCCGACGGTGACGGCCGCCACGGGCGAGGCGGATGGCCATGCGGGCACGACCGGCTTCGGCGACCACGGCTTCGACACCGTCCGTCCGGCGGTGGGCCCCTTGCCGGCCCCTGCGGCACCGCCCCACCGACCACTTGCGCGCAGCAGCGCAACGCGCCTCGTCACCACCACGTCACGCTGGACTTCCCGGGAGTAGAACCGTCATGAAGAAACCTCGTCATTTCCCCCGACTGCTGCTGGCCACCCTGGTGGCCGCCTCCCTGGCCGGCTGCGCCGTCCGGCCGCAGCCCTTCAGCAGCGAGGAACGGCAGTCGGCCGTCCGTGACGACCGGCAGGCCATGTTCGCGCAGCAGGAGCCGCTGCAGGGCCCGATCACGCTGGAAGAGGCCATGGCGCGCGCCATCAAGTACAACCTGGACCACCGGCTCAAGCTGATGGAAGAGGGCGTGGCACGCCGCCAGCTGGACCTGTCGAACACCGAGCTGCTGCCCAAGCTGGCCGCCTCGGCGGGCTATTCCGGACGGGACAACGTGCTGGCCTCCTCCTCGCGCGACGTGGCCACCGGCACGCAGTCGCTGGTGCCCTCGACCTCCACCGACCGCGACCGCGGCACGGCCGATCTGTCGATGTCGTGGAACGTGCTGGACTTCGGCGTGAGCTACTACGCCGCGTCGCAGCAGGCCGACCGCCTGCTGGTGGCGCAGGAGCGGCGGCGCAAGGTGCTGCACCTGCTGATGCAGCAGACCCGCCAGGCCTACTGGCAGGCGGCCGGGGCGCAGTTGCTGGAGGACAAGATCGAACCGGTGCTCGCCCTGGCGCGCAAGGCGCTGGACGATGCGCGCAAGGTGGAGGTGGAAAAGCTGCGCTCGCCGCTGGAGGCGCTGAACTACCAGCGCCAGCTGCTCGACATCGTGCGCCAGCTCGAGGCGGTGCGCGACGAACTGGCGCTGGCCAAGCCGCGGCTGGCCTCGGTGATGAACCTGGCGCCCGGCCAGCGCATCGTCATCGCGGCCCAGCCCGCCCTGGCGGTGCCGGCCATCGGCATCGGCACCGACAAGATGGAGGAGACCGCCTTGCTGAACCGGCCCGAGCTGGTCGAGGCCCAGTACAACGAGCGCATCGGGGTGCTCGAGACACGCAAGGCCATGGCGCGCTTGCTGCCCGGGGTGGAACTCAGCCTGGGCGGGCACTACGACACCAACAGCTACCTGGTCAACCAGCATTGGGGCGAGCTGGGCCTGCGCGTGAGCTGGAACCTGCTCAACGTGCTCAACGCCGACACCATCCAGGGCCTGGCCCGGACCCAGCTGGACGTGGCCAGGCAGCAGCGGCTGGCGCTGAACATGGCCGTGCTCACGCAGGTGCATGTGGCGCATCTGGAGTACCTGGGGCGGGCGCGCCAGTACGAGCTGACGCAGGAGTTCAACACGGTGGAGCAGCGCATCCTGCAGCACACGCGCAACGCCGCGACGGCGAATGCGCAGGGCAAGCTGGAAGAGGTGAGGGTGGCGGCCTCGGCGATGATGGCGGAGCTGCGGCTGTACCAGAGCTACGGGGCCCTGCAGGGCGCCTATGGCCAGATGGCCGCCACGCTGGGGCTGGACCCGCTGCCCGAGTCGGTGCCGGCGCATGACCTGAAGAGCCTGGGCGAGGCCATCAAGGCCTCCGAGCGCGAGTGGCTCAAGACCGTCAACCCGGGAGCCGGGGCGTGATGCGCCGATGGCGGGTGCTGGGCCTTTGCCTGGGCGTCCTCGGCTGCGGCTCGCCGCCCGCGTTCGCCCAGCCCAGGCCCGCCGTGCCTCCGGCCTCCTCGACGGCGGCGCTGCCTGCACGTCTGGCCGCCGAGAGGGACGGCAGCATCCGCACGCAACTCGGCTCGCGCAATGCGGTGACGATCTCCGCCGAACTGGCGGCCCGCATCTCCAGCCTGCCGCTGCGCGAGGGCGATACCTTCCGCGCGGGGCAGACGCTGGTGGGCTTCGACTGCTCGCTGCACCAGACCCAGCTGCGCAAGGCCGAGGCGGCCACGGAAGCGGCGCAGGCCGTGCTGCAGTCCAACCTGCGGCTGGCCGAACTCAACTCCATCGGCAAGTACGAGGTCGAGCAGGCGCAGGCCCGGGTGAAGGAAGCGCAGGCCGAGGTGGCGGCCTCGCGCACGCTGGTGCAGCGTTGCGTCATCGCCGCGCCCTTCACCGGGCGCGTGGCCAAGCGCCACGCCGCCACCCATCAGTACGTGTCGCCCGGCAGCCCCTTGCTCGACATCCTGGAGACCGGCCAGCTCGAACTGCAGATGATCGTGCCCTCGAAGTGGCTGGCCTGGCTGAAGCCGGGCGTGGTCTTCAGCGTCGAGGTCGAGGAGCTCGGCAAGAGCTATTCCGCCAAGGTGCAGCGGCTGGGTGCGCAGATCGACCCGGTGAGCCAGTCGATCGCGGTGTATGGCGTGATGGACGGCAACCAGCCCGGGCTGCTGCCGGGCATGAGCGGATGGGCGGTCTTTCCTCAGCGCCGATAGGCGGATGCGCCGGCCGGGCGCCGGTCCGCATGACATCTCCTCCATGAGTCCTGTGATCTCCATGAACCCGGCCGCCAAGACGGATGCGATCCCGCCGCTGCTGACCTTGCTGCAGCTCGGCCGCCGCGCGCGTTCGGCGGCCACGATCGAGGCGCTGGGCTTCGTCATCGTCAACGAAACCCTGCAGATGGCGGCCTTTCGCCAGGCGGCCCTGTGGAGCGAACTCGGCCTGGGCCGCGTGGCGGCGGTGTCGGGCCTGCCGCAGCCGGATGCCAGCGCGCCCTATGTGCAATGGCTGGCCGCGCTGTGCCGGCACCAGATGCGGGAGCGGGCCGCGGCGGGCCCGGTGGATCCCTCCACCTTGCCCGAGGCGCTGCGCGCCGACTGGTCGCAGTGGCTGCCGGCGCATGCGTTGTGGTTGCCGCTGGGTCGCGACGGCGATGAGGCCGGCGATGCGGACCAGGGCAGCCGCGACGGCGGCCTGCTGCTGGCGCGCGAGCAGCCCTGGGAGGCGCACGAGCTGGCCCTGCTCAAGGAGCTGGCGCATGTGTATGGCCACGCGCTGGCGGGCTTCAGGCCGCGCCAGAGCGGCTTCGAGCGCTTGCTCGGCGGGCTGCGCACGGGCAAGGGACGGCGCCGGCTGCTGGTCGCCGCGCTGCTGCTGTGCCTGATGCCGGTGCGCCTGACCGTGCTGGCGCCCTCCGAGGTCTCGCCCATCGACCCGTTCATGGTGCGCGCTCCGCTCGAAGGGGTGATCGACCGCTTCGACGTGCGTCCCAACCAGGCCGTGCAGGCCGGCACCCCGCTGTTCAGCCTGGACACCACCGCCCTGGGCACCCGGCTCGAGCTGGCGCGCAAGGCCTTCGACACGGCGCAGGAGGAATACCGCCAGACCGCGCAGATCGCGGTCACCAGCGACAAGAACCGCGCCGAGATCGCCTTGCGCCGCAGCAAGCTGCAGGAGAAGGCGCTCGAACTGGACTACACCAACGAACAGTTCGAACGGGTGCAGGTCAAGGCCGACCGGGACGGCATCGCGGTGTTCGCCGACGCCAACGACTGGGTCGGCAAGGCCGTGGCCCTGGGCGAGCGCATCCTGCTGGTGGCCGACCCGGCCCGGGTCGAGCTGACGGCCTGGCTGCCGGCGGGCGACCAGATCGAGGTGGCGCCGGGCGACGCGCTGGTGCTGTATCCGCAGGGCACCCCCTTCACCTCGTTCGACGCCAAGGTGCTGAGCGTGGCCTACCGTGCCGAACTCGCCCCGGAGGGTTTCCTCGCCTACCGCATCAAGGCGGCCTTCGAACCTGGCCAGCCCGTGCCGCGCATCGGCCAGATGGGCACGACCCGTGTGAAAGGCCCCTGGGCCCCGCTGGCCTATGTGGTGCTGCGGCGGCCGCTGGGTGCGGCCCGCCAGTGGCTGGGCTGGTAGGCATGGCCACGCTGCCCCCCCTCCGGCAGGACCTGGCGCTGCACCCCGGCCCCGCGGCCCACGACGGCTCGCCCACCTGGACCTTGCACGACCCGGCGGCCAACCGCTTCTACGCGCTGAGCTGGCCGGCCTTCGAGCTGCTGTCGCGCTGGGCGCTGGGCAGCACGGAGGCGCTGATCGACGCGGTGCAGCGCCAGACCACCTTGCGCGTGACGGCGCAGGACGTGGACGGCCTGCTGCACATGCTGACGCACAGCCATCTGCTCATCGCCCATGGCGAGCAGGACACCGCGCGGCTGGTCGAGCGTGCCAACGCCGGCCGCCCCGGCCTGGCGCGCTGGCTGCTGCACAACTACCTGTCCTTCCGCCTGCCCCTGGTGCGACCCATGGGTTTCCTGCGGCGTGCCGCGCCGATGGTGGGCTGGGCGTACCGGCCCGCGTTCTGGGCCTGCATCGCGGCCCTGGCGCTGCTCGGGCTGGGGCTGGCCGCCAGGCGCTGGGACGAATTCACCCACACCTTCGTGTCGTACGCGGACTGGAACGGCGCGCTGGCGATCGCGGCGGCGCTGGGTTTCGCCAAGCTGCTGCATGAACTCGGCCACGCCTTCACCGCCCATCGCTACGGCTGCCGGGTCCCCAGCATGGGCGTGGCCTTCCTGGTGCTGTGGCCCGTGCTCTACACCGACACCAACGAGGCCTGGAAACTCACCTCGCGCCGCCAGCGGCTGGCCATCGGCGCCGCCGGCATGCTGAGCGAGATCGCGCTGGCGGCCGTCGCCACCGTGGCCTGGAGCCTGCTGCCCGACGGCGTCCTGCGATCCGCGGCCTTCCTGCTCGCCACCACCACCTGGCTGCTCACCGTGGGCATCAACGCCAGTCCGTTCATGCGCTTCGACGGTTACTTCCTGCTCTCGGACGCGCTCAACCTGCCCAACCTGCACGAGCGCGCGTTCGCCCAGGGCCGCTGGTGGCTGCGCGAACGCCTGTTCGGCTGGGGCGACCCGGCTCCCGAGGCCTTCACGCCCGGCCGGCAGCGCTTCCTCATCGGCTTCGCCTTCGCGACCTGGCTGTACCGGCTGGTGCTGTTCCTCGGCATCGCGCTGGTGGTCTACCACCTGTTCTTCAAGACGCTGGGCCTGCTGCTGATGGCGGTCGAACTCGGCTGGTTCATCGGCTGGCCGGTGCTGCGCGAACTCGGGGCCTGGTGGCGGCGCCGGGGCGAGCTGCACTGGAACCTCGCGTCCCTGCGCACGGCCGGCCTGCTCGGCGCGGGCCTGTTCCTCGTGCTGTGGCCCTGGCAGACCACGGTGCGGGCGCCGGCCGTGCTGGGCGCCCTGCAGGCGCAGGCGCTGTACGCGCCCTACGCCGCCCAGAGCAAGGCCGGGCTGCCCAGGCGCGGGCAGGCGGTGAAGGCGGGCGAGGTGCTGGCGCGGCTCGAGTCGCCCGACCTCGCCTCGCGCCTGGCCCTGGCCCAGGTGCGGGCGCAGCAGCTGCAATGGCGGCTGGCGCAGCAGCCTTTCGACAGCCAGTTGATGGAGGCCGGACCGGCCTTGCGCAAGCACTGGGAGGCCGCCGAGGAGGAAGTGGCCGGCCTGGCGCGGGAGATGCAAAGACTCCAGCTCGTCGCCCCTTTCGACGGCACCGTGGTCGAGGCCGCGGATGACGTGGCCTCCGGCACCTGGCTGGCGGCGGGCGAGCGGCTGCTGCAGGTGATCGGGCCCCGGGGGGCGAAGGTGGATGCCTTCGTCGACGAGGTGTCGCTGCAGGGCTTGTCCGAGGTGCGATCGGCCGTGTTCGTTCCCGATGCGCCCGAGCAGGGCAGGGTGCTGTGCTCGGACGTGCGCGTCGACGCCGTGCAGCTGAGCCACCTGGACCAGCCCGGCGTGGCGAGTCCCTTCGGCGGCCGCATCGCGGCCCAGGCCCGTGCCGACGGGCGCCTCGTCCCCTTGCAGCCGACCTTCCGCGTGCGCCTGGAGGCTTGCGACCGGTCCGGCGCACCGGCCTCCGAGGTGCTCGGGGTCGCCTTGCTGAGCGGCGAGCGCCGCTCCTGGGCGATGCGCGGGCTGCGCTCGCTGGCCGCCCTGTGGCAGCGTGAAGCCTCGCTCTGAGGGCCGCCGGGCAGCCGCCTGCGAGGGGGCTGCATCCAGGAGGGCCACGCCAGGCAAGGGTCTGTCCGGAAGCCCGGGGGCGCTTGGCCGGCCGGCAAGGCGCCCTTCCCTGCGCCGCCGTGAAAAAATAACAGGGCCGGGAGAGTCCGGATCGGCAAAGCTGTTCTTTTCGACCGATAGGCGCCGGCTGTCAAGCCGTATCGTTTGGCAACGGCTTCCTTCCATGGCCGTCTGCGAGGTGCTTCATGGTCCGTTCCTCCCGCTCGGCGGTCGCCGTCACACCCGGCGCTGCCGACAGCCTCTTGCCCCGACGGGCGCTGCTCGACCAGCCGGACCCCTGGCCCTGGCTGGCCGCCGGCTGGCAGGCGGTCGACATCTGCATGCTCGATCGTTTCAGTTCGGCCATGGCGGCGCGCGGCGAGCCGGTCGAGACCACCCGCATGTTCCTCGACCCGGCCTATGCCTACGAACGCCTCGCCGCTGCCCACAGTGGCGGCGATGCGGCCTTGCGCGCGCTGGCGCTGGCCTTGTTCGAGGGCTACCAGTTGATGACGCAGCGGCGTCAGACATTGCCGCTTTCTGCGCTCAGGCACTGAAAAACCAGCCTGCCGGGGCTACCATGGTTTCCGGGGTCCAGGCCTGTCGCCTGGCCGGGAGCGGTGGCGATGAGGCTGGACGGCAATCGGGAGAGCGACAACGTTGAAGACGCACGCGGCGGCGGTGGCGCGGGCATCTCGCTCGGCGGCGGACGCAGCGTCGGCCTCGGCGGCCTGCTGGTCGCGCTGGTGGCCGGCTGGCTCTTCGGCATCAACCCGCTGACCCTGCTCGGCCTGATGGAGGGCAGCGGTCCGGCCCCCTCCGCGCAGCAGGCACCCGCGGCACGGCCGCCCACCGGCGACCCGGCGGCCCGCTTCGTGTCCATCGTGCTGGCCGACACCGAAGACGTCTGGCGCGCCAGGTTCCGCGAGATGGGCGGCACCTATCGCGAGCCGAAGCTGCGCCTGTTCCGCGGCAGCGAGCCGACCGCCTGCGGGCGCGGCGAGGCGGCCATGGGGCCGTTCTACTGCCCGGGCGACGAGAAGGTCTACATCGACCTCGCTTTCTACGACACCTTGCGGACCCGGCTCGGCGCCCCCGGCGACTTCGCCCAGGCCTATGTCATCGCGCACGAGGTCGGGCACCATGTGCAGCACCTGATGGGCATCACCGACCGGGTCGAGGCCATGCGCGGCCGGGTCGGCCGGGCGCAGCAGAACGCCTTGAGCGTGCGCCTCGAGCTGCAGGCCGATTGTTTCGCCGGCGTGTGGGCGCACGACGCCCAGGCGGCGCGGCAGATCCTCGAGCAAGGCGACATCGAAGAGGGCCTGAACGCCGCCTCCCGGATCGGCGACGACAGCCTGCAGCGCAGCTCTCGCGGGACCGTGCAGCCCGAAACCTTCACCCACGGCAGCAGTGCCCAGCGGGTGCGCTGGTTCAAGCGCGGCCTCGAGACCGGCAGCGTGCAGCAGTGCAACACCTTCGAGGCGCGTTCGCTCTGAGCGGTCCGGTACGGAGGGCCGCTTTCCGCGACGCACCGGGACGGGGGGCTCAGGCGCCGGGGAATTCGCTGTCGCACCACGGGATCGGCAGCTGATAGGCGGCGGGTGCCTCGCGCGCGGCGGGCGGCGCGTCCGGGGCCGGCAGCGCACCCGGCTTGGCCAGCCCGCCGGCGCGCACGCCCAGCAGGCGCAGGCGCCGGCTCAGGTCGACCCGCTTCAGGCACTCGCCGGCGGCGCGGCGTATGGCGGCGGCGTCGGCGGTGTGGGCGGGCAAGGTGATGTCGCGCGCGACTCTGCGGAAGTCGTCGAATCGCAGCTTCAGGCCGATGGTCTTGGCGACATAGCCCTTGCGCACCAGGTCGCTTGCGAGCCGGACGCAGAGCTGGGTGAATACCTCCGACAGCAGCGCCCGGTCGCGCACGGCATGCAGGTCGCGGTCGAAGGTGGTTTCGCGGCTGATGGACTTGGGCTCGCTGTGGGTCACCACCGGGCTGTCGCTGCGCCCGTGCGCGGCCTCGTGCAACCAGGCGCCGTAGCTCTTGCCGAAGTGCTCCAGCAACCAGGCCGGCTCGGCCGCGGCCAGCTCGCCGATGGTCTGGATGCCTAGCGCGGCCAGCTTCGCGTTCGCCTTGGGCCCGATGCCGTTGATCTTGCGGGCCGGCAGCGGCCAGATGCGCAGCGGGATGTCGGCATGGTCGAGCAAGGTGAGCCCGTCCGGCTTGTCGAGGTCCGAGCAGATCTTCGACAGCAGCTTGTTCGGCGACAGCCCGACCGAGCAGCTGAGGCCGGTGGCCGTGAAGACCGCGTCCTTCAGGGCCTGGCCGACCTGCCTGCCGCCGTCGTCCAGCGCTCCCGGATGCTCGCTCAGGTCGATGTAGATCTCGTCGATGCCGCGGTCTTCCACCACCGGCGCCAGCTCGCGCACCGCCGCCTTGAACAGGCGCGAGTACTTCCGGTATTCGTCGAAATCGACGGGCAGCAGCACGGCATCGGGCGCCAGCTGGGCCGCTTTCATCACCCCCATGGCGGAATGGACGCCGAGCGCCCGCGCCTCGTAGGTGGAGGTGGTGATGACACCCCGGCCGACGTAGTCGCGCAGGCGGGCGTAGCGGCGGCGGCCGTCCGGCCCGGTCTCAGGTGCGTGGTCGCGACCCCCGCCGATCACCACCGCCTGGCCGCGCAACTCCGGGTAACGCAGCAACTCGACCGACGCGTAGAACGCATCCATGTCGAGGTGGGCAATGAGGCGGGTGCGCCGGGCGGCAGGCGCTGTCCGGCCTGGGGGCTCGGCGAGAGGCATGGCAGGAAACGCCCGGGGAAGCCATCGGGCTGTATGTTTGAACAGTAATGTACCTCGTCACGAGCGATGCCTGCGGTCAGGACGGGGGGGGGCTGCATCTTTTGTACTTGCTATCGTTAAAACTGTGTATAGTCGCATTTAAACGATAGTGAGTTCACATGAAGACCAAGAAATCCAAGCAACAGCAGAACCAGCGGCTCATCCTGCAGGCGGCCGTCGAGCTGATGACGGCGCAGGGCTTCGACGGCACCAGCATGAAGCAGATCGCCCGGGCGGCCGGCCTGGGCGACGCCACCATCTACAAGTACTTCCCCACCAAGGAAAAGCTGGTGCTGGGCTACTTCGAGCAAGCCCTGGCCGATGCGCTCGCCGACACCCTGGCCACGCCGGGTTTCGACGGCTTCGGCCTGCAGGAACGCCTGCAGCGCCTGGTCGACGCCTTGCTCGAACTGTTGCTGGCCGACCGCGAGTTCGTGGGCATCGCCCGCGGCCTGGTCGGCAAGTCGCCGATGCTGCTGATGGGCGACGCCCTGCCGGGCAAGCAGGCCATCAAGGAGGCGGTCGCCGGTTTCCTCGCCGCGGCCGAGGCCGACGGCGGCATCGCCCCGTGCGACTTCAAGCAGCTCATCGGCGGGCTCTTCGCCGACTATCTGTTCGCGGTGATCGTCTACTGGCTCAAGGACAGTTCGGAGGAGTTCTCGGACACCACCCGCCTGGTCGACCTCACCTTGGCCGTGCTGGTGCAGGCGCTGCAGAGCGGCCTGCTCAACAAGTTGTCCGAGCTGGCCGGCTTTCTGCTGCGCAGCCAGTTCTCGCGGCTGATGCAGAACGGCTCGGCCCTGGTCGAGCTGGTCCGCCTCGCGCGTCCGCTGGCCAAGCGCTGACCGCCATGGCTCACGGCCTGGACCCGACGCTGCTGCTGGCCGCCGCGCTCAGTGCGCTGGCCTCGCTGCTGCACCTGGTGATCATCCTGGGCGGTGCCGCCTGGTACCGCTTCTTCGGTGCAGGCGAGCGTTTCGCCCGCGCAGCCGAAGCGGGCCGCCGGTATCCGGCGGTGGTGACGGCGGGCATCGCGGTCGTGCTCGGGCTGTGGTCGGCCTATGCCCTGGCGGCGGCGGGTGCCCGCATCCCCTTGCCCTGGGTGGCCGAGGCGATGTGCGCCTGGACGGCGGTCTATCTGCTGCGCGGCCTGGCCATCGTGCCCCTGCGGCTGTTCAAGCGCAGCGCCGCCACGCCCTTCGCGTACTGGAGCTCGGCGGTGTGCCTGGCGATCGGGCTGGTCCACCTGGCCGGGCTGCACACCGCCTGGCCGCGGCTGGGCGGGGGGCTCGCATGAGCCGCCGCCACGCCGTGTCGGCTTGCCAGGAGCACGGCCATGCCGCGTGAGGCCAAGCTGCGCACCGGCCGCGTGGCCAGGGGCGCCATCACCGGCCTGGCCGTGGCGCGGGCCGGCGCGGCCCATCTCGGGCACCTGGTGCGCAAGAGCTCCTCGCCCGACGAGGCCGAGGCCCTCCAGGCGGAGCACGAGGCCGAGCTGGGGCGCATCCTGTTCCGTGCCCTCAACCAGCTCAAGGGCACGGCCCTCAAGGCCTCGCAGCTGCTGAGCCTGGAGGCCAGCCTGCTGCCCGAAGGCGTGCGCCAGGAGCTGGCGCGCGGCTTCCACCAGGCCACGCCGCTCAACCGGGCCCTGGTGCACAAGGTCTTCCGCCAGGAGTTCGCGCGCGATGCCGGCGAGCTGTTCCAGCGTTTCGATCCCCAGGCCTTCGCCGCCGCCAGCCTGGGCCAGGTCCACCATGCCGAACTGCACGGCGGCGAGCGGGTGGTGGTCAAGGTGCAATATCCCGGCATCGCCGCCTCCATCGGCAGCGACATGCGCATGATCCGTGGCCTGTTGCACGGCCTGCAGCTCGGCTCCGACCTCCTGCCCGGGCGCGACATCGTCGACCAGGTGATGAGCGGCATCGAACACAAGCTCGCCGAGGAGCTCGACTACACCCACGAGGCGGCCCAGCTGCAATGGTTCGCCGCCCATGCGCCGTCGGCGGGGGTGCTGGTGCCGCGACCGGTGCCCGGCCGCAGCACGCGCCGTGTGCTCACCATGCAGGCCCTGGAGGGGCTGCACCTGGACGCCTGGCTCGCCACCGGCCCGAGCCGGGCGGCCCGCGACCGCGCCGGCCAGTGCCTGTTCGACTGGTTCATGCGCAGCGTGTTCGAATGGCGCCGCCTGCATGCCGACCCGCACCCCGGCAACTTCCTGTTCCTGCCCGACGGCCAGGTCGGGGTGCTCGACTTCGGCTGCACCGAGACGCTGTCGCCCGCCTTCACCGACACCATGGCGCAGGTCTGGCGCGCGCGGCTGGCCCCACCCGGCGGTGGCGGCGGCCCGCTGCGCGAGGCCTATCTGGCGCTGGGCCTGATCTCTCCCGACCTGTCGCTGGCCGACTTCGAGCAGCAGCTGCTGCCGGCGCTCGCGCCGCTGCAGGACTGGCAGGTCGAGCCCTTGCGCCATGCCCGCTTCGACTTCGCGTCGCGCCCGTGCTGCCCGGTGACGACGGCCGCGCAACGCCGCACCCTGAAGCGCCTGCTGATCGGCCTGCCGCCCGAGATGCCGTATTTCGAACGGGCCTTCCTAGGCCTCAACCAGTTGTTGAAAACCCTGGGCGCCGAGGTGGCGACCCGGACCCCCTGGACTTCCCCAACCCCCTGAACCACAAGGAGCGACACCATGTCCCCATCTCTTCGCACTCCCACCGTCTGGGCCGGCCACTGGATGATGGCGATCGCCGGCCTGCATACCGTCGTGGGAGCGATCGTCTTCACCGATCCGCTGCTCGACATCGCGCGGCGCGGCGTGTTCGACAGCATCCAGCGCGACCCGTCCAGGGGCGTCGCCTTCTGGTTCATGATGTTCGGTGCCGTCATCGCCGTGCTGGCCCCGGCACTGACCGCGATCGAGCGGCGCGGCGAGCTCCGCGTGCTGCGGGCGACCGGCCTTGGCATGCTGCTGACGGCGCTGCTGGGCGTGCTGATGATCCCCGTCTCCGGCTTCTGGCTCGCCTTTCCACCGGCGATCGGCCTGTTGATGAAGCGCGGCAACGGGCCGGCCGAAGCGCCGCTCAGGGCCGGGGCCGCCGGCTGACCGGGCCGTGACCACCCCACGTTTGCACAAGGAGGCGCAATGTTCGCAAGAATGATGAGTATCCAGATCCAGGCGCAGCGCCTGGCGGAGGCCAGCGACATCTATCGCGACTTCGTGCTGCCCGTCGCGCGGCAGCAGAAGGGTTTCGTGCAGGCCTTGCTGCTGACCGATCCGGGCAGCGGCAAGGCCGTCTCGGTCACGATCTGGGAGACGCTGGCCGACCAGCAGGCCGAGGCGGCCAACGGCTACATCCAGCGCGAGCTGGCCCGTCTCGGCGGCATGATGCTGGCGCCGCCCACCCGCGAGGAGTTCGAGCTGCATGTCGTGGCCTGGCCGGGCCCTGGCGCCATGAGCGCCGGCAGGCCTTCAGGCGCGTGAAGCCGTTCTGGGAAGCGACCCCGGCCCGTCACACCTGGGGTCGACCCTAGCTGGGGTCGGCGACAGCTGTCCAGGCCGGGCGCTGCGTCCTATGGTGCTGCCTTCGGACACACTCGCGAAGGGATTCCCCATGCAGATCGCAGAACGTGGCCGGGCAGCAGCATCAGATCCCGGCAATGACCTGAGTCAATCCGCCGCAGCCGCCGCTGCCGCACAGGCAGCGCGCGAAGCCGCGCAGAAGATCCACGATCCGATGCACCGCGCCGCGGCCGGTTGGGGCATCGCCGAGAAACCTCTGCCTGCCAACGCCAGCCCGGCCAACCGGGCCGTGGCCGACGCGCAGGCCAATGCCCACACGGCGATGACACGCACCGACCTGCCGCCGGAGCAGGCCAGGCAATTGCGTCAGGTGGTCGCTCATCTGGGCAACGGCTTGGTCGATGGGCGCATCGACCCGCATGTGAACGACACCTTCCGCCAGCATCTGTACGACGTCGCGACCAAGCCTGCCGACGGTTCCGACTTCCGGGGTGCCATGGCCCAGTTGAACCGGGCCGCCGAGGTGCTCGATCGCACGACGCTCGCACCCGACAGCCGCCTGACCTACGACCCCCGCTTCGGCCAGGCCGAGGTCGCCCGCTCGGGCCTGCCCATCCTCGATGTGCCCGACATCGATGCGGACCTGTACTTCAAGACCGCGGACGGCGTGGTGCACATCGAAAGCGTCAAGGCGACCCCCGGCACCTTCGCCGGCCAGGTCGACAAGTCGCTGGCGAGCACACCCGAGCTGCCCTCCCCGCTGGAGCGCCAGTCGGAGTGGGAGCGCCGCGCAGCGATCCCGCCCCGCACGCTGGGCCTGTACGCGCTCGACCCGGGGCCGGGCTTCAACCACCTGATGGACGGCAAGCGCCTCGCCCAGCTGGAGAAGCTGGTCGGCCAGGATGCCGACGCCAGGCGCTTCGTCATCGGCGACCGCGCCTACTCGATCAACGACTTCAAGCAGTTGAACGCCGACATCGCCGCGCCGGCCAAGGCGCATGTGGACGCGCAACTGCAGAAGCACCTGGACGAGGGCCATTCCAAGAAATCGTTCAAGGTCGGCGCGGCCTACAACGAGTACTACACCCAGAAGGCCGGCAGCACCGAGGCCCTGATGCGCACGCTGGGCCGCCCGTACGGCGAGGCCCAGCCGCCGCTTTCCCGCCTCGCGCCGGCCGAGCTGCCCAGCGTCAAGCAAGGCGGGCTCTTCGGCGCCGCTGCGGCGGGCGGGCTGACCCTGGTACGCGTCGGCAGCGACGGCAATTTCACGCTGGACGACGCCAAGCAGGTGGCCGGGCACACCGCCTTCGGCGCGGGGACCGGCGCCCTGGCCGCAGCCGGGGAACGGGCCTTCACCCCGGTCCTCGACCGCGCCATCGGCTCCTCGGTGCAGCGCGCCGCCACCAGCACGGCCGGCACGCTGGCGCGCACCGCGACGGCGGAGTCGACCGCGGCCTTCGGCGCCGGCGCCCGCACGCTGGTGACGCGCGTGGGGGGCTCGACCGCAGTCGGCGCCGTCATCGCCACCGGCGTCTCGGCCTACGAGAACCGCGAGGGCCTGGCCAAGGGGGATTCGAAAGCCATCGGCAACGTGGCGGCGGACACCACCGTGGCCGTGGGCTCGATCGCCGCGGCCACCGCGGCCGGCGCCGCGATCGGCAGCGTGGTGCCGGTGGCGGGCACCGCCGTCGGCGCCGTGGCCGGCCTGGCGGTGGGGGTGGGCGTGGCCTATGGCGCGCAGATCTCCGGTGCCCGCGACGCCGTGGCCGACACGGTGAGCGGCTGGGTCGACGGCGTGAAGGGCTGGTTCTGAATTCCTCCGGCTTGAGCGATCATTGAAGACCTGATCTGTTCTGCACGCCTCGCCATGCCTTTCGACACCTCCCCGGCCGCCGCGGAAGTCCGGCGGATCCTCCTGTCCCGCCGGGACCGCCCGCCGGTGCTCGACACGCCGGCCGCGCTGGCACGCCTGGCCGAGCTGCTGCGCGACATGCCGGTCGACGAATGCATTGGGCTGGGGTTCGACTTCCGCAAAAGCAGCAACACCACGGGCCAGGCCTTCGTCAAGACCGAAGGCCCGGCCGTGCTGCCGGAAGGCCATCTGACACTCGATGACTCGCCGTCGCGCAGCCACCGGGCCATGCTGTGGTACCCCACCGGTGCGCGGGGGGTGGACCTGTGGATCGATGGCCGGCCCGTCGCGCTGCCGGTCGACGAGAGCGGTGGCGCGGAGACCGGCCTCGTCGGCGCGTGGACGGCCGAGCGCTTCTACTCGCTGGAGATCATCCCCGAGGAACATCCGCTGCAGGACTGGTCGGTGCCGTTCTCCAGGGGCGTGCAACGCAGCCTGTTCATCGTCGACGCGCAGACCGGACGGCAGTGGCTGGAGACGCCCGGGCCCGAGGAACTGTGGGCGCTTCCCCTGATCGCGCTCGGCGACGATGGCTGCCTGCTCCTCTATGCCGACGACGAGGCACGGCGTGCCGGACGGGTTGCACGGGTCGTTCCTCTCTAGGGGACACAGCTGCCTGCGACCCGCCACGGCCGTGCCTGCATCTGGGCTATGGTCGGCCTTGCATTCCTCATCGCCCAGACTCGTGATGACCTTGTCGTTACGACCCCCGAGGCTCGACTGCGGCCTTGCATCCCTCGACACTTGACTGGAGTGCGGTGCCCCTGACCTGCTCGGCTTTTTCGAACCATTCGTTCGTCGTACAGCTCTTCGGCTCGGCGCAATCCCACCGCGGTGACCTCTTCTCTGCTCAGGCGACTGCCATGCCAGGCAGGGCCGGGCTTCCAGTTTCTAGGGGTGGCCGAGAGCCATCGCATCACCCAAGATGATTGCGAGAGGGCTCGGCAGTGGGGCGCTTGCGGCAGGCTTGGCACCGCATCCGCGCCATCGGGAAAATGGCGCTCCGTGAGCAGTCGCCGAGGCAGCTGCCTGCCGCACCAGGACAGCATCGAGGGCCGGACGGGGGCGACGGGTCCCTCCCATGGCCCCTGGGTTCCCGGCTGTGCGTCCGTCCCGAGCGCGGCCCGGCTCGCCCTACCGGGACCTTCTCGGGGGAATCCACCTCCATCGCCCGGCGCGCGCTTTCGCGCCTGATCGAAAAAGGAGCTCATCATGATGAATCAGCTTTTCGGTCCCTGCGCCATGCAGATGCACCCATTGCTGTTCACCCCGCCGACCGTGCTCGGTCCCGCGGGTTGGCATGGCCCCAACGACATCCGGACACTTCAGGGTCTGGGCGGGACCTACCTATGGCTGGAAAATCCCGGGCAGGCGACCTTCATCACCTTCAGCGAGGCGGGCGGGCCCTATTCGTCCTATGGCGGTACCTACAGCATCAGCCGGGGCCCTGGCATGACCGAGCAAGGGAGTTTCTACGCCGTCGCCTCGGTCGACAATCCGGTCGCCAACACGGCCCTGCTCATCCTGACCCCGATGGGCCAGAACGAGAGGCGCTATGTCACGGTGTCGGGCATGCTGACGGACAGCAATTGGCGGATCTACGTGCTGCTGTTGAACCAGGCAGTCCCCACGCCCGGACCGGCCTTCGTGGCTTTCCGGGTGAGTTGAACGCCGACGGTGCCCGGCCCTGTCGGCGCGCGGGCCGCTGGCGGGCCCGGTGGCCGTGGGGCCGGGCTGGGGCGATCGGAAACCAGCTCGCAGGGCTTGGCCCTACTCGGCGCATGAGCCGGCGCGGCTTCCATGCCCTGACGGACCGAGTTCGACGCCAAGCTGGACGCCAGCCATGTCGACGGTGTGACTGCAAGGCAGCGGAAGTTCCGGGAACGGACTTGCGCCCTGCGTCTTACATCCAAAACATGAATCGGCACTTGCCGGTGCGATCGCCCACGAAGACTACCGTGGGGTGATCCCTTGGCGGCGTGGTTTTCCTGCGAGGAGGCGGCCCTCCAAACTGGAACTCGACACGGTATTCGCCTTCTTCCTTTCCCTCGCCTTCCCTATGTGCGACCGAGCTCAGCGGCCCGAGCGGGTGAGGTCGCTGCCGATTCTCGGCGAAGGCGCGAGCCAGGCCGGCAGCTTGTTCTTCCGTGAGAAGCGGCATGGCATCCATGATGGACCGAAGTATCGCAGCGTCGCCCGGTGGAGCCTGCTTCTTGCCTTGCTGCTTCATGTCCAGGGCCTTCGGCAACGGCCCCGGGTCCACTGCCGCCTCCCTGCGATCGGCTTCGCGTTCCCGTCAGTCGCGCGCGGCGGCCTCCACCCAGCGCAGGCGCCAGGCGGCGACGGCCAGCGCCAGCCATTCCGCCACCGTCTTCGCCGAGCCGTCCATCCCGGGCAGCTCCAGCTGCTCGCCGGCGCGCCGCAAGGCCTGCAAGGGGTCGGCCAGGGCGAGCGGTTCGGCGCCGTTCTGCTTCGACAGTTTCTCGCCGTTGGGCGCACGCACCAGCGGCGTGTGCAGGTAGGCCGGCCGGGGCAGGCGCAGCAGCGTCTGCAGGTGGATCTGGCGCGGGGTGTTGTCGGCCAGGTCCTCGCCGCGGACCACGTGGGTGATGTGCTGTTCGGCGTCGTCGACCACCACCGCGAGCTGGTAGGCCCACAGGCCGTCCGCCCGGTGCAGGATGAAGTCGCCGATCGCCCGGCTGAGGTTCTGCCGCTGCGGGCCGAGCCGCCGGTCGGTCCAGGCGATGTCCAGCTCGCTGCCGTCGCGCGCGCAGCCCAGCACACGCATGGCGCGGGCCGGCTTGCCGTGCAGCCCGTCGCGGCAGGTGCCGGGATAGACCAGCTCGGCATGGCGTGGCCGGGTCCGGCCCATGGCGGCGAGGGCCTGGGCGATGTCGCTGCGGGTGCAGCCGCAGGGGTAGGCCCAGCCCCCGGCATTCAGGGCGGCCAGCGCCAGGGTGTAGGCCGATCCGCGTGTGGACTGCCACAGCGGCGCTTCGTCGGGCAGCAGGCCGCAGCGGGCCAGCTGGCCGAGGATCAGCTCGGCGGCGCCGGGCACGCAGCGCGGGGTGTCCACGTCTTCGATGCGCACCAGCCAGCGCCCGCCGTGCGCGCGCGCATCCAGCCAGCTGGCCAGGGCGGCCACCAGTGAACCGGCATGCAGCGGGCCGGTGGGCGAGGGGGCGAAACGTCCGCGGTAGAGGGCCATGGCGCTCAATCGCTGCCCAGCGGCAGCGGGCCGCCGTGGCGTTCCAGCAGGGCGAGGCGGGTGGCCGGGCTTTCGAGCTGTTCCAGCCACCAGCGCAGGGCCATGCCGAGCTGGGGCTTGCGTGCGTTGCCGCCGGCCGCCGCCGCGCGCCAGGCATAGCCCATGCGCGCCCCGCCCGAAGGGCGCTGGACCGGCTTGACCACCAGCCGGCCCGCCTCGATGTGGTCGCGCGCCATGGGTTCGGGCAGGAAGCCGCAGCCCATGCAGCGCAGGTGGGCCTCGATCTTCGCCTGCATGCTGGCGACGGTGAGCACGTCCTGGCCCGGCAGCAGGTTGAAGGTCAGCGGCGTCAGCCGCTGGGCCGAGTCGGCCACCGCGACGGCCCGGTGCCGCATCAGCTCGGCGTCGCTCAGCGGCGTGTCCACACTGGCCAGCGGGTGATGCGGCGCCACGGCGAAGACGAAGTCGATCGTGCCCAGCGGCTGCATCTGGATGCCGGGGGGCAGCGGGCCGTCGGTGCCTACGCCGATGGCCAGGTCGGCCTGCCCGGTGACCAGGGCCTCCCAGGTGCCGGCCATCACCTCGGTGCGCAGGCGCAGGCGGGTGCCCGGACCGTTGCGCGTGGGCGCCTGGCCCTCGGGCTGCAGGGCATAGAAGGCCTCGCACAACTCGAAGATGGTGCGGCGGGAGATCACGCCATCCACCGCCACGGTGAGCTGGGTCTCCCAGCCGGTGGCGACCCGCTTGACCCGGTTGGCCACCGCCTCCATCTGTTCGAGCAGGCGGCGTCCTTCGTTGAGCAGCTCCTCCCCCGCGGCCGTGAACTTGGCCTGGCGCGAGCGTCGGTCGAACAGCAGCACGTCGAGCGCGTCCTCGAGCTGGCGCACGTTGTAGGTGAGGGCGGACGGCACCTTGCCCAGTTCGCGCGCGGCCGCGGCAAAACTGCCCGTGCGCGCGATGACGTCCATCATCGTCAGGGCTTCGGGTGTGAGGACGTGGTGGGCATTCGGCATGGCGTTGCGGCGGGCGCTGGCGGGCGGACAGCCGTTCATCTTATTTGAACGGACGCTTCAAGGCACGGCGTCGATGCCGAATCGGCCCAGCCCTAGAGTGGAGTTTCAACAGGAGAGGCACGATGATCACCTTGCGCAAGTCTTGCGATCGCGGCCGCGCCGATCATGGCTGGCTGAAGTCGTTCCACAGTTTCTCGTTCGCCGACTACGTCGATCCCAGGCACATGGGCGTGGGCAACCTGCGTGTCATCAACGAGGACCGCATCGCTCCCGGCACCGGCTTCGGCACCCATGGGCACCGCGACATGGAAATCGTCTCCTATGTGCTGTCCGGTGCCCTGGGGCACCGCGACAGCATCGGCAACGGCACCACCATCCGGCCCGGCGACGTGCAGCGCATGAGCGCGGGCAGCGGCATCCGGCACAGCGAGTTCAACCAGGCGCCGGACCAGGAGACGCATTTCCTCCAGATCTGGATCCTTCCGGACGCACCCGGCATCGAGCCGGGCTACGAGCAAAGGCATTTCGAGCCGCCGAGCAAACGCGGGCGGCTCAAGCTGGTGGCGAGCCGGGACGGCCGCGACGGGTCGGTGACGATGCACGCCGACGCCAGCCTCTACGCCGGCCTGTTCGACGGCGCCGAAAGCGCCGTCCTGTCCCTGGACCCGGCCCGTCTCGCCTATGTGCACCTGGTGCAGGGGCGTCTGAAGGTCAACGGCCAGGCCTTGTCCGCGGGAGATGCGCTCACCCTGCGCCAGGAGCCCGGGCTGCTCCTCGAGGAGGGGCAGGCGGCCGAGGTGCTGGTGTTCGATCTGGCGGCCTGAGCCGCGCGCATGAAAAAGGCCACGTCGCGACGTGGCCTGTTGTCCATGGGTGGGGGAACGCGGCCCCTGCCGCGCCGGCCGATCAGGCCTTGCTGCGGCGGCGGTACACGAAGATGCCGACGCCGGCCGCGATGAGGATCGCGCCGATGCCGTACATGCCGGACGAGCCGTCGGTGTGACCTTCCAGCACGACGACGCCCGGGTCCTCGGGCAGGTACTTGATGTTCACGGTGTTGGCGTCCGTGTCGCGGAAACGCTGGCCCATCTCCTTGGGCACGTCCAGCTTGGTGGTGATGGTCTTCTTGTCTTCGGTCTCGAAGTGCACATCGAGCTTGAAGTTCTTTTCGCTGCCCGAGATCTTCTTCTCTTTCCATTCCACCTGGTCGACGGTCGCGACGGCGGTCTTGCCGTGGTCGGCCAGGGCCTTCGAGTTCTTGCCTTCGGTATAGGCCCCGAAGATCATGAACACGCCGAACAGCACCAGCGCGGGGGGAAGGAGGAAGCTTTTAAGAGAGGCGAACATGGTGGAAAAGAGGTTGTTGCAAGGATGGACAGGCGAAAAAAAGCATGCCGCCACCCAGGGTGGGAGCATGCTCGGGGGAGCCAGGGCCGGGCCGCGTGCGGCCCGCCTGGCAGGGACAGGATCAGTCGTCCGACGAAGCCAGCGAGATCAGGATGCGCAGCACGTACCAGAGCATCAGCGCGATCGAGGCGAACAGGTGCAGGGCGGCACCGGCCGGGCGATCGGTCGGGTACTCGTGGATGATCTTCGAGGTGTCGTACAGCACGCAGCCGCCGGCGAACAGCACCATCAGGGCCGAGAACCAGATGCCGAGCTTGAAGCCGAAGAGCACGCTGGCGACGATGGCGCCCAGCGCCACGAAGCCGCCGACACGCAGGAAACCGCCCATGAACGAGAAGTTGGTCTTGGTGCTGAAGGCGGTCCAGGTCAGGGCGCCGACCAGCAGCAGGGTGATGAAGCCCGCGGCCTGGATGGAACCGGGCGCCACCTGGGATGCCAGCGCGAACAGCGGCGAGAAGATCAGCACTTCCGCCACGACATAGATGCCCAGGCCGACCAGCTGTTTCTGGTTGCTTTCGGCGTTGTCGGCCAGGTTCGTGGCCAGCCAGCCCACCACCATGAAGGCGCCCATGAAGGCCAGCCACATGAACTTGCCCGATGCCAGCACGCCGAGCATCATCCTGCCGACGCCGGCCATCTGCAGCACGGTCGACAGGGCGACGAAGGCCAGCATGGCGCCGGCCAGGTAGGTGTAGGTGGAGCGGATGAAGTCGGCGCGGCTGGTACCCGCTCCGACACCGTTCGGGCCGCCGGCGTAAATATGTTGCATGACACTCTCCAGGAGGATTTGAAAATCTCGGCCATGACGGGGTCATGGATACGTGCAAGTTTAACCAGGGTTCTTGTGGTTTTTGCGTAATCGAGATCCCCTTGATAGGGGGGAACATGCGCACGATGACTCGGCCCGTACCGCGATCTCCATCGCCGCGGCGCCCTTGATTGATACAGTTGCCTGCATGAATACCCTGCTCAAAGTGATGTCGCTGCTGCCATGGACCGACTGGTTCGCGCTGCTGGGCTTTTTCGGCGGCTGGGCCGGTTACGCGTGGTTTGCCCGCGCCCGTGCCCAGACCCGGCCGTCCATCCTGGCGGCCACCAACCGGGTGCGGCGCGAATGGATGCTGCAGACCACCTACCGCGAAGTGCGGGTGTTCGACGGCTCGGTGATCCAGAACCTGTCCACCAGCCCGTCCTTCTTCGCCTCCACCACGGTGCTGATCATCGGCGGGCTGCTGGCCGTGCTCGGCACGAGCGAGAAGGCGAGCGAACTGGTGCGCGAGATCCCCTTCGCCGCGGCCAACACCGCGCTGGTGTTCGACCTCAAGCTGATCCTGCTGCTGGTGGTGTTCGTCTACGCCTTTTTCCGCTTCACCTGGTCGATGCGCCAGTACACCTTCGGTGCCCTGCTGATCGCCTCGGCGCCGGAGGCCCACCAGTTCGCGAGCCAGGGCCTGCCGCGCGAGGTGTTCGCCAACCGGGCGGGCAAGGTGGTCGGCATGGCCGCCGAGACCTTCAATGACGGTCTACGGGCCTACTACATGTCCTTCGCCGTGGTCGGCTGGTTTTTTTCGCCCCTGGTGTTCGTGTGCAGCACGGCGATGGTGATCTACATCCTGTTCCAGCGCGAGTTCCACTCGGAGGTGCTGGACGTGCTCAATTCCTGAGGCGGGCGGTTCAGGCGGCAGGAGGCGCCAGCTGCTGGTCGACCGTGCGCCGCGCGTCGAACACGAAGCACTCGCCCTCGTAGTGCTGGCCCCCGGTCTCCTCGAAGTACTTGAGGATGCCGCCCTCGAGCTGAAGCACGTTGGCGATGCCTTCCTCGGCCATGAACAAGGCCGCCTTCTCGCAGCGGATGCCGCCGGTGCAGTAACTCACGACCGTCTTGCCGCGCAGGCTGTCGGCATGGGCGCGCACCGCGGCGGGGAAGTCGCTGAATTTCTCGATGCGCCAGTCGATGGCGCCGCTGAACCTGCCGTGGTCGACCTCGAAGGCATTGCGGGTGTCGAGCATCACCACCTCGCGGCCGTGGTCGTCGGTGCCGGCCTGCAGCCAACGCGCGAGCGTGCGGGCGTCGACCGCCGGGGCGCGGCCCTCGGCCGGGCGCAGGTGCGGATGGTTCATGCGGATGATCTCCGGCTTGACCTTCACCAGCAGCTTGCCGAACGGCACCTCGGCCGACCAGCTTTCCTTCGCTTCCAGGCCGGCGAAACGCGCATCCTGGCGCAGCCAGTCGACGAAGCCGCGCACCGCCTCGGGCGGCCCGGCGAGGAACATGTTCAGCCCCTCGTGGGCGAGCAGCACGGTGCCCTTCAGGGCCAAAGCCTCGGCTTGTGAGTGGATGCTCGCGCGCAGAGCGAGGGGGTCCGCCAGCTCGACGAAGCGGTAGGCGGAGATGTTGAGAATTGCGGGCAGGGTGTTCACGGCGGCTATTTTACGGAGGCCGGGCTCCTTAAAATGCCCGGATGGCCTTCATTCATCTGCGTACCCATACCGAGTTCTCCGTTGTCGATGGCACCTTGCGCATCGACGAGCTGGTGGACGCCGCCGCGGCCGATGGCCAAGCCGCGCTCGCGATCACCGACCTTTCCAATCTTTTCGGCACCGTCAAGTTCTACAAGGCCGCCCGCAAGGTCGGCGTCAAGCCGATCATCGGGGCCGATCTCTGGCTCGAGCCCGATGCCGCCACCGGCGACAAGCAACCCAGCCGGCTGCTGCTGCTGGTGCAGAGCAAGCAGGGCTATCTCAACCTGTGCGAGCTGATCTCCCACGCCTGGGTCAGCAACGGCCAGCGGCCCCATGCCTGGTTGAAGTGGGAATGGCTGGTCGCCCACAACGAGGGCCTGATCGCGCTCTCGGGCGGGGAGTTCGGCGCGATCGGCCAGGCCTTGATGGCCCAGGACCCGCAGCGCGCGCGCGCCCTGGCCGAGCGCCTGAGCGGCGTGTTCCCCCAGCGCTTCTACATCGAGCTGCACCGTGCCGGCCAGCCGGGCAACGAAACCCATGTCCGCCTGGCCGTGCCGCTGGCGGCCGAGCTGGGCCTGCCGGTGGTGGCGACCCACCCGGTGCAGTTCCAGACGCCGGAGGATTTCGAGGCGCACGAGGCCCGGGTCTGCGTGGCCGAGGGCGAGACGCTGACCAATCCGCGGCGCGTGAAACGTTTCAACCGCGAGCAGTACTTCAAGACCCAGGCCCAGATGGAGGCCTTGTTCGCCGACCTGCCGAGCGCGGTCCGCAACACCGTCGAGATCGCGCGTCGCTGCAGCCTGAGCCTGGTGCTGGGCAAGCCGCGGCTGCCCGATTTCCCGACCCCCGAGGTGAACGGCGAACGCATGGCGCCGGAGGCCTATTTCCGCTATGCCTCCCACGAGGGCCTGAAGGAGCGGATGCTGGTGCTCTACCCGGACCCGGCCGAGCGCGAGAAGCAGAACCAGCGCTACGTCGACCGCCTGGAGTTCGAGATCAACACCATCCTGAAGATGGGCTTTCCCGGCTACTTCCTGATCGTGGCCGACTTCATCAACTGGGCCAAGAACAACGGCTGCCCGGTCGGGCCCGGCCGGGGGTCGGGCGCCGGCTCGCTGGTGGCCTACGCGCTCAAGATCACCGACCTCGACCCGCTGCGCTACAACCTGCTGTTCGAACGCTTCCTCAACCCGGACCGGGTGTCGATGCCCGACTTCGACATCGATTTCTGCCAGGGCAACCGTGATCGTGTCATCGACTATGTGAAGGACAAATACGGCCGCGAGGCGGTGAGCCAGATCGCCACCTTCGGCACCATGGCGGCCAAGGCCGCCCTGCGCGACGTGGGACGCGTGCTCGGCATGGGCTACGGCCATGTGGACGGCGTGGCCAAGCTGGTGCCCGCGCCGCCGGGCAAGACCGTCACGCTCAAGCGCCCCGGCGACAAACCCGACAGCAGCGTCATCTACGCGCGGCTCGAGGCGCCCGAGCTCGAGCAGCGCGAGAAGAACGAAGAGGAGGTCGCCGAGCTGCTGGCCCTGGCCGAACGGGTCGAGGGCATGGTCCGCAACATCGGCATGCACGCCGGCGGCGTGCTCATCGCCCCGGGCAAGATCACCGATTTCTGCCCCTTGTACATGCAGCCCGGCAGCGACAGCGCGGTGTCGCAGTTCGACAAGGACGACGTCGAGGCCATCGGCCTGGTGAAGTTCGACTTCCTGGGACTGGCCACGCTGACCATCCTCGAGATGGCCAAGGAGTTCATCCGGGCGCGGCACCCGAACCAGCGCGATTTCCTGCTCGAGAACATTCCGCTCACCGACCGGGCCGCCTACCAGCTGATGAGCGAGGGCAAGACGGTGGCGGTGTTCCAGCTTGAAAGCTCGGGCATGCAGCGCATGCTGAAGGACGCCAAGCCCAGCGTGTTCGAGGACATCATCGCGCTCGTGGCCTTGTACCGTCCGGGCCCGATGGACCTGATCCCCAGCTTCTGCGCGCGCAAGCACGGCCGCGAGGAGGTGGAGTATCCCCATCCCCTGATGAAGGAGGTGCTGCAGGAGACCTACGGCATCATGGTCTACCAGGAGCAGGTGATGCAGGTCGCCCAGCTGGTGGGGGGCTACTCGCTCGGCGGCGCCGACTTGCTGCGCCGCGCCATGGGCAAGAAGAAGCTCGAGGAGATGGTGGCCCACCGCGCCACCTTCGCCGAGGGGGCGGCCAAGAACGGCATCGAAGAGCCCAAGGCCAACGAGATCTTCGACCTGATGGAGAAGTTCGCGGGCTACGGCTTCAACAAGTCGCACGCCGCCGCCTACGCACTGCTGGCGTACCACACCGCCTGGCTCAAGGTGCACTACCTGGCCGAGTTCACCGCGGCCAACATGAGCGTGGCGCTGGACGACACCGACAAGCTCAAGATCTTCCACGACGACGCGGTGGCGCTGGGCATCACTTTCGAGCCGCCCAACATCAACACCGGGGCCTACCGTTTCGAGCCGGTCGACAAGAAGGTGGTGCGCTACGGCCTCGGGGCCGTCAAGGGCACGGGCCAGAGCGCCATCGAGGCGATCGTGCAGGCGCGCAACGAGGGCGGGCCGTTCAAGAGCCTGTTCGACTTCTGCGCCCGGGTCGATCGCAGCCGCATCAACAAGCGCACGGTCGAGGCGCTCATCAAGGCGGGCGCCTTCGACCTGCTGCACCCGGAGCGCTCGATGGTGCTGGCCAGCATCGGGCTGGCCTTCGAGTTCTCCGACTCGCAGGCGGCCCATGCCGACCAGGGCGGCCTGTTCGATTTCTGCGATTCGCACGCCGCATCCACCCAGGAGCCGGAGCTGGTGCGGGCCGAGCCCTGGAGCATCAAGGAGCGCCTGACCTTAGAGAAAACCGCACTGGGTTTCTATCTGTCGGGGCATTTGTTCGACCAGAGCGCGGCCGAGGTGCGGCAGTTCGCCAAGCGCGCCATCGCGGACCTCATCGACACCCGCGAACCGCAGATCCTGGCCGGCATCGTCAGCGACCTGCGGGTGATCAACGGCCAGCGCGGGCGGGTGGCGATCTTCAAGCTCGACGACAAGAGCGAATTCATCGAGTCGGTGGCCAACGAAGAGCTGCTCAACGCCAACAAGGACCTGCTCAAGGACGATGAGCTGATCATCGTGATGGGCAAAGTCCAGCCCGACCGGTTTTCGGGCGGGCTGCGGCTCAATGTGCAACAGGTCTGGGGTCTGGCCGAGGCGCGCTGCCGCTTCGGCAAATACCTGCGGGTCGAGGTCAATGGCAGCGCTCCCCCGGTGGCCGAGGTGTTGAAGGACCACCCCAGCCGACGCTTGTCGACCGAACAAGGGCCCGTGGTCCAGGGGCTGGCGGTGCGGCTCGTGTTGCAGCGCGGCACGGCCTCGGGCGAACTCGACCTCGGCGACGACGCCCGGTTCTTCCCCAGCGATGCCGCCCTGGCCCGCTGGCGGGAGAGCGCCCACGGAAAAACTACGGTTGTTTACGACTTGCCGGCCTGAGGGGCGCCCGGGCTGTCAGCGCGCTGGCCGGTGATCGCGTTGTGCAGGCAGAGCGACTCGATGAAAGACACCATGAAACGAATCTTCCTGGCCCTCGGGCTGGCGCTTCTCAGTCTGCACAGTGTGGCATCGCCTCAGGTGGGGGTGTCGGTGCACCTCAACCAGCCCGGCCTGTACGGCAGGGTGGATGTCGGCAACATCCCGGCGCCGCCGGCTCTGCTGTACCCGCGGCCGCTGCTCATCGCCCACCCTTCGGCGATGGTGGAGCGCCACCCCATCTACCTGCACGTGCCGCGCCATCACGCACGTCACTGGCGCCGCCACTGCGGCTACTACCGGGCCTGCGGGCAGCCGGTGTATTTCGTGCGCGAGGACTGGTACCGCCGCCACTACGGCCACCGCCACGACCACCGCGATTGGCGCGAACACCGCCGCGAAGAGCGCTACGACCGGCACGAGCGCCACTGGCGCCGCCATGACCACCGCTGGGGCCGGCACGACCACCGCCACTGGGACCGGCACGGCCGTCACGGGCACCATGGCGGGCACGGGCATGGCCACCGCCATTGAGCCCGGCGCGGACGCCCTGCCCGGAGCGAATGCAGGCGGGGCTCTTGGCTCGAGGGCCAGACTGCGGCTTTTCGGCGCGATCTGGGGGCTGACCCCAATCTGACCGGTGCCTTGCCCTGTCTACACTGGGGCCATGCCACATCAAGAAGAAGTTACCGGCCTGATTCTCACAGGCGGTGGTGCCCGCGCGGCGTATCAGGTCGGGGTACTCAAAGGGGTGGCACAGATACGCCGCGAGACCGCTCCCTGGGACAAGAGCAACCCCTTTCCCGTGATCGCCGGTACCTCCGCAGGGGCGATCAATGCGGCGGTGCTCGCCAGCCATTGCGACGATTTCGACGGCTCGGTGGCGGCGCTGGCCTCGGTGTGGGAAAACTTCCGTGCGGAGCAGGTCTACCGTGCCGACGCGCTCGGCGTGATCCGCACCGGAGCGCGCTGGCTCACGATGATGTCGCTCGGCTGGGTGGTGGCCCGCTGGCGGCGGGCGCGCCAGCGTTCGCTGCTCGACAACTCGCCGCTCGAAGAGCTGTTGACCCGCATGGTGCGGGTCGACCGCCTGCGCGGGCTGATGGAGCGGGGCCATTTGCAGGCGCTGGCCGTGACGGCCTCCAGCTACAGCTCCGGCACCCACGTGACCTTCTACGATTCGGTGCAGGACTTCGTGCCCTGGAACCGCTCGCAGCGCGTGGCCGTGCGCGACAACATCACCGTGCAGCACTTGTTGGCTTCGGCGGCGATCCCGTTCGTCTTCCCGCCCGTGCCCTTGGATTTCGAGGGCAGCATCGAATACTTCGGCGACGGTTCGATGCGCCAGTCGGCGCCCATCTCGCCGGCGGTGCACCTGGGGGCCAGCCGCATCATGGTGATCGGCGCCGGGCGGATCCACGAGCCTCCGGGCAAGCGCAAGGTGGCGGGGGTGTACCCGAACCTCGCGCAGATCGCCGGCCATGCCTTGTCGAACATCTTTCTCGATGCGCTCGCGGTGGACGTGGAGCGCCTGCAACGCATCAACAACACCCTGGGCCTGCTGCCGCCCGAGGCCCGGGCCTCCACCAGCCTGCGCCCGATCGAGGTGCTGGTGATCGCCCCGACCGAACGGCTCGACGACATGGCCGGCCGGCACCTGGACAGCATGCCGGCTCCGGTGCGGGCCTTGTTGCGTGGCGTGGGCGTGTCGGGCAAGGGCAGCGAGGCCAAGGGGGCGGCGCTGGCCAGCTACCTGTTGTTCGAGGCCGCCTACACACGCGAGCTGGTGGAGATGGGCGTGAGCGACACGCTCAGCCGGCGTGAGGAGGTGATCCGCTTTTTCGGCTGGGAGCGCCGCCACGCCCCACGTGGCCCGGTGCCTGAAAGCGGGTTTCACACCACCGAGCTGGAGTAGGGCCCGGGCCGTGGTCGGGGTGGCGGGCATGGCCCGGCCGGCAACCCGGCGAGACTTGCCGGCGCTGCACGGGGAGTCCCGGGAGGATGCCCCTGGCATGGGCTAGCGATTTTCGTCCGCGGCAGGAGCGAGTCGGGTGAGCCGGCCTTTCTGCTCCCGGCGCACGCCCTTCGCCGATGGCGTGAAACCCGCACCATTCACGGTCAGCCCTTCCTTCGAGTAGCGGGCGGCCGAGCCTTCGCCCACCCCTTTGACCCGCCGCACCAGGTCGGGCCAGTCCTTGAACGTGCTCTTCTTGCGTTCGTCCAGGATGCGTACCGATACCGAAGGCCCGATGCCCTTGATGCTTTCGAGGGCGCTCTTGTCGGCCTTGTTGACCTCGACGGCGGCCCAGGCGCCGTGGGCGACCCACAGTGCCAGCACACACCACAGCTTGATGAGTCGGATGATCATGGTGCTCCCCTGTCTGTAGGGGTGCGGCCTGTCCGTCCCCATGCAGAGACTCTAGGTCCGCGTCACCGAGGGATCGCAGTCCGGAATGGGGGCGAAATCCAAGGCCTGCGAAGGGTGCCGACGGACCCAGCGACAGGGCAGGGGGGCGGGCGAGGCCCGGGCGGTATCGCTTGAACGCCGCCCGGTCCGGTCCGCCGCCAGGCTCAGGCCTTCTGCTGGCTCAGCCAGTGGACATAACGGCTCACGCCGGTCGCCACGTCGGCGAAGGCATGCTGGCAGCCGGTGGCGCGCAGCCGGCTCAGGTCCGCCTGGGTGTAGCACTGGTACTTGCCGACCAGGGCCTCGGGGAAGTCGATGTATTCGACCAGCCCCAGGCGCACCAGCTCGTCCAGGGGCAGGGCGGCCTCGCCCTCGAGCGCGCGCGCCGCGTTCACGGTGGCGAGAGCCACGTCGTTGAAGGGCTGGGCGTGGCCGGTGCCGAGGTTGAAGATGCCGCTGTGCTGCGGGTGTTGCAGGAACCAGAGGTTGACAGCCACCACGTCGTCCACCGCGATGAAGTCGCGCACCTGGCCGCCGGGGCCGTAGCCGCCGTATTCGCCGAACAGCTTGACCTTGCCGGTCTCGCGGTATTGGTTGAAATGGTGGAAGGCCACCGAGGCCATGCGGCCCTTGTGCTGCTCGCGCGGCCCGTACACGTTGAAGTAGCGGAAACCCACCACCTGGGACGAAGGACTGGGCAACAGGCGGCGCACGACGTTGTCGAACAGCAGTTTCGAGTAGCCGTAGACATTCAGCGGGTGCTCGAAGGCCGATTCCTCTCGGAAGGTGTCGCTGCTGCCATAGGTGGCGGCGGACGAGGCATACAGCAGGCGCGTGCCCTGGCGCAGGCAGGCGTCGAGCAGGTCCTTGGAACAACGGTAGTTGTTGTCGAGCATGTAGCGCCCGTCGTGTTCCATGGTGTCGGAGCAGGCGCCCTGGTGCAGCACCGCATCCACCACGCCGAATTCGCCGCGGGCGAAGCGGCCGTAGAACTCCGAGCGGTCGAAATAGTCGCTGATGCGCGCGCCCAGCAGGTTGCGGTACTTGGGGCCGTCGGTGAGATCGTCGACGGCGATGACGTCGTCGATGCCGATGGCGTTGAGCCCTTGCACCAGATTGCTGCCGATCATGCCGGCTGCGCCCGTGACCACTACTTTCATGCTTTCTCCCCCGGGCGTGACAGCGCGGTCACGCGAACAATTCGTCGTAGGACACGCTGGCCGTGCCGAACTTGCCGACCACGATGCCGCCCGCGCGGTTGGCCAGCGGCAGCGCCTCGCGCACGCTCAGGCCGCAGCCCAGCAGGGCGGCCAGCGAGGCGATGACCGTGTCGCCGGCACCGGTCACGTCGAACACTTCGCGTGCCTGCGCCGGCACCTGCACGTGGCCTTCGTCGTCGAACAGCGACATGCCTTCCTCGGAGCGCGTCAGCAGCAGGTTCTGCAAGCCGTGTTCGCGGCGCAGTGCCTGGGCGCGTTCGTGCAGTTCCTGTTCGTTGCGCCAGCTGCCGATCACCTGGGCCAGTTCGGCCCGGTTGGGCGTGATGACGGTGGCGCCGGCATAGCGGCTGTAGTCGCTGCCTTTCGGGTCGATCAGCACGGGCCTGCCCGCGTTGCGGGCGAGCTCGATCATGCGCGGGATGTGGGTGAGCCCGCCCTTGCCGTAGTCCGAGAACAGCACCGCCTTGAAGTCGGGCAGCACGCGCTCGAAATCGGTCAGCATGCCGTGCAGCACTTCGTGGTCCGGCGTGTTCTCGAAGTCCACCCGGATCAACTGCTGGGCGCGGCCGATCACCCGCAGCTTGACGATGGTGTAGAGCTGCGGGTCGTTGCCCAGCAGGGTGGAGACGCCCTGGGCTTCCAGCAGCTGCTTGAGCTTGCGCGCGGGCTCGTCGTCGCCGACCACGGTCAGCAAGGTGGCCTGGGCGCCCAGGGTCTTGACGTTCAGCGCCACGTTGGCCGCGCCGCCGAGACGCTCTTCTTCGCGGGTGACCCGCACCACCGGCACGGGGGCCTCGGGCGAGATGCGCTCCACGGCACCGAACCAGTAGCGGTCGAGCATGGCATCGCCCACCACCAGCACGCGCGCGGCGGCCATCCGTTCCCGGGTCAGACGGGTGTCCATCAGAAATCCTCCAGCCGTTGCGGCGGGTAACTGTCCCAGCTGAGGCAGCCGGGGCATTGCCAGAAATAATGTTGTGCCTCGAAGCCGCAGGCGGCGCAGCGGTAGCGCTGCAGCGGCTTGGCCGCGCGGCCCACCGCTTCGCGCACGCCCTGCACCTCGGCGGGGCCGAGGGTGTCGCCGCCGCTCTGGCGCAGCAGCTCCTGGGCGGCCGACAGGCTGGGCTGTTCCTGCAGATGGCTCAGCAGCCGCCGGCGCTGGTTCTCGGGGGCGGGATCCAGGGTGGCGATGGCCGCCAGCAGCTCGATGCTGGGGCTGCGGCGGTAGATGTCGCGCAGGCGTTCGAGCGCGAGCTGTTGTTCGCCGCAGGCCACGGCGCTGGCGGCGTAGTCGCGTGCCACCAGGTTGAAGGTGAGGGGCTGGCTGCCCAGCAGCTCGCCCCAGGCTTGCATGGCCTCGAGGTGGCGGCCCCGCTGGCTGGCGCGCTGCCCGGCCAGGACCAGCGGCCGGGCGGCTTCGGGTGCGGCGTCGCGGGCGTTGCGCAGGGCCTGGTCCCCGGCCTCGGGCTGTTGGCGGGCATCGGCTTCCAGCGCCAGCTCGCACCAGTAGTGGGCGATGCGGGCCGAAAACGAACCGGTGCCGCGTTGTTCCAGTTTCTGGGCCACGTCGACCGCCGCCTGCCAGTCGCGCGATCTCTCATGCAGGGTGAGCAGGGCGAGCCGGGCCTCGGTGTCGAAGCTGCTGCCCTCGAGTGCCTGGAAGGCCTGCTCGGCACGGTCGAACAGGCCGGCCTTCATGAAATCCTGCGCCAGTGCGTGTTGTGCGCGGTCGCGATCGCTGCGCGGCAGATCGGCCCGGTTGAGCAGGTGCTCGTGCACCCGCACCGCGCGCTCGTACTCGCCGCGGCGGCGAAAGAGGTTGCCGAGGGCGAAGTGCAGGTCGGAGGTGTCGGGGTCGTGCTGCACCGCCTCGATGAAGGCGTCGATGGCCTTGTCCTGCTGTTCGTTGAGCAGCAGGTTCAGGCCCTTGAAGTAGGCCTTGGGCGAATCGTTCTGCTCGCGTTTCCATTGGCGCAGGTCGAGCCGCGAGCCGAGCCAGCCGAGGGCGAATGCGAGGGGCAGGCCGAGAAGCAGCCATTGAAGGTCAAACGCCATGGCGTGCCGGATGGGAGTCGAGGGGGGGATCTTCGGCCGGGGCTGGCTCGGCCACCGGGGGAGCGGCGTCGTCCGCCTGCCGATGGCGCGTCAGGCGGCGATGGCGCCACCAGCTCGGGGCCATGGCCAGGCCGCCCACGGCGCAGCCGAGCGTGAAGGCGGCCAGCACGATGAAGACCATCGGCGCGCGCGATTCACGGCTGAAAAGCCACTTGATGCTCACCTCGTGCAGATTGTTCATCGCAAAGGCAAACAGCGTCAGGAAAAGGGCGGCTCGGACGAGCCAGACAATGATTCGCATCACGCAACTCCCGGGCAGATTCTAGGTGTGTCCAGTGCGCATGGACGCCGGGCGGCGGCTCGGCCGTGGCGGCTCGCCAGCGGGAGCGGCCCTCAAGTGTCCAGCGGCGTGGACGCGGGGGACGACGGGGCCGGTGGATCTTCGACCGGTACCTGGGCATCGACGGCTTCGCGCAAGGCCTTGCCGGGCTTGAAGTGAGGAACGAGCTTCTCGGGGATCACCACCTGCTCGCCGGAGCGGGGATTGCGCCCCACCCGCGGCGGGCGGCGGTTGATCGAGAAACTGCCGAAGCCCCGGATCTCGATGCGGTGCCCGCGCGCGAGCGCGTCGGACATCGCATCCAGGATGGTCTTGACGGCGAACTCGGTGTCGCGATGGGTCAATTGGCTGAACTGCTCAGCCAGTTGGGTCACGAGGTCGGATCGAGTCATTCAGTCCTGCTGATTCCTGGGGTTTCGGCGGCAGAACAACGATCAGCTGTTGTTCTGGTTGTCCAGCTTGGCGCGCAGCAAGGCGCCCAGGCTGGTGGTGCCAGCGTTTTCACGCTCGCTGGACTGCGCCAGGCGCGTCATGGCTTCTTGCTGGTCGACGTTGTCCTTGGCCTTGATCGACAATTGGATCGAACGCGTCTTGCGGTCGACGTTGATGATCACGGCGCTGACTTCGTCGCCTTCCTTCAGCACGTTGCGTGCGTCTTCGACGCGGTCGCGGCTGATTTCGGAAGCGCGCAGGTAGCCGGTGACGTCTTCGGTCAGCTGGATCTCGGCGCCACGCGGGTCGACGGTCTTGACCTTGCCGGTCACCAGCGCGCCACGGTCGTTGACCGAGGTGTAGTTGGCGAACGGGTCACCGTCGAGCTGCTTGATGCCCAGCGAGATGCGCTCGCGCTCGACATCGATGCCCAGCACCACGGCCTCGACTTCCTGGCCCTTCTTGTAGTTGCGCACGGCGGCTTCGCCAGCCTCGTGCCACGACAGGTCGGACAGGTGCACCAGGCCGTCGATGCCGGCCGACAGGCCGACGAAGACGCCGAAGTCGGTGATCGACTTGACCGGGCCCTTGACGCGGTCGCCGCGCTGGACCGTGCCGGAGAACTCTTCCCACGGGTTGGTCTTGCACTGCTTCATGCCCAGGCTGATGCGGCGCTTGTCTTCGTCGATCTCGAGGACCATGACTTCGACTTCGTCGCCCAGCGAGACGATCTTGTTCGGAGCGACGTTCTTGTTGGTCCAGTCCATTTCGGACACGTGCACCAGGCCTTCGATGCCCGGCTCGATCTCGACGAAGGCACCGTAGTCGGCGATGTTGGTGATCTTGCCGAACAGGCGGGTGCTGTTCGGGTAGCGGCGCGACACGCCGTGCCACGGATCGTCGCCCAGCTGCTTGATGCCCAGCGAGACGCGGTTCTTCTCGGCGTCGAACTTGAGGACTTTGGCCTGCAGTTCCTGGCCGACGGTGACCACTTCGCTCGGGTGACGCACGCGGCGCCATGCCATGTCGGTGATGTGCAGCAGGCCGTCGATGCCGCCGAGGTCGACGAAGGCACCGTATTCGGTGATGTTCTTGACCACGCCGTTGACGATGGCGCCTTCGGACAGGGTGCTCAGCAGCTTGCTGCGCTCTTCGCCCATCGAGGCCTCGACCACGGCACGGCGCGACAGCACGACGTTGTTGCGCTTGCGGTCGAGCTTGATGACCTTGAACTCCATGGTCTTGCCTTCGAACGGGCTCATGTCCTTGACAGGGCGCGTGTCGAGCAGGGAACCGGGGAGGAAGGCGCGGATGCCGTTGACCAGCACGGTCAGGCCACCCTTGACCTTGCCGTTGACGGTGCCGCTGACGAACTCACCGGACTCGAGCGAGGTCTCGAGCGACAGCCACGAGGCGAGGCGCTTGGCCTTGTCGCGCGAGAGGATGGTGTCGCCGTAGCCGTTCTCGACGGCATCGATCGCGACCGACACGAAGTCGCCGACCTGGACTTCGAGCTCGCCCTGGTCGTTCTTGAATTCTTCAATGGGCACGTAGGCTTCGGACTTGAGGCCTGCGTTCACCACCACGAAGCTGTGCTCGACGCGCACGACTTCGGCCGTGATGACTTCGCCGGTGCGCATCTCCGAGCGGCTCAGAGATTCTTCGAACAGGGCGGCAAAAGATTCCATCCCTTCGGGGGCGGCGGTTTGGGTTTGGGACATGGGGACTTTCGGTGCAACCGGAGGCTGCGGGTTGAGGTTTTTCAAATAAAAAACCGGTTGAAAAACCGCTGCTCTGGCGCGCCATGCGGCGCAGGAGGGAAAGCAGCGGGCTCATCGGCCGCCCGGCACCCTGGCCAGGCCGCTGCGTTCAGGGGCCGGGACGGGCGACAAACGGTTGCCTCTGCTGCCACCACTCCAGCACCACGGCGACGCAGGCGTCGACGGTGAGCTCGGAGTTGTCGAGCAGCAGCGCATCCTCGGCGGGTTTCAAAGGCGAGACGCTGCGGCTTTGATCGCGGGCGTCGCGGGCTTCCAAATCAGCGCGAAGACTGTCGATATTAGCCGGAATACCCTTAGAAATCAATTGCTTAACCCTGCGCTCGGCGCGCACGGCCGTGCTGGCCGTGACAAACACCTTCAGGTCGGCCCCGGGGAAGATGACGGTGCCCATGTCGCGACCGTCGGCCACCAGTCCCGGCAGGCGGCGGTGCGAGAGCTGCAGGGCCAGCAGCGCGGCCCGCACGCCAGGGAAGACCGAGACCTTCGAGGCCAGCGCGCCGACGTGCTCCTGGCGCAGGTCGTCGCTCACCTCGTCCGGACCGAGCCAGATCTGGTGGCCCGAGAAACGCAGCCGCAGGCCGCTGGCCACCTCGGTGAGGCCGGTTTCGTCGGTCTCCGACACCCCGGCGCGCAACGCGGCCAGGGCGGTGGCCCGGTACAAGGCCCCGGAATCGAGGAAGTGGTAGCCGAGCGCCTGCGCCAGCGCGCTCGCCAGCGTGCCCTTGCCGGAAGCCGTCGGGCCGTCGATGGTGATGACCGGGATGTCGGTGGTCTCGGTGCCCACCACCTCGAACAGGGTCTCGAAATAGTCGGGGAAGGTCTTGGCCACGCAGCGTGGGTCGAGGATGCGCACCGGCAGGGCCGCGGGCTGCTGCGCCAGCGGATTGAAGGTGGCGAGCGAAAAACACATCGCGATGCGGTGGTCGTCGTAGGTGTGGATCTGCGCCGGCTGCCACTGGGTGGGAGCGGTCACTTCGATGAAGTCGCTGCCTTCGACCACGCTGGCGCCGAGCTTGCGCAACTCGGTCGCCATGGCGGCGATGCGGTCGGTTTCCTTGACGCGCCAGCTGGCGATGTTGGTCAACCGTGTCGTGCCCTCGGCGTACAAGGCCATCACCGCCAGCGTCATCGCGGCGTCGGGAATGTGGTTGCAGTCGAGGGTGATGGCGCGCAGCGGCCAGGCGCCGCGCGACACCTCGATCCAGTTGGGCCCGAGCACGGCCTGGGCACCCATGGCCCGGGCCGCGTCGACGAAGCGCACATCGCCCTGGATGGAGTTCTCGCCCATGCCTTCGATGCGCAGCGCCTGCCCGGTGGCCGCGATGGCGCCGAGCGCGACGAAATACGAGGCCGAGGAGGCGTCGCCTTCGACATGGAACACGCCCGGCGAGCGCAGGCGGCTGCCGGCCGGGACGACGAAGCGCTTCCAGTCCTCGTTGCGCACCTGCACGCCGAAGCGGTCGAGCAGGTTCAGCGTGATCGCGATGTAGGGCGCGGAGATGAGTTCGCCCACCACCTCGATCGTCACGTCCTGCTCGGCCACCAGGGGCAGGCCGAGCAGCAGGCCGGTCAGGAACTGGCTCGACACATCGCCGCGCACCCGGATGGGCTGGTCCAGCGACAGGCGCCGGGCCTGGCCGTCGCCGACCCGCAGCGGCGGAAAACCGACCTGTCCCAGGTACTCGACCGGGCAGCCCAGCGGCAGCAGGGCATCGATCAGGTCGCCGATGGGGCGTTCGTGCATGCGCGGCACGCCGCAGATCTCGAAGCTCGCGCCCTGGGTGGCGCCGAGCAGCGCCAGTGCGGCGGTCAGCGAGCGGGTGGAGGTGCCGGAATTGCCGAGGAAGATCCTCGCCGAGCGGGTCGCCAGCCGCCCGCCTATGCCGGTGATGCGCCAGGCGGCTCCCTGCGGCGAGATGTCGCAGCCGAGGCTGCGCAGCGCGTCGAGCATGACCTGGGTGTCGTCGGAGTCGAGCAGGTCGTGCAGCAGGGTCGTGCCTTCGCACAGCCCGGCCAGCAGCAGTGCCCGGTTGGAGATGCTCTTGGAGCCGGGCAGGCGCACCGTGCCTTGCGCGCGGCGCAAGGGCGGAAGATCGAGAAAGGGAGTCGTGAACATGGCGGCAGCGGAGCGGCGGAAAACGGGCGCGTGTCGTGGGCGCGCCCAGGAAGTCGACGGATCAGCGCGACGAGCCCGGAGGGCCCGACTTCGCCCCGCCCATCTGCCAGTTGGCGCGGGCGTCGGACGCGTTGCGGATGAGGTCTTCGAGCGCCTCGACGTTGCCCGTCTTGATGACATGCTCGAGGGCATCGAGCGTATGCCGGAAGCGCAGCGCCTGCTTCAGGATCTCTTCGCGGTTCGACATCAGGATGTCGCGCCACACCTCGGGGTCGCTGGCGGCGATGCGGGTGAAGTCGCGGAAGCCCGGGCCGGCCAGCGACAGGAAGTCGCGCCCGGCCGGCTGCTTGGCCACCGAGCTGAAGAAGGCGAAGGCCAGCATGTGCGGCAGGTGGCTCACGGCGGCGAAGGCGGCGTCGTGGTTCTCCGGCGTCATGCGCAGCACCTGCGCGCCGATGGCCGACCAGACGTCGGTGGCCTTCTGCACCAGCTCGGGGGAGGTCTGGGGCAGCGGGGTGATGATCACCTGGCGGCCGGCGTACAAGGTGGCGTCGGCGTGGCCGATGCCCGAAACCTCCTTGCCGGCGATGGGATGGGCCGGCACGAAGGAGCCGATGCGCTCCTTCAGCACCCTGCGGGCGGCGTCGACCACGTCGCGTTTGGTCGAGCCCACGTCCATGAACAGCACCCCGGGCTCCACCAGGTGGCAGATGGCCTTGAAGGTGGCTTCGCTGGCCGAGACCGGCACCGCCATCAGGACGATGTCGGAGCCCGACACCGCCAGCAGCGCCGATTCGGCGGTGTCGTCGATGACACCGAGGCGCTTGGCGCGTTCGGTGGTGGAGGGTGACTTGCTGTAGCCAATGACGCGCTTGACCAGTCCGGCCCGCTTCAGGGCGAGCGCGAACGAGCCGCCCATCAGGCCGCAGCCAATCACACCAAGCTGGTTGAACATCGTGCGTGTGCTTTCGTATCGGTGCAGACGTTCAGTGCACGTCGATCGGGTAGGTGCCCAACACCTTGAAGAAGGCGCAGACCTCGCGCAGTTCACGCAAGGCGGTGGCAACGTGGGGTTGATCGGGGTGACCTTGAAGGTCGATGTAGAAGTAGTACTCCCATTGGCCGGAGCGCGCCGGGCGGGACTCGAACCGGGTCATGGAGACGCCATGGGTCTTCAGCGGCACCAGCATGTCGTGCACGGCGCCCGGCCGGTTGGTCACCGACACGACCAGGCTGGTGCAGTCGTGGCCCGAGGCCTGCGGCTGCGGATGCCGGTCGGGGTTGGTGACGATGGCGAAACGCGTGCGGTTGTGCGGGTCGTCCTGGATGGCGGGGGCGACCACATGCAGGCCGTATTCGCTGCCGGCGCGTTCGCTGGCGATCGCGGCGAGGCTCGGGTCGGCCGCGGCCAGGCGCGCACCTTCGGCGTTGCTCGACACCGGCCGGCGCTCCACCTGCGGCAGGTGGTTGCTCAGCCAGGCATGGCACTGGGCCAGGGCCTGGGGATGGGCGCAGACGGCCTGGATGTCCTGCAGCGCATTCGTGCGGCGCAGCAGGTTGTGGCGCACGAACAGGCTGGTCTCGCCGATGATGAACAAGGGCGTGGTGAGGAACAGGTCGAGCGAGCGCGCGACCATGCCCTCGGTCGAGTTCTCGATCGGCACCACGCCGAAGTCGGCTGCGCCGCCCGAGGTGGCGTGGAAGATCTCGTCGAAGCTCGCGCAGGGCACCTTGACGATCGACGAACCGAAGAAGCCGAGCGCGGCCTCCTCGGTGAAGGTGCCGGCCGGGCCAAGATAGGCCACGCGGGTGGGCGTCTCCAGGGCGCGGCAGGCGGACATGATCTCGCGCCAGATGGGCGCGACGCTGTCCGACTTCAGCGGGCCCGGATTGTTCGCCTTCAGCCCATCGATCACCTGGGCCTCGCGTTCCGGGCGGAAGGCGACCGAACCTTCCTTCTTCTTGACTTCGCCCACTTCCTGCGCCAGCCGGGCACGCCGGTTCAGCAGGTCGAGCAGCTCGCGGTCGACGCTGTCGATCTGCGTGCGCAGCGACAGCAGCTCGGGGTTGGGGAGGATGGGTGAATCAGCCATGGCGGGTAGCAAATTCTCGCATGTAGCCGACCAGCGCCTGCACGCCGGCCAGGGGCATCGCGTTGTAAATGCTCGCTCGCATCCCGCCCACGGACTTGTGGCCGCGCAATTGCAGCAGCCCCGCGGCGCGGGCGCCCTCGAGGAACTTGTCGTTGAGCGATTCGTCGTGCAGGAAAAACGGCACGTTCATGCGCGAACGTGCATTCTTCTCGACCGGGTTGCGGTAGAAGCCCGAGCCGTCGATGTAGTCGTACAGCAGCGTCGATTTCTCGATGGCGCGCGCCTCCATCGCGGCCACGCCCCGGGCCTCGCCGTGGGTCTGAGCCTTCAGCCACTGGAACACCAGCCCCGCGATGTAGATCGCGTAGGTGGGCGGCGTGTTGTACATCGAGCCGTTCTCGGCCACGGTCTTGTAGTCGAAGGCCGAGGGGCAGATGGGCATGGCGTGGCCCAGCAGGTCCTCGCGCACGATGACCATGGTCATCCCGGCGATGCCGATGTTCTTCTGCGCGCCGGCGAATGCCAGGCCCACCAGCGACCAGTCGATCGGGCGCGAGGCGATGTGCGAGGAGCAGTCGATCACCAGGGCGGCCCGGCTGCCCAGGGCTGCCAGGTCGGGCAACTGCTGGAACTCGACCCCGTGCACCGTCTCGTTGCTGCAGAGGTGCACATAGGCGGCGTCGGGGCTGAGCTGCCAGCTGCCCGGATCCGGCATGGTCGTGTACGACTGGGCCGCATTGCTGGCGATGGTGCGCGCCACGCAGTAGCGCTGCGCCTCCTTCTGCGACTTCTGCGACCATGACCCGGTGACCACGAAATCGGCCACGCCGCCGCGCGAGAGGTTCATCGGCACGATGGCGTTCTCGGCCAGCCCGCCGCCTTGCATGAAGAGGATGCGGAACTCGGGCGGCACGGCCAGCAGCTCGCGCAGGTCGGCCTCGGCCTGCGTGCAGATGGCGTCGAATTCGCGCCCGCGGTGACTCATCTCCATGACCCCCATGCCCGACCCTCTCCAGTCGAGCATTTCCGCGGCGGCCTGGGAAAGGACTTCCTCGGGCAGCGTGGCGGGGCCGGGTGCGAAGTTGTACGGGCGCGTCATCTTTTATTTCTTGGGCTTGGGAGTCGATGCGGCGGGTTTGGCGGGCTTGGCCGGGGCTTCACCGTTGGGCGTCATGCCGAGTGCCGAGGCGACGCTGGCTTCCAGGGTCTTGAGCTTGGGGTCGAGGACCGGGCGCAGCTCGGTGACCAGCTGCTGGGTGAAGGCATTGCCCGCTTCCGGCATGGCCTGCTGGAATTTCTTGTAGGCCGGGGCTTCCAGGGCCACCAGCAGCTGGCGCAGCTCGTCCTCGGAGAACTTCTCGTTGTACAGCGGCAGCAGGGCGGACTGGGCGATCTTGGCCGACCGTTCCTTGGACACGGCGGCGGCCTCCTCGGCGTATTTCTTGGCCAGGCCCTCGATCTGCTTGACGGCGGCCTCGCGCTTGTCTTCAGGCACGCGCGGCAAGGCCTGTTCGGCGGCGGCGAGCATCTGGCGCATCGGCTGCTCGGCCAGGTTGCGCGCGGTGCTCTCCAGGGCCGGCTGCTGCAAGGCGAGCAGGCGGTTCAGCAGGTCTTTCTTGGCTGCGCTGGGCGCCGGCACCGAGGCGGCCGCGGGGGCGGCCGGAGCCGGGGTGTTCTGCGCCTGGGCGGCCAGAGCGGTGCCCAGCAGGGTGATCAAGAGGATTTTTTTCATGCGTCAGTCTCATCGGAGGCCGGGTCTTCGCCGGTCTCGGGGTTGGCGTCGTTTTCCACGATGCGTTGCAAACCACTCAGCTTGGTGCCGTTGTCGAGCGAGATCAACGTCACCCCTTGAGTGGCACGGCCTAGCTCTCGAATCTCGGCGACGCGGGTGCGCACGAGCACGCCCTTGTCGGTGATCAACATGATCTCGTCTTCCTTGCGCACGAGGGTGGCCGCGACCACCTTGCCGTTGCGCTCCGATTGTTGGATCGCGATCATGCCTTTGGTTCCACGCCCGTGACGGGTGTATTCGACGATGCTGGTGCGCTTGCCGTAACCGTTCTCGGTCGCGGTCAGCACGCTCTGCGATTCGTCCTCGGCCACGAGCATGGCGATCACGCTCTGGCCTTCGTCCAGCATCATGCCGCGCACGCCGCGGGCCTTGCGGCCCATCGGGCGCACGTCGTCCTCGTCGAAGCGAACGGCCTTGCCGCCGTCGCTGAACAGCATCACGTCGTGCTTGCCGTCGGTCAGGGCGGCGCCGACGAGGAAGTCGCCCTCGTCGAGGTCGACCGCGATGATGCCTGCCTTGCGCGGGTTGCTGAACTCGTCCAGCGAGGTCTTCTTGACCACGCCCTGGGCAGTGGCCATGAAGATGAAATGATCGGCCGGGAAGCTGCGGAAGCCGTCGGTCAGCGCCAGCACCACGTTGACCTTTTCACCGGCCTGCAGCGGGAACATGTTGACGATCGGCCGGCCGCGCGAGTTGCGCGAGCCCTGCGGCACCTCCCAGACCTTGAGCCAGTACACCCGGCCGCGGTTGGTGAAGCACAGGATGTAGTCGTGGGTGTTGGCGATGAAGAGCTGGTCGATCCAGTCGTCTTCCTTGGTCTGCGTGGCCTGCTTGCCGCGCCCGCCGCGCTTCTGCGCGCGGTACTCGGACAGCGCCTGGCTCTTGATGTAGCCGGTGTGGCTGAGCGTGACGACCATGTCGGTCGGCGTGATCAGGTCCTCGGTGCCAAGTTCCTGCACGTTGTGCTCGACCACGCTGCGGCGCACCGCCAGCTTGGTGCCACCGAACTCGGCCTTCAGCGCTGTCAGTTCCTCGCTGATGATGGTGGTGACGCGTTCGGGGCGGGCGAGGATGTCCAGCAGGTCGGCGATCTGGGCCATGACCTCCTTGTACTCGCCGATGATCTTGTCCTGCTCCAGGCCGGTCAGGCGCTGCAGGCGCATCTGCAGGATCTCGCCGGCCTGGTCGTCGGACAGGCGGTACAAGCCATCGGGCTGCAGGCCGTACTGGGCGGGCAGGCCCTCGGGCCGGTAGGAGGCCCGGCCGCCGGGGGTGTCGGCCTGGGCGCGCGTCAGCATCTCGCGCACCAGCGACGAATCCCAGCTCCTGGCCATCAGCTCGCTCTTGGCCACGGGCGGCGTCGGCGAGTTCTTGATGATGGCGATGAACTCGTCGATGTTGGCCAGCGCGACGGCGAGGCCTTCCAGCACGTGGCCGCGGTCGCGCGCCTTGCGCAGCTCGTACACGGTGCGCCGCGTGACCACCTCGCGCCGGTGCTCGAGGAAGATGTCGAGCAGCTGCTTCAGGTTGCACAGCTTCGGCTGGCCGTCGATCAGCGCGACCATGTTGATGCCGAAGGTGTCCTGCAGCTGCGTCTGCTTGTACAGGTTGTTCAGCACCACCTCGGGCACTTCACCGCGCTTGAGCTCGATGACGACCCGCATGCCGGACTTGTCGGACTCGTCCTGGATGTGGCTGATGCCCTCGATCTTCTTCTCGTGGACCAGCTCGGCCATGCGCTCGAGCAGGTTCTTCTTGTTCACCTGGTAGGGGATCTCGTCGACGATGATCGCCTGGCGCTGCCCGCGATCGATGTCCTCGAAGTGGCATTTCGCGCGCATCACCACCTTGCCGCGGCCGGTGCGGTAGCCGTCGCGCACGCCGCTGGTGCCGTAGATGATGCCGGCGGTGGGGAAGTCGGGGGCGGGGATGATCTCGATCAGCTCGTCGATCGTCGCCTCGGGGTTCTTCAGCAGGTGCAGGCAGGCGTCGACGACCTCGTTCAGGTTGTGCGGCGGAATGTTGGTCGCCATGCCCACCGCGATGCCGCCCGAGCCGTTGACCAGCAGGTTGGGCAGCCGGGTCGGCAGCACCAGCGGCTCGCGCTCGGAGCCGTCGTAGTTGGGGCCGAAATCGACGGTCTCCTTGTCGAGGTCGGCGAGCATCTCGTGGGCGATCTTCGACAGGCGGATTTCGGTGTACCGCATCGCGGCGGCGTTGTCGCCGTCAACGGAGCCGAAATTGCCCTGGCCGTCGACCAGCATGTGGCGCAGCGAGAAGTCCTGGGCCATGCGCACGGCGGTGTCGTAGACGGACTGGTCGCCGTGCGGATGGTATTTACCGATCACGTCGCCGACGATCCGGGCCGACTTCTTGTACGGCCGGTTCCAGTCGTTGTTCAACTCGTGCATGGCATACAGCACGCGCCGGTGGACCGGCTTCAGCCCGTCCCGGGCATCGGGGAGGGCCCGACCGACAATCACGCTCATGGCGTAATCAAGGTACGAGCGCCGCATTTCCTCTTCGAGGCTGATCGGCAGGGTTTCCTTGGCGAACTGGGTCATTCGATGTGGGCGGCAAAGCCATTGAGACAGGCGCTGGCGGGCCTGCGTGCGCAAGACGTGATTCTAGTGGCCCTTTGGCCTGTCGCACTCGCGCAACACCCGAACTGACAAGCGAGGGTCCTCGCCCCAAAATCAGGCTGGTCCAAAACCCCCATGGCACAATCCGCCGTCGGTGGTGAGCGCTTGAGAAATCGAGGGGTCGCCAAGTACTTTCCGATTCCGGTTCGGACGTTTTGCAGACTCACTGCACCTTCCTTGAGAGGAGAATCATGAAGAAACTGAATAAAGTTGCATCGCTCTTCGCAACGGCCGCTCTCGCCGTTTCCGTGTCCGGTGCTTCCGCCCAAAACTGGGTCAATGCCCAAGGCCAGCCTTGGAAAAACGGCACGTCTGAATACTGCTGGCGCGACGCTTTCTGGACGCCTGCCAACGCCACCGAAGGCTGCGACGGCGCTCCCGTGAAGGCGCCTCCGGCTCCTGCGCCTGCCCCCGCACCCGCGCCGGCTCCTATGGCTCCTGCGCCTGTCGCTCCTCCAGTCGTGCCGGTGGCACCGCCTGCCCCGGTGAGCGAGAAGGTGACCTTCGCCGCTGACGCCTTCTTCGATGTCGCGAAGTCGACCCTGAAGGCCGATGCCCAGGCCAAGCTCGACGACCTGGTCGCCAAGACCAAGGACCTCAACCTCGAAGTCATCATCGCCGTCGGCCACACCGACAGCGACGGCTCCGACGCCTACAACCAGAAGCTGTCCGTCTCGCGTGCCGAGGCGGTCAAGAAGTACCTGGTGAGCAAGGGTGTCGAAGCCAACCGCGTCTACAGCGAAGGCAAGGGCGAGAAGCAGCCTGTCGCCGACAACAAGACCAAGGAAGGCAAGGCCAAGAACCGCCGCGTCGAGATCGAAGTGGTCGGTACCCGTACCCGCAAGTAAACGCCTCGGCGTGACCTTCGACAAAACCCCGCCACGGCGGGGTTTTTCTATGGCCGGACGGGTTTTGTCCCAAACTCGGGCCAGGATTCGCGACCATTCATGCCGGACGAGTTCATATTTGTTGTCGCATGGCCGCCGCGCCAGCGCGGCATCGGCCCCGCGCATTTCGATACCATCGCACCATGATCAATGCTGACCCTCAAGAGCTCGCCAAATTCAGCGAGCTGGCCCATCGTTGGTGGGACCCCGACAGTGAATTCCGGCCTTTGCACCAGATCAACCCGCTGCGCCTCGACTGGATCGACGGCATGGTGCGCCTGCAGGGCAAGCGGGTGGTCGATGTCGGCTGCGGCGGCGGCATCCTGGCCGATTCGATGTCGCGCCGCGGCGCCACGGTGCTCGGCATCGACCTCGCCGGCAAGCCGCTCAAGGTGGCGCAGCTGCATGCCATGGAGGCCGGCACCCCGTCGGTGGAGTACCGCGAAGTGGCGGCCGAAGCGCTGGCCCAGGAGCAGCCGGGCCAGTACGACGCGGTGACCTGCATGGAAATGCTCGAGCACGTGCCCGACCCGTCCTCCATCGTTCGCGCCTGCGCCACCCTGGTCAAGCCGGGGGGCTGGGTGTTCTTCTCCACCATCAACCGCAGCGCCAAGTCCTTCCTGTTCGCCATCGTCGGCGCCGAGTACGTGCTGAAGATGCTGCCCAAGGGCACGCACGAATACGCGCGCTTCATCCGCCCGAGCGAGCTCGCGCTCTGGTGCCGCGAGGCCGGCCTCTCGCTCGAGGCCACCCGGGGCATGGAGTTCAACCCGCTGACTCAGCGCTACTGGCTGTCGGGCGACACCAGCGTCAACTACCTCTTCGCCTGCAGGCGGCCGGCATGACGCCCGCCGCGAATGCCGTGCTCTTCGATCTGGACGGCACGCTGATCGACAGCGCCCCCGACCTGGCTGGCGCCGGCAACGAGCTGCGCGCCGCGCGCGGCCTGGCCCCGCTGGCCTACGAACGTTTCCGGCCGATGGTGGGAGCGGGTGCCCGCGGCATGATCAGGATCGCGCTCGACCTCGGCCCCGAAGACAGCTGCTTCGAGGAGTTGCGCGACGAGTTCCTGAGCCTCTACCAGGCGCGCATGACCCGGCTCACGGCCCTGTTTCCCGGCTGCGTGCCGATGCTGGCCGCCCTCGATGCCCATCCCATGCCCTGGGGCATCGTCACCAACAAGGCGAGGCGTTTCACCGAGCCGCTGGTGCGTGCGCTGGCGCTGGACCGCCGGGCCGCCGCGGTGGTGAGCGGCGACACCACGCCGCACCCCAAGCCGCACCCGGCTCCCTTGCTCGAAGCGGCACGGCAGATGCGTGTCGAGCCCTCGGCCTGTCTCTACGTCGGCGACGACCTGCGCGACGTCCAGGCCGGCCGTGCCGCCGGCATGCGAACGGTGGCCGTGGCCTGGGGCTACCTGGGCGAGGGCGAGCCCATCTCGGCTTGGGGCGCCGATCATGTCATCCAGGAACCGAATCAACTCTTGAAACTGCTCGGAATGGCTTAAACTACCGTCTACCAGGGGCCGACCTGGCTTCGACGCGGGTGCGGAGTTGGAACAGGGCATGCCGAGCACCAGTTCGCTCGTAAAACCACTGGAAAAAAGTAACTGCGAACGACTCTACGTACGCTCTCGCCGCTTAACACCGGTGAGCTTCGCAACAGTTGGCCGATGGGCTGGGCTTGAGGGGTGACCCGAGAGCTGCGAAGTCATACACATGGGCTCGTCCTGAGGTGGGTCACTCACCACAGGATCAAATTCAGTGACTCGAGCTGCCGATAGCGTGCTGCTGCGCGATCGGTGTCTCTAAATCCAAATCAGACAGCTAAGCATGTAGAACTGCCTGGCGATGGCTTGCGGACGCGGGTTCGATTCCCGCCGGCTCCACCACTATCCAAAAAACCAACCTTTCTCGGTTGGTTTTTTTTCGCCCGTTCCGCCAGTATTGGGGCGGCTGGACACTCACGTTTCTTGCGCCATAGGAATGCGCTCAGTCTCGTTTCGTTGGCAAAGCCACCGGTCCTGCTCTATCATGAAATTTCTAGATTCATCATCATCGTGCTCGCGATGGATACCACTGGCCGCGAAAAATTTTTATCACAAGCTGCCAAGGATGTGCTGGTGGCCCTGCGCCAAATCGCCGAGTCGCAGGGCCGTCCATTCGAGGCAGTACTTGACGAGGCGCTGCGTGATTGCATCGACCGCCAGCAGAAGGAGCGGCCTCGGCGCCACGTGATGGAATCCTTCTCTGGGAGTCTGAGCGAGTTCGACAGTTTGTACCGCGAATTGGCCAAATGATCATCGATGAGCGGAGGCGACTATCGTCATGAGCCTGGTGCAGTCGGCCAAGCTCCACGGTCACAATTCCTTAGCCTGCTTGCGCGACGTGCCGCAGCGCTTGCCCACCCAGCTCGACAGTCGCGCCGACGAGTTCTTGCCTCATGGCTGGATGCCTTTTACCGGTCGAGCGCCTGCAGGCTGTCCAGGTGGTGTGGCTGGGCGTTCACCAAGCGCGGCTTGCGCCGCGCTTGTGGCTGCCAAGGACGGATGACGCGCCTAGCGCGGCACGATCGCCCATTGTGGTCCGGCACCGTAGTTCGGTTTGACGCCGCGGTTGATGAAGATATTCCATGCCTCCTTCGCGTTGGGAATGCCGGACCCGGCCGATACCGCCAATGCCGGCTGCATGTTTGACGGGAAGCCGGAATTGGAATCCGCGTACCCCATCATCTGGCCTTTTCTCCAGAGGTTCGGACCGAAGGCGCTGCGCCAGTCCGCCTGTGCCTGGCTGCCGCACGGCTGATCGAAGTAGCTCAGGCCTTGTGGATGCTTGAGGACATTGCCGTTGTCGTCGACCAGGCGGGTACCGTCCTTGAAGTGATTCTGGTACACCTCGGCGAAGGTTCTCGCCACCGGGCCCTTTGAGACGGCGCGGATCGTCAAGTAGTACGATGCGGCTTCAAGCCAGCAGAAGCCGGGGGCGGTCATGCGGCCCACCGGATACTTGGCCTTCCAGTCGAGAATCGGCTTGGCCTTGGTGAAGCCCAGTTCCGTCAGGTGGCCGAAGCTCCAGGTCAGGAAGTCGTCCTGCCATGCGGCCGACTGATCGCTTTCGAACATGATGTCGCCGGCGCCGTCGTAGGCGCCCAGCTCGTTCGGGTTGTTGATCACAAAATTCTTGTGATAGTGATCCAGATTGTTGCTCAGCTGGGTGTTGAAATAGGCTTTCAGTGGATGGTCGTCCGGCGTGATGTAGGCGACATGGCCCAGGGTGCGCAAGCCCCAGGCCTGGGCGCGGACCTGGTCCCAGGACAACAGGCCCAGTTCATAGCCGTGCGCGCCAGGGTCGGTGCCCAGCGGATTGGCCGTGGCCCAGAACTGCGACTCTTCCAGATAGAACAGGTCGCCCGTGACGAGGTAGGGCACATAGGTCAGCGACGGCTCGTGACCGGGCTCCGGCGTCATCGGGGTCGCGCACTGGTTCCAGTCGCCGGTGCCGCAACGCGGTACCGGCAACGGACCACGCTCCCAGAAGTTGCTGTGGGTGGTCAGCAGGCGGTTGACGGCATTGTCCAGGCGCACAGGCTGGCCGGTGCTTTCGTCGCGGAAATGCATTGGCCAACTGCCCGATCCGTCGGCGGTCGCCATCATGGCGTTCTTGGCGCGGATGTCCATCGACAGCAGGTAAGCGGCAGTCCAGCCTGGCAGCGGGGCAATGTCGGGACGGCCCCCGGTGGATGGCATGTAATCGACTGCCAGACCGATCTTCATCGGGCCGATGCGGCTGGCTGGCAGCGCGGCGTAGGATTGCAGCAGCTCCTCGTCGACAGTGACGCCTTGATCGTAATTCGGCACGGCCTTGGTAGCCAGCAGGTAGGCAATATCGTGCTTCAGGTGAACCGCCGGCGGGGTGGCGTCCCACCATCCCATCTGATGCCAGCGCGAGTGCCAGAAATGGATCAGGGCAGACTGCGTGTAGGCGCTTTTGCCATCGACCTGGAAATCGACGTCATAGGTGAAGTTGCGGATGCCCGGGGTGAAGGTCGTGTCGTTTCCCACCACCACCTCGACGCGGGCTTTCTTGACCTCGCTCGGATACCAGCGGATGGCGAAGCGCGCCGTCAAATGCGGGTGGGGTTGGCCGGCGCTGGTCTTGAGCGGCGCGTCGACCATCCATTCGGTGGCGACCGGACCCGCCAGCCAGGTGGTGTAAGTGCCCGTACGCAGCAGCTGGTCGGCCGACGCGGTGTAGGTGACGCCGCCCACGACGATCGCGACCTTGCTGGTGAAGCCGGCGTTGAGCATGGCGTCCGGGGTGGCGGCGGTGTTGGCCGTGACGGTACCGGACTTGACCAGCTCGACGGTCGCGCTGGCGCCCGCGGCCAGGCGTGGCAGCACGGTCGACAGGACGGCATGGCGCAGCGAGCCATCTGCATGGCGTGCCTTGACGTCGACTTGCAGCGGCACGCCGGTGCCATCAGCAAGGCGGCCGACCACGGAGGTGCCGGCGCCGATGTGGCCCGGAGCGAATACCTGGCCGAACGTGACCGGTACGCGGGTTTGGTCGCTGCCGGTATTCTGGACCACGACGTCGGTGACTTTTTGACCGCTGACGATGGTGGTCTCGGGTGGCGGTGCAATCACGGCCTCGCTGGCCGGCTCGGTATTGCTGCCGCTGCCGTTGCCGCAGGCGCTCAGGACCACGCAGCCGATCACGGCGGCCAGCAGCGGGGTGTGTCTCTTCAACTTAATACGAGTCGTCATGTTTCCAGAGTGGAAAAAACAAATCATTCTTCATCTCCGCCTGCTGAAACCATCGTGTGATACCGCGTTTCTTGTCGGACGGAATTCCCATTGCCGTCGCCACCCGCGACAGCTCCTTTGATTTATTTTTGACTGAGTGCCGGTTCCATTAGGCAAGCCGTGCCCTCCTTACGGGCCTATTTCCGAAAAGATAACTTAGAGGGGGTATCCGGTCATTAGGGTTCGTTCCTTGATAAATTGAAAGGAAGCTGCAAGAAATTTGAAAGCGGTGGGCCTTGGTGGAAATTGAGTTCCTCTTCCCATGAATACTGCGGAGCCGGGCGATCGAGGATGGGCGTAGTTCTCACGGTTTTGGTGAAATCGACGCATTCCTCGATATTTGCAACGAGGTGTTAAAGAAGGTCTGCAAAATCTCGCATGATTCTCAGTGGTCGCCTTGCCCGGTTGCGGGGCCGGGCTGGGCTTCCGGCGATCGTCGGCCCACCCGGCCTGTGCGGCCGCAGTTCAGTCGCACCATCGTCCCTGTCATCGACGGGTGACGAGGGCCGCCCTTTCTGGCGCAGGCCCTCGCCGAAAACAAGGTTCGATCTGCCGGGGAGCCCGCCAGCGAAGCTGTGCCGTGCGTCAGCCGGCAGCCCCGGGCCGTCCCGGGACCAGAAGACGGCTACGCTTGAGGGCAACAGCACCATCGCCCAACAACCACAGCGACAGCGACGCCGCGATCAGGAAAACCGGGTATTCCCAGCCCCCGCCCTGGCTGGTATGCACCCAGCCGTTGGGGACATGCACCCAGGCCGCGACGGCCATCACGGGGACCAGCGCCAGCGACACCTGGCGTGCGTACACGCCCAGCACCAGGGCCAGGCCGCCGATCAGCTCGACCGCGAAGACCGGGTAGGCGAGGAAGCCCGGGAAACCGATGCTGGCGAAGAACTGGGCGGTACCGGGCAGGGTGAACACGAACAGCTTCAGCAGGGCATGGGCGATCCACATGGTGCCGAGGCTGATGCGGAGCAGGGCGATGCCGAGTTCGAAGGACGGGTTGGCGGAGTGGGAGTTCATGAAGAGATTTCCGTTGTTGAGGACGGATTGAATGTAGGATTTCAATGTCGAAACATGAATAGGCGGAGAATCAATTCATGATTGCGTCAACGCAATACCGTCTTTCCCACTCGGACCTGGAGGTCACACTTGCCCTGGTGCGAGGCGGCAGCCTGGCGGCGGCGGGGGAATTGCTGGGCATGGATCCGTCCACGGTGTTCCGCAGCCTGCAGCGCATCGAGCGGGGGCTGGGCCGGGCCTTGTTCGAACGCGGGCGCTCGGGTTATCTGCCCTCCGAGCTCGCCACACAGCTGGCCGAGCACGCGGAGCAGACCGAGGCGGCGCTCGAGGCGGCGCGTTCCACCGTAGCCGCCGAGCCGGCACTGGTCTCGGGCTCGGTGCGCATCACGACCACCGACACCGTGCTCCATGGCCTGGTGGCGCCAGCCTTGCGCGGGCTGGCCCGTGCGCATCCCTTGCTGTCCTACGAACTGCATGCCGGCAACGAGCTGGCTAGCCTGACCCGCCGCGACGCCGACATCGCGGTGCGGGCCACCAAGCGGCCGCCCCTGCACCTGGTGGGCAAGCAAGTGGGGCCGATCAGGATGGGGCTCTACACCGCACGTGCCGCGTCGCCGAGTTCGTATGCGGACGTGGAGGCGGGCCGGGTCGACTGGATCGCCCCGGACGATGCACTGCCCGAGCATCCCTCGGTGATGTGGCGCAAGCGCCATTTCCCGAAAGTCGCTCCCCGCTACCGGGTCAACAGCATCCTCTCGGTGCTCGAACTCGTCGCCCTGGGCTCGGGCGTGGGCATCGTGCCGCTGTTCCTGGCCGAGGGGCGCAGCGATGTGCTTCGCATCTCGGATCCCCTGGACGAATGCGAGACCGAGCTGTGGCTGCTCACGCATCCCGAGACGCGGCACCTGCGCCGCGTGGCCGCGGTCTATTCGCATCTGGCGCAGACCATGCGCATGCCTTGATCGCGGACGGATCCGGTTGCGCTGTCGCCGTCCATTGGCACCGCAGAGCCCGTTCGTCTCGCCTAGGTGCAACGCCCGACGGTGTCTTGTAGGTCGACGCCGCTACTTCCACTTGGCGCCCGGACTACGCGCCGCTCCTCCTCCGGCCTCTGACGGAGCGCGGTCGCGGTGGCCATGATGTGGCTCAACCGCTCCGCGGCCGGCCGCCGGCGACCGCGGGTCTTTCCATCAGACGGAGGTCGCCATGTCGTTCGCGCTGTATCTCGTGGGTTTCATGATTTTCATTGCCGGGGTGGCCTGGGGCCTGGTGACCGCGGGCGTGCCCGGGCTCTACGTGGCCATCGGCTCGGTGATCCTGCTCGGCATCGGCATGTTCACCGGGGTGGCGCGCACCCGCGGCAAGGACTCCTCGGGTTGAACGCGCCGCCGGCTCAGTTCTCGTCCACCAGGGCGCCGAGCTGGGAGTGGCGGATGCGGGTCTTGGACAAGGCCCCGGCCGATTCGAGCAGCGGATAGGCGATCGAACAGATGTGCGAGTTGATGCGCTTGAGGTCGCTGATGAGGTCGATGTGCAGCGAGCTCGTTTCGATGCTCTGCGCGGTGTTGCCTTGCAGCCGTGCGATGTGGGTGGCGGCGTACTCGTGCTCGAGGTCGCGGAAGCGGGCTTTTTCCTCGAGCAGCTTCTGCGCGTCGCGCACGTGGCCGTCCAGGAACACGCTCATGGCCAGCCGCAGGTTGGCGAGCAATTGTTCGTGCAGGTGGACGATCTCGGCCATGCCGGCATCCGAGAAGCTGCGGTTCTTGCGGATCTTCTTGTCTTCGACATCCTGCAGCACCCGCTCGATGATGTCGCCGATCTGTTCCATGTTGATGGTGAACGAGACGATGTCGGTCCAGCGCCGGCCTTCGCGCTCGGACAGTGACTCGCGCGACAGCTGGGTCAGGTAGAACTTGATCGCGGCGTAGAGCGTGTCCACCGTGTCGTCCATGCGGCGCAGCTGCTCGGCCAGGCCGAGGTCGTTGTTGCGGATCACCGGCAGGATGCCGCGCAGCATGGTCTCCACCACGTCGGCCTGGTGCAGCGCCTCGCGCGCGGCGCAGCTGATGGCCAGCGACGGGGTCTCGAGCGCCACCGGGTCGAGGTGGCGCGGCCGGGTGTTGCTGGCCTGGGTGTCGCGCTCGACCAGCCAGCGGTCGACCGAGCGCCCGATGAGCCCGGTGAACCCGAGGAACAGCAGGGTGAGCATCAGGTTGAAGCCGAGGTGGAACAGCACCACCTGCTGGTGCATCGACGGCACCAGTTGCACCAGCAGCGCATAGGCCTTGGGCACCAGCGGAATGGCGACCATCGCGCCCACCAGCTTGAAGATCAGGTTGCCCATGGGCAGGCGCCGCACCGGGGCGCCCGCCCCGCTGGTGGCGATCAGCGCCAGCATGGCGCTGCCCAGGTTGGCTCCCAGCACCAGGCCGAGCGCCACCGGCACCGGCAGCAGGCCGGAGGCGGCGAGGGTGGCGGTCAGCAGCACGATGGCCAGGCTCGAGTACGACAGCACGGTGAGCACCGCGCCGACGACGATGTCGAGCAGGATCTCGTTCGGCAGCGCGACCAGCAGCGCGCGCACCGCCGGTGACTCGGTCAGGGGGCGGGTGGCGTCGACGATGAGCTGCAAGGCCAGGGTGATCAGGCCGAGGCCGATCAGCACCCGCCCGATGCGGCCGAAGGTGCTGGCCTGGCGCGAGATGAACATCACCACGCCGACGAAGATCAGCAGCGGCGACAGCCAGGACAGGTCGAACGAAAACACCACTGCCATCAGGGCCGTGCCGACGTCGGCGCCCAGCATCACGGCCAGTGCCATGCCGGTGGTGACCAGCCCCTTGCCGACAAAGGAGGCGACGATCAGGCACGTGGCGGTGCTGGATTGGACGATGCTGGTGACGCCCAGGCCGGCCAGCACGCAATTGAATCGGTTGCTGAAGCTGCGAGACAGCACGCGGCGCAGGTTTTCGCCGAAGACCCTCAGGACGCCGGTCCGCACGATGTGCGTGCCCCATACGAGCAGGGCGATGGCGGCAAGCAGGTTCAGCAGATGCTGCATACGGGAGCAGGGCCTCGAGGTCTCGAAAGCGATTGGCGATGTCTGGAGTCTATCCGCCGTTGCCTTCGTCTGCACAACGTCTCACATGGCCACCAGCCCCAGGGGCATGCTTTGGGTGAAGACGGGGCGCCCATCGTCGCCGGTCGCCACCACGGCGCAGTTGCGGCCTTGGCGCTTGGCCTCGTACAAGGCCTGGTCGGCCCGGTGCAAGGCTTCGTCCAGGCTTTCGCCGGCCTGCACCTGCACCACGCCGAAGCTCAGGCTGAGCGGCAGGGCGCTGCGCACGCTCAGCGGCAGCACGATGCGATCGGCCACCGCGATGGCATCGTGTATCGAGGTGGCCGGCAGCAGGGCGACGAACTCGTCGCCCCCCAGGCGCCCGGCCACGTCGCCCAGGCGCAGGCTTTGCCGCATGCTGCGCGCGACCTCGCGCAGCGCCTGGTCGCCCGCCCGGTGGCCGAGCAGGTCGTTGATGCGTTTGAAGTGGTCGATGTCGATCATCAGCAGGGCCCCCGCGGCGGCTCGGCCGTTGGCCAGCGCCTGCTGTGCCAGCTCGTGGAAGTGGCGCCGGTTGGGCACGTCGGTCAGCGCGTCGAGGTCGGCCAGCCGGCGCAGCCGCCGCTGCGAGGCGGCCTGCTCCTGCTGGGTGCGCTCCCCGGTGAGCACGAGCCCGACATAAAGCATCGCCAGCGGGCTCAGCAGCTCGACGGCGGCAGCCGCCAGCGGCAGGGCCGGGCTGTCCGTCCAGCCTGCCAGGCCGCCGGCCAGGCGCAGGCCATGGGTCGCGCCGCCGAGCCACAGCAGCGCCAGCAGCGGCGTCGCCGCCCCGCCGGCGGGCAAGCCGTTCAGGCGCCGCAGGGAGTGGGCGGCGTAGGCCAGCAGCCAGAACATGCCCAGCGAGGAGGTCGCGGCTTGCCAGCGGGGGTCTGCGCCGTGCAGCCATGCGGCGAGCCAGGGCAGGTAGGCCAAGGCCAGCACCAGCCCGTCCGCGGCCGGCAGGCGGCGCGCGGCCCTGCGCGGCTCGAAGCGCCTGAACCCGGCCAGCAGCAGCACCGGCCACTGCATCAGCAGCAGCTGGGCGAGCGGCAGCACGCCGGGATGGCCGTCGTGCCACAGCTGCAGGAGCAGCCCCAGGGCCGCCAGCCACTGGGCCAGCGTCCAGAAGCCGTAGCCGCGGTAGACACGCTGCGATCCGCCGAAGAGCGACATCAGCCCGGCCGACAGCAGCATCGTCAGCGTGCAGCACAGCAGCAGGGTGGGCGGGTGTACGGTCATCGCGAAGTGTCAGAATCTGGTCCAATTTTCAGTCGCAGCCGCGGCGTTGTGGCTCCCCCCTAGGAACGAAGCACCCGGTGCTTCCACCCGCATGGGGGGCGGTTCGATCTATTTATCAAAGGAGAAGCAAAGATGGCCATGGACGTAGTCGATTTCGAGATCAAGGGCGCGGAGATGCAGTTCGTCGAGATCGAACTCGACCCGGGCGAGGCGGCGGTGGGCGAGGCCGGCAGCATGATGTTCATGGATGCCGGCATCGCCATGGATACCGTGTTCGGCGACGGCTCGCAGGGGCAGGGCGGCTTCTTCGGCAAGCTGCTGGGCGCCGGCAAGCGGCTCATCACCGGCGAGTCCTTGTTCACCACGGTGTACACCAACCAGGGTTCGACCAAGCAGCGTGTGGCATTCGGCGCGCCCTATCCCGGCAAGATCCTGCCCATGGACCTGAGCAAGATGGGCGGCATGCTGATCTGCCAGAAGGACTCCTTCCTGTGCGCGGCCAAGGGCGTCTCCCTGGGCATCTACCTGCAGCAGAAGATGTCGGTCGGCTTTTTCGGCGGCGAAGGTTTCGTGATGCAGAAGCTCGAGGGCGACGGCCTGGCTTTCGTGCATGCCGGCGGCACCGTGGTGCGCCGCGAGCTGCAGCCGGGCCAGACCCTGCTCATCGACACCGGCTGCGTGGTCGCTTTCACGCCCAACGTCAATTTCGAGATCCAGTACGTGGGCAAGATCAAGACCGCGCTGTTCGGCGGGGAAGGCCTGTTCTTCGCCAAGGTGACCGGCCCCGGCACCGTCTGGCTGCAGAGCCTGCCGTTCTCGCGCCTGGCCTCGCGGGTGTTCGCCGCGGCGCCGCAGGCGGGCGGAAGAGGGCGCGAGGAGGGCTCGGTGCTGGGCGGCTTCGGCGCGGCCGGCCTGCTGGGCGGCATTCTCGGCGGCGACGACGAGTAACCGGGCGCTTTCTCCGCTCCCTCTCTTTCCTGCAGTTCCATGAAGCTCCTGTTCGATTCATTCTGGCGGGCCGCGGCCTACTGCCTGCACCGCCGGGTGATCCTGTATTCGCTCGCCCCGCTGCTGCTGATGGCCGGCCTCGTGTTCGGCCTGGCCTACTTCTTCTGGGAGGACGCACTCGACGCCGTGCGTGGCCTGCTCGACAGCTGGGAGCTGGCGCATTCCGTGAACGAGTGGCTGGCCGGCATGGGGCTGCAGGGTTTCAAGGCGGTCGTGGCACCGTTGGTGGTGGTGTTCCTCGCCACCCCGCTGGTGGTGCTGCTGACACTGCTGGCAGTCACGGCCCTGATGACGCCGGCGATGCTGCGCCTTGTCGCCGAGCGGCGCTTTCCGGCGCTGGAGCGGCGGCACGGCGGCTCCTTTGCCTCCAGCATCGTGGGCGGCCTGGTGGCCTCGCTGGTCGCCCTGGTCGCGCTCGTCGTGTCCGTGCCGTTCTGGTTCATTCCCCCGCTGGTGCTGGTGCTCCCGCCCTTGATCTGGGGTTGGTTGACCTACCGGGTGATGAGCTACGACGTGCTGGCCGAACACGCGACCCGGCTGGAGCGCCGGACCTTGATCCGGCGCCACCGGCTGCCCCTGTTCGGCATGGGCGTGGCGAGCGGGCTGCTGGGCGCCGCGCCGTCCGTGGTGTGGGCTTCGGGGGCGGGGTTCCTGATCATCGCGCCCTTGCTGATCCCGGTCGCCATCTGGATCTACACCCTGGTCTTCGCCTTTTCGTCACTCTGGTTTTCGCACTATGCGCTGGCCGCGTTGGAGGCCATGCGCGCCGAGCTCGACACCGTGCCTGCACCGCCTTTCACGCCTGCGCCCGGCCCGTCGATCGGGTCGCCGGCACCGACGCCACCCTTGCCCCCACCGCGGGAACCCGCCCCATGAACTTCGGCCTCCTCATCATCGGCGACGAGATCCTGTCCGGCAAACGCCAGGACGAGCACCTGCCCAAGACCATCGAACTGCTGTCGGCCCGCGGCCTGGCCCTGGCCTGGGTGCGTTACGTGGGCGACGATCCGGAGCGCATCACCGCCGACCTGCGGGACGCCTTCAAGGCGGCGCGCGAAACCGGCGACGTGGTGTTTTCGTGCGGCGGCATCGGCGCCACCCCCGACGACCACACGCGCCAGTGCGCCGCCCGGGCCCTCGGGCTGCCGCTGGCCCTGCATCCGCAGGCGGCCGATCTCCTGCGGCAGCGCATGCGCGAGACGGCGGCCGAAAAGGGCCTGCCCTACGATCCGCAAGCGCCGGACAACCTGCTGCGCCTGAACATGGCGATGTTCCCGGCGGGCGCCGACCTCGTGCCCAACCCGTACAACCGGATCGCCGGGTTCTCGGTGCGGGCGGGCGAGGGCGGTGTGTTCTTCCTGCCGGGGTTTCCGGTCATGGCCTGGCCGATGATGGAGTGGGTGCTCGACCACCACTTCGCCCATTTGCACGGCAGCGAGCCGCAGCGGGAGCGCTCGGTCATCGTGCGGGGTGCCCTGGAGGGCACGCTCACGCCACTGATGCAGCAGGTCGAGGCGCGCTTCGAAGGCATCAAGGTCTTCAGCCTGCCCAGCGTCGACCACCCCGAATGGGGTCGGCACATCGAACTCGGCGTCAAGGGCAGGGGCGAGCAGATGGGGGCCGCCTATGACTACCTGCTGGCGGGACTGCACGCCCATGGCGTGGAGCTTGGCCCCGAATTGGTGCGTTGAGCGAGAAGTTGGCGCACCAAATTGGAGTTTCCTGGTGCACCTGTTTTGGGCGCTGCTGATACTCATTTTGATCGGCCTGTACTTCTCCGCCGTTTTGCCTCTGAAACCTCGGCGGAAGCCCCCATTTCCCGCTGTTGTAAAGGGGGTGAGGCGGGCATGGTTTCTGCTACATTCCTGTGCGCATTTCCTGAGCCGGTGCCGGCCAGGGACATGACAACGTTCCATCCCTTCGAATCCAACCCCCCCGCCCACAAGCGCCTCGCTAGGAGTTCCTGATGGCAAAGACCGTCGCCGACGTGATGAACATGGTGAAAGAAAACGAAATCAAGTTCGTTGATTTCCGTTTTACCGACACCCGCGGCAAAGAGCAGCACGTCACCGTGCCTGTGTCCCATTTTGATGAAGACAAGTTCACGTCGGGCCACGCCTTCGACGGTTCGTCGATCGCCGGCTGGAAGGGCATCGAAGCATCCGACATGCAGCTCATGCCGGACCCCACCACCGCCAACATCGATCCGTTCTTCGAAGAACCCACGCTGATCCTCAGCTGCGACGTGATCGAGCCGGGCGACGGCAAGCCGTACGAGCGCGATCCGCGTTCGCTGGCCAAGCGCGCCGAGGCCTACCTCAAGGCATCGGGCATCGGCGACACCGCCTTCTTCGGCCCCGAGCCCGAATTCTTCGTGTTCGACAGCGTGCGTTGGAGCAACGACATGTCGGGTTGCTTCTCGAAGATCGAATCCGAGGAAGCCTCCTGGAACACCGGCAAGGAATACGAGCACGGCAACACCGGCCACCGTCCGGCCGTCAAGGGCGGGTACTTCCCCGTGCCGCCGGTCGACAGCGCGCAAGACATGCGCTCCGAGATGTGCCTGGTGCTCGAATCGCTGGGCATTCCGGTCGAAGTGCATCACCACGAAGTGGCCAATGCCGGCCAGATGGAGATCGGCACCAAGTTCAGCAGCCTCGTGCAGCGCGCCGACTGGGTCCAGCTGCAGAAGTACGTGATCCACAACGTGGCCCACTCGTACGGCAAGACCGCGACCTTCATGCCCAAGCCCATCGTCGGCGACAACGGCTCCGGCATGCACGTGCACCAGTCGGTCTGGA
>CBIHOH010000004.1:0-113450 GCA_966211755.1 uncultured Rhizobacter sp. | reverse complement strand
AGCTCGAGAAGCGCATCATGTTCCGCCGCGCCATGAAGCGCGCGATGCAGAACGCCATGCGCCTGGGCGCCCAGGGCATCAAGCTGATGTCCTCCGGCCGCCTGAACGGCATCGAAATCGCTCGTTGCGAGTGGTACCGCGAAGGCCGAGTGCCTCTCCACACCCTGAAGGCCGACATCGACTATGGCTTCTCCGAAGCCAAGACGACCTACGGCATCATCGGTGTGAAGTGCTGGGTCTACCGCGGTGACCGCCTTGCCAACGGCGAGGCCCCCGGCATCGTGACGCCTCCGGGCGCAGAGGACGACCGTCGCCCGCGTCGCAACACCCGTCCGGGTGCGCCGACCGGCCGCGGCCGTCCCGGTGGTGGCGCGGGTGACCGTGCTCCCCGTTCCGCTGGTGCACCGGCAGAAGGTGGCGACAGGTCCGCAGCTGCGGCGCCCGACGCTTCCAAGTCCGCAACCGTCAAGCGCGTTCGCAAGGCCCCCGGCCCTGACGCGTCTGCCGGCGGCGATGCCAAAGGAGAATAACCATGCTGCAACCCGCACGCAGAAAATTCCGCAAGGAACAAAAGGGCCGTAACACCGGTGTCGCTACCCGCGGTGCTGCTGTCTCGTTTGGCGATTTCGGCCTGAAGGCCACCGAGCGCGGCCGCCTGACGGCGCGCCAGATCGAAGCCGCACGTCGCGCGATCTCGCGTCACGTGAAGCGCGGTGGTCGCATCTGGATCCGCATCTTCCCGGACAAGCCCATTTCCCAGAAGCCTGCCGAGGTCCGCATGGGCAACGGCAAGGGCAATCCTGAGTACTATGTGGCTGAAATCCAGCCGGGCAAGGTGCTCTACGAAATCAACGGCGTTCCCGAAGAGTTGGCCCGTGAAGCGTTCAAGCTGGCATCTGCCAAGCTGCCGCTGAGCACCGTCTTCGTGTCGCGCCAGGTGGGCTCCTGAGCCTGACCGGAGAACGACATGAAATCATCTGAACTCCGCGCGAAAGACGTCGCTGGCCTCGAAAAGGAAGTCGCTGACTTGCTCAAGGCCCACTTCGGTCTGCGCATGCAGAAGGCAACTCAACAGTTGACCAACCACACGGTGTTGGGCAATACCCGCCGCGACATCGCTCGTGCCAAGACCATCCTGGCCGAGAAGAAGAAAGAGGCCGCGAAATGAGCGACACGCAGCAACCCAAGGAAAAGAACACGCGTACCCTGGTCGGTCGCGTGGTCAGTGACAAGCGTTCCAAGACCATCACGGTCTTGATCGAGCGTCGCACCAAGCACGAGCTCTACGGCAAGATCGTTGCCCGTACGAGCAAGTACCACGCTCACGACGAAAGGGGCGAGTACAAGCTGGGTGACGTGGTCGAGATCTCGGAATGCCGTCCGATTTCCAAGACGAAGGCATGGACGGTGACCCGTCTGGTCGAGAAGGCCCGCATCGTCTAAAACGCCATTCTTCGGAGCGCTCGTAGTCTCCGAAGTCATTCGGTCGGATCGCTGGTTTACCGGCATCCGGCCGTTTCTGTTTCTGGGTGGCGGCCTCGTGCAGCCACCCATTTTGTCGGAGGCCCGCGACACGCGGGCCGGGTATCCGGCGTCCCCATCACAGGAGAGGTTCATGTTGAAGATTGGCGACAAGCTGCCCGGCGGCAGCCTGCAGGAATTCATCGAGGTCGAAGGCCAGGGTTGCTCGTTGGGCCCGAACTCGTTCGACATCGAGAAGTCGACGGCCGGCAAGACGATCGCCGTGTTCGCACTGCCTGGTGCCTTCACCCCGACCTGTTCGGCCCAGCATGTGCCCGGCTACGTGCAGTCGGCCGCCGAGCTCAAGGCGGCGGGTGTCGATGAGATCTGGTGTGTCTCGGTCAACGACGCCTTCGTGATGGGGGCCTGGGGGCGTGACCAGAAGACGGCCGGTGCCGTGCGCATGATGGCCGACGGCAGTGCCGACTTCACCAAGGCGACGGGCCTGACCCTCGACCTGGCCGCCCGCGGCATGGGGCTTCGCTCGCAGCGCTATTCCATGCTGGTGGCCGACGGCGTCGTGAAAACGCTCAACGTCGAGGCGCCCGGCAAGTTCGAGGTGAGCGATGCGGCGACCCTGTTGAAGCAGGCGCTTCAGCTCAAGGCCTGAGCCCGGAGCGCCTGGCGATCCGTCGCCAGGCGCTCCAACAAACATTCGAGAATGTTTGTTGACGTGCATCGATAAGCGATGCATAATTTAAGACTTCGCCGAATTTCCGGCTGCATCAAGCGGGTTGCAATCGCAGTCCGCTGCACGGTGCACCCCGGAGTCGGCTCCGCCCAAGCAGTGATCCTCCCAAGGTGATCTGACGGGCCCAAGACTGACTGCAGCCGCCTTCGTGATGGTCACGGACGGGTTTGCAGGCCAAGTTGGGGACTGAACATGATTCAAATGCAATCGCGGCTTGATGTCGCGGACAACACTGGTGCGAAGTCCGTCATGTGCATCAAGGTGCTCGGCGGTTCGAAGCGTCGTTACGCCGGTATTGGCGATGTCATCAAGGTCAGCATCAAAGAAGCTGCGCCGCGTGGCCGCGTCAAGAAGGGCGAGATCTACAGCGCCGTGGTGGTTCGCACCGCCAAGGGTGTGCGTCGCCAGGATGGTTCGCTTGTGAAGTTCGATGGCAATGCAGCCGTGCTGCTCAATGCCAAGCTCGAACCCATCGGCACCCGCATCTTTGGGCCAGTCACGCGTGAACTGCGCACCGAGCGCTTCATGAAGATCGTGTCCTTGGCGCCTGAGGTTCTCTAAATTCGCCGGGCTTCTCAAGTCATCATTTGAGCCGGTTGAAGGACAGCTTATGAACAAGATTCGCAAAGGCGACCAAGTCATCGTTTTGACCGGTCGCGACAAAGGTAAGCGTGGTGCGGTGACGCAGCGCGTCGGTGACGACCGTGTCGTTGTCGAGGGTGTGAACGTCGTGAAGAAGCACGTCAAGCCCAATCCCATGAAGGGGACGACGGGTGGCGTGGTCGACAAGACGCTGTCCATTCATCAGTCGAACGTCGCCATCTTCAACCCTGCCACCGGCAAGGCTGATCGCGTCGGCATCAAGTTGCTGAGCGAAGCTGAGCAGCAGTCCCGCAAGACGAAGGAGAAGGCGGTTCGCGTCTTCAAGTCCAGCGGCGAAGAAATCAAGGCATAAGAGGTCCGTCATGGCACGTTTGCAAGCGTTTTACCGCGAAAAAGTGGTGGCTGACCTCTCGAAGAAGTTCGGCTACAAGTCCAGCATGGAAGTGCCGCGCATCACCAAGATCACGCTCAACATGGGTGTGAGCGAGGCGGTGTCCGACAAGAAGGTCATGGAGCACGCTGTCAGCGATCTGACCAAGATCGCCGGCCAGAAGCCCGTGGTCACCAAGTCGAAGAAGGCCATTGCCGGCTTCAAGATCCGTGACGGCGTGCCCATCGGCTGCATGGTGACCTTGCGCGGCGTTCAAATGTATGAATTCCTCGATCGTTTCGTGACGATCGCGCTGCCGCGGGTGCGTGACTTCCGGGGTATCTCCGGGCGCTCCTTCGACGGCCGCGGCAACTACAACATCGGCGTCAAAGAGCAAATCATCTTCCCCGAAATCGATTACGACAAGGTAGATGCGCTCCGTGGTCTGAACATCAGCATCACGACGTCCGCAAAGACTGATGAGGAGTGCAAGGCACTGCTCGCGGCCTTCAAATTCCCGTTCAAGAACTGAGGCGGCCCATGGCTAAAACTTCCCTCATTCAGCGCGAAATCAAGCGCGCTACCCTGGTTGCCAAGTACGCGAAAAAGTATGCGGAACTCAAGGGTATCGCCAACGACGCAAAGAAGACCGACGAGGAGCGCTATGCGGCTCGTCTGGAGCTGCAGAAGCTGCCCCGCAACGCTTACCCGACCCGCCAGCGCAACCGCTGCGAGTTGACGGGTCGCCCGCGTGGCACCTTCCGCAAGTTTGGCTTGGGCCGTAACAAGATCCGTGAATTGGCCTTCAAGGGCGACATTCCGGGTGTTGTCAAGGCCAGCTGGTAATCGGCACGACGATCAGGAGATATCCGTATGAGCATGAGTGATCCTATCGCCGATATGCTGACCCGTATCCGCAACGCGCAAATGGTCCAGAAGACCTCTGTGGCGATGCCGGCGTCTAAGCTGAAGGTGGCCATCGCCCAAGTCCTGAAGGACGAAGGCTATATCGACAACTTCGCCATCCGTGGCGAGAAAACCAAGCCCGAGCTTGAAGTCGCGTTGAAGTACTACGCAGGCAAGCCGGTCATCGAGCGCATCGAGCGCGTCAGCCGCCCCGGCCTGCGTGTCTACAAGGGCCGCCACGACATCCCGAACGTGATGAACGGTCTGGGCGTGGCCATCGTGACCACGCCCAAGGGCGTGATGACGGATCGCAAGGCTCGCCAAGCCGGTATCGGTGGCGAAGTGCTCTGCTACGTCGCCTAAGGAAGGGAAGAACAAATGTCCCGCGTAGGAAAAATGCCGATCGCCCTGCCGCAAGGCGTGGACATCGCGATCACGGCCGAACAAATCAGCGTCAAGGGTTCGCTGGGCACGCTGGTGCGCCCCGCCAATCCCCTCGTGAATGTGAAGAACGACGGCGGCAAGCTTTCGTTCGCCCCGGCGAACGACTCCGTCGAGGCAGATGCCATGTCCGGCACCATGCGCGCCCTGGTGGCCAACATGGTCAACGGCGTGAGCAAGGGCTTCGAAAAGAAGCTGACGCTGGTGGGCGTGGGCTTCCGTGCCCAGGCCGCCGGCTCGAAGCTGAGCCTGCAAATCGGTTTTTCGCACCCCGTGGCGAAGGACATGCCGGCCGGCGTCACCGTCGCCTGCCCGTCGCAGACCGAAATTCTCATCAAGGGCTCTGATCGCCAAGTGGTCGGTCAGATTGCCGCGGAAGTTCGCGCCATTCGCCCGCCCGAGCCTTACAAGGGCAAGGGTATCCGCTACGCGGAAGAGAAGGTCACGATCAAAGAGACCAAGAAGAAGTAAGGAGCGGATGACATGTTGAACAAAAAAGATCAGCGCGTTCGTCGCTCCCGCCAGACCCGCGTCCGCATTGCGATGCAGCGCGTGGCCCGCCTGACCGTCTTCCGCACTAACCTGCACATCTACGCCAGCGTCGTCTCCGACGACGGTACCCGCGTGTTGGCCAGTGCCTCGACCGCCGAGGCCGATGTCCGCAAGGAACTCGGCATCTCCGGCAAGGGTGGCAACGTGGCCGCGGCCACGCTCATCGGCAAGCGCATCGCGGAAAAAGCGAAGGCCGCCGGCATTGAGAAAGTGGCGTTTGACCGTGCAGGGTTTGCGTACCACGGCCGTATCAAGGCCCTGGCCGACGCGGCTCGCGAAGCCGGCCTGCAGTTCTAAGCGCATAGCGCAACGACCAAGGAATTCGAGATGGCAAAGTTTCAACCCCGTGCGCAGGCCGAAGGCAACGACGACGGCCTGAAGGAAAAGATGATTGCGGTGAACCGCGTCACCAAAGTGGTGAAGGGCGGTCGTACGCTGAGCTTCGCCGCACTCACCGTGGTTGGTGATGGCGATGGCCGCATCGGCATGGGCAAGGGCAAGGCGAAGGAAGTTCCCGTCGCCGTGCAAAAGGCGATGGAATCCGCACGCCGCAACCTCGTCAAGGTGTCCCTCAAGGGCGGCACCATCCACCACAAGGTGGTCGGCGAGCACGGCGCGTCGCATGTCCTGATGGCACCGGCCCCCGAAGGTACCGGCATCATCGCCGGCGGCCCGATGCGCGCCGTGTTCGAAGTGATGGGCGTGACCGACATCGTGTGCAAGAGCCTCGGTTCGTCAAACCCCTACAACCTGGTTCGTGCGACGCTCAACGCGTTGAAGAACACCAACACGCCGGCCGAGATCGCCGCCAAGCGTGGCCTCACGGTTGAAGAAATCTTCAACTGAGCGGCATCGCCCGGAGAAACGAAATGACTGACAAGCAAAACGCCAAGAGCGGCGCCACCGTCAAGATCAAGCTGGTTCGCAGCATTGCCGGCACGCGCGAATCGCACCGCGCCACCGTGCGTGGTCTCGGCCTGCGCAAGCTCAACAGCGAATCTGAACTCGAAGACACGCCCGCAGTGCGCGGCATGATCAACAAGGTCTCGTACCTTGTCAAAGTGCTCTGAGCGGAGAACAGCACATGCAACTCAATACCATCAAACCGGCAGCCGGCGCCAAGCACGCCAAGCGTCGTGTCGGCCGTGGCATCGGTTCCGGCCTGGGCAAGACCTCCGGCCGTGGCCACAAGGGTCAGAAGTCTCGCGCCGGCGGTTTCCACAAGGTCGGCTTCGAGGGCGGTCAAATGCCGCTGCAGCGTCGCCTTCCCAAGCGCGGCTTCAAGTCGGCCCTGCTGAAGTTCAACGCCGAAATCACCCTGGCCGACCTCGAGCAGCTGGGCGCGGCCGAAGTTGACCTGCTGGCTCTGAAGCAGGCGAAGCTGGTCGGCGAGCTGGCCAAGGTGGTCAAGGTCATCAAGACCGGTGAGCTGACCCGCAAGGTCACGCTCAAGGGAATCGGCGCGACGGCCGGTGCGAAGGCTGCCATTGAGGCGGCCGGCGGCTCCCTCGCCTGATACCGACCAACCAAGCCAAGACAGGACAAGCTTCAGTGGCAACCAACACGAATCAGCTGGCGAAGAGTGGCAAGTTCGGTGACCTGCGTCGCCGGCTTGTGTTCTTGCTGCTCGCGCTCGTCGTGTATCGGATCGGCGCGCACATTCCGGTGCCCGGCATCGATCCGGTGGCGCTGAAGCAGATGTTCACCGGGCAGCAGGGCGGCATCCTGAGCCTGCTCAATGTGTTCTCGGGCGGGGCGCTGTCGCGCTTCACCGTGTTCGCCTTGGGCATCATGCCGTACATCTCTGCCTCGATCATCATGCAGCTGATGGGTTACGTGCTGCCGAGCATCGAGGCCTTGAAGAAGGAAGGCGAGTCGGGTCGCCGCAAGATCACCCAGTACACCCGGTACGGCACCTTGGGTCTGGCGCTGTTCCAGTCGCTGAGCATCGCTCTCGCGCTCGAGAGCTCGGCCGGCCTGGTGATTGCACCTGGTTTCGGTTTCCGCATGACCGCGGTGGTCAGCCTGGTGGCCGGGACGATGTTCCTGATGTGGCTGGGCGAGCAGATCACCGAACGCGGTCTGGGCAATGGCATCTCGATCCTGATCTTCGCCGGCATCGCCTCGGGCCTGCCCGGCGGCATGGGCCAGTTCCTCGAGATGGTCAGCAAGAACTCGATCCACCCGCTCATCGGTCTGTTCATCCTCGCCATCGTGGTGGGTGTGACGTACCTGGTGGTGTTCGTCGAGCGTGGCCAGCGCAAGATTCTCGTCAACTATGCCAAACGGCAGGTCGGCAACAAGGTGTATGGCGGTCAGTCCTCGCATCTGCCGCTGAAGTTGAACATGGCCGGGGTCATTCCGCCGATCTTCGCGTCGTCGATCATCCTGCTGCCGGCCACGGCCGTCGGTTGGTTCGCGACCGGTGACAGCTGGGCGTGGTTGAAGGATCTGGCGGGCATGCTGTCGCCGGGGCAGCCGATCTACGTGATCCTGTTCGCCGTGGCGATCGTGTTCTTCTGCTTCTTCTACACGGCGCTGGTGTTCAACAGCCGCGAGACCGCCGACAACCTGAAGAAGAGCGGCGCCTTCATCCCGGGTATCCGCCCGGGTGACCAGACGGCGCGTTACATCGACAAGATTCTTTCCCGCCTCACCTTGGCCGGTGCGGCGTACATCACGGCAGTGTGTTTGCTGCCCGAGTTCCTGGTGCTGAAGTACAACGTTCCGTTCTACTTCGGCGGGACCTCCCTGCTGATCATCGTGGTCGTCACGATGGACTTCTGGGCCCAGGTGCAGTCCTACGTGATGAGCCAGCAGTACGAGTCGCTGCTGAAGAAGGCCAGTTTTAAGTCAAGCTGATGGAGCGCCCCAGGCGATCCGGCAGTTCCGAGCAATAGACCAGAAAGATAACGAAGCGGCAGGCATGGCGAAAGACGATGTCATTCAAATGCAAGGTGAGATTCTCGAGAATCTCCCCAATGCCACGTTTCGTGTGAAGTTGGAGAACGGGCACGTGGTGCTCGGTCACATCTCCGGCAAGATGCGCATGCACTACATTCGCATCCTGCCCGGGGACAAGGTTACCGTTGAGTTGACGCCTTATGACTTGAGTCGGGCGCGTATCGTGTTCCGCGCCAAGTAAACGGTTGCTACACACATAGTTTGAACAGTCGAAGCGGCCTGAAGGGGCTTAGGAGAAGATCATGAAAGTTGCAGCATCGGTTAAAAAGATGTGCCGGAATTGCAAGGTTATCCGCCGCAAGGGTGTTGTGCGCGTGATCTGCACCGATCCGCGCCACAAGCAGCGCCAAGGCTGATCAGCCTTCGACTAAGCGAATAGAGGACGCAAATGGCACGTATTGCTGGTATCAACATTCCGCCCCAGAAGCACACCGAGATCGGTCTGACCGCTATCTATGGGATTGGCCGCACCACGGCGCAGAAGATCTGCACCCAATGTGGCGTTCCCTTCGATCGCAAGGTCAAAGACCTGACCGACGGTGACCTGGAAAAAATCCGAGAAGAAATCGGCCGCATGACCATCGAGGGCGATCTTCGCCGCGAGATGTCGATCAACATCAAGCGTCTGATGGACCTCGGTTGCTACCGTGGTTTCCGTCACCGCCGTGGGCTGCCGGTCCGTGGTCAACGTACCAAGACGAACGCCCGTACCCGCAAGGGCCCGCGTAAGTCTGGCGTGGTCAAGAAGTGATCGTACGTCGTCGGCTTCGCTGACGAGCACACAGACGAGCAGAGTAAGAAAAGGTCGATATGGCTAAAGCACCGAATACCGCCGCCCAGCGCGTGCGCAAGAAAGTCCGCAAGAACGTTGCCGACGGCATTGCCCACGTTCACGCGTCGTTCAACAACACGATCATCACGATCACCGATCGTCAAGGCGGCGCGCTGTCCTGGGCGTCGAGTGGTGGCCAGGGTTTCAAGGGCTCGCGCAAGTCGACGCCGTTCGCCGCCCAGGTCGCTGCCGAAGTCGCCGGCCGTGCTGCTCAAGAGCAGGGCATCAAGAACCTCGATGTCAAGATCAAGGGACCTGGCCCCGGCCGTGAGTCGTCGGTGCGAGCCCTTGCATCGCTCGGCATCCGGATCAATTCGATCTCCGATGTGACGCCAGTGCCGCACAACGGCTGCCGTCCGCAGAAGCGCCGCCGCATCTGATCGCAGATCCCCCCTGTCGCCGGCAATCACCTCGGGTGCTTGCCGGCGGTTGTGTTGAAGCCGCAAGGCCTCATGAAGACCACCGTCTGAGCGCCCGCAAGAACACGCCAGACTCGCGCCTGCCGCCACCGGCTCGCGTCAGATTGAACAAGGAAACAACGTGGCACGTTATCTAGGCCCTACGGGCAAACTCGCACGCCGTGAAGGCACCGACCTGTTCCTGAAGAGCGCTCGTCGCCCGATCGGCGACAAGGTCAAGTTCGAAGCCAAGCCCGGCCAGCACGGGCGCACCTCCGGCCAGCGCACCTCCGACTTCGGCCTGCAACTGCGTGAGAAGCAGAAGGTCAAGCGCATGTACGGCATTCTGGAGCGTCAGTTCCGCCGCTATTTCGCCGAAGCAGAGCGCCGCAAGGGCAACACCGGCGCCAACCTGCTGTTCCTGTTGGAATCGCGCCTCGACAACGTCGTCTACCGCATGGGCTTCGGCTCGACCCGCGCCGAAGGCCGCCAGCTGGTGTCGCACAAGGCGGTCACCGTCAACGGCGCCGTGGTGAACATCGCCTCGTACCTGGTCAAGGCCGGCGATGTGGTCGCTATCCGCGAGAAGTCGAAGAAGCAGCTGCGTATCGTCGACTCGTTGAAGCTCGCCGAATCGCATGGCCTGCCGGCCTGGGTCTCGGTCGATGCCGCCAAGATGGAAGGCACCTTCAAGAAGACGCCGGATCGCGACGAGTTCGCCAGCGACGTCAAGGAAGCACTGATCGTCGAGTTGTACTCGCGTTGATCCTCGCTTTGGCCGAAGCCGTGTCGCCCCATGGGGCGACGGGGTTCGGCCGTTTCCCGTTTTAACGTCCGGCAGCGGTGCCAGCCGCTCCGGTTGGTCCCTCAGCCTTATCGGCGTAACGAGCCGAGGGTATTGAAAGAAAGACCTCATGCAAACAAACCTGCTCAAACCCAAAGCCATCAATGTGGAGCCGCTGGGCGGCAACCGCGCCAAGGTCACCCTCGAACCTTTCGAGCGTGGTTATGGTCACACGCTGGGCAACGCGCTTCGCCGCGTGCTGCTGTCGTCGATGGTCGGGTATGCGCCTACGGAAGTCACCATCGCCGGCGTGCTCCACGAGTACTCCGCGATCGACGGGGTGCAGGAAGACGTGGTTCACATCATGCTGAACCTCAAGGGTGTCGTGTTCCGCCTGCACAACCGCGATGAAGTCACGCTGGTGCTGCGCAAGGAAGGCGAAGGTCCTGTCACCGCAGGCGACATCCAGACGCCGCACGATGTCGAGATCATCAACCCGGATCATGTCATCGCCCACCTGTCGCAAGGCGGCAAGCTGGACATGCAGATCAAGGTCGAGAAAGGCCGCGGCTATGTGCCCGGCACGATGCGCCGCTATGGCGACGAGCCGACCAAGTCGATCGGCCGCATCGTCCTCGATGCCTCGTTCTCGCCCGTTTCGCGTGTCAGCTACACCGTCGAGAGCGCCCGTGTCGAGCAGCGCACCGACCTCGACAAGCTGGTGATGGAGATCGCCACCAACGGCGCCATCACACCGGAAGAGGCGATCCGCGCTTCGGCTAAAATCCTGGTCGAGCAGCTCGCCGTGTTCGCGCAGCTCGAGGGCAGCGAGATCACCGCCTTCGATCAGCCGGCGCAGCGCAGCACGCAGTTCGACCCGATCCTGCTGCGTCCGGTCGACGAGCTCGAGCTGACGGTGCGTTCGGCCAACTGCCTGAAGGCCGAGAACATCTACTACATCGGCGACCTGATCCAGCGCACCGAAACCGAGCTGCTCAAGACCCCGAACCTGGGTCGCAAGTCGCTCAACGAAATCAAGGAAGTCCTGGCTTCGCGCGGGCTCACGCTCGGCGCCCGCCTGGAAAACTGGCCGCCGCAAGGCCTGGACAAGCGTTAAGAAGAAATACGGGCCGGTTCATCCGGCTCGGTGCACCCGGCAGTACCTGATACGGCTGCCGGTTCAAAACTCAGAAAGGAAATTGCACCATGCGTCATCGTAACGGTCTCCGCAAGCTCAACCGTACCTCCGCCCACCGCCAAGCCATGTTGCGCAACATGTGCAACTCGCTGCTGCAGCACGAAGCCATCAAGACCACGGTCCCCAAGGCCAAGGAACTGCGCCGTGTGGTCGAGCCCTTGATCACGCTCGCCAAGGAAGCCACCGTGGCCAACCGCCGCCTGGCTTTCGACCGCACCCGCGACCGCGACATCGTGACCAAGCTGTTCAACGAACTCGGCCCTCGCTACAAGGCCCGTCCGGGCGGTTACACCCGCATCCTGAAGATGGGCTTCCGTGTGGGCGACAACGCTCCCATGGCCTATGTCGAGCTGGTGGATCGTCCTGAAGTGACCGAAGCACCTGCCGAAAAGGCAGAGTAACGCCAGTTCCATCGGACGGCCCGGCCGTCCTGCAACGAAAGGCCGGCCTTTGCCGGTCTTTTTTTCTGCCGGAGCCAATCTTCCTGAGCTGACGGGCACGGCCGCCGTCGAGTGCCCCGCGCGGCACGCGAACGGTACACCGAGCGGTGTCCGCTGGCTTGGGCGTCGAAGTGGCGCGCCGACCTGGGTCGAGACCGCTTGGAACTTTCATTGAAGCTTCCGCCGCGAGTGTCGATTCTTGATCCGGCATCTCCCCCGGGCGCCAAAGGCCGGCGTCCTTTGGCACACTGTCGGCCATGCCGACGCCCCTCTTTCGCATTTCCCATCTCCACAAACGATTTGGCGACAACCTGGTCGTCAACGACCTGTCGCTTCAGCTCCATGCCGGCGAGTGCCTGGGGGTGATCGGGCCGAACGGCGCCGGCAAGACCACCACCATCCGCATGTGCCTGGGACTGACCGGGCCCGACAGCGGCGAGATCGAGGCCTTCGGGCTGCCGATTCCGCAGCAGTTGCGCGCGGCCAAGAAGCGCATGGGCGTGGTGACCCAGTTCGACAGCCTGGATCCGGATTTCAGCTGCGTGGAGAACCTGCGGGTCTATGGGCGCTATTTCGGCCTGCCCGGGCGCGTCATCAACGAACGGATTCCCAAGCTGCTGGAGTTTGCCGCCCTGCAAGCCAAGGCGAATGCCAAACCGGGGGAATTGTCCGGCGGCATGAAGCGGCGCCTGAGCCTGGGGCGCGCGCTGATCAATGACCCCGATCTGCTGCTGCTCGACGAACCCACCACCGGCCTCGACCCTCAGGCGCGCCATATCATGTGGGAGCGGCTGCAGAACCTGTTGCAGCAGGGCAAGGCGATTCTGCTGACGACCCACTTCATGGACGAGGCCGAGCGCCTGTGCGACCGCTTGCTGGTGCTCGACCATGGCCGCAAGATCGCCGAGGGCACGCCGCGCGGCCTGATCGCCGAACACCTGGAAAGCGACGTGGTCGAGGTCTTCGGCGACGGCGCGCTGGAGATCGCCTCGAGCCACGCGGCCCAGGCCAGCCGTGTCGAGGTGCGCGGGGAGACCGTGTTCTTCTACCTCGACGAGCCGGGGCCGCTGCTGGTGTCGCTGGGCGCCCACAAACAGCTTCGGGTGCTGCACCGGCCCGCGAACCTCGAGGACTTGTTCCTCAAGCTCACCGGACGCCAGATCCGCGATGAATGAGCCCGGCGGCCGGGCCCCGTCTTTTCTCTGTTGCAGGACCTGATCATGCTGGTTTCCATCTACGCCGCGCCTCGCCTCACCCTTCGCTTCTGGCCGGTGGTGCTGCGCAACCTGTTGGTCTGGAAAAAGCTCGCGGTGCCGAGTGTGATCGGCAACGTCGCGGAGCCGCTCATCACCCTCGTGGCTTTCGGCTACGGACTGGGCTCCCTGGTCGGCCACGTACAGGGCCTGCCGTACATCCAATACCTGGCCTCCGGCAGTATCGCGGTCAGCTGCGCACTGGCCGCCACCTTCGAGGCGCTGTATTCGGCCTACTCGCGCATGCAGGTGCAGAAGACCTGGGAGAGCATCATGAATGCCCCGATCGCGCTCGACGACATCGTGTTCGCCGAGCTGCTCTGGGCCGCCATGAAGTCGATGTTCAGCGTGGTCGCCATCATGGCCGTCATCTTCGCGCTCGGCATCAGCCGGGCCCCCAGCATGCTGGCGGCGCTGCCGGTGCTGTGCCTGGTCGGCATCACCTTCGCCTCGATCGCCCTGGTGTTCAACGCGCTGGCACATGGCTACGACTTCTTCACCTACTACTTCACCCTGGTCATGACGCCGATGACCTTTCTGTCCGGGGTGTATTTCCCGATCGAGCAGATGCCGCCCTGGCTGCAGGCCGTGGCCCATGCGCTGCCGCTGACGGCCGCGGTCGAGGTGGTGCGCCCACTGCTCATCGGCCAGGCGCCGCCCCAGTTGTGGCAGCCGCTGCTGGTGTTGCTGTCGTATGCGGCCGGGGGGTACTACCTCGCCTTGGTGCTGACAAGAAAACGTTTCTTCAGATGAGCATTCCTCAATTGTTGTGCTATACTTGCAGGCTCAGTCGCGGGGTGGAGCAGTCTGGTAGCTCGTTGGGCTCATAACCCAAAGGTCGTAGGTTCAAATCCTGCCCCCGCAACCAAATACAAGAAAAGGCCCTCGCGTGAAACCGAGGGCCTTTTGCATGGGCGAAGCCCTTGTGCCGGCCGGCTGCGGCCTCATCTGTTTCGCGCAGGCCATGGCATGGGGAACCCAGCCGGCAGCAGGGTGGTCCATCTGCCGGCGCGGCATACAATTCAGCGCTTTTCTTTCCGGCCCAGCATCTCCGGCCCCGTGCCGACTCCAACGAGGAAATCCACGTGTTCATTTCTGAAGCTTTCGCACAGGCGGCCCCGGCTGCCGCAGCCGCGCCGGAGTCGCCCTTCGGCAACCTCCAGTTCCTGATGATCGGGGGCATGTTCGTCGTCTTCTACTTCCTGATGATTCGTCCGCAGATGAAGCGTCAGAAGGAGCACAAGGCCATGATCGACGCCATCGCCAAGGGCGATGAAGTGGTCATCGCCGGCGGCTTGCTGGGCAAGATCTCCAAGCTCGGTGAGTCCTACCTGCACGTGGAGATCGCCAACGGCGTCGAAGTGCAGGTGCAGCGCAATGCTGTGGTCCAGGTGTTGCCCAAGGGCACAGTCAAGTAAACCGCGTCCGGCTGCTTTCCGGGTGCCCGCGCGGGTGCCCGGTGGCGTCCCGCAGCGGGGGCCATCCCCGCGAAAGAGGTGTCATGAACCGCTACCCTTGGTGGAAGTATTCGATCCTGGCGATCGCTTTGCTGGTGGGCCTGCTCTACACGCTGCCGAACTTCTTCGGCGAGGCGCCGGCCGTGCAGGTGAGCAGCAACAAGGCCACGCTCAAAATCGATCCCTCGATGGTCGAGCGGGTCACCCGGTCGCTGGCCGCGGCGGAGATCAAGGCCGACCTGGTCCAGTTCGACGGCAACTCGGTCAAGGCCCGGTTCGCGGATACCGACGTCCAGATCAAGGCCAAGGACGTGTTGTCCAAGGACCTCAATCCCGATGCGGACGACCCGAGCTACATCGTCGCGCTGAACCTGTTGCCGCGTACCCCGCGCTGGTTGCAGGCCATCCATGCGCTGCCGATGTTCCTCGGCCTGGACCTGCGCGGTGGGGTGCACTTCCTGATGCAGGTCGACATGAAGGCCGCGCTGACCACCCGCGTCGAGTCCTTCACGGGCGACATGCGGACCTTGCTGCGCGACAAGAACCTGCGCCACGCGGGCATCGCCCGCGAAGCCAATGACATCGACGTGCGTTTCCGCGACCGGCCGACCCTGGTGGCCGCCCGCACGCTGCTCGAGAAGGAGCTGCCCGATCTGGCCTGGACCGAAACCCAGGACGGCACCGACTTCAAGCTGCGCGGGGTGATGAAACCCGAGGCCGCGCGCCTGGTGCAGGAAACTGCCCTGAAGCAGAACATCACCACCTTGCACAACCGGGTGAATGAACTCGGCGTGGCCGAGCCGGTCATCCAGCAGCAGGGCCTGGACCGCGTGGTCGTGCAGTTGCCGGGGGTGCAGGACACCGCCAAGGCCAAGGACATCATCCGCCGCACCGCCACCCTCGAAGTCCGGCTGGTCGACGACAGCGTCGAGGCCAGCGCGGCCGCGGCCGGCAATGGCCCCGTGCCTTTCGGCACCGAGCGTTACGTCGAGCGTGGTTCGCGCCCGCTCATCGTCAAGCGCCAGGTCATCCTGACCGGCCAGAACCTCACCGATGCCAAGCCGGGCTTCGACAGCCAAACCCAGGAAGCCACCGTTAACCTGACGCTCGATGCCAAGGGCTCGCGCATCTTCAAGGATGTCACCCGGGACAACATCGGCAAGCGCATGGCCATCCTGCTGTTCGAGAAGGGCAAGGGCGAGGTCGTGACCGCTCCGGTGATCCGCTCCGAGATCGGTGGCGGCCGGGTGCAGATCTCGGGCTCGATGACCGCCCAGGAGGCCGCCGACACCGCCTTGCTGCTGCGCGCCGGTTCGCTGGCCGCGCCGATGGAGATCGTCGAAGAGCGCACCGTCGGCCCGACCCTCGGCGCCGAGAACATCAGCAAGGGTTTCAACAGCGTGCTCTTCGGTTTCGCCGCCATCGCGCTGTTCATGTGCGTCTACTACCGCCTGTTCGGCCTGTTCTCGACGCTGGCCCTGGCCTTCAACCTGCTGCTGCTGGTGGCGGCGCTGTCGATGGCCCAGGCGACGCTGTCCCTGCCGGGCATGGCCGCCATCGCCCTGACACTCGGCATGGCCATCGATGCCAACGTGCTCATCAACGAACGGGTGCGCGAGGAGCTGCGGGCCGGGGCGTCGCCGCAGGCGGCCATCCACGCGGGCTACGAGCGGGCGTTCGCGACCATCCTCGATTCCAACGTCACCACCTTGATCGCCGGCGTGGCCTTGTTCGTCTTCGGTTCCGGCCCGGTCAAGGGTTTCGCCGTCGTCCACTGCCTGGGCATCCTGACCTCGATGTTCTCGGCGGTGCTGTTCTCGCGCGGTCTGGTCAACCTCTGGTACGGACGCCAGAAGAAGCTCAAGGGCGTGTCGATCGGCCAGGTGTGGGTGCCCGGCGGCACGGCTCCCGCCACGGGCGCGGTCGCCCAAGACGTGCCGGCCAAGGCCTGACCTCCTTCAAGAACAACAAGGATTCAACATGGAGTTCTTCCGGATCAAGCGCGACATCCCGTTCATGCGGCATGCGTTCGTGCTCAACATCATTTCGCTGGCGACCTTCCTGGCGGCCGTGTTCTTCCTGGTGACGCGGGGGCTGCACCTGTCGATCGAGTTCACCGGCGGTACGGAAGTCGTTGTTACTTATGCGCAATCGGCCGACATCAACCGGGTGCGTGGCTCGCTCGAGGAACTCAAGCTCGGCGACATCAGCGTGCAGGCCTTCGGGACATCGCATGATGTGCTGATCAAGGTGCCGTTGCGCGAGGGCATGAAGAACGACGAGATGGTGTCGCAGCTGTTCGGCCAGCTCTGCAAGGCGGAACAAGGCCAGGTGAGCATCGAGCAGGTGGTCGAGAAAGGCGAGTCGATCCGCCGCCCGGTGTGTACGCGGGGCGATGCCCGGCCGGTCGAGTTCAAGCGCAGCGAGTTCGTCGGCCCGCAGGTCGGCAAGGAACTGGCCGAGGACGGCGCCAAGGCGCTGGCTTTCGTGATCGTCGGCATCATGGCCTACCTCGCCATGCGCTTCGAGTGGAAGTTCGCCGTGGCGGCCATCATCGCCAACTTGCATGACGTGGTGATCATCCTCGGCTTCTTTGCCTTCTTCCAGTGGGAGTTCTCGCTGACCGTGCTGACGGCGGTGCTGGCGGTGCTGGGCTATTCGGTGAACGAGTCGGTGGTGATTTTCGACCGGATCCGCGAGGCCTTCCGCAAGTACCGCAAGATGACGACGCCCGAGGTCATCGACCACGCCATCACCAGCACCATGAGCCGCACCATCATCACCCACGGCTCGACGCAGCTGATGGTGTTGTCGATGCTGATCTTCGGCGGCCCGACGCTGCATTACTTCGCTGTTGCGCTGACCATCGGCATCCTGTTCGGCATCTATTCGTCGGTGTTCGTCGCGGCCGCCATCGCCATGTGGCTGGGTGTCAAGCGTGATGACATGGTCAAGTCCGGTCCGGCCAAGGACCTGGATCCGAACGACCCGAACGCCGGGGCGGTGGTGTAGAGTTAGAACCTACTTCTCAACAACCTGCTGACAACCTCCATGGCGACCACTGCCGACTCGTTGGCCCTGGCCGCCCAGGCCAGACGCTCTTATGTCGAGCGCTTGTTGAGTGGTGCGCCCGGGGTGGTCCAGGCCATCGAGGACGGCAGCCGGCTGCTGGCCTCCCAGGCCGCCGAGCATGGCCTGCAGTACAAGCGGCGCGACATCGCCGTCGACCTGCGCAAGGCCGCCCCGCACTGGATCAACGGCATCGTCATGGCCTTGCGCGGCGCGCTGCACAACGGCATGGTGGCCGGCCCTTCCCGGGCGGGCGAGCTGGGCGGTTCCGGGCGTGCGCTCAGCATGGAACTCGTCGACGACGACACGATCGAGGTCGAGATCCTCAGCTCCCGCCTGGCCCTGGCCATGATGGACCGGGCCTCTTGGGAGTTCACCGACCTGCGCTCGCGCATGTCGGCTCTCGAGCAGCGCGACGAGCTGGACGCCCACGACGTGCTGCGGCCTCACGTGCTGGCCCGCATCGTCACCACCACCTGGCGGGCGGCCTCGCTCAGCCAGGAGGCCTGGCGTGTCCTGCAGACCATCCTGCACGAGGAATTCGCCCATTTCGCCGAAGAGGCGTACCACGAGACCAACCGCTGGCTGATCCAGCAGCGTGTGTTGCCCGACGTCGACCTGCGCCCCTTCATACGGCGCACGCGCAACGGCCTGGGCGGCGCGCCCGGGCCGGCTGCCGTGTCTGCTCCCTCCACCATGACCAGCGGTTTCGGGCGGGCCCATGTCGGCGAGGAGACGCGGATGATGACCCGCGCCGGCGGTTTCGCCCGCGGGTCCGACCACGCCGAAGCGGTGCTGGGGCGGCTCAACCGCCTGATCGGCCGCCAGTTGCCGGAGTTCGCCGGTACGGCGCCCATGCCGCCGGCATCGATCGAGTTGAAGACCGCCATTTCCGAAGCCCAGCAGGGCATCCAGCGCCGCCTGAGCGCGTCGGAGGTCATGGGGGGCGCCGGCACCGAGCCGGTCAGCACGCCGGCCCTGATGGAGGAGCTGCACCAGCGCAAGCAGGCCCTGAAGAGCGCGGCGACCACCCCCATCGAGCGGGCCACCATCGAGATCGTGGCCTTGCTGTTCCAGAGCATCCTGACCGAGGAGCGCATCCCGGCCTCCGTGCGTGTCTGGTTCGCGCGGTTGCAGATGCCGGTGCTGCGGGTGGCGGTGAGCGAGCCCGACTTTTTCGCGACCGTCGATCATCCGGCACGTCGCCTCATCGATCGCATGGGGGCTTGCGTGATGGGGTTCGACTCCACCAGCCGCGCGGTCGGCGATACGCTCGAGAAGGAAATCAAGCGTGTGGTGCAGGTGGTCGAGGCCTATCCCGACACCGGGCGCCGGGTGTTCCAGACGGTGCTGACCGAGTTCGAGAAATTCCTCGAGCATTACTTCCGCAACGAAAACGAGGCCAGCCGCAAAGGGGTGTCGCTCGCCCAGCAGGTCGAGTTGCGCGAGACCTTGGCCATCCAGTACACCATCGAGTTGCGCAAGATGCTCAACGAGGTGCCGGTGCAGGAGGGCGTCCGTGATTTCCTGTTCCAGGTCTGGGCCGACGTGATGGCGATGACCGGGGTGAAACACGGTGTCCAGGGTTCCGAGACCAAGACGATGAAGCGGGTGGCCGCGGATCTGATCTGGTCCGCCAGCGCCAAGGTGTCGCGCGAGGAGCGCGCCGAGGTGATCCGTCGGCTGCCGCCGCTGCTGAAGACCTTGCGCGAAGGCATGGACGAGGCGGGTCTGTCCAGCGAGCGGCAGGACGAGCACATCCAGAAACTCAACAATTCGCTGGCCGCGGCCTTCACCGCCAAGACGGCGGCCATTCCGCGGGAGCGCCTCGAGGAGCTGATGGGGCGCCTGGAGACCCTGGAGGAATTGCTGCCCGAGTCGGACGACATCGAGATCGACGAATCGATGGTGCTCGACCTGTCTGGCCATGAAACCTCGGAACTGGAGGTGGTGGGCGAGGGCGGCTCGATGCCCACCCCGGCCATGCTCACCTGGGCGCGTGAGCTGCAGGTCGGCGGCTGGTACATGCTGGACTATCGCGGCCGCAACGAGGCCGTGCAGCTGGCCTGGCAGGGCATGCGGCGCCAGCTGACCTTGTTCGTCTCGCCCCATGGCCGCGGCATCCTGTTCCAGCAGCACCGCCTGGCGGCCTTTCTGCAAGCCGGCTTGCTGGTGCCGGCGCAGGACGAGTCGCTCACGGTGCGCGCCACGCGCAGCGCGTTGGCCAAGCTGGATGTCGATCCGACCCGGTTGTTGAACTGACGGAGGCGCCGCGGGGGGCTCTTTTTCCCCGTGTAAAAAAGCCGCCTTTCGGGCGGCTCGCTCTGCGTTCAGTGGATCAGGCGGTCTTCTTCGTCGACGAACAGTTCGTCGAGGATGAGGGCATCGGGTTCTTCGCCCAGGCTCCAGAACACCATGAGCACGATGATCTTGAGGTCTTCCAGGTCCACCGGGCCGCCGGAGATGGCCGTGGCGCGGTCGATGACCATTTCGCGCATAGGCGGAGGCAGCACCCCGGCGGATTCCAGGAAGCTGACAAAACCGATGCAGTGCTCGCCCAGGTGTTCGTGTTCGGCCGGGGAGTAGACGCGCATGCTCCGGTCGCCTTGCTGGCCGGAGTAGGACTGCGCCATGGTGGCCAATCCGTCCAGCCAGGTCAGGGCCTCCTCGATTTCGTCGGACTCGAAACCCATGGCGGACAGCTTGCGCGTCAGCTGGGCGTGGTCGGGACAGGCGTCGGGCCGCCAATAGTTTTCGTACAGATAAACGAGCACGTCAAACATGAGCCCACTATACCCCAGGGGCGCTTGGTGGTGCTGAAGAGATGAACCGGCCCGCGGAACCGGTCCGGTCCGGGGCTCAGGCCAGCCCGACGCGCTGAAAAAGCTGGCCTGGAAGGCGGCTGACTTGCCCGGCGAGTTCGAGTTCGAGCAGGCGCGCAGTCAGCTCGGCAGCGGTCCAGCCGGTGCGTTCGGCCAGGCCGTCGAGTGTGACCGGCGCGAAGCCGAGGGCGTGCAGCAGCGGGTCCTCGGGCGCGCTCGGCGGGCTGGCCGGCGGCGAGTGCGGGGCGGTGCCGCCGCCCTGCCAGCCGATGGCATCGAGTGCATCCTGCGCGGTTTCGACCAGGGCCGCGCCTTGCTTGATCAGGGCATGGCAGCCGCGGGACTGGGGCGAGTGGACGGAACCGGGGACTGCCATCACCTCGCGCCCGGCCTCCAGCGCCAGCCGGGCGGTGATCAGCGAGCCCGATTTCAGTGCCGCCTCGATGACCAGCGTGCCTCGCGACAGTCCGGCGATGAGGCGGTTGCGCTGCGGGAAGTTGGCGGGGTGGGGTGCGGTCCCGAGGGGGTACTCGCTGAGGATCAGCCCCCGGGCGGCGATGCGCCGGGCCAGGTCGCGGTGCCGGGCCGGGTAGACGCGGTCCAGGCCGGTGCCGACGACGGCCACCGTGCCCCCGGCCGCGGCGAGCGCGCCTTCGTGCGCGGCGCCGTCCACCCCCATGGCAAGGCCCGACACCACGCCGAGCCCGGCGCGGCTGAACTCGGCCGCCATGGCGAAGGCGGTCTCCAGGCCGGCCGGGGTGGGGTGGCGGCTGCCCACCATGGCGATGCCGGGCGCGTCCAGCCACCCGAGCTGCCCTTCGGTGTAGATCAGCAGGGGGGGATCGGCGGTCTCGAGCAACAAGGCCGGGTAGGCCCGGTCGGCGAGGGTGAGGACGGAGCGCGGTGTGCCGGCGGTGCCGGCGCGCAGCCATTCCAGTGTGGTGTGCAGCAGCGCCTGGTGGCCTGCCGGCGGGCGGCTGAGTGCGCCCGCCGCAGCCGCCCCGACCACCTCGCGCAGGGCGGCGGGGCTGGCGCAGAGGACGCCCTGCGGCGAGCCGAAGGCCCTCAGCAGCCGGCGTGCCGACTCCCGGCCCACCCGTGGCGTCTCCAGCAGGCGCAGCCAGGCTGCGAGTTCGTCGGGGTCGATCAAGGCCGGGCTGCCGGCTGTTCGCGGGGGCGCCGGCAAGCGCGTGTCAAGGCTGGGTGAAACGGTCGCCCGTGGACACCGGCTCCTTCACCGACAGGATGAGGGCGTAGGACATGCGGTTGAAGACCTTGAACACGAACAGCGTGCCATGGCGTTCGTCCGGCAGCTTGATGGTCGGCTTCCGGGGGTCGGTCTTGTCGATGATGTGCGCCCCGTTGCGCCACAGCGCCAGCACGTGGCCCCGCTCGACCCCGTCGCGGCTGCCCTTGTTCAGCGAGACGATCTGGTTCTGGCCGGCGGTGATGGCGTCGCCGTAGACCGAGACGATCTGGCCGGCCAGATTGCCCTGCGGGGCATGCGGGACGTAGTTGATGAACTCGCGTGCCGGCACCGGCGACAGCCGGTCGCCGGCGCGGATTTCCTGGCGGATGCTGGTGATGGCGAAGGTGTCGGGAATGATGTCGTTCTGCTGCTCCGGCGCGACGCTTTCCCCCTTGCGCAGGTACTCGGCCGTGCCCAGGTAGAAGCCCTCGTAGCCCAGCACTTCCTTAGTGCTGGGGTCGCGCAGCGGCACCGGCTCGCGGAAGACACGGAAATTGCGCCCGCTGTCGAGGTTGCCCCGCACGTAGGCCAGGTCGCCGCGCGACAGCAGCACCCGGCCTTCCTGGGTGGCCACGATACGCGGCGAGCGGTCGAGTTCGCCGTTCTCGAAGATGACGGCTTCGTTCAGGAAGGGTTCGATCTGCTCCAGCGAGATGGACGGGATGCCGTCGCGGTTCAGGTCGCTGCTGCGCACGCGGGGCGACAGGCGGCCGTTGCCGCCGGTCTCGAGCGGCTCGCCCACGCGCAGGCGCGCGCGGCCGTCGGACTTGTCGAGAAACAGCACCTGCCCGGGATAGATCAGGTGCGGGTTGCGGATCTGGTCGTAGTTCATGCCCCACAGCTCGGGCCAGCGCCAGGGGCTGGTGAGGAACAGCTTGGAGATGTCCCAGAGGGTGTCACCGGACTTGACGGTGTACTGGTCCGGTGCGGTGGCGACCAGTTCGCTCAGCGGGATGCCGCCTTGCTGGGCGACTTTCTGTGCGGTGCTGCGCTGCTTCTCGGTGATGGGGAAGTTGCCCGCCTGCGCCAGGGCGAGCCCGGCGAAGCTGCCGAGTGCCAGGGTGATTGCAGCGGCCCGGGGGAAGGACAAGGCAAAACGGTTGCTTCGGGTCATGAAGGTAATTCTCCGGTCGCGCAGGCATGACAATGCTGAATGTGTGGATGATGCCTGCCCGGTGCTCCCAAATAGGGCGCAGTTCGGCGAAAATCCTCATTCAGTTTCACAGATTCTGCCTCTAAACCATTGATATCGCAACGAAAGTGACCAGCTGATACCTCTGCCCGGCCGCCCGCCGCTGGTGCCGATGTTGCGCGTCGTCCACGGGTATCCCGCCCCCGGCCGATGTTTTTGTTGCCGAGCGTCTTCACGTCCAAGCCATGTCCAAGCTTTCCATTCTTCGCTACCCCGACCCGCGTTTGCACACCGTCGCCAAGCCTGTCGCGGTGGTGGACGAGCGTATCCGCACACTTGTCGACGACATGCTGGAGCTGATGTACCAGGCCGACGGGGTCGGTCTGGCGGCCACGCAGGTCGACGTGCACGAACGGGTGATCGTCATCGACACGTCCGAGGGGCGCAACGATCCGCGGGTGCTGATCAACCCCGAGCTGGTGCAGGCGAGCCAGGAGATGGTCGTCGCCGACGAGGGCTGCCTGTCGGTGCCGACCATCTACGACAAGGTGCAGCGCCATGCGCGGGTCACGGTGCGCGGCTTGAACCGAGCCGGCGAAAGCTACCAGTTCGACGCCGACGGCCTGCTGGCCATTTGTGTCCAGCATGAAATGGACCATTTGCAAGGCAAGGTGTTCGTGGAATACCTGAGTGCGCTCAAGCGCGACCGCATCAAGACCAAGATGCTGAAGAAGACCCGCGACGAGCAGCGTCCATGAGGCTGGTGTTCGCCGGAACGCCGGAATTCGCCCAGGTGGCCCTGGCCGCTCTGGTCGAGGCCGGACACACGGTCCCGCTGGTGCTGACCCAGCCCGACCGGCCGGCCGGCCGCGGGCTCAAGCTGCAGCCCTCGCCGGTGAAGGCCTGCGCGCTGGACCACGGCCTCGGCGTGGCCCAGCCGCGCAGCCTGCGCCTGGACGGCAAGTTCCCCGAGGACGCACGGGCCGCGCGGGAGGCGTTGCTGGAGGCGCGTCCCGAGCTGATGGTGGTGGCCGCCTATGGCTTGATTCTTCCGCAATGGGTGCTCGACCTGCCTGCCGGCGGCTGTCTCAACATCCATGCGTCGCTGTTGCCCCGTTGGCGCGGTGCGGCGCCTATCCACCGGGCCATCGAGGCTGGAGACACCGTCACCGGCATCACCCTGATGCAAATGGACGCCGGGCTCGACACCGGCGACATGCTGCTCACCGAGCGTCTGGAGATCCTGCCGACCCATACCACGGGCAGCCTGCATGATGCCCTGGCGCAGCTCGGCGCACGGATGGTGGTCGAGGCGCTGCCGCGCCTCGGGAGCCTGCCGCGCACCCCGCAGCCCGCGGCCGGCGTGAGCTACGCCCACAAGATCGAGAAAGCCGAGGCGGCGGTCGACTGGACCTTGCCGGCGGCCGTCATCGAGCGCCGCATCCGCGCTTTCGACCCCTTCCCCGGTGCCAGCAGCGTGCTGGGCGGCGAGACCTGGAAACTCTGGCGGGCCGAGCTGGCCGAGGGCCGGGGCGAACCCGGCCGCGTGCTGGCCGTCGGCGACCAGGGCCTCACGGTCGCCTGCGGCGAAGCGGCCTTGCGTGTGACCGAACTGCAGCGGCCCGGAGCCAAGCGCCTGCCGGCCCGGCAGTTCCTGCAAGGGCAGGGCGGGCTGGTCGGACAGGTGTTCGATGCCCGGCCGGGCTGACGCAGCCGGTGCCGGCTCAAGTCGCCGTGCGCTTGACCGATAAACCGTGCATCACTAACCTTCCGCCCATGTTCCGTCCCGCCTCGATCCTTCCGTTGCTGCTCGCCACGCTGCTGGCCGGCTGCGACCTGTTCGGCGACTCCGCCGAGAAGCAGGCGGCGGCGCGCGAGGCCGATGGCCGGGCGATCGGCGGGGCCTGCCGGCATGCCAACCGGGCCATCGAAGATTGCTACGCGCTGAACAAAAAGGCCGACAAGGCCTCGGTCTTCGCAGGCTGGCGGGACATGAACGACTACATGCGCGAGAACAAGATCGAACCCGTGGCGCCGCAACTCCTGCCCGCGGCGTCCGGTTCCCGCGCATCGAAGGCCGACAAGGCGGACAAGGCCGAGAAAATCGAGAAGATCGAGGCCAAGGCGGAACCGAAGCCGGAAGGCGAGCACGCCGAAGCCGTGCTGCCGGTCGACAAGAAGCCGGCCAAGGCGACCGCCAAGCCCCGCGACGGCGAGTCCTGAGCGCCCGGCGGCCCCCCCTGGGCAGGGTGTTGGGGCGCCGATTTCACACGGATTTCATCGACCGCGCGCATTTCTCCGGCAAGATTCCGCCAGGAGGCGCGCCGGGAGCAGGTGACGCCCCGTCCGACGACAACATGGGGAAGTCATGGGTGTGCTGAAGCAGGTGGCTGGCCGGTTGCTGGCCTGGTTGGGGCTGATCGTCGGCGTCTGGTCGGCCCCGCCCTGGCTGCGCTGGTGCGGGGCCGTCGTCGGCTGGGCCGCCCGCGGCGCTGGCACCCGGCTGGTGTCGCGTCCACGGCTCAGTGCCGCCTTGTTGCTGCTGCTGGTCCTGGCCGGCGTGGGCGGCTGGCACGGCCTTCGCTGGTGGAAGAGCCGGCCCCAGCCCGTCGAGGTGACGCTGTCGGTCAACGGTCCGCAACTCACCGATTTCGCCGCCGACGGGCTGCCCCAGGGGGTGACGGTCAGCTTCAGTGATTCGGTCGCGCCCTTGGCCGCCGTGGGCAAGTTCGTCAGCACCGGCATCCAGGTGTCGCCCTCGGTCGAAGGCACTTGGCGTTGGGTCGACGACCGCAACCTGATGTTCGAGCCCAAGGCCGAGTGGCCGGTCGGCGTGGAATACAAGGTGAGCCTCGAGCGCAGCGTGCTGGCACCGCCGGTGCGGCTGCAAAGCACCGAGTTCAAGTTCAGCAGCGCCCCCTTCAGCGCCAAGATCACCAAGGCCGAGTTCTACCAGGACCCGACCGATCCCGCCGTGAAGACGGGGGAGATCGAGCTGCGTTTCAGCCATCCGGTGAACCCGGTGGAGTTCGAGAAACGGGTCGAGTTGCGTTTGGCCGGCCAGGCCGAGGGGGTGCTGGGGGTGGGACGCGAGCGCACCGCGTTCACCGTCACGTATGACAAATACCATCTGCGCGCCTTCGTGCACTCGGCCAACCTGCCGATCCCCAAGGAGGACACCGAGTTGACGGTGAGTGTCGACAAGGGCGTGGTGGCGCAGCGGGGCGGGGCGGGCACGGAGGAGGTCCTGGTCCGTTCCCTCACCGTGCCCGGCCTGTACGGGCTCAGCATCAGCGAGGTGAGCACCCAGGTGGTGACCAATGAACGCTTCGAGCCGGAGCAGGTGCTGATGGTGAGCACCTCGCAGCTGGTGCATGAGCGTGACTTCGCCAAGATGGTGAGCGTGTGGCTGCTGCCCCTGCAGAACCCGGCGCTCAGCAAGGAAGAACAGGGGGATGCGCCCTACACATGGAGCGACACCAAGGACGTCACGCCGGCGGTGCTGGCCCAGTCGACCAAGCTGAGCCTGACCCCCGTCCCGTCCGAGCAGGAGCACACGACCACCCATGCCTTCAAGCTCAAGGCCGACGTGGGGCGGGGCATCTACGTGCAGATCGAACCCCGGGCCAAGTCCTTCGGCGGGTACCTGATGCGGGAACGCGAACGCTCGGTGCTCACCATGCCGGCCTATCCGGCCGAGTTGCGCATCCTCAGCCAGGGCGCCTTGCTGCCCATGAGCGGCGAGAAGAAGCTGGCGCTGCTGGTGCGCGACCTCCCGGGGGTGAAGATCGAGCTGGGGCGCGTGCAGCCCTCGCAGCTGCACCACCTGGTGTCGCAGTCGCGCGGCAACTATGGTTCGCCCGACTTCCTGGGCAGCTTCGGCATCGACAACCTGAGCGACCGCTTCGAGCGCAAGCTCGCCCTGCCCGATCTGCAGCCGGGCAAGGCGCATTACGAGTCCATCGACCTGTCGGACTATCTGGCCAAGGACGGCGAGCTGCGACGCGGGCTGTTCTTCCTGCACGTCAGCGGCTACGACCCGAAAGCCGAGGCCCGCGCGAAGGCAGCCGAGGCCTCGACCGGCGCCCCGGACGAAGGCGAGGCGCAAGAGGGCGAAGGCGATGAAGACGCCGGGATGGGCGAGGGCAGCGCCGTCGACCCCGCCTCGATGGAGGAGCGGCGCCTGGTGCTGGTCACCGACCTCGGCCTGGTGGTCAAGAAGTCGGCGGACGGCTCGCGCGACGTGTTCGTGCAGTCCTTGTTCAACGGCCTGCCGGTCGCGGGCGCCACCGTCGACGTGGTGGCGCGCAACGGCAGCACCTTGTTCAGCCAGGTCACGGATGGGATCGGCAAGGTGCATTTCGACAAGATCGAGGGCCTGACCCGCGAGCGCACGCCCATGCTGCTGCTGGTGCGCAAGGGCGGGGACATGAGTTTCATGCCGCTGGACCGCCAGGACCGGCTGCTGGACGTGTCGCGCTTCGACGTCGGCGGCCTGCAGAACGCCCGCAGCACCGACCAGCTGTCGGCCTATCTCTTTTCCGATCGGGGCATCTACCGTCCGGGCGAGACCATGCACATCGGGCTGATCGTCAAGGCGGCCGACTGGACGAAGTCGCTCGCCGGCCTGCCGCTCGAAGCCGAGGTGCTCGATTCGCGCGGGCTGGTGGTCAAGCGCGAGCGCATCCGCCTGGCCGCGGGGGGCTTCGCCGAGCTGAGCCACGGCACGCTGGCCACCTCGCCGACGGGCAACTACACCGTCAATCTCCACATCGTGAAGGACGACAAGGTGGAGCGCCAGATCGGCTCGACCAGCGTCAAGGTGCAGGAGTTCATGCCCGACCGCATGAAGGTGACGGCGCAGCTGTCGGCGCCGGCGGCCGCCGGGTGGGTGCACCCGAAGGACCTGAAGGCACGCATCAATGCCCAGAACCTGTTCGGTACCGCGGCGGAGAACCGCCGGGTCGAGGCGGTGATGACGCTGAATCCGGCCTGGCCTTCGTTCCGCGGCCATCCCGACTACAGCTTCTACGACCCGCAGCGCGCCACCGAGAGCTTCAACGACCCGCTGCCGGATGGGCAGACCGACGCCAAGGGCGATGCCGAGTTCGATCTGAAGCTCTCGCGTTTCACCAAGGCCACCTATCGCCTGAGCCTGCTGGCCAAGGTGTTCGAGCCCGAGGGCGGGCGCAGCGTGTCGGCCGAGACCACGGCGCTGGTGTCCGAGCAGCCCTTCCTGGTGGGCGTGAAACACGACGGGGACCTCGGCCACGTGTCCATGGGCGCGAAACGCGTCAGCCATGTCATCGCCATCGATCCGCAGGCCAAGAGCCTGGCGGTGGACGGGCTCGCCTTGCAGTTCATCGAGCGCAAGACCGTGTCCATGCTGATCCGCCAGCCGAACGACACCTACCGCTACGAATCGCGTCCGAAGGAGGTGGTGCTCATCGAACGCCAGCCGCTCACGCTGTCGGCGGCCGGGTATTCGCTGGCGCTGGACACGCGCAAGGCCGGCAACTACAGCTATGTGATCCTCGATGCCGCCGGCACCGCGCTCAACCGCATCGACTACAGCGTGGCCGGCCAGGGCAATGTCAGCCGCTCCCTGGAGCGCAACGCCGAGCTGCAGCTGACGCTGAACAAGAAGGACTACGCGCCCGGCGAGGAGATCGAGATCGGCATCCGCGCGCCCTACGTGGGCGCCGGCCTGATCACCATCGAGCGCGAGAGGGTCTTCACCCAGCAATGGTTCAAGACCACCACCACGTCCTCGGTGCAGAGGATCCGGCTGCCCAAGGACTTCGAAGGCAACGGCTATGTGAGCGTGCAGTTCGTGCGCGATCCGTCGTCCGACGAAATCTTCATGAGCCCGCTCAGCCACGGGATCGTGCCCTTCGCGACCAGCTTGGGGCAGCGCACACAGGCCTTGACGCTGAACGTGCCCGAGCTGACCCGTCCGGGCCAGGTGCTGAAGATGAAACTCGGCGCGGCGCAGCCGACCCGCGTGGTCGTCTTCGCCGTCGACGAGGGCATCCTGCAGGTGGCGCGCTACCAGACGGCCGACCCGCTGGCGCATTTCTTCCAGAAGCGCGCGCTGGAAGTCCGCACCTCGCAGATCCTCGACCTGTTGCTGCCCGAGTTCAAGCGACTGATGGCGCAATCGGCCCCGGGCGGCGACGAGTCGGGCGCCAATGCGCGTTTCCTGAACCCGTTCAAGCGCAAGGGCGAGGCGCCGGCGGTGTACTGGTCCGGCATCGTCGACCTGAAAGGCGAGCGCGAGTTCAGCTACGCCGTGCCGGATCATTTCAACGGCACGCTGCGGGTCATGGCGGTGGCGGTGAACGAAGGCGCGGTGGGGGTGGTGCAGAGCCGCGCCCTGGTGCGCGGCGACTTCGTGATCTCGCCTAACCTGCCGCTGGCGGTCTCGCCCGGGGACGTGTTCGACGTGTCGGTGGGCGTGTCCAACAACGTGGCCGGCTCGCCGGCCGACGCCAAGGTCCAGTTGACGCTCAAGCCGGCCGCCAGCCTCGAGCTGGTGGGGCCCGCCACGCAGACGCTGCAGATCGGTCCGATGCGCGAGGCGGTGGCCCTCTACCGCCTGCGCGTGAAGGATGCGGCCAATGCCAGGCTCGGCTCGGCCACGCTGGAGTTCACCAGCAGCCTGGGACCGAAGTCGGCTTCCCGGCGCATGGACATCAGCGTGCGCCCGGCTTCGCCGCGATCCACCACCTTGGCGCTGGGCCGCTTCACCGGCTCGGCCGAGGTGCCGGTGCCGCGTGAGCTGGTGCCGGAGCTGCGCAAGCAGGAGCTGGCGCTGTCGGTCCTGCCGCTGGCCCTGGCGCCCGGCCTGGTGAGCTATCTCGACAACTTCCCGCACCAGTGCACCGAGCAGGTGGTCAGCCGGGCGTTCCCGGGGCTGGTGCTGGCCAGGCGGCCGGAGTTCGGCGCCACGCCGCAGGCCGCGGCCAAGGGTTTCGACGAGGCGCTGCGGGTCCTGCGTTCGCGGCAGAACGCCGAAGGCGGCTTCGGGCTGTGGAGCGCCTCGGTCGAGGCCGACGAGTTCGCCTCGGTGTATGCGGTGCACCTGCTGCTCGAGGCGCGCGAGATGGCGGTGCCCGGCGTGGCCGTGCCGTCCGACGTCCTGCGCAAAGGGCTGGAGTACCTGCAGCAGCTCGCCGCCAGCTCGCCGGCCGACCTGGCCGCCGCGCGCTCGCGGGCCTATGCCATCTACCTGCTGACCCGCAACGGTGCGGTCACGACCCCGCTGGTCGCCAGCCTGCGCGAAACCTCGGACGCGCGCTTCGCCAAGCAGTGGCAGGGCGATTCCATGGCGGCCTATCTCGCCGCCACCTACCAGTTGCTGAAACAGGAAAAGCCGGCCGGCGAGCTGATGGACGGCCTGGTGCGCCAACTGGAGAAGGAGGCCACGCCGTACCGCTGGACGGCCTACTACGACCCGGTGGTGCGCGATGGCCAGAGCCTGTACCTGCTGGCGCGTCATTTCCCGGCCCGCCTGAAGTCGCTTCGCCCTGAGGTGATGAGCCGCCATGTGGAGGCGCTGTCCAAGGGGCAGTTCAACACCTTGTCGTCGGCCTATACCGTGCTCGCCTTCGATGCCATGGCGCAGGCGCTGGGCGCCGAGGCACTGGGCAAGCTGTCGGCGCTGCAGCTGGACGCCAAGGGGGCGGCCACGCCCCTGGCCCTGCCGGCCAACCTGCTGCCACGTGCCACGGTGGTGCCCGGCACGGTGAAACTGCGCCTGGGCAACGAAGCCTCCCACACCACCTACTACAGCATGGAGCAGACCGGGTACGACCGGGTGCCGGCCACGCAGGAGATCAAGTCGGGCATGGAGGTGGTGCGCGAGTACGTGGGCGCCGACGGCAAGCCGGTCGGCACGGTGAAGCTGGGCGATGAAGTCACGGTGCGCCTGAGCCTGCGCGCCATCGCCTCGGGCGGCGCGCCGGCGCAGGTCTCCAGCGTGGCCATGACCGACCTGCTGCCGGGCGGGTTCGAACCGGTGCAAAGCCGGGACGCGAACGGCGCGGCCAGCACCGTCAACGGGCCGTCGCTGGAGTTCGCCGACGTGCGCGAGGACCGGGTGGTCATCTACACCCATGCCGGCGGTGGCGTGCAGACCTACGCCTACAAGCTGCGGGCCACCAACACCGGCGAGTTCACCGTGCCGCCGGCCCAGGCCGAGTCGATGTACGAGCGCGACAAGCTGGCGCGGTCGGTGGCGGGGCGCATCACCGTCACCGCGGCCAAGTGACACGCGCGCGCCTGCGCAGGCTGGGGCTGGCGCTGGCCGCCCTGGCGCTGTGCCTGGCCGGCCTGCGCCTGTGGCCGGCCGAGCCCCTGCAGCGCCGGGTGGCGCTGTCGCATGCGTTCTACAGCAGCGACGGCACCCTGCTGCGCATCACCCTGGCCAGCGACCAGCAGTACCGGGTCTGGACGCCGCTGGCGCAGATCGAGCCGAGGCTGGTGGCCGCGGTGCAGTGGTACGAGGACCGCTGGTTCGCCTGGCATCCCGGGGTGAACCCGGTCAGCCTGGTGCGCGGCGCCTGGTCGAGCTACAGCGGCGGGGCCCGGCGCGGGGCGTCCACGCTCACCATGCAGCTGGCGCGGCGCCTCTACCGCCTCGACAGCGGCGACCCGGCCGGCAAACTGCAACAGATCGCGGCCGCGGTCTGGCTGGAGCTGCGCTACAGCAAGGACGAGCTGCTCGAGGCCTACCTGAACCTCGCTCCCTACGGCGGCAACATCGAAGGGGTGGGGGCGGCGAGCCTGGTGTACTTCGGCAAGCGGGCGGACCATCTCTCCTTGCCGGAGGCGCTCGCGCTGGCGGTGATTCCCCAGAACCCGAACCGGCGCGGCAGCCAGGCCTCGCCCGAAGCCTGGCCGCAGGCCTTGCAGGCGGCGCGCGCGCGCCTGTGGCGCTCGTGGCAGGCGGGCCATGGCGGAGATGCCTCGGTGCAGGAGGCCGAACTCGACCTGCCGCTGCGGCTGCGCTCGGTGCGGCAGCTGCCGTTCGCCGCGCCGCACGCCATCGAGGCCTTGGCACGCGAGCTGGAGCCCCGGGCGCAGACGACCTTGTCGCTGCACGCGCCGACGCAGGCCGCCGTGGAACGCGCCATCCGCCAGTTCGTGGAACGGCGCGCCCCGATCGGCGTGCACAACGCGGCGGCGCTGCTGGTCGATACCTCCACCCTGCAGGTCAAGGCCTGGGTCGGCTCGGCCGACTTTTTCAACGCGGACATCGACGGGCAGGTCAACGCCACGACGGCGAAGCGCTCGCCCGGCTCGACCTTGAAGCCCTTCATCTACGGCCTGGCGATCGACCAGGGGGTGCTGCACCCGCGCAGCATCCTGAAGGATGCCCCGACCTCCTTCGGCACCTACAGCCCGGAGAATTTCGACGGCCGCTTCGAGGGCCCGATCACCGCCCAGGATGCGCTGGTGAAGAGCCGCAACGTGCCGGCGGTGCAGGTGTCGGCCCGCCTGAAGGAGCCCAATCTGTACGACTTCCTGCGCCGCGCCGGGGTGCGCAAGCTGGCGCCCGAGCATTATTACGGGCTGGCGCTGTCGCTGGGTGGGGGGGAGGTCAGCATGAACGAGCTGGCGACGCTGTACGCGATGCTGGCCAATGGAGGCGAGCTGGCGCCGCTGTCCTTCCTCGACGACCCGGGCGACCGCCAGCCCGCGCAGCGCCTGCTGAGCGAGGAGGCCGCCTTCATCACCCTCGACATGCTGCGGCGCAACCCCCGCCCCGACACCGGCCTGCCCGCCTTTCCCGCGGTGGCCTGGAAGACCGGCACCTCCTGGGGCTTTCGCGATGCCTGGACGGCCGGCGTGTTCGGCCGCTACGCGCTGGTGGTCTGGGTGGGCAACTTCGACGGCAGCTCGAACCCGGCCTTCATCGGCGTGAAGACCGCCGCGCCGCTGTTCTTCAGCATCATCGACAGCCTGCGCAGCCAGGGGCTGGACCCGGGGGCGCTGGCCCGTCCGACCCCGCCCAACCTGGCACGCGTGCAGGTCTGCGCCGCCAGCGGCGACCTGCCGAACGCCCACTGCAAGGATCTGGCCGAAACCTGGTTCATTCCCGGCAAGTCGCCGATCAAGGTGAGCACCCTGCACCGGGCGATCTGGGTCGACCAGGCGAGCGGGCGCGAAGTCTGCGGTCCGGGGCCCGGCGTGCGCAGCGAGGTGTTCGAATATTGGGGGTCTGACATGCTGCAGCTGTTCGCCCAGGCCGGCATGCCGCGGCGCATCCCGCCCGCCGCGCGTTGCCGGGCCGGCATGCAGCGGCCGGAGCCGGCCCCCGGCGAGGGGCCGCAGATCGTCTCGCCCCTGCGCGGGGCCCACTACGTGCTGCGCATCGGCCAGCCGGTGCCGCTCAGCCTGCGCGCCAATGCGGTGCGCCAGGGCCCGCTGTACTGGTTTGCCGACGACGCCTTCGTCGGGCAGGCGGCCGCGGGCAAGGAAGTCGGCTGGTCGCCGCCCGCGGCCGGTCGCTACACCCTGAGCGTCGTGGATGCGGAGGGCCTGACGGAAACCCGCGAGGTGGCGGTCGAATTCGCGCCTTGACGGAGCGCCCCCCGATGTCCACGCGGATTGATCATGGATGTGTGCAATCACTCCGATCGCCGGTTCGGCCGGCCGGGTGGAGTTCGAATGCTGCGCTCCTTGTATGGCCAGGGGGTTGATTTGCTGCAGGCTTCGTGTCCAATAGCGCCTTCGGTCGACCGCGCCCCGGCCGGCGATGTTTAGAATCTTCACCATTCCACTATCCCGTCATGAACGTTCTCCGATTCGAAGACCTGGTTTCCCAGGGCAAGGCCGCTGGCAAACGCGTTTTCATCCGCGCCGATCTCAACGTGCCGCTCGACGACGCCGGCCGCATCACCGAGGACACCCGGGTCCGCGCTTCGCTTCCCTGCGTCGAGATGGCGCTCAAGGCCGGTGCCGCCGTCATGGTCACCTCGCACCTGGGCCGCCCGACCGAAGGCGAGTTCAAGCCGGCCGACTCGCTCAAGCCGGTGGCCGAGCGCCTGGGCGAGCTGCTGGGCCGTGCGGTGCCGGTCGTGGCCGACTGGGTCGACGGGGTCGATGTCGCCCCGGGCCAGCTGGTGATGCTCGAAAACTGCCGCGTCAACAAGGGCGAGAAGAAGAACAGCGAGGAGCTGGCGAAGAAGATGGCCGCCCTGTGCGACATCTTCGTGCACGACGCCTTCGGCACGGCGCACCGTGCCGAGGCCTCCACCTACGGCATCGCCCAGTTCGCGCCGATCGCCTGCGCCGGGCCCTTGCTGGCGGCCGAGATCGACGCCATCACCAAGGCGCTGGCCCAGCCGAAACGTCCGCTGGCGGCCATCGTGGCCGGCAGCAAGGTCAGCACCAAGCTGACCATCCTGCAGGCCCTGTCGCGCAACGTCGACCAGCTGATCGTCGGCGGCGGCATCGCCAACACCTTCCTGCTGGCCGCCGGTTTCCCCATCGGCAAGTCGCTGGCCGAACCCGACCTGGTGCACGAGGCCAAGGCCGTCATCGATGCCATGAAGGCACGCGGCGCGGCGGTGCCGATTCCGGTCGACGTGGTCACCGCCAAGACCTTTGCCGCCGACGCCGTGGCCACCATCAAGGCCCCGGCCGACGTGGCGCCCGATGACCTGATCCTCGACATCGGCCCGCAGACCGCCGCCATGCTCGCCGACCAGATCAAGGCCGCCGGCACCATCGTGTGGAACGGGCCGGTGGGGGTCTTCGAGTTCGAGGCCTTCTCCCACGGCACCGAGATCCTGGCCCGCGCGATCGCCGCGTCCAGCGCCTTCAGCATCGCCGGCGGCGGCGACACCCTGGCGGCGATCGCCAAGTACGGCATCGAGAAGCAGGTGGGCTACATCTCCACCGGCGGCGGCGCGTTCCTGGAAGTGCTGGAGGGCAAGACGTTGCCGGCTTTCGAGATCCTCCAAAAACGCGCATGAATGTTGGCCCCCACGTCGCTCTCGCTCCTGCCCCCCGAGGGGGCGCCTCCCTTTGGGCCGGGAAACCCGTCCTTCGGGAGTTGCTTGATGGGGCACTTCGCTTCGCTCGTGCTGGGCTCGCTGCGCATCGCATCGCCGCGATCGCCGCGACCGCTCAGGCTTGGGTGGGGGCACTTCGCTTCGCTCGTGCGGGGCTCGCTGCGCATTGCATCGCCGCGACCGCTCAGGCTTGTGTGGGAGCACATCGCTTCGCTCGTGCGGTGTTTGCCGGCGAGGGGTGCCGTTCGTTGCGGCTGGGTTTGATTTGAGTGCTGCCGTTCACTCGTGGCCTGGGCCCGGTGGACGGTTGAGGAGTTGTGTTGTCGTGGTGTGGGTGTCGCCTGCACCACGTTTTCTTTGCTTGTCGATGTAATTTTGTTTCGTTTTCTGGCTTTGCATTTGTTTGCTGTTTGTCCAACCCGTCTGTTCCCCGGAGTCCATCCATGCCCCGCGCTACCAAAATCGTTGCCACCCTCGGCCCTGCCTCGAGCTCACGCGAAGTTCTGGAAAGAATGATTCGAGCGGGGGTCGATGTCGTGCGGCTCAACTTCTCGCATGGCAAGGCGCAGGATCACATCGATCGGGCCAATCTGGTGCGCGAGGTGGCGCGCGCGGCAGGCCGGGAGGTGGCGATCATGGCCGACTTGCAGGGCCCGAAGATCCGCGTCGGCAAGTTCGAGGGCGGGATGACCCTGCTCGAGGCCGGCCAGCGTTTCGTGCTCGACGCGACGATGACCGAGCTCGGCACCAACGACCGCGTCGGCCTGGACTACAAGGAGCTGCCGCGCGACGTGCGCCCAGGCGATACCTTGTTGCTCAATGACGGGCTGCTGCGCTTGGTCGTGGATTCGGTGTTGGGCGAGCAGGTGCACACCACGGTCGTCATCGGCGGCGAGCTGTCCAACAACAAGGGCATCAACAAGGCGGGCGGCGGGCTGACCGCCCCGGCGCTGACTTCCAAGGACATGGAGGACATCAAGACGGCGATGAGCTTCCAGTGCGAGTACCTGGCCATCAGCTTCCCCAAGAGCGCGACCGACATGGAGATGGCCCGCCAGCTCGCCAATGTGGCCGGTGAACCGTGGCGCCACAAGCCCGCGCTCATCGCCAAGATCGAGCGCACCGAGGCCGTTCCGGCGCTGGAGGCCATCCTGCGTGCCAGCGACGGCATCATGGTGGCGCGCGGCGACCTCGCGGTCGAGGTCGGCGCCGCGGCCGTGCCGGCCCTGCAGAAGCGCATGATCAAGATGGCCCGCGAGATGGACCGCGTGGTCATCACCGCCACCCAGATGATGGAGTCGATGATCGTCAACCCCGTGCCGACCCGCGCCGAGGTGAGCGACGTGGCGAACGCGGTGCTCGACGGCACCGACGCGGTGATGCTGAGCGCCGAGACCGCCGCCGGCCGCTACCCGGTCGAGACGGTCGAGATGATGGCCGCCATTTGTGTCGAAGCCGAAAGCGCCGAGGAGATCTCGCTCGACAGCAGCTTCACCAACAAGAAGTTCGGCCGCATCGACCAGTCCATCGCCATGGGCGCGCTCTTCACCGCCTATCACTTGGGTTGCAAGGCCATCCTGGCGTTGACCGAGTCGGGTTCGACCGCGCTGTGGATGAGCCGCCAGAAGATCCACGTCCCGATCTACGGCCTGACCTCCCAGCTGGCCAGCCAGCGCCGCATGACGCTGTACCGCAACGTGTCGCCCATGCTGATCCCCAGCTTTTCCGACCGCGACGAGGCCCTGCGCCATGCCGAGCTGCTGCTGATCGAGAAGGGGGTGCTCAAGCCGGGCGACACCTACGCCATCACCTGCGGCGAGCCCATGGGATACCCCGGCGGCACCAACATGCTGAAGGTCAACCGCGTCGGCTGAGGCGGGTGGCGCCGCCCCGCGGCCGGGCGGTGCAGTCAGTCGAACTTGACGGCGATGCCGGTCACGTAGAGCGAGTCGCCCTTCTTCAGGCCCAGGCCGGGGTCGCTGTCGTGCCGGTAGGTGACGCCGGCCGTCATGCTGATGCTCGAGTTGATGGCGACCGACAGGCCGCCGTCGAACACCACGCGGTATTGTCCGCTGTCCTTGAGGTTGGGAAAGATGCCCAGCTTCTGGCGCAGCGAGGTGGTGCTGGTCACCTTGTGGGTGGACGACTCGCTGACCACCCCTTCGGTGCGGCCGTAGCTGGTGCGCAGCGCGCCCGCCACCTTGGCCGGGTTGACGTAGCGGTCCTCGGTGTAGCCGACGCCGCCGGACAGGTCCCAGCTGTGGTCGTCGGTGCGGAACACGTGGTAGCCGATACCGCCGTAGGTCGACTGGCGTGAATCGATGTTGGCGGGCCGGTCGCGCAGGTAGTCGACCTTGCCGAAGCCGAACAGCAGGCGGGTGAAGTCGAGGTCGTACTGGGCCCCGAGAGCCTGGTTGGAGGCCGTCACCTTGTCGTTCGATTCGGCATACAGCGCCCGCCCGGCGAGGTTGAGCTTGCTGTTGTCGGTGATGCGCAGGGCTTCGGCGGTGATGTTCAGGCTGGTCGATTTCGCGTTGCCGGAACTCCGGGTGCCGCCCAGGCCCGCCGCGAAGCGCCACTCGACGTCCTGGTCGGGCAGGCGGGGGGCCCGGCTCACCACGGTGGGTTTGACGACGGGGTCGCTGCTGACCACCGGAGGAAGGTTCTGGGCGGCGGCAAGTCCGCTGAAACCGGTGATCGAGAAGGCGACGGTGACTGAAACGCGGCGAAACATGGCCGACTCCTGGAGGCAAGTCAAAAAAAAGAATGCCGCGGCACGGGGGCGCGGCGACCGCCACTATAGGCAGCTGTTGCGACAGGACGCGGGGTAAACCCCAGCTTGGCGCAAGACTATTCTTCTTCGGCGGCCGGCGGGCCGCTCAGCCGGTGACGCTGCGCACCATGGCCGCCACGGCGGGCGACATGTTGATCGGCACTAGGTTGAGCCCCGGCTGCCGCGAGGTCTGCACGCGGAACAGCTCGTCGGCGAAGCCGTGGCCGATGCGGCTCACGCCGCCGAAATCGACCTCGGCCCGCTTGAACTCGTGCAGCCGCGACACCACCCGGCGAGCCTGCGCCCGCGAGTCGAGCCCGACCACGTCGGAGGTCATCAGGTGCACCGGCACGACGGTGCGCTCGAAGCCGACGCTGCTGCCGTCCAGGCTGTAGGTGTTGAGCACCGACTCCAGGGTGCGGGTGGTGTCCAGCGCGATGGCGGCGTAGACCGAGGTGCCCTGGCGTTTCAGCGCACGCCCGGGCAGCCAGCCGCGGTGTTCCCATTCGCGGTGCTGGAAGGCCACCTCGTTGGCATGCAGGTCGAACACGTCCGCCAGCCGGGAGGTGAAGAACAGGCCGCGCCCGGTGTGGCAGGCGGGGGCCGTGGTGAGCTTGCCCTTGCTGAGTTCGAGCATGGCCAGCGCGGGCTCGTCGATCGCGAAGCTTTCCTCGATCTTGTCGAACACGCCGCGCCCGTCGTCGGAGACCAGCAGTTGCACATGGCCCTGGGTCTGGCGCAGCGAGACCGTGACGCTGGTGCCTCCGCTGTGGTCGATGGCGTTGTTCAGCAGCTCGCAGAAGGCGTGCTGCACCATGCGGTGGACGTGGGCCGGCAGGGTGACGAAGGGAGCGAAGTCGCGCGACCACGGCAGGTCTTCCTGCAGGCCGGCCAGCGGGTACTGCATCACCACCTGGCGCAGCAGGCCGGGACGGTGGTGCGGCCGCCGGGCCGTGCCCTCGCGGCGCAGCCAGTTCGACTCGACCAGCCGCTGCAGGGCCTTGTTGGCGGTGGCGCGGGTCACCCCGGTGCGCTCGGCGACATGCCGGGCCAGGTCGTGGGGGTGGTGCACGGCCGCGGTGGTGATCCACAGGGAAAGGGCGTGTGATTGGAGGCGAGCCATGGTTTTTTTCCCAACAGTCGGGGGAATCCAGTGTCGGGCGAGCGGCGCGTCGGCTTGAAGCCGATAAACAGCGCATTACGACCGTATTTCCACGCATCGTCGCCGGGGTCCCCCCACGTCCAAGGGATGCGCCGGCGGCCGGGCGGCGGCGCGGGAGTGGGGGCCGGTACAATTCCTGCTGGTATGGCGCAGCCGCGGGTTGCGCTGGTGCGCTGACGGCAGACCTCGCGCCCGCCTCCGGTTTTTTTACTTCCTGGAAATCATCATGCCCCTCGTCTCAATGCGCCAGCTGCTCGACCACGCAGCTGAACACGGCTACGGCATCCCTGCCTTCAACGTCAACAACCTCGAGCAAGTCCAGGCCGTCATGTCGGCGGCCGACGAAGTCGGCGCGCCGGTCATCCTGCAAGCCAGTGCAGGCGCCCGCAAATATGCCGGCGAAGCCTTCATCAAGCACCTGATCCAGGCCGCCATCGAAGCCTATCCGCACATTCCCCTGGTCATGCACCAGGACCACGGCCAGAACCCCGATGTCTGCCGCGGCGCCATCGAGCTGGGCTTCAGCTCGGTGATGATGGACGGTTCCCTCGAAGCCGACGGCAAGACCATCGCCAGCTACGACTACAACGTCGAGGTCACCCGCCAGGTGGTCGACATGGCGCACAAGCTGGGGGTCACCGTCGAGGGCGAACTCGGCTGCCTGGGCTCCCTCGAGACCATGAAGGGCGACAAGGAAGACGGCCACGGCACCGATGCCACCATGACCATGGACCAGCTGCTGACGGACCCCGAGCAGGCGGCCGACTTCGTCAAGCGCACCCAGCTCGACGCCCTGGCCATCGCCATCGGCACCAGCCACGGCGCCTACAAGTTCACCCGCAAGCCCACGGGCGACATCCTGGCCATCAGCCGCATCAAGGAAATCCACCAGCGCATCCCCAACACCCACCTGGTGATGCACGGTTCGTCGAGCGTGCCGCAGGACTTGCTGGCCGCCATCCGCGAATTCGGCGGCGACATGAAGGAAACCTATGGCGTGCCGGTGAGCGAGATCCAGGAAGCCATCAAGTTCGGCGTGCGCAAGATCAACATCGACACCGACGTGCGCCTGGCCATGACCGCCGCGATCCGCCGCTTCTTCGTGCAGAACCCGGACAAGTTCGACCCGCGCGAGTACCTGAAGCCGGCCCGCGAAGCCGCGAAGTCGATCTGCAAGCAGCGCTACACCGAGTTCAACTGCGAAGGGCAGGCGCCCAAGATCAAGACGCAGACCCTGGTGCAGGTGGCGTCGCGCTATGCCTCGGGCGAGCTGGCCCAGACCGTGGTCTGAGCGGGTCTTCCCCTCCTGCCCAAGGCCGCCTCGTGCGGCCTTTTTTCCAGGGGTGTCAGGACAGGGCACAGCTGGCGCAGGCCGGGTGGGCGGGGTGTTCGTGCAGCAGGCGCCGGGTCACGCCGTTGGTCCAGCCGAAGCCGTCCTGCAGCGGATATTCCCCGCCGGCGCCCCCGGCGGGTGCCGCGTCGGGGTGCTCCCGCAAGGCGTATTTTTCAACCAATTTGCCCTTTCTCCGGTAGACCTTGCTGACGGTGGACAGCCAGCGCCGCGTGATTTCCTGCGACAGCTCGACCAGACCGTAACGTTCCAGCCCGCGGACCGCCATCCATTGCAGAGGGGCCCAGCCGTTGGGCCGGTCCCATTGCTGGCCCGAGCAGTGTTCGGTCGTGGCCAGCCCGCCGGGGGCGAGCAGGCGCGTGGCCAGGACCTCGGCGACGCCGCGCGCCTCGGCCCGGTCGGCCAGGCCGGTGAACAAGGGCACGGCCGTGGCCGCCGTCAGGCAGCGCCGCCGCCGGTCCTGGCGGAAGTCGTAGTCGAAGAAGGCCTGCTCCCGTGCCTGCCACATCAGGCGGCGCATGGCCGCGGCGCGCGCCCGGGCCAGGGTCTCGTGCTGCTCGGCGGTCGCCGGGTCGCCCCGCTGCCGGCTCAGGCCGGCGATGCAGGATTCCAGCTTGAACAGGAAGGCGTTCAGGTCGACCGGCAGGATGGAGGTGGTGCAGATGTCCGACAGCGAGGGGGGGCCGTCGTCGCAGGGCCCCTCGCGCAGCCAGCGGCTGCTGAAGTCCCAGCCCGACTCGGCGGCCGCACGCAGGTCGCGGTAGACCTCGCCCGCCGGACGCGGGCTGCGGGCGGCCGTGTGCACGTCTTCCAGGTAGGACTCCTCCCGCGGGCTGTCCCGGTCGTCCCAGTAGCGGTTGAGCAGGCTGCCGTCGGCCAGCCGCACCACGCGCCGGGTCGCCTCGCCCGGCCGCAGTGTGGCCGCGCCGTCCATCCAGTAGGCGTGTTCGCGCCGCAGCTGTGGCAGGTAGTGGCCGGGGGGCAGGCCGCCGCAGCGCGCGCCCAGTTCCACCATCAGCGCGAACACGGGCGGCTGCGAGCGGCTCAGGTAGTAGCTGCGGGTGCCGTTGGGCACATGGCCGTAGGTGTCGATCAGGTAGGCGAAGTTGTCCACCATCGCACGCAGCAGCCGGGGGCGGCGGCTTTCGGCCAGGCCGAGCATGGTGAAGTAGCTGTCCCAGTAGTACAGCTCGGTGAAACGCCCGCCCGGCACCACGTAGAAGTGGGGCAGGGGCAGCAGCGAACACGCGGGCGGATGCCGGCGCGGGCTGCGCGCCAGCGCCGGCCAGAGCGCGTCGATGTGCGCCGGCAGGCTGCGCCCCGGCACCGACACATAGGTGCTGGCGAGCGGGGGCGGCACCTCGAAATGCTCGGCGGTGAACCGGCCCAGGTCGAACCCGGCGCCGTGCCTGCGGGCCCGGTAGGCCTGCAGGATGCCTTGCGGATCCTGGCGCGGAATGCAGTCGACGAAGGTCTTGCTGTCGCTGAAGACGCGGCTCGACTGCACGTCGACGAACAGCTCCTGGTAGCGGTCGGCCGGCGTCAGGCGGTCGGGTCGGGCCGCCCGGGCGGCGGCGGCGGCGCGGTGCTCGGGCGTTGCGGGGTACTGCCTCATGGTTCCTGGTAGTTCCAGAGCAGCCCGCCATCGACCACCAGCGTGCTGCCCGTGATGTAGGCCGCGTCGTCGGAGGCCAGGAACGCCGCCGCGCCGGCCACGTCGGCGGGCCGGCCCAGGCGCCCCAGCGGGATGTTGGCCAGCAGCGGCTGGAGCCGCTCGGGCGATTGCAGCAGCCCGGCGTTCATCGGGGTCTCGATGGCCCCCGGCGCGATGTTGTTGACCGTGATGCCCAGGGGCGCGAGTTCGAGCGCGAGGTTGCGCATCAGCATCTTCATGCCGCCCTTGCTCAGGCAGTACGGCGTGAAGCCCGGAAAGGGCAGCTCCTCGTGCACCGAGCTGATGTTGATGATGCGGCCGCCGCGCCCTGCGGCCTTCAGGTGCCCGGCGAAGGCCTGCGCCAGGAAAAACGCGCCTTTCAGGTTGGTGTCCAGCACCCGGTCGTAGGCGGCCTCGTCGATGTCCAGGAACCCGGCCCGCTTTTCGATCCCGGCGTTGTTGACCAGGATGTCCAGGCGGCCCAGTTGCTCGACGGCCGCGGCGATGCATCCGGCGGCGTCGGCGACCCGGCCGATGTCGCCGGGCACGAGCGCGCAGCGTCGCCCCGCCGCCTCGATGCGGGCCCGGGTGGATTGCAGGCGCTCGTCGAGCGCCAGTCCGTTGAGCGCGATGTCGGCGCCGTGCGCGGCCAGGCGCAGGGCGATGGCCTGGCCGATGCCCTGGGCGCCGCCGCTGACGAACGCGGCACGGGGTGCAAGTGTCATGGCCTGTTCTCCGATGGGCTGCGGTGCATGCCCACCCAGCGTGCATTCAGCGTGCCTGCCCCATCGGCCGCGGGGGATGCAAGTTCGTTACATGGGCGCCGTAGAATGCGGACTTCCACTTTTCTGCGCCTGGGCCATGACTGCCGCACTGCTTCAATCGACGATCCGATCCCTGCCCCTGCTGGCCCGAGGCAAGGTCCGCGACAACTATGCCGTGGGCGACAGCCGCATCCTGATGATCGCCAGCGACCGCCTGAGCGCGTTCGACGTGGTGATGGGCGAGCCCATCCCGGGCAAGGGCCAGCTGCTGACCCAGATGGCCTTGTTCTGGTTCGCCCGGCTCGACGGCATCGTGCCCAATCACCTGACCGGCGATGATCCGGAAACTGCGGTGTCCGCCGACGAACGCGAGCAGGTGCGCGGCCGCTCCATGCTGGTCAAGCGGCTCAAGCCCCTGCCCGTCGAGGCCGTGGTGCGCGGCTACCTCGCCGGCAGCGGCTGGGCCGAGTACCAGGCGAGCCAGTCGGTCTGCGGCGTGCCGCTGCCGGCCGGCCTGAAAAACGCCAGCCGCCTGCCCGAGCCCATCTTCACACCCGCTACCAAGGCCGAGATGGGCGACCACGACGAAAACATCTCGTACGAGCGCATGTGCGACATCATCGGCGCCGAGCTCGCCGGCCGGGTGCGCGAGGTGTCGATCCGCCTGTACCAGACGGCCGCCGCCATCGCGCTGGACAAGGGCATCATCATCGCCGACACCAAGTTCGAGTTCGGTCTCGACAGCGACGGCACGCTGACCCTGATGGACGAGGTGCTCACCCCCGATTCCTCGCGTTTCTGGCCGGTCGAGGGCTACGAGGCCGCGTTCCAGGCCGGGCGCAACCCGCCCAGCTACGACAAGCAGTTCGTGCGCGACTGGCTCGAACAGGCGCAGGTGCAGGGCCGTCCCTGGAACAAGCAGGCGCCCGCTCCCGCGTTGCCGCCCGAGGTCGTCGCCAATACGGCGGAGAAATACCGTGAAGCGCTGCAGCGCTTGACGGCCTGAGGCATGCAATCGCGCCTGCTGGCCCGCCTCGACGCCGCCATCGTGGCGGCCAGGCATCCGCTCAAGGCAGACTGCCTGCGGGCCGAACGGGCGGGTTTCCTGGCCCGGCATGGCCAGGTCGATGAGGCCCGCCAGGTGCTGTCGTCCCTGCACATGCAGTACGCGGCGAATCCCAGCGCGGTCATGAGTGCCTGGCTCAGCTGGGGCGAAGGCCTGCTGAGCTATTACAGCGACATGGGCGTGGCGGCGCACGACCGCATGCGCCGGGCCTACGCCCTCAGCGGCGCGGCGCGCGACATTCCGCTGCACGCCCTGTGCGCGGCCTGGCTGGCGCAGATGGACTACGTGCAGGACGATTTCGAGGCCATGGCCCGCCATGTCGGCGAGGCGCTGAAGCTGTCGGAGCCGTCCGACCACGCGGCCCGGTCGCGGGCTTGCCTGGTGGTGGCCCAGGCCTATCACTTCGGTGCCCGCTACGACCTGGCCCAGCCGTGGTACAGCCGCACCCGCCAGCACAGCAGCGCCGACGGCGACGAGGTCACCCTCAGCGCCCTGATGCACAACATGAGCTGGCTGAATGCCAGCCAGGCGCGCCAGAAGCTGTTCATGTCCTCGGGCGAGCGCCTGCTGTCGCCGCAGATCCTGCTGGGTGCCGAGTCGGTGGGCCACTTCGACCAGCTGGTCGGCACCCTGTCGCTGGACGCCCTGGTGCCGATCCTGCGGGCGCAGATCCTGTCCCTGCAGGGCCGTGCCGCCGATGCGCTCGCCCTGTACGACGAGCACCTGTCGTCGGCCATGGCGCAGGGCCTGGCGCGCATGCAGGCGAGCCTGCGCGCCGACATGGCCTGGTGCCGGCTGCGCCTCGGCCAGGCGACGCGGGCCCTGCAGGACGCCCGGGCGGCCGCCCGTTCGGTCGAGGAGGAAAGCGACCTCGATGACCGCGCCGCCGCCCACAGCCGCCTGTCGCAGGTGTTCGGCGAGCTGGAGGATGCGGCCGCGGCGGCCTTTCATGCGCAGCGGGCCGCGGCCGATTGGCTGGCCCACACCGAGGCCCAGGCCCGCGCCGTGGAGCTGCTCGACCGGGTGCTGGAAGGCCTGCCGGCCTGAACCCCGGCCGGGGAGGCCCGGCCGGTTCGCGTCTTCTCAGGGCCTGGCGGGGTTCAGAACAGCGCCATGCTCAATTTGCGGCGGTACTGGTCGACCACCGGATCGGCCGGGGCGGTGTTCACCTTGCCGGCGATCTCGAGCGCGCCCTTGGGGGCTGCCGCCGCGTCGGGCTTGGCCGGAGCGGGTTTGCTCATCAGCTCGAGGATGGCCACGTAGTTCTTGCGGGCGGCCTCGTCGCGCCAGCTCTTGTCGCGCATGATGATCTCCAGCAGCTCGTCCATGGCCTGCGTGAAGCGCTGGCCGGCGAAATGCAGCTGGGCGAGCTCGAAACGCGCGTCGAAGTCGCGGCGGTTGGCGGCGATGGCCTCGGCCAGCGCCTCGGGCGAACGCGCCTGGGCGGCTTGTTCGGCGGCGGCGATCCACAGGCCGGCGGCGGCCAGGCGCGCGTCGAGCATGACCTTGCTGGCCACCGGCTCGAACGCCCGGCGCGCCTCGCCCACCCGGCCATGCGTGAGCAGGGCGCGCAGGTAGTCGTAGCGGATGCCGTCGTTGGCCGGGTCGATCGCCAGCGCTTCCTGGAGTTTTTCGAGGGCACGCTCGGGGTTGCCCTCGGCCAGCAGTTCCTCGGCCTGTTCGGCCTCCTCGGCGGCGGCCTGCTCGTCGAGGCTGTCCACGTGTTTGTCGAGGAATTCGCGCAGCTTGGCTTCGGGCAGGGCGCCCACGAAACCGTCGACCGGCTGGCCGCCCTTGAACATCACGCAGAAGGGAATGCTGCGCACCCCGAACATCTGCGACAGCTGGCCGGTGATCTCGGGCTGCTCGTCGGCATTGAGCTTGGCCAGCTTGAAACGCCCGGCGTATTCGGCCTCCAGCGACTCGAGCACCGGCCCCAGCGCCTTGCAGGGGCCGCACCAGGGCGCCCAGATGTCGAGCAGCACCGGTTGCTGGAGCGAGGCATTGATCAGGTCGGTTTCGAAGTTCTGAATTGAGATGTCCATGGTGTTCCAGCAATCAGTGCGCGGGCGGATTCCACCGGAGGTGGCGCCGCGCCGCCTACAATTCAAGTCTCTTTCAGCATTTGGAGCGAGCCTTGAGCAGCGCCCCCGTGGTTGGTGTGGTGATGGGGTCCAGCAGCGACTGGGATACCCTGCGCCTCGCCACCGAGATTCTCGCCGAGTTCGGCATTCCCTTCGAAGCCCGTGTGGTCTCCGCGCACCGCATGCCCGACGACATGTTCGCCTACGCCGAGGCCGCCGCGGGCCGCGGCCTGCGCGCCATCATCGCCGGCGCGGGCGGTGCCGCCCACCTGCCCGGCATGCTGGCGGCCAAGACCACCGTGCCGGTGCTCGGCGTGCCGGTCGCCAGCCGGCATCTGCAGGGGGTCGATTCCCTGCATTCCATCGTGCAGATGCCCAAGGGCATTCCGGTCGCCACGTTCGCCATCGGCAATGCCGGCGCGGCCAATGCCGCGCTGTTCGCCGTGGCCATGCTGGCCGGCGAGCAGCCGGCGCTGCGCGAACGGCTCGAGGCCTACCGGGCCAGGCAGACCGAGGTGGCGCGCGCCATGTCGGCCGACCTGACATGACGACGGGCGGCTTCATCGCCCCCGGCGCCACCCTGGGCGTGATGGGTGGCGGCCAGCTCGGCCGCATGTTCGTGCATGCCGCCCAGCAGATGGGGTATTTCACCGCGGTGCTCGAGCCGGACGCCGACAGTCCGGCCGGGCGGGTGGCCCATCACCATGTGCAGGGCGACTACCTGGCCGAGCCGGCGCTGGCCCGGCTGGGCCAGCTGGCGGCGGCGGTCACCACCGAATTCGAGAACGTGCCGGCCGCCGCGCTGCGCAGCCTGGCCGGCGATGGCCGCACGGTGGCGCCGAGCGGCGAGGCGGTGGCCACCTGCCAGGACCGCGCGGCCGAGAAAGCCCATCTGCTCGCCTGTGGCGTGCCTTGCGCACCGCATGCGCTGATCGACAGCGCGACCGGGCTGGCCGCCATCGGCGACGAACTGCTGCCGGGCATCCTCAAGACCGCCCGCCTCGGCTACGACGGCAAGGGCCAGGTGCGCGTGCGCGACCGGGCCGAGCTGGCCGCGGCCTGGGCCGGGCTCGGGCAGGTGCCCTGCGTGCTCGAGAAGATGCTGCCGCTCGCCTACGAGGTGAGTGTCATCGTCGCGCGCGGCAGTTCCGGCCAGGTGGTGCATTTCCCGCTGCAGCAGAACCTGCACCGCGACGGCATCCTGGCCGTCACCCAGGTGCCGGCCCCCGACGTCACGGCCCAGGTCCAGCAGCAGGCGATCGCCGCGGCCGAGAAAATCGCCGCCACCCTGTCGTATGTCGGCGTGCTGTGCGTCGAGTTCTTCGTGCTCCAGGACGGCAGCCTGGTCGCCAACGAAATGGCGCCGCGTCCGCACAACTCGGGGCACTACACGCTCGACGCCTGCGACGTCTCCCAGTTCGACCTGCAGGTGCGCACGCTGACCCATGCGCCGCTGGCCGCGCCTCGGCTGCACTCCTGTGCGGTGATGCTCAACCTGCTCGGCGACCTGTGGTTTCCCGGCGGGGGCGCCGAGACGACGCCGCCGTGGGAGCGGGTGCTCGCCTTGCCGGGGGTGCACCTGCACCTGTACGGCAAGTCCAGCGCCCGGCCGGGCCGCAAGATGGGCCATCTCACCGTCACCGCGGCGACCGCGGCCGAGGCCCGAGATATTGCCCTGCGCGCCGCCGCGCTGCTGGGCCTGGCGGCCTGGTGAGCGGGTACGCCATGTTGCTCGACGGGCACCAGGCCGAGGCCGTCTCGCGGGCCGCCGAGGCGCTGGCCGCCGGCGAGCTGGTGGCATTTCCGACCGAGACCGTCTACGGCCTGGGAGCCCGGGCGGACGACGATGCGGCGGTGGCCAGGATCTTCGCCGCCAAGGGGCGGCCGGCCGACCACCCGCTCATCGTGCATGTGGCCGAGGCGGCCGACGCCGCCTTCTTCGCCGCCGCCTGGCCGCCGGTGGCCCAGCGCCTGGTCGCTGCGTTCTGGCCCGGTCCGCTCACCGTGATCGTCCCCCGCGCGCCGGGCCGGGCGAGCGCGGCGGCGGGAGGGCAGGGCAGCATCGGCCTGCGTTGTCCGTCACACCCGGTGGCCCAGGCCCTGCTGCGCGCCGCGCGCGAGCGCGGGGTCGGCGGGGTGGCGGCGCCGAGCGCGAACCGTTTCGGCCGCATCAGTCCGACGCAGGCGCGGCACGTGGTCGACGAATTCGATGCCGGGCTCGTCGTGCTCGACGGCGGGCCGTGCCAGGTCGGCATCGAGTCGAGCATCGTCGACTGCTCGCGCGGGCATCCGGTGCTGCTGCGGCCCGGCGTGCTGACCCGCCGGCAGCTCGAGGCCGCCGCCGGCGAACCCCTGCTCGACCGGGACGAGGCCGCCCCCCGGGCCTCGGGCACGCTGGAGGCCCACTATGCGCCGCGCGCCAAGTTGCGGCTGATGTCCGCCGCCATGATGAAGTCCGCCTTGGCCTTGCTCGACGAGGCCTCGGTCAAGCTGGCGGTATATTGCCGGACCGTGCCTGCCCCGGCCGCGGGCCGGGCCGTGTACCGGGCCATGCCCGCGGCCCCGGCCGCGGCGGCGCAGGAATTGTTCTCCGCCCTGCGCGAACTCGATGCCCTCGACGTCGCTCTGATCTGGGTGGAAGAGCCGCCGCCGGAGCCCGAATGGGACGGCGTGCGCGACAGGTTGCAACGGGCGGCCGCGTCCTGAACGCGGGGCGCCCTTCACGTTTTTTTGGAGCATTGATGAAATTTTCGGATCTTCACCGGGGTCGCCTGCGATTCCGCCTGGGCGCGGGCGTGGCCCTGCTGGCAGCGGCCGTGCTGGCTGCCTGCGGCGGCGGCGAGCAGGAGGAAACCTTCGAGGCGAAACGCGTCGTGGTGTTCGGCGACCGGGCCAGCACCCTCAACAATGACGGCACCAAGTACACCGTCAACGCCAACACGGCCGACTGCAACGCCAATCCGATCTGGGTGCAGCACGTCGCCTCCGGCTACCGCCTGACGCTGTGCAGCGGCGATGCCAAATTGCTCTATGCGGCGCCCGACGACAAGGTGGCCGACGTCAAGGCCAAGATCGATGCCTATCTTGCCAGCGGGCCGAGAAGCACCGACCTGGTGACGATCTATGTGGGTACGAACGACATCATCGAGCAGTACGAGGCGAACGGGTTGGACCTCGCCACCGCTGACCAGGAGGCGGCCATGCTCAGTGCCGTGCGCAGCGCCGGCACCCAGCTGGGCCAGCAGGTGTTGCGGATCACGGCGAGCGGGGCCAAGGTGGCCATCCTGAGCCTGCCCGACCTGTCGCTCTCTCCGTATGGGCGCAACCAGGCCCTGCCCGGGCCGAACCGGCTGCATCGCCTGAGCGTCGCCTTCAACGACAACCTGCGCCTGGCGCTGGGCGCCGATGCGAACGGCGGTGGCCGTTCCGGGGCGCTGGTCGAGGCCTACGACCTGATCACACAGTTCATCCGCAACGAGAACAACCAGTTCTCCCTCACCAATGTCACCCAGGCCGCCTGCGGCCTCGGCAACGAGACCACCCTGTCCACGCAGTGCAATGTCACCAGCTCGGCGGCGATCACCTTGTCGCCCGAGGGTTACACCACCTGGCTGTGGGCCAGCGACTTGCAGCTCACCCCGCGCGGGCACTCCCTGCTCGGGGCGCAGGCGCTGACGCGCCTGCGCGGCAACCCGCTCTGACCGGGGCGGCCCGGCAGCCGCCGGTCTGCCGCGGCCTCAGCGCTGGTTCTCCTGGTACCAGTACAGGCGGCTGCGCGGCACCTTGATGACCGGCCTCACCCGCGAGCCCTCGATGGCCGAATTGCGCGGGTTCGGGCAGCCGATGCAGAACGGCACCTGCTCCGTCCGCTCGGGCGTGGACCCGCTGGCCGGCGTGACGATGGTCACGATGCCGGTGACCGGGCTGGGCGGCAGGCCGCCGCCGCTGAGCGGCGTGCTGGTGGGGGTGACGCAAAAGAGCGGCATGGCATAGCTTTTCGCGATGCCCAGGTCGCTGGTGCAGACCTGCGGCGACGCGACGGCGCTCGTCGGGCGGTTGGTGCCGAAATAGGTGACGCCGCCGATCGATGTCGCCGCGTTCACCACCTTCTCGCCGGTGTCCAGCGGGACGTAGCAGCCGCGGCCGGTGATGCTCGATGCCGTCGACGCGGTCGCCAGGTCGCTCCAGGTGGTGGCGGTGTAGCCTGCAGGGGCACCCTTGACCAGGTTGCTGTCGAAGATCTGGAAGAAGTGGTCGCTGGTCGAGCTCAGCAGCGGCTTCTCGCGGTCGCCCGAGCCCAGCATCAAGGCGGTGAACGAGCGGGTGACGATGGCGTCCGGGGCGAAGAAGAACTTGCGGCCGGTGCCGGTGCCGCCGGACAGGTCCGCCAGCGTGTAGATGGACCACACCCCCACGGCGGTGCTGGCCGGGGTTTCCAGGTCGATCCGGTACACCTTGCCGCCCAGGTCGACGGCGTAGGCGCGGTCGATGTAGCCGTCGGCGTCCGCATCCACCAGGGTGACATCGGCGGCCACGCTGCGGGTGGTCGTGAAGACCTTCAGTTCGGCGCCGGTGAAGGCGTCCAGCACATAGACCCGGTGGCCCATGGTCGTCGCGCCGGGGGTGGCGATGTCTTCCGCATCGGCGTCGTAGCCGCCGCCGAAGATCAGCACCGGGTTGGCGTTGCCGCGGATGAGGGCGGGCTTGGGTTCGGACCAGGTCTGGCCCAGCTGGGGCAGGTCGCTGTTGGTCTTCTTCCAGAGGAACTTGGGGGCGCTCGGTGTGGTGACGTCGATGGCATACAGCGCCCGTCCGCCGCGGCGCATGGCGACGAAGATGATCGCCTTGTTCACCGTGTCGTCGGCATTGAACTTCTGGTAGATGCCGATCGGCCCGTCGACGAAATAGTCCCTGGGCGTGGCCGAAGCGGAGACCGTCGTCGACAGGCGGATGGTCGGGGCGTTGGAGCGCAGGCGGTTCAGCTTGGAGTACAGCTCCTGCGGCACGAAGCTCCACAGTTCCTCGCCCGCGCCGCTGCCGGCCTGGTTTCCGTTGATGGCGTGCAGCAGGCCGTCGTTGGCGCCGTAGAACACGACCACGCCCGTCGTTCCGCCGTAGTTCACGACCGCCGGCCTCGAGTGCAGCACGTCGCCGTGCACCGAGGGGCGGATGGTGGTCGAGCCGCCCGGCCCGCTCTCGTTCTCGGCGTTGCTGGTGCCCCGCACCCAGTCTATCAGGGTGTTTCGGAGGTCGGAGGCGACCCCGAGCGCGGTGTGGGTGATGAGTGTGTTGTCGGTGTGGAACTTGGTCTCGTCCGAACTTCCCAGCGTGGTGTCGGCGGCGCAGCTGACGCAGGTCAGCACCTTGCGAGTGGCCTGTGCGGTGGCATACACCGTGCGCAGGCGCTGTGCGGCCGCACCTTTTTCCACCACTTCGCCGTCGGGACTGTCGCTGCTCGAGGCCGGCGTCCCCAGTTGCTGGTTGACCCAGAAGGTGCTGGAGCTGGTCCAGAACGAGGTGGCGCCGGTGCTGAGGAAGCCGGTGGTGGAACTCACGGCGGCGGTGCCGGTGGAGTCGACCAGTTGCACGTCGCCGTTGGCACTCAGCCCGAACTTGTACTGTTTCAGGTTGCCGCGCCAGCGCGGGCTCGAATCCGCGTCGGGACGGAACATGCCCATGTAGACCTGGTTCAGGTAGGTGCCGCGGGCGTTCACCGACACCGGCAGGCTGGCGGCGGCGAACACGCTGTTGACCGCCTGGATCTCGTTGAAGATCGTGGTCAGGGACGACAGCAGCACCTCGGCATCGCTGGCCGCATGGTAGCTGCCGCCCGCCTGGTTCGCGATCTCGGCGATGAAGTTCGGATACAGCCCGTCGCTGGAGGCCCCGGTCACCGCTACACCATGGGTGACGATGCCTTGCGAACCGGTTTGCCCGCTCACGTCCACGTTGCGCATGAAGCGGGCGAACTCGTCCGCCCAGTTGGCCTGGTGGGTGTTCTTCACGTAGGAGGTGGGGTAGGAAATGGCCGAGGTATTGCCGCCTGCCGCGGTCAGCAGCGCCAGGGCGTCGTTGTTCTCGGACGATTCGGGTGCGCCGTTGGCGATCAGGATGATGTAGTTGCGGGCGCATGAGGACGCGGCGGGGCTGACGTAGTGGTTCCCCTGGACGGCGTTGGTATCCCACTTGCTCCCCCGGGTCCCCTGGTAGGGCGCGGAACCCTTGTAGTACAGGTAGGCCTCGTACAGCGCCTTGGCGAAGTCGGCATTGGAGCCTTTGTCCCCGCCTATCGTCATGGCCTTGATCTTCTCCTTCAACACGGCCTTGTTGTCGGTGCTGAGCGCGGTGAAGGCGATGCGCGGATAGGCGCCGTTGTAGGGCGACTCGTTGAGCAGCATGATGCCCACGTTGAACAGGGCATTGGTCGAGCTGGTGACGCCGCCCCCTGTCTTCACGGGCAGCGCGTCGACCAGGTTGTACAGCGCGCACTTCTCGATGGCCATCTTCGTGCCCTGCTCCTTGCTGGGGTTCGACGCCTTCGGGCCGACGGCGGTGAGGACGCCGTTCTCCTTGTAGTAGCAATCGGGCGCCGGAATGCTGCTCGACCAGTTGGCCGAGTTGTCCAGGATGAGCAACACGTTCGGCAGGTCGCTGCTGGTGTTGATGCCCGAGTAGATGTCGATGTCCTCGGCCGCCACGGGGAGCGCGCAGGCCGCGAGCCCGAGGCACAGGAGCAGCGAGCGCAGGAAGGTGGAGGGCGTGTTCATGTTGGGTCTCCCCGGTAGATCAAGGGCAGGAGTTCTGGGTGTCGGTGCTCAAGGAGCGCACCGATACGCCCTGGTTGACGGCCACGCTGGTCTGGGTGCGGCTGTCCGTCACCTCGGCCCGGATGTTCCAGTCGCTGTCGGCGCACAGGGAATCGCCGGTCTTCGAGGCGGCCCCTACCTTGTGGATGCCCGCGTTCTGGGCCGAACTCGAACCGAGGCAGTTGATGTCGCTGTCGGAGCCGGGGTCGAGTTCACTGACTTTCAGCACGCGCACCCGATAGCAGGCCGGCGCGGGCGTCAGGTTGGCGGTGTAGTCCGCGGTGCCGTTCTGGTCCACGTCGACCTCGACCGGGCTCGAGGCCACGGCCGCGGCCTGCTGGATGAACATGGGCGAGCTGATGGTGCTCTCGACGGCGACCTGGGCCGCCGCCAGGGCCTCCTGGCGTGCCTGCGTGTGGCCGACCACGCGCAGGTTGGTGGTGCCGGTGTTGAGGCCCCAGACCGACAGCAGGGCGAGCGCGGCCAGCATGATCAGCGCGATGATCAGGGTGACGCCGCGCTGGCGGCGGAAGTGAGGTGGGTGTTTCATTGGGCCTCCCGCGCGCTGCTGGGGTTGATGAGCCGGACGACGCTGGTGTAGACCTTGCGGGTGTGTTGATCGGCCGGGGTCTCGATGGTGCCGATCCCGCCCAGCTCGAACTGCTGCGCTGTGGCGCTGCTGCCCGAGACCTTGTCGGGCGAACGGGTGATGAAATGCAGCTTGACGGCCATCACGTTCTCCCAGGAGGCGGTGGGGCCGGTGTCGCCCGTGGTGGTGAGGTAGCTGTCGGCGCTGCCATTGCCGTCCGTGTCGAACCCGTATTCGAGCTGGAGGTTGTCGACGCCGTCGGCGATCGCGGTCGTGACCAGTTCGTCGCCGATCAGATCGACCCGCTTCAAGGTGGGGGTGTCGTCGCCGCCGTTTCCGCAACGGTTGCACGAGGCGATGTAATAGATCCGCGAGAGGTAGGGACGTGCGGTGTTGGTCGCGCTGCAGGCGCGGTCCCGCATGGTGAGTTCGGTCTTTTCCTTGGTGAAGATGAGCCGCGGGGCCGTGGTGTCGTCGGTGCAGAACGAGTACTGGACGTAGTACTGCTTGTTGCCCGCGGCCAGCGAGGAGGGGGCCACCTTGGTCACGCCGAGGTAGCGCAGGGCGACCGCGGCCGTGTCCGGTTTGCGGTTCGACAGGCAGGCGAGCTCGTCGCTCGCCAGGTAACCTTTTACCGGCGCGGGCAGGGTGAAGGTGGTGCCGGACCATCCGGTCGGCGTGGTGGCGCAAGGATCGGGGGCTTCGTACAAGGCCCCGCTGACGGCGGTTTCGCCGTAGAAACCGGCCATTTGCAGGTCCTCGCGCAGCAGCTCGGCGACATATCGCCCGTTTTCGATCTGCATGCCGGCGCGCGCCACGTTCTGGCCGTTGGCCGAGGCGTTGGCAAACAGGACCAGCAGGGCGACGGTGATGACCAGGCCGAGCGCGAGCCCGACCATCAATTCGACCAAGGTCATGCCGCGTGGTCGGCGCGGTGCGTGTGAGCGGGGAAGAGCGCGCATGGGGGTCTCAGCAGCGGGGCAGGGAGGCAGGGGTGTCGGGGTCGCGCAGCAGTCCCATGCAAACGGTGGCCGAGACGGCCCGCCGCAGCGTCTCGGTGGGGAAGGCCGCGTTGCCCTGGCCGCAGGAACTGGCGGCGCCCCCGGTCGGCACCATGCCCTGCCAGACGACGGATACCACGTAGAGGTCGCTGCTGGTGGCGGGGCGGGTGATGCAGCCCCGGGCGGAAATCATCGAGCCGACGTTGCTGCTGCCACGCCGTTCGGCGGCCCCACGGATCAGGTTGCCCCATTCGCACAAGTCCAGCTCGGCGCCCGACAAGCCGCTGCAACTGGCCAGATCGCCTTCACCGATCAGGCCATCGACCACGTAGTCGCCGGCATTGGCCCGGTTGGCGTTGAGGCGGCTGACCATGTCTTCCAGCAGGACCAGCGCCTGCGTGCGCTGGTAGGACTCGAACTCGGCCGAACTGGCGCGCGCCTGCATGGCCACGAAGCCGAGCAGGCCGAATGCGCAGATGAGGATCGAGATCAGCACCTCGATCAGCATCGCACCGTGTTGCCCATGCGGGCGGCGGGATGTCGGCGGGCGGCGTTTCATGTGCAGGCTCCCACCGTGGAGCTCGCCAAGCCGGACAAACCGAGCCCGACGCAACGGCTGGCGCCTCCACCGGAGATGCTGACGCGCACCTCGCTGGTGGGCGACGAGACGCGGCCGGTGCGGTCGAAGGTGATGGTGGCCGGGGCACCGGACACGGTGACATCGCTGGCCGACGCGTTGCGGGTGCCGATGAGTTCGCCGCTCTCGGTGGTCGCTATGGTCCAGCCGGCGTTCCAGCTGTCGCCGCTGCGTGTGACCGAAACGCTGCGATCGCGATTGCGTGCCTGGTTGCGTGCCAGCAACAGGTCGGTGGTCATGTCCATGGCCAGGCTCTTGACCTGCTGCCCCATGAGGAAGGAACGCAGGCCCGGGGCGCCCACGGCGACGATGACGCCGATGATCGTCAAGACCACCATCATTTCCAGCACGGTGAAGCCGCGGATCGAGCGCGCCCTGCCGGGGCGGTGCGCCCGCGGGGCGGATGAAGGCGAAAAGCTGAAGCTCATGCGCTGCTCCTTCCTACCAGCACCCGCTGACCGCGGCCGTCTTGGTGCCGGTCTGGTTGATGCTCAGGGTTCCGCAGGCTTCGCTGGACTGGATCTGCTTGGGTGTGGCCGTCACGGTGAAGGTGGGCGGGGTGGCGGCGGGGGCTGTCAGGGTGAGGTCATAGGCGGTGCTCACATTGCTTGGCGTGGGCACGCCGATGGTGGTGAGCGAGTTCGAATAGGCGCCTGTGTCGATCAGGAATTGTTGCTGGCGCACGGACACGGCCATCAGGTAGGCCTGGGCTTCGGCCCGGTACGACTTGCGGAGATACGACTGATACGCGGGCAGCGCCACGGCGGCCAGGATGGCCACGATGGCGACCGCCACCATCAGTTCGATCAAGGTGAAGCCTGACTGCTTTTGTTTCATGGGGGCCGGTGTCGGTGGAGTGATCTGTGGAAGTCCTCCAAGGGGTCATCGGCAGGCTACAGGAACTCTTGAGGCCGCCGGCCCGGGGCCCCACCGGTTTTCCCCGGGCGCGTGACATCCGGCACAGCAATGCCGGTCATTTGTTGCGATAAGTCAACCCCCTATTTCTAGGGGTGCTGATCGACGCATGAGGGGGCGACGCCGTCCAGGAGCAGCGTGTGTGAGTGCGCACCCCTATATCGGCCGCTCGCGGGGCGGCTTTAGCTCAAGGTTTCCTGGCCTTGGCCACATGGGCCGGGGCGGTGGCCAGCGGCGCGTCGTCGGCCGCGGTCCACTGCACCAGCAGGTCCAGCGCCGGTCCGGCGGCCGCGGCATTCGGGTGGTTGACGATGGCCGCCAGCACATAGCGCTTGCCGCTGCTGCCCAGCACATAGCCGGCCACGGCCCGCACGTCGCGCAGCGAGCCGGTCTTCAGGTGGGCGCGCCCGGCCGGGGCGTGCCGCGCGCGGCGCAGGGTTCCGTCGATGCCGCTGACGGGCAGCGAACTCATCAGCTCCGGCATCACCGGGCTGGCCCAGGCCGCCTGCAGCAGCCGCGCCAGCAATCCGGTGGTGAGCCGCGCATCGCGCGACAGCCCGGAGCCGTTGCTGACCACGCTGCCGAGAGCCGCCTCGCCGTGGCGCTCCTGCAGCCAGCGGCGCAGCACCTCGCGCGCCGCCTCGGGGCTGCCGCTGCCGCCCCGGGTCAAGCCCAGCGTGAGAAACAGCTGCTGGGCCATCACGTTGTTGCTGTACTTGTTGATGTCGCGTGTCACCTCGGACAGCGTCGGCGAGCCGAGCTCGAAGCTGGGAGGCGTGGCGGGGGCCAGGCCCTCGCGCGCGCGCCCGCCGAGCTTGCCCCCCATGTCGCGCCACAGGCCGCTGAGGGCGCGGGCGTTGTAGCTCTTCGGGTCGGAGTAGGCCACATACCACTGCCTTTCGCCGCAGGCGGTCGTGAACCCGCCGCGGAAACGCGGATGGGCGTCATCGCCGAAGTCGGGCTTGAGCGCCCCGCGCCAGTCGCCGCAGGCGCCGGGCAGCAGCGGCACGCTCGGGTCGACCTGCACCCCCGCCATCTGCGGTTCGCTCGACACGCGTGCCACGCCGCGCGCCGGGTCGGGGGTGAAGCTGAAGGCCACCGACTTGTAGTTCAGCAGCAAGGCGTCGGCGACCACGTTGTACGGGCTGTAGGGCTCGCCATCGAACTCGGCCGGGTCCTGCTCGGGCAGCTTGAAGGCGCTGCGGTCGAGCACGATGTCGCCGCGGATCTCGCGCACCCCCAGCTGTTGCACGCGCCGCAGCAGCAGCCACATGCGCTCCACCACCAGTTTCGGGTCGCCGCTGCCCTTGATCACCAGGTTGCCGTCCAGCACGCCGTTGGCGACGGGACCCTGCAGCCAGACCGGGGTGTTCCAGGTCCAGGCCGGGCCGAGCAGGTCGAGGGCCGCGGTGGTGGTCAGCAGCTTCATCAGCGAGGCGGGTTTCATCGGCTGCAGGGGCTGCCAGCTCAGCCTGGGCAGGGCGGTGCCGACTTCCTGGATGCTGACGGCGACGCTGTCGAGCGGCACCTGGGCGCGCTGCAAGGCGATCTCCACCTCGGCCGGGAACGGCTGGGCCTGGCCGGCACTTGCCAGGCCGGCCCAGAAAAGCGCGGGGGCCGCGCGCGCAAGAAGGCTGTTTCGCATCCGTCGATGATCGCATGGGCCCGCACCGGGGCGGCCGGGGTCTGTCATCATGTGCGCCCCTGGCGATCCGGCCCGGGGTGCCACTCCCCGGCGAATGGGGTTTTATCCGATGACAGCCCCTAAACTCGGCAACATGAGCACGCTGCTGGCCTTTGACACCTCCACCGACCTGATGAGCCTGGCCCTGGTGAGTCCCCAGGGGCGCCGGGCGCTCGACAGCGCCGGCGGCGCGCTCGCCTCGGCGCAGCTGGTCCCGGCCGTGCTGGCCATGCTGGAGGAAGCGGGTTGCCGGCTGGCCGAGGTCGACGCCATCGCCTTCGGCTGCGGGCCGGGGGCGTTCACCGGCCTGCGCACCGCCTGCTCGGTGGCGCAGGGCCTGGCGCTGGGGGCCGGCAAGCCGGTGGTTCCGGTCGACAGCCTGTTGCTGGTCGCCGAGGATGCCCGCCCGCAGCAGGGTGGCCCGTTCTCCCTGTGGGTGGCCATGGATGCGCGCATGGACGAGATCTACGCCGCCGCCTACGACTGGTCGGCCGGGGCCTGGCATACCGTGGCCGAGCCCGCGTTGTACAGCGTCGAAGCGCTGTCCAGTCGCTGGCAGGCGCAGCCGCCGCCGGTGGTGGCGGGTTCCGCGCTGGCGGTGTTCGGCGAGCGCTTGGGCCTGCCGGCGGCCACCCGGCGGATTCCCCAGGCCGGCTCGCGGGCGCAGGCACTCGGGCGGCTGGCCGAACAACTGTGGGCCCGCGGCGTGGCGGTCGATGCGGCCCTGGCCTTGCCGGTCTATGTGCGCGACAAGGTCGCCCAGACCACCGCCGAGCGCGAGAGCCTGCGCCTGGCCCGAGAGGGAGCGGCGTGAATGAGTGCGCTGCCCAGCCCCCGGCCGCTGCTGCAGGCGATGGCGATCGCCGACCTCGAGGCCGTGTGCGCCATCGAGACCCAGGTCTACGCCGTGCCCTGGACACGCGGCAACTTCATCGACTCGATGGCCTCCGGCTACCACTGCCGCGTGCTGGTCCAGCCGCGCGGGCCCTTGCTCGGTTACTTCGTGGCCATGCCGGGGGTGGACGAACTGCACCTGCTCAACATCACGGTCGCGCCCGCCGCGCAGGGCCAGGGCCTGGCACGTCGCATGCTCGACGAGGTCACCGTCCTGTGCCGGCAGGCGCGGGCGCGCGAACTCTGGCTCGAGGTCAGGCTGAGCAACGAGCGGGCCAAGGCCTTGTATCTGCGCTATGGTTTCGTGCACGTCGGTACCCGGCGCGCCTATTACCCGATGCCGCCGGGCGTGATCGGCCGCGAAGATGCCCTGGTGATGAGTCTGAAGTTGTCGGAGAGTGACGATGGGTTGGAGTGAACGGCAGCTCGCCATGCTGGGCGAGATGGGCGTGCGCGTCTGGCAGGTGCCGCCCGCCGTGCCGGAGGCGCCCCTGCCCCCACTGGCGCCTGCGCCTGCCGCCGAGGCGCGCGTCGAGGTCGCCGCGCCCGCGTCGCGTCCGCTGCCTCGTCCCGAGGCGGCCCGCCCGCCCGTGGCACCGCCCCTGCCCACGGCCGCCGTGCCGTCCATCGGGACGCTGGGCTGGGAGCCGCTGCGCGAGGCTGTGGCCGGCTGCACGGCCTGCAAGCTGTGCGAGGACCGCCAGCAGGCGGTGGTCGGCATCGGCCACGAACGGGCGCACTGGATGATCGTCGGCGAGGCGCCGGGCGAGCAGGAAGACCGCGAGGGCGAACCCTTCGTGGGCAAGCCCGGCGAGCTGCTCGACAACATGCTGCGCGCGGTCGGCCTGACGCGCCATGACGCCCCGCCCGGGGAGCAGGTGTACCTGACCCATGCGGTGAAGTGCCGGCCCTCCGGCAACCGCGGTGCCGACACCCAGGAGATCGCCCAGTGCAGCGCCTACCTGCGGCGCCAGATCGCCCTGGTGCGGCCGCGCGTCGTCCTCGCCCTGGGCCGCATGGCGGTGCAGTCCCTGCTGCAGAGCAGCGAGCCGCTGGGCCGCCTGCGCGGCCGGGTGCACCGCTGCGACGAGGTGCCGGTGGTCGTGACCTACCCGCCCAGCTACCTGCTGCGCAATCCCGAGGACAAGGCGCGCGCCTGGGACGACCTTTGCCTGGCGCGGGAACTGCTCGACACCCCCTCTTGAGGGGGTGGGGGCGCGGGGACGTCCCGGCAGCACCGGGCGGGGCTATCATGGCCCGCAGGGGATTCGGGCGGCGGGCGCCCGAAGCGGCGCGGCGTGGCCGGGGGGGCTGCACATGCTGCGCGGCACCAACGGGTCCATGTCCATGACCGATCAGCGCGCCATGCTCAAGCGGGAACTGCCCGATGTGGACAGTCTGCCGTGCATGCTGCTGTGCGTGTCGCCGGACGGCGCCGTCCTGCAGGCCAACCGGGCCTTCAGCGAATTCACCGGCATTCCCGACGAAGCCCACGACGGCTGGGTCTGGTCGGAACTGCTGCTGCCCGCATCCGACCTGGCCTTGCAGGAGTCCCTGGCGCAGCGGCGCGACTTCAGCATGTCGCTGCGGCTGCAGGACACCCCGGCCTCGCCCGAAGGGGCCTGGCTCGATGGCTCGGCACGCTGGATCGCCGCTGCCGGCCACTATCTCTGCGTGCTGCATGACGTCACGCCGCGCGCCCGCGCCGAGGCCTTCGCGCGCGCCCGGGCCGACCAGTTCCAGCTGCTGGCCGACGTCGTGCCGGCGCTGATCGCCTACTTCGACGCGCGCAGCCTGCGCTGCCTGTTCGCCAACCGGCGTTATGCCGAGACCTTCGGCTGGGACGAGTCCTCCATCCTCGGCCACAGCGTCGAGGACATCATCGGGCCGGCGGCGGCACGCGAGATCCAGCCTCATGTCGATCTGATGCTGAGCGGGCGGCGGCCCGCGTCCTACGAGCGCGAGCTGGTCGGGCGCGACGGGAGCAGGCAGTGGCTCGAGGTCAACCTGCTGCCGCATCTCGACCGCGACGGCGAACCCCTGGCCGCCTTCGTGCTCATGTCCGACATCACCCGGCACCGCCTGGCCGAGCGCGCCGCGCTCGAATCGCAGGACCGCCTGACCAAGTTCATGCAGGCCAGCGCCGAAGGCATCGTGTTCCTGCAGGCGGGGGTCATCACCGACGTCAATCCGGCCGTGTGCAGGATGATCGGCTATTCGCTGGAAGAGCTGCGCGGTCGTCGCCCGCTCGAGTTCGTCGCGCCCGACCAGCATGCCAAGATGGCGGACGCCCTGCGCGAGGAACGCGAAACCGTCTACGAAAGCGTCCTCGTCCGGCGCGATGGGCGGCGGCTGCCGGTGGAGCTGCTGGGTCGCAGCATCATGCACAAGGGCGAGCGCATGCGCATGACCATCGTGCGCGACATCAGCGAGCGGCACGAGGCGCAGGAGCACATCCGGCACATGGCCCACCACGATGCCCTGACCGGCCTGCCCAATCGGCTGAGCGTCATCGAACACCTGGGGCACCTGATCGCCGCGGCGCGGCGCTCCGACGCCCAGTTCGGCCTGCTGTTCATCGACCTCGACCATTTCAAGCGGGTCAACGATTCGCTCGGCCACCTGGTGGGCGACAGCCTGCTGCAGATCATCGCGCGGCGCATCACCGACAGCCTGCGCACCACCGACCGGGTGGCCCGTTTCGGCGGCGACGAATTCATCGTGCTGCTGCCCAACACCTTGCAGCGCATGGATGTCGAGGAGGTGGCCAAGAAGCTGCTGGCCGCCATCGAAGTGCCGGTGAATGCCGACGGGCGCCTGATCTCGGTCACCCCGTCGATCGGCATCGCGATGTTCCCGCACGATGCGGACACCGCCGACAACCTGGTCAAGAACGCCGACACCGCGATGTACCTGGCCAAGGCCCGGGGCCGTGCCAACTACCAGTTCTTCACCTCCGCCATGGCACGCTCGGCCCTCGATGCCCTGGTGATGGAGAGCCAGATGACGCAGGGCCTGGAGCGTGGCGAGTTCGTGCTGCACTTCCAGCCGCAGGTGCGGGCGCGCGACGGGGCGCTGGTCGGGGCCGAGGCGCTGATGCGCTGGAACCACCCCGAGCGCGGCCTGCTGCTGCCCGACGCCTTCATCACCCTGGCCGAAGAGCAGCGGCTGATGCTGCCGCTGGGCCAATGGGTGCTGCGCGAGGCGCTGCGCTGCGCCAAGCGCTGGCACGACGCGGGGCTGCACGTGCCGGTAGCCGTCAACCTGTCCAGCATGCAGTTCCAGGCCGGCAATTTCACCGTCCTCGTGCGCCAGATGCTGGTCGAAGAGGAGGTGCCGGGCGAGCTGCTCGAACTCGAGCTCACCGAGCGCATGCTGATGGACGACCTGCCCGAGGTGAAGCGCAAGCTGGTCGAGCTCAAGGCCCTGGGCATCCGGATCTCGGTGGACGACTTCGGCACCGGGTATTCGTCGCTCGCCCACCTGAAGGAGCTGCCGATCGACAAGATGAAGATCGATCGCTCCTTCGTGCAGGACCTGCCCGACGATGGCGACTCGGGCGCCATCGCACGCGCCATCGTGCAGATGTCGCGGGGACTGGGCCTGGGGGTGATCGCCGAAGGGGTGGAAACCGCGGCCCAGCGCGACTACCTCGCGAAACTGGGCTGCGACGAATTCCAGGGGCTGCTGATCAGCGCGCCGCTGGCGAGTGCCGACTTCGAGGCCTGGGCGGCCGCCTGCCGGGTCGACGAGGCGGCATGAGGCCGCCGCGCCGGGCCGCGTTCAGCTGGTTTTCTTGAGCGGCCGTGTCCAGCCCGGCACGGTGACCTGCTTGCCGCGTGCCACCGCCAGCTGCGCGGGGGCCACGTCCTTGGTGATGGCGGAGCCGCCGCCGATGGTGGAGCCGGCCCCGAGCTTGACCGGTGCCACCAGCACGCAGTTGCTGCCCACATGCACGTCGGCCTCGATGACGGTGCGCGCCTTGTTGACCCCGTCGTAGTTGGCGGTGATGCTGCCCGCGCCGTAGTTGACGCGCTCGCCGACGCTGGCGTCCCCCAGGTAGGCGAGGTGATTGGCCTTGGCGCCCTTGCCCAGGGTGGAGTTCTTCACCTCGACGAAGTTGCCGATGTGCACCTCCTCGGCGAGATCGGCCCCCGGGCGCAGGCGGGCGAAGGGGCCGACCAGCGAGCCCGCCCCCACCTTCACGCCCAGCTTGTCGCCGTCGATGTGGGTGAAGGGGTGGATGACCGCGTTCGCGCCGATGCTGGCATTGCGGATGACGCAGTTGGCGCCGATGCGCACCCCGTCGCCCAGGCTGACCTGCCCCTCGAAGATGCAGTTGACGTCGATCTCGACGTCCGCGCCGCAGCGCAGTTCGCCGCGCAGGTCGAAGCGGGCCGGGTCGGCCAGGCGCACGCCGGCGTCCATGAAGCCGGTGGCGAGCGCGAGCTGGTGGCGCCGCTCCAGGTCGGCCAGCTGCACCGGGCTGTTGACCCCCAGCACCTCGGCCTCGTCGGCCGGCTGGGCGGCGACCACCGGCACCCCATCGGCCACGGCCATGGCGACGATGTCGGTCAGGTAGTACTCACCTTGCGCGTTGTCGTTCTTCAGCCTGGCCAGCCAGCCCTTGAGCAGGGACGTGGGCACGGCCATCATGCCGGTGTAGACCTCGCGGATCGCGCGCTGCGCCGCCGAGGCGTCCTTGTGTTCGACGATGGCGCGCACGGCCTCGCCCTCGCGCACGATGCGGCCGTAGCCGCTGGGGTCGGGCAGGTCGATGGTGAGCAGCGCCAGCTTGCTGCCGGCGCAGGCGGCGACCAGGGCGCGCGCGGTCGCGGCCTTGATCAGCGGCACGTCGCCGTTGAGGATCAGGGTCGTGCCTTCGTCGTGCAGGGCTGGTACCGCCTGCTGCACGGCGTGGCCGGTGCCGAGCTGGGGCATCTGGCGCACGAAGCTCAGCTGCGGCGCCTGCACGGCCGCCTCGACCACCTCGGCCCCGTGGCCGGTGATGGTGATGATGCGGTCCGCCTGCAGGCTGGCGGCGGTTTCCAATACGTGCTGCAATAGGCTGCGGCCGGCGAGCTTGTGCAGCACCTTGGGCAGCTTGGATTTCATGCGGGTGCCCTTGCCCGCGGCCATGATCACGATGTCGAGTGCCATGCAACGTCCTTGTTTGAAGTCCGCGATTATCGGTTGTCTGTGCGCGCTGGCCATCCTGCTTTCGGGGTGTGGCGCGCTTCGCCTGGGCTACAACCAGGCGCCCGAGCTCGCTTATTGGTGGCTGGACGCCTATGCCGACTTCCCGCGCGAGCAGGATCCCGGCGTGCGCGGCGCCCTCGATTCGTTTTTCCGCTGGCACCGCCGCACCCAGCTGGGCGACTATGCGCAGCTCCTCGCCCGCGCCCAGGTCGAAGTGCAGCAGCCGGCCACCGCGGCCCAGGCCTGCCGCTGGTACGACGAGGCCCTGGCCAGGCTGCAGCCGATGGTGCAGCAGGCGGTGCCGCTGGTGCTCGGCACGGTGCAGGGCTTCACGCCCCAGCAGTTCCGGCACATCGAGCGCAAGTACGGAAAACGCAATGCGGAATTCGTTGCCGACTACCTGCAGGACGACCCGGAGGCGCGCACCCAGGCCTCGGTCGACCGGGCGGTCGAGCGGCTCGAGTCCCTCTACGGCTGGCTCGAGGCCTCGCAGAAGGAGGAGGTGAGGCGCATGGTGCTCGCCTCTCCCTTCGACCCGGCCCTGTGGCTGGCCGAACGCAAGGCCCGCCAGCAGGACATCCTGCAGACCCTGCGACGGCTGGCCGCCGAACGCCCCCCCGCCGCCGAATCGCAGGCCGCCTTGCTGGCCCTGGTCGAGCGCATCCAGCGTTCGCCGCGCCAGGCCTATCGCGACTACCAGCAGCGCCTGCTGCAGTACAACTGCGAATTCGCGGCGCGCCTGCACAACAGCACCAGCCCCGCGCAGCGGACGAAGGCGGTGGAGAAGTTGAAAGGCTGGGAGGAGGACCTGCGGGCGCTGGGGCGTGCGCGATGAGCATCGAGGCATCGACCCGTGCGGAAGGCGTGGCCCGCGTCCTCATGGGCCCGGCCCCGGGGACGATGACATGAGCGGAATCGCCTGCGCGGAACACGGGGTGTCCCCAGGCTGCCTGATCTGCCGCCATCTGCCCGGGCAGAGGGGGCGGGGCTATTTCGCCATCCCGTTCGAACCGGCCGAACCGGACGAAGCGGCCCAGGCCTGGTGCGAGGACTGCGACCGCGTGCTGGTGCGCGAGCAAGGCTGGACCGATGCGGCCGACCGCCAGGCCGACTGGCGTCTGTACTGCACCGGCTGCTACGAGGACTGCCTGCGGGCGCACGTGCTGCGCAGCTGGGCCGAAGGGACATCGCCCGACGATTGAGCCCCGGGGGCGTCCGCGTGGCCGCCGGGCCCGCGCCCTCAGGCGGCGAGCCCGGACGAGGGGACGCTCATTTCGCCAGCGGCACAGACACCCGGCGCGGGTTGATCCCGGTGTGCGGGAAATCCTTCAGCGCCGCCTGGAACATCGCGCCCAGCAGGTCGTCGCCGCCGGGGGTGTTGCCGTCGTTGACGGCGCGGGCCTCGTAGAGCGGCTGGGCGCTGTCGCGGTCGCGGATGAGCACCGCCACCTCGCGTTCGTAGCGTGGGGCGTCGAACTGGTACATCAGCGCCGGACCATGATAGAAGAGCGGCCGGCCCGAGCGCGAGTAGTAGACCCCGCCGCGCCACCACAGCGGGTCGTCGAAGGGCGAGCGCGCGGCGCGGTGGGCGCGCACGCCGATCTGCACCGTCACATCGGCGCTCTTTCCGTCCTCGGCGGGCGTGAAGCCGGCGGCCTGCAGGGCCGGGCGGGCCAGCAGCTCGAAGCGGGCCTGTTCCTGGGGCCGTGCCTGCTGCGAGGGCAGGCGCTCGAAGGTGTAGGTGGCCGGCCGGCGCTGCGCCGGCCACTGGCTGAAGGTGGAGACGTCGCTCTCGATGGTGTTCAGCGCGGCGCAGCCCGCCAGGCCGGCCGCCAGCGCCAGGGTGAGCATCGATTTCCACATGGCGGTCTCCCGTCTCGGTTCAGCGTTGCAGGGTGACGACGGCGGTGGCGGGCAGGGCGGGGGGCGCGCAGTCTTCGTCCTCGTCGAAGGCGCGGTCGCCCGCCGCGTCGGGCACGCCTGTGGCTTCGAGCTGCTCGAAGCCGAAGAGTTTCCTGTCCATCAGGTGCGAGGGCACGATGTTGCCCAGGGCGGCGAACATGTTGTCGACCCGGCCCGGGAAACGCTTGTCCCAGTCGCGCAGCATCTGCTTGATCTGCACGCGCTGCAGGTTCTCCTGGTTGCCGCACAGGCTGCAGGGAATGATGGGGAACTGCCGGTGCGCGGCCCAGTGCTCCAGGTCGATCTCGCTCACGTAGGCGAGCGGGCGGATCACCACGTTCCTGCCGTCGTCGCTCACCAGCTTGGCCGGCATGCCCTTGAGCTTGGCGCCGAAGAACATGTTCATCAGCAGCGTCTGCAGGATGTCGTCGCGGTGGTGGCCGAGGGCGATCTTGGTCGCCCCCAGCTCGCCGGCCACCCGGTACAGGATGCCGCGGCGCAGCCGCGAGCACAGGCTGCACATGGTCTTGCCTTCCGGGATGACCCGCTTGACGATCGAGTAGGTGTCCTGGTTCTCGATGTGGAAGGGCACGCCGCGGCCGGCGAGGTATTCCGGCAGGATGTGCTCGGGGAAGTCGGGCTGCTTCTGGTCGAGGTTGACGGCCACCAGCTCGAAGCGGATGGGCGCGCGCTGCTGCAGGTTGAGCAGGATGTCGAGCAGCGCGTAGCTGTCCTTGCCCCCCGACATGCAGACCATGACCTTGTCGCCTTCCTCGATCATGTTGAAGTCGGTGATGGCCTGGCCGACCAGGCGGTGCAGCCGCTTGGAGAGCTTGTTCGTCTCGTAGGCCGCCTTGGCCACGGTGTCGTGTTCGGTCGTCGCGTTCATGCGGGCCTCGCGGCTTGGAGTGAGGGGAAAGCACCGGCGTGTCGTGGCATCACAGCTCCTTCTTCAGCCCGAACACTTCGCAGCCGACCGCGTCGCAATCGGGGTAGACATCGGGCTTTTCGGTCGAGACCCGGGCCGCCTTGACCTGCGGATGGGCGAGCATCAGCGCCAGCACCTCGTCGCACAGGGTTTCCTGCAGGTGGATGTGCCCCTTCTTCACGCGCTCGCCGATGGTGCGGCGCATGAAATCGTAGTCGACCACTTCCTCCAGCTCGTCCTCCTTGGGCGTCGACATCGACAGGGGGATGAACAGGTCGACGTTGATCAGCACCCGCTGCTCGCCGCGCTTCTCGAAGTCGTGCACGCCGATGTTGATCCACACCTCGTAGTCGCGCAGGAACAGGCGCCGGCAGTCCATCAGGCTGGGGTGGGTGAGGAGGGTGTGCATGTCAGTCTTTCGAGGGGGCGCGCGCCAGGAACATCACGTCGCGCGGCTGGGCTTGCAGGTGCTGGCCGCCATCGACCAGGATGGTGGTGCCGGTGATGGCCGGCGATTCGAGCAGGAACCGCACCGCGCGTGCGATGTCGGCCGGCGTGGAGGAGCGCTTGAGCGGGGTCAGCGCATGCGCCTCGGCGAATTCGGCCTCGCTCATCGGGCCGGACACCAGGGTCACGCCGGGGGCCACGCCGCACACGCGCAGCGTGGGTGCCAGCGCCTGCGCGAGCATCACGGTCGCGGCCTGCAGGGCTGCCTTGGACAAGGTGTACGAGAAATAATCGGGGTTGGGGTTCCACAGCTTCTGGTCGATCAGGTTGACCACGCAGCCGCTGCGGCCATGGCCGTCCAGGTGGGCGTGCAGGGCCTGCGCCAACAGCACGGCCGGCGCGGTGTTGGCGCGCCAATGCCTCTCCATCGAGGCCATGCCGAAGGTGGCCGGGCTGTCGTACTCGAAGCTGGAGGCGTTGTTGACCACCGCGTCGAGGCGGCCGAAACGGGCCAGCACCTGGGGCACCAGCGCCCGGCACTCGGGCTCGACGCCCAGGTCGGCAGCGAAGGCTTCAGCGCCGGCTCCCGCCTCGCGCAGGGCCTGCACCGTGGCGAGCGCGTCCTCGCGTGACTGGCGATAGTGCACGGCCACATCGAAGCCGTGCCGCGCCAGGTCGAGCGCGATCTCGCGGCCCAGGCGGCGGGCCGCGCCGGTGACAAGCGCAACAGGGCGTTCGGACATGGTTCCTACAATGCGGGGATGCAATCCAACAAGTCCGTCAGTGTATCGGTCGCGCTGCACCAGCTGATCCGCCAGGCCATCGTCCGCCACGACGGCTGGTTGCCGTTCGACCGTTTCATGGCCATGGCCTTGTACGCCCCCGGCCTGGGCTACTACGCCCACGGCAGCCGCAAGTTCGGCCAGCTGCCGCGGTCGGGCAGCGATTTCGTGACCGCGCCCGAGCTGTCGCCCCTGTTCGGCCAGGCCCTGGCGCGCCAGCTGGCCCAGGCCCTGTCGGCCTCGGCCACCGACGAGCTGTGGGAATTCGGCGCAGGCTCCGGCGCCCTGGCCGAGCAGCTGCTGGACAGCCTGGCCGCCCGCGGGGTGGCGCTGCGGCGCTACACCATCGTCGACCTGTCCGGCAGCCTGCGCGAACGCCAGCAGGCGCGCCTGGCCCGCTTCGGCGACACGGTGCAGTGGGTCGCCGAGCTGCCCGAGGCGATGCAGGGCGTGGTCGTCGGCAACGAGGTGCTCGACGCCATGCCGGTGCAGCTGCTGCATTTCGACGGCCGGGAGTGGCACGAGCGAGGCGTGGTGCTGCACGAGGACGGCTTCGCCTGGGGCGACCGGCCGACCGCCCTGCGCCCGCCGCTGGAGGGCCCGTTCGTGCCCGGCACCGTCACCGAGATCCATGCGCAGGCGGAGGCCTTCATCGCCACCCTGGCCGACCGGCTGCGGCGCGGCGCGGCGTTCTTCATCGACTACGGCTTTCCCGAGGCCGAGTATTACCACCCGCAGCGCCATGGCGGCACGCTGATGTGCCACCGGGCGCACCAGGCCGACGCCGACCCGTTGGACGATGTGGGCGACAAGGACATCACCGCGCACGTGAATTTCACCGGCATCGCCCTGGCGGGGCAGAACGCCGGCCTGGAGGTGCTGGGCTACACCAGCCAGGCGCACTTCCTGGTCAACTGCGGCTTGCCCGAGCTGCTCGAAGGCGCCGACCTGCGTGTCACCGTGCCGGCCCAGAAGCTGCTGCACGAACACGAGATGGGCGAGCTGTTCAAGGTGATCGGATTCGCCCGCGGCTGCGAGGCCGCCTTCGTCGCCGACCCGCTGGGCTTCAGCCACGGCGACCGCAGCCACCGCCTGTGATCCGCTGGCTGCTGCTCATCCTGCTGGTGCTGATGGTCTTCGGCGGCGTGCACCGCTGGCTCGAACGCATCGGCCTCGGGCGGCTGCCGGGCGATTTCCGGTTCAGGCTGTTCGGGCGCGAGTTCTTCCTGCCCATCGGCAGCAGCGTGCTGCTGAGTGTGGTGGCGCTGTTGATCGGCCGGATCTTCTAAGGCTCACCGGCGGGCCATGGCCTCCGGTGCAGGGAGCCAGGATGTGCGCAGGCAAGCGGACCGTCCGGCGCAGCGGTGGTGGGCGCTTGCAAACGTCGATGCCTGCCAAGCGGCCCCCCTAGTTCGCAAGTCCGGAACTTACAAACTTCGCACAATTTCTCGGGTTTTCACATGTAAAAACCGCCCCGGCGGGCTGGTGTCGTCGAGCCCGCCCGACAGGCGTGTCCGGGACATGGCCATCGGAGAGTCTGTCGAAGCCGCCAATCAGTCAGGACAATTCATGAGAGCAGTCGCGAAAACAAGAATATGGTCCACCGTGGGAGCGCTGGCCTTGCTGAGCGCCTGTGGCGGCGGGGGCGGGGATGACGGCGGCATCGACAGCCGGTCCGGCGATGGCGGTGCTGCCAAGCCGCCTGCAGCCACCTCGCCTGTCCCCGAGCCGCCTGTCTCCAACCCGCCCGTGAACAACGAGGTCGCGAAGGCTTTCGCGGACGGCGCCCATGTGCTGTGGGGTTTCGGCTTCCTTCTCGACGACGTTCCCCAGGTGTTCGTGAGCCGGGGCTACATCGATGCCTCCGGTTATCCGGGCACGACCAAGATCGCCGGGATGGTGAACTCGCCGGAGACCCCTCCCAGCTTGTTGCGGGCGGTGGAGGACGACTTCTGGAGCGGGACCGAGAGCCGGGCCTGCCGGCCCAAGCTCGCCTACGACGGCACGGTCGAGGCTCTCGTGAGTTGCGAGGACCCCGGCCTGTCGGGCGTTCGCTGGTCCCTGCAGTTGAACCGCGAGGACGTGGCCGGCAAACGCGTGGCCGATCACGTCCGCAACATGAGCGGCGCCATGGTCACCCATGCCTGGGCCCACCCCGACACCACGTTCCCTGCCGGCTCGGTGGCGTACACGAGCGTATTCGAGGCCCGTGAGGACATGCTGCGTCCCAGCAACCTGTCGTTTGCCCAGCCGGCCGGAGCCGGTTGGTGCTACCGCGTGGACGGGCAGTCCGGGCAACTGGGCGTGCTGCTGAATGCCGACGGGACGACCTCGATCTTCGAGATGCCCACCAGCGTTTGCCGCTTCGAGGGCCTCAGCTCCTGGGCCTCCGGCAGCTGGCAGCAGGTGAGCCTGGACGGGCGCGTCGCCTACCAGGTGAACTACCCGGAATCGGTGAGCAGCGACACGCGCTGGGCAGTCCTGTTCTCGCAGGCTTACGAACCCGCCGCGCGGATCGGGAACCTGCTGATGAAGAAGTCGGATGCCGCCACAACCTGGAGCCTGTTCGCCTCGATCAAGAAGGGCGAGCGCTTCGTCGGCCTGCAGCCGCATTTCAACTCGGCCGCCTTGCCGGCCTTGAAGCAGCTGGCGGGTCTGCCATAGGAGCTGGACGACGGGGTCTCGGCGCCGTCACCTGATCCCTTGCGGCCATGCCCGGCCAGTGGCCGTGAGCCCGGGTTGATGACCTGGGCCTCATCCTTTCAGCCTGCCGGAGGGCTGGCCGCTTTCATTCGACCGTCCTGTCCGGCCTGAAGCCGTGGGCCGGTCTGCATCGGGGGCCATGCCCCACGCTCGCGCCGTGGGCCGATCCGTGCCGGGGCCGCCGGCCCAGGCCGCCTGTCCCTGCCGGCGTTTGGCATGCCGAGGGGACGAAGCGATCGCACTTTGTCCGCCTCGCCTTCTTCGCAAGAGGCCATTGCTCGGTGCAGCAGGTGGTGGCCGATGAGGTGTGTCCGGCGTCTCCCCGAGGCAGGCCGGAGACCTGGCCGGAAGCTGCGCGGGCCACACCTAGGGCTACCCCCTAGAAAACTTTTTGTTGCATCGAATCGGAAATTATTTCAAACGGACACGGGACAATAAAACGGCTTGAATTGGTCTTTTTTCACGAAATCTGCAACAGCGTTTCCTGGTCGACCCTTCGAGAGTCTTGTAGTCAATCGCCCGCATCGAACGCGATGGGGCCCGTGGAGTGGTCGAGTGTCAGAGTTGTCGAAGCCGCGCGGCGCGCGGTGGTGGTTCCGTGTTTCCGTCCCGTTCCTGCTCGTGGCCATGGCCGGCCGTGCCAGCGCTGCGGCCACTTTCCCGCCCGATGTCGAAGCCGCCGCGGCAGCCGCGGCCGCCCAGGAGCAGCGCCGGCTGCAGGAGCAGGGACGCGCCCAGGCCCGGCAACTGCAGCCCGCACCCGACGTCCGGCTCGACACCGCCGGCGTGCCGGACGCGCTGCTCCCCCTGCCGGACGAGGAGGCGCCGTGCTTCCACATCACGCGCCTGGAGATGAACGGCGTGGCGGCGGAGCGATTCCAGTGGGCGCTGAAGGCGGCCTACCGGGCGGACGATCCTCCCGCGCGGGAGGTCCCGGGCGCGGGCCCCGGGCGCTGCCTCGGATCGACGGGCATCAACCGCATCATGAAGCGCGTGCAGAACGCGCTCGTCGAGCGGGGGTTCATCACCAGCCGGGTGGTGGCCGACCCGCAGGACCTGCGCCTGGGTACGCTGACCCTCAAGCTGGTGCCGGGCCGGGTGCGGGCGGTGCGCCTGGCGGAGGGCTCGAGCCCGCGGGCGACTCCGTGGAACGCCCTGCCCGCGCGGCCCGGCCAATGGCTCAACCTGCGCGACCTCGAGCAAGGCCTGGAGAACTTCAAGCGCGTGCCTTCGGCTCAGGTCGACATGCAGATCGTGCCCGCGGAGGAGGCCGATGCCCAGCCCGGCGACAGCGACCTGGTGATCGGCTGGCAGCAGGGCCTGCCCTTGCGCCTGAACCTGTCCGCCGACGACGCCGGCACCCGGGCCACCGGCAAGTACCAGGGCAACCTCACGGTCTCGCTCGACCATGGCCTGAAGCTCAACGACTTGTTCTACCTGAGCGTCAACCACGATCTGGGCGGCGATGCCGGCGGGCGCGGCAGCCGCGGCTTCGCGCTGCACTACTCCGTGCCCTTCGGCTACTGGCTGCTGTCGATGAACGCCGGTCGCTCCGACTACCACCAGACCGTGGCGGGGGCGAATCAAGACTACTACGTCTACAGCGGCGACAACACGAACCGCGATGTGCAGCTGTCGCGTCTGGTGTACCGCGATGCGCTGCGCAAGACCACCGTCAGCGCGCGTGGCTGGGCCCGCAACTCCCGTAATTTCATCCAGGACACCGAGGTCGAGGTGCAGCGCCGGCGCATGGCCGGCTGGGAGCTGGGACTGGCGCATCGCGAGTATGTGGGGGCACACACGGTGGACCTGCGCCTGGTGTACCGCCGGGGCACGGGGGCCTTCGGGTCGCTGCCGGCCCCGGAGGAAGGTTTCGGCGAGGGCACGGCGCGGCCCCGCCTGTTCACGGCCGATCTGCAGCTGGCCGCGCCGTTCAGCCTGGCCGGCCGCAGCCTGCGCTACGGCGGCAGCTGGCGCGCGCAGTGGAACCGTTCGCCGCTGGTGCCCCAGGACCGCTTCTCCATCGGCGGGCGCTACACGGTGCGGGGCTTCGACGGCGAAAGCGTGCTGTCGGCCGAGCGCGGCTGGCTGCTGCGCAACGACCTCGGCACGCCCCTGGGGCAGGGCGGACAGGAGCTCTACCTCGGGCTGGACCGCGGGGCGGTGGGCGGCGACTCCAGCGGGCAACTGGCGGGCAAGTCGCTGTCGGGGGCCGTCGTCGGCGTGCGCGGCGCCTACAAGCGGGTGAACTACGACGTGTTCGCGGGCAGGCCGCTGCACAAGCCCGACGGCTTGAACGCCCCCGGCGGCGTGGGCGGTTTCAGCATCGGCGCCGCGTTCTGACGACGCCGCCGCCGGCGTGTGCCGACCGGGCGGACGACCCGGCGGCACGACAGGAAGAATCCAGGGAAACAACAAAAAAATGAACCAGCATCTGCATCGCATCGTCTTCAACAAGGCCCGGGGCCTGTACATGGCGGTGGCCGAAACCGCGTCCGGCCATGGCCGGGCCACCGGGGCTGGCCAGGGCAACGGCGCCGCGGCCTCGGCCGCGGTGCGGCCGCTGACGTTCTCGCTGTGGCTGGCGCTGGGCATGGTGTCCCTGGGCGGCGCGGCGCAGGCGCAGATCGTGGCCGACCGCAACGCCCCGCGCACCCAGCAGCCCACGGTGCTGCCGACCCCGACCGGGGCGGTGCAGGTCAACATCCAGACCCCCAGCGCGGCCGGCGTGTCGCGCAACACCTACAGCCAGTTCGACGTGGGCGCGCAGGGCGCGGTGCTCAACAACTCGCGCACCGGCGCGCCCTCGGCGCTGGCCGGCGCGGTGGGGGCCAACCCGTGGATGGCCCGCGGCACGGCGCGGGTCATCCTCAACGAAGTCAACTCGAACAACCCGAGCCAGCTGCGCGGCTACATCGAGGTGGCCGGGGACCGCGCCCAGGTGGTCATCGCCAACCCGGCGGGCATCACCTGCGACGGCTGCGGCTTCATCAACGCGAGCCGCGCCACCGTCACCACCGGCAGCCCGGTGATCAACGGCGGCAACCTGGAAGGCTACCGCGTCGAGCGCGGCCACGTGGCCATCGAGGGCCGCGGCATGGACGCGCGCGGCGCCGACTATGCCGACATCATCGCGCGCAGCGTGCAGGTCAACGCCGGCGTGTGGGCCAACAAGCTCAAGGTGACCCAGGGGGCCAACCTGGTGAGCGCCGACAACAGCGAGGTGAGCGCCGGCCGGGGCCAGGGCGCGGCGCCGGCCGTCGGGCTGGACGTGTCCCAGCTCGGGGGCATGTACGCCGGCCACATCACCCTGGTGGGCACCGAGGCGGGCATGGGCGTGCGCAACGCCGGCGTCATCTCCGCGCAGGCCGGCGACGTGTTCGTGACGGCCGACGGCAAGCTCATCAACATCGGGCAGATCAACAGCAGCGGCCGCCTGCAGGCCGACGCGGCCGGCGGCATCGACAACAGCGGCAGCGTGTATGCCAAGGGCGAGGCCGTGCTGCAGACGCGCGGCCACCTGCGCAACGCCGGCGGCGGCTTCATCGGCTCGGCGGGCGACCTGCGCCTGCGGGCCACCGGCGCGCAAAGCCGCATCGAAAGCGAGAAGGGCTCCACCCTGGCCGCCGGCCTCACGACCGAGGAGGACGGCCAGACCTCGCGCTTCGGCAGCACCGGCAGCCTGTTCATCGACGCCGCCGATGGCGCGCTCATCCACGGGCAAAGCATGGCTGGTGGCGACATCAACGTCAGCGCCAAGGCCATCGATGCTTCCTACAGCCAGTTCAGCGGCCAGAACCTGATGTTCGTGGCGATGCAAGGCGGCTTCGATGCGCAAGGCGCCACGGTGCTCGCGCGCGGCAGCCTGCAGGCCCGCATCGGCCAGGCCTGGCGCAGCGACGAGGCGAGCGTGTCCGCGGCCTCGCTGGACATCGCCGCGCACGAGCTGTCGAACCGGGACGGCCAGATCGTGCAGACCGGCAGCGGCCCGCTGAACCTGGTGCTGCCGGGCGGCATCGACAACACCGACGGGGTGATCGTGGCCCAGGCGGGGGCGGTGAACCTGGGCGCGGCCACGCTGGCCAACCAAGGCGGCCACATCAGCGCCGAAAACGGCTTGTCGGTCGAGGTCGCGGGGAGCGTCGACAACCGCTCCGGCACCTTGTCGGCACGGGGAGAGCTGCGCTTGCGGGCCGATGCGCTCGACAACCAGGAGGGCTTCATCGGCGGCAAGGCGGTGTCGGTCGAGACCCAGGGCCGGGCCCTGGACAACCGGGGCGGCCTGATCCAGGCCGACGGGGACCTGGTGGTCGACACCCATGGCCAGGCCTTGCTCAACAGCAACGGCGACACCAGCGCCAAGGACAAGACCGGGTTGCTCAGCACGGGCGCGATGGTCCTGCGCAGCGGCGCGGTCGACAACGTGGCCGGTCGCATCTGGGCCGGCGGTGGGGCGACCCTCAACGGCGCGGCCATCGACAACACCGGGGGCGGCAGCATCTCCGGCGTGGGCAATGCCGTCATCATCGGTGCCGACCTGGACAACCGGGGCGGCCAGATGCAGTTCAGCGGCGACTTCGACATCGACGTCGGAGCCGGTACGGTGGACAACACCGGCAGCCTCATCCGTGCCGGCGGCACGCTGGTGGTGACTGCGGGCGTGGTGCACAACAACGACACCCGTCCGAAGGACGACCTGGGCCTGCAAGGCCAGGACGTGCGCCTCAATGCGGAGCTGATCCTCAACCAGCGCGGCGCCATCATCGCCGACAACGACATCACGCTCGGCAGCGCCCACCTGATCGACAACACCGGCGGCCTGCTGTCCGCCATCGGCACGCTCACGCTGCGCGACACAGGCTCGACCGATCTGGCGCACAACACGCTGGGCATCACCAACACGGGCGGCACCTTGGTGGCGGGCCGGCACATCGGCATCGACGCCAGCCGCCTCGGCCTGGACGGCAAGGTGATCTCGGGCGGCAGCCTGGACCTGCGCGTGAACACCAATCTGGGCGATCTGGGCGAGCTGTCCGCCGTGGGCCGGGCCAGCATCACCACCACGGGCAATTTCGTCCTCGACACCAAGATCCAGGGCGGCGAGGGCCTGGCCATCCATGCGCACCAGATCGACCTGGGCGCCAACGCCAGCATCATCACCCAGGGCGACACCCAGCTCCAGTCCGACACCAGCCTCAGCAACCGGGGCCTGATCGATGGGGCCCATACCACCGTGTCGGCCGAGACGCGCATCGACAACGTCGGCGGACGCATCTATGGGGACCACGTGAGCGTGGAGGCGGAGACGGTCGACAACACCTCGGTTTCGCAGCCGCGATCGTCGAGGCGCTGGTGGATGGGGGGCTCGGTCAGCTTCTACCATTCGCCCGGGACCGATTCGTACTACGAAACGGCCCAGGTCTCCGGAGCGCCGGCCAAGGGCGCGGGCGTCATCGGCGCGCGCGAGCGGCTGGACGTGGCCGCAACGAATGTCAACGTGGGCGAGGGCAGCGAGCTCGTCAGCGAAGGCAGCATGCATTTCGGCGGCACGCTGGATGCGCAGGGCCGGGCCCAGGGCCTGGGCGACACCCTCCGTGTCAGCGGCGGGGCGGTCCGCGCGGAAGGCGACATCACTTACGGGGTGAAGCGGGTGATCGTCGAGCGCAGCCGCCCGGTAGTCATTTCGACCCGAGCCGCGGAGGGCTTCACGCCTACCACCAACAGCGAGATGCTGTTCGACACGGGGGGCGAGGGGCGCTACCGGGCCCGGGAAACCAAGACCACGACCCAGACCGAAAACTACTTCGACGAAGCCGCCAGCGGCCGGGCGGGTGTCCTCGAATCCGGCGGCAGCATGCACTTCGGCGACGCCCGGCTGCACAACGACCAGAGTCGCGTGGTCGCGGTGGGGGAGATCGACCTGCCCCTGGACCACTACAGCACAGGCAGCTACACGGGCGAACGCGCCACGAAGGTGTCGACCCGGATTGACGAGGACTATCGCGACAAGAAGAGCTGGTACCAGGGCGGCGGCTACCATAACGACCGCACCGTCTCCACAACCACGGAGACCATCACGACGAGCGTCCGCCTGGATCTGTCCACCGCCGAACTGCGGGGCAGCAATATCAACCTCCATGGCAAGGACGATACGGTCCGGGGCGTGGCGGTCGCCGATGCCGCGACCCTGGCTCCGGTGACGGCGCCGACCACCGTCCGCACGGGCGGTGTCGACACCCAGGCTCCGGGCGTGTCCACCGGCGCCCCGGACCCGTCGATCCTGCACCGGGCGGCCCCGATCGACCTCACCCTGCCCACCAGCAGCCTGTACACGCAGCACGACGCGGGCGCGCCGGTCCTGGTGACGACCGATGCTCAGTTCGCGGGCTACCGCAACTGGCTCGACAGCAGCTACCTGCTCAAGGAACTCGGCGTGGACCCGAACAGCGTGGGCCCGCGCCTGGGCGACGGCTATTACGAGCAGCGTCTCGTGCGCGAGCAGACCAGCCGGCTCATCGGCACCCGGCTGCTCGATGCCCAGCAGAACAACGAGACCGAATACATCCTGCTGATGAAGGAGGGCGTCGCGTTCGCGCAGGCCCACCAGCTGCAGGTCGGGCAGCCCCTGACTCCCGACCAGCTCGCCAAGCTCACCACCGACATCGTCTGGCTGGTCAGGCGCGAAGTCACACGCGCCGACGGCAGCACGATGCAGGCGCTCGTGCCGCAGGTCTATGCCCGCACCACCGACGCCGAGCAGGGCGCGACCGGCAGCCTCATCGCGGGCAACCGGGTCCAGCTCTCCAGCGGCGGCGGCTACGCCAACACCAGCACCGTGGTGGGACGCGACAGCCTGCGGATCGAGGCCGACAACATTCACAACAGCGGGCTGCTGCGCGGCGGCAGCGTGGCCTTGCAGGCCCGCACCGATATCACCGACCTGGGCGGGCAGATCCGCGCCGATCGGGCGCTGACGCTGGACGCCGGGCGCGACATCATCGTGGCCAGCACCACGCGCAGCAGCGGTTACGACCTGGACGTCGGCGGTATCCGGCTCCACGAGCAGCACACCGACATCGACCGCCTGGCCAGCCTGAGCGTGCGCGGCGCGCAAGGCCAGCTCTCGCTCAAGGCCGGAGGCGACATCAGCCTGACCGCGGCCGCGCTCACCCAGGCCGGCCCGGGCGGGCAGACCTCGATCGACGCCGGGCGCGACCTGCGGCTGGGCACGGTCGGGCTCAGCCACGCCAGCGGCTTTCACGCCAGCGAGGACATCGAGCACCTGCGCACGGTGAGCCAAGACACCGGCACCGTCATCGTGGGCGACGGCAAGGTCAGCCTGCGGGCCGGCGGCGACGTCACGGCCCGCGCAGCCAGCGTCAGCAGCGAGGGCGATCTGCTGGCGGTGCAGGCCGTGCGCGGCAGCATCGAACTGCAGGCCGGCACGGCGAGCGACTTCATGCGCGACGCCCGCGTCTCGGTGGACACCGGCACCTTCAAGGTCCGCACCACCACGACCCACGACGAGACCCACGCGACGCAGGCCGTGGCCAGCGTCTTCAGCGGCAAGGAGCTGTTGCTCAAGGCCGGGCAGGACATCGGCGTGCAGGGAAGCGAGCTGAACGCCGAAGGGCGGATGGAGATCGATGCGGGGCGCGACCTGACGCTCGACACCTACACGGCCAGCGGCGAACTCAGCCACGAGCGCAACAGCTTCCAGCAATCCAACAGCCTGGGCCGCATGCTCGGCCAGTCGCACAACGTGGCGGGTGTCTTCGACGCGGGCTACGCCTTCCTCAAGAAGAAGGCGGAAGACCAGCTGCGCACCGAGACCTGGACACAGGCGCAGGGCAGCAGCATCACGGCGGGAGCGCTGAGCACGCGCAGCGGGCGCGACACCACGCTGAGCGCGGCCACGGTGGTGGTCGAGAACGACCTGCGCATGCATGCGGGGCGCGACCTGAGCCTGCTGGCGGCCGAGCAGAGCCAGGCCGACTTCAGCCAGACCAGCAACTACGCCAACGGCCAGCTCGGCAGCTGGTGGCAGCCGGCCATGGGCAGCGCGCGCGAAGGCGAGCACCAGGAGGGCAGCAGCACCACGCACGTGGGCACGCAGGTGGCGAGCCTGAAGGGCAGCGTGTCGCTGAGCGCCGATGGGCGCTACACCCAGACCGCCAGCACGCTGGCGGCGCCCGAGGGCAATATCGACATCCGTGCCCGGCAGGTGCAGATCGACTCGGCCTTCGACCGGGGCGAAGCCACGCAGGGCAACACGACGAGCCGGACCGCGGTCGGCGGCTCGGTCAGCATCCCCATCCTGGACGCGCTGCGCGCGGCACGCAGCGCCATCAAGTCCGGGGAGGAGACCCGCAACAGTCGCATGAAGGGCATGGCGGCGATCAACGCCGGCCTGGCCGCCAAGGAAGCGGTCTCGGCGGCGCAGGCGATGAACGGCAAGGGCGGCCTCACCACGGGCATCAAGATCAGCGCCAACGTCAGCCACAACGAGAGCCACTCCAACTTCGAGCAGAGCGGGACCAACGCCATCGGCAGCACGGTGGCGGCGGGCGGCGACCTGAGCATCCAGGCGACCGGTGGCGGTGCCGACAGCCAGCTGAACGTCCTCGGCAGCGAGCTGAGCGCGGGCAACGACACCCGGCTCAAGGCGGACGGCGCGATCCGGCTCGCCGCGGCCGAGAACACCGCCGAGCAGAAGAGCACGGACGGCTCCAGCGGCGCCAGCGTGGGCATCAGCTTCGCGCTGCTGGGCGAACAGAACGGCTTCACCATCGACCTGGCGGCGAGCCGCACCAGAGGCCGTGCGGACGGCACCGACAGCACCTGGAACAACACCCACGTCGTGGCCGGCAAGACGCTGACCCTGGAGTCGGGCGGCGACACGACGCTGCAGGGGGCGGTGGTCCAGGCGGAGCGGGTGACGGGCAAGGTCGGAGGCGACCTGCACATCGAAAGCCTGCAGAACAAGAGCACCTACGACAGCAAGCAGGAAAGCGCGGGCATCAACCTGAGCCTGTGCATCCCGCCGATCTGCTACGGCAGCTTCGTCTCGGCGGCGGGCTTCAACTTCGGCAGCACGCGCATCAACGCCAACCAGCGCTACGTGGCCGAGCAGAGCGGGATCTTCGCGGGCGACGGCGGCTACGACGTCCAGGTGCAAGGGCACACCACGCTGGTGGGCGGGGTGATCGCCGCCAGCCAGAAGGCGCTGGACCAGGGCAAGACCCACTTCGACGGCAAGGGCGGGGTGACGCAGCGCGACCTGGTCAACGTGGCCGACTTCGATGCTCAGGCCTTTGCGGTGAGTGCGCAGGTGAGCAGCGCCACGTCGCGCAACGCGCCGGCTGGGGGCGGGTCGGCGGCGGCACCCGCGCCGGCTCCGGCGCCTGCTCCCGCGGCACCAGGCAGTGGCAACAACAAGGCTTCAGGCAACAAGCCGAGCGCGAGTGCGGGCTTCGGCTCGGACGGCGAGCACCTGGAGAGCCTGACCCGCAGCGGCATCGGGGTGTCCACCTCCACCGACACCGCCGGCATCCTGCATTCCGCCTTCAATGTGCAGCAGGTCCGGCAGAACATCGATGCCCAGGTGAAGATCACCCAGACCTTCAGCCAGAAGGCGCCGCAGGCGGTGGCGGATCTGTCGGACTACATCAGCCAAGGGGCCGCGAAGCAGACGAACGAGGCTCGCCAGTACCTGAGCTTGTGGCGGGAGCGCCAGGACGGGAGCCTCACCGATCCGAAAGACGTCAGGACGCTGGAACAACTGGAGCGAAACCAGGGCATGACGCCGGAGAGCGCTCTCGCCACCCTGCAGGACCCGGGTTTGCGGACGCAGCAAGAATTGTTTGTGGAAGGTGGAGCCGGCCGGGTGGTGCTGCATACCCTGACCGGTGCCTTGGGCGGTGGCCTGCAAGGAGCGCTCGGCGCTGCCAGCGTGGCTGTCGCCGCACCTCAACTCGACGAGTTGCAGGCCCGTGTGGAAACGTCGGCCCGGAATTTGACGCGCGAGATCGGGCTGGACGATGGCTATTCCCGCATGTTCGGGCAAGTCAGTGCGCAACTCACGGCCACGGGTGTGGGTGCCGTGGCTGGTGCGAGCGTGGGTGATGGCGGACTGAGTGGAGCAGGCCTGGGCGGTGGATTCGCGCTGGCGGTGGACACGAACAACCGGCAGCTGCATTGGCTGGAGCGCAGCCTGATCGAGAAGCTTGCCCGGGAAAAAGCAGAGCAGGGCTGCCGTGGCAATGACCGGTGCCTGAACATCGAAACGATGAAATGGACCGATGCCCTGGAGCGTGTTGCCAAGGGCTTGGTAGATGACGAGGAGTTCCTGAAGAACGAGCAATATTTGAGGTTGCTGACCCAGACTCAGGAGACTCCCGGCTCCGAGGGGGCGCGGGGCGGGGTGCGATCCTACTTCGCCATGCTCAGAGCGGCGGAGGCTGCGCTGAAGCCCTACATGGGGGCCAATATCCAATACAAGGGCGTGACCGCCACCGACCATGGCGCTCCGCAAACCTACTTCGGCGCCACGGCGGCGCAACGTGCGGATCGATACGGCAATTACTTCCTGGGCGAGAAACCCGGGAACATCGTGCCCGGGATGTCCGGGCGGGATCAGGAGCGGTTGGTCAATATGCGGGCCATCAACGGTTCCGCTGAGCCTATTTACCCTGTGGAAGAATTCGTGCTGGGCGGGGCCTATGGTGATCGGTTGCTGGCTGCGGTCGGCCGTGGTTTGTCACGGCTGGTGGGCGAAGCACAGGGGCTGGGCGTCACCGTGGCGGAACTGCGTGAAGCTGGTAGTGCTTTCTCTTTAGGTCGCAGCCCAGCGTCGACTGGTAGTGCTTCTGCTACGTCGACTGCTAAGTCGGCCGGGAAGGCTGCCGAGGCCGAGGTTTCCCCAGTTCTCGATTTCACGCAACGGCGCGGGGTGAGCTATGGCAGTGTTTCAACGACTGATGCGAACGGGAGTTTGGTAGCTTCTGGCAGCGTTGTTCCACAGCAAGGCGGAGGGATGCAAAGGGCTGTGTTTCCAACCGCTGATTGGCTTCGGTCCGCATGGAGCGGGGCACAATCTTTCGCCGGAGATGTTCTCCAGTTCGGTAGGACACACACTGCTAGCGTGGAGGCTACTACAGCAATTGGCAATACCGCGTCTGTATCTGAGGTGAGGCTTGGGTTGCGGGCGCTTGATTCGTCGACCCCATCGGGCTCGCTGGTCAGCCATGGAATCCACAGTACTGCTATCGGTTCTGATAGTGCCACGATGACGAATTTCAATATCGCAAATAATACCGGGAACGGGCACAATGTAATCGTCCACGGCTCTCGTCCGGATTACGATGAACTTGGAGGCTTGTTCTGGGTGGATGGGAATGCCACAAATTCCCAGCAAATTGTTGATGCCGTACTGTCGAATCCAAATTATCGACGAGGGTCCCCCATTTGCATGGGTTCGTGCTGGGCCGCTTCAAATGGGACCGCGCAACAGGTGGCCGACGGGCTTGGTGCGACCGTCACCGCCTTCACCAGGCCGGTGGCATTCGATTCGACTACAGGGCAATGGAAACAAATGAGTGATGCCTGGATGCGGTATCGCCATCCTGACTTGGTTCACATTCCAGCCGAAACCAAGACTTTCACTCCCGCTTCAGGAGGTTTTTAAAATGAGGGTATTGCCGCACTACAAGGAAGATGAAGGGGCCAAGTGTTCCTCATCAATTAGTTTGGCGCAAAATTTGGATTTTTTGAGTCAAGAGGATGCTCAAATTATTTCGGCCTACATGGAATCTTGTGTCGTGATTGATGAATGGCTAAGTAATATTAAGGATCCAATTAGTGGTCGCCTTGAGATTCCCTCTAGAACCTGGTCTGATGGGGGGTATGTCTGGGATTCGTCTCATATTCATTACGTAAAAAGGTATCGGGTGCGCCTGCCGGATGAATTTGTGGAGCATGTGAAGAACCGAGTGAAGATGAAATTTGATGCCAAAATTCTTAATAAAGCCGAGTTGCACGCGGAGTTCGAGGGGATATTGGGTAAATTGGTTGCCGGCGACGAGTCCTTCTACGCGAAATATGCGATTTGATGAGGCTTCTGTACGCAAATTTGCGCCGGCGTGTTATTTGTCTATGAGAACCATTGTTGAGCGCCTCCCGCGCAACTCCGAGCATGTGCAGTTTGCACACGGGGCCTCCATTTTGAAAGTGACTGCTGCTTGAGTAGGCTAACACAGGTGTTTTTTGTGCAGCAGAGGAATGCTTGCCCGCGCTGCACTCCGTCACCTATGACTGCAAACAGGAAAGTGTGGGCCTTGGGCGATTGGCCATGACTCTTGGAAACTACCTTGAACGAAGCAGAAGTCTCGGCTTATCTCCGAATTGATGCCCCGTTGGAAAGATTTTATCTATTTTGACTGCGAGGGGTGACGATGCGCTGATGAGCTATTTCGATGCTTCGGGAATGTCGCGGAATATGATGGAGGATAACGACGAGACCGTAGCCCAAGTTGCGGAGTTTCTAAAACGGGCTGGCGTTGAAGTTTTTTACGACTATGTCTCGTTCTGCCGCTTCGCTCCTTTCTTCCGCGCTAAATCGTCTTTGGCGGAGAGGTTGGTTTAGTGCTTGGCCCAGCGTCCAGGACGGGCAGAGCATCTTGTATGCATCGTTTCATCTGGCGCCTGAAGACGCAGGGGCCGCCGAGATTGCGTTGCAGATCGCAATTGAGAACTATGTGGGAAGTACCAAATGGTCTTTAATTCGTCACCATGAGAATCGTTTTGTACTTTGTCCTGAGGTTGTCGCTACAGAAGGCCAAGCAATGGGCAACTTTGGTGAGGCCGCTGACGTGGTTCGAAGCAAATGGCCTCAGTTGGAGCGGCAAGCTGCCTCTGACTTGTTTAAACTTGTCGAGTATCTTGAGTCGCAAGGTGAGAGAAGAGAATGAATTGAGAGACTTGGAGTGTCTACTTTCTCCCTGATTCCCATGAAACTTGTTGCTTCTTATATAAAAGACTTGCGCAAGATCTACGACGGTTCATCAATCAAGGTGCGTTGGTGCCTCTGGAGTTGATGATCTTCGTACTGCCCAGATCTGGTGTGGACTGGTTTGCAATTGATTTTTTATTGAATGAGGGCATGCCGGCGAAATTTTTGAAACCGCTACCGTAGAATCTAAGCGGGAGCTTCTATGCAAGACGACTTAACAGTCGACGGCCAGCAGATTTTCATGCTCGGCAATGAGGAGTGGGATGCAGCTCTTCGCAGTAACATTTGGTGCGGGCTGCCCTTGTGTTCCCCCCGAACAAGACCTCTGGTTGAGGCCATGTTGCGGTTCACCCGAGTGCATAGCGAGGCATTTCGTCTTGCGTTGTGCAGGGATAGTTCGTTTGCCAAGACGTGGACGGTGATGAACTTGCTCGTTACCCCAGATGGGTGGCGGCGGGTCCATGTCGAGTGTGTGAGGTGTGGTGCTTGCGGGACGACGCAGATGATCGCCAACCCCACTGTTTCTGACCTCTATCTGGGCGTGGCAGATTGGGCTGGAGTAATGAAGCGCGCGACAGTGGCGGGGCCTGTGCGCTGCGTTCGGTGCAAGGAGAATTTACCTCGCTTTGCGATATGGGCCGAAGTTCTCGAAGATGAGTGAAGGCGATATGGACAAAAAGACGCTTCGCCCAGCATGGAAGCCACGCTTGGCTCTGAGCCACGAGTGGATGATCGATCACTTGCGGAAGTACCTCGGGGGCGTTCCTTCACCCTGTAAATGCATCTTGGTAGTTCCGGATGAGCTGACCGGGAAATTTTTGAATATGTGGTGTTGGCAGGAATGGTATTAATGTCGCGGCGAAGGTTCCCTGCTCGCGAAGCAGGCCCTGCGAGTTCACATCGACATGCGCAGGGGTAACTAAGTGAAGAGTTGCGAAATGTGCGGCGCATCGATTCTGCTGGGTGAGGTCGCCTGCGCTGGCTGTGGTGGGATCATTTCAGATGAAGTGGGTGGTGAGGACCGTGTGATCGGAAATCCTATCTGGGGAGAAATTGGAGTTGATCTGCGCTCCTTTCAAGGCGCCAGAGAAGAGGTGGACAAAGAGCTGAGGCGCCTCTGGGGGGAACTGGAGGCTACTTCGGCGCAAAGACTGTTTGATGGCCAGCTTGATGATGGAGGCTTGGTCGAGGCGAAATTCTCCCTATATGGTCCACGTGAATCTTTTTTGTATATCTCAAAAAGATTGATTGAGTGGGGAGTTGATTTGTCTGCTTTTGGCTTTCGTCTCATGCGATATGAGGAGATTTATATGCTGCGCGATAAAATAACGAGAGCGCGAGGCGAGTGAGGATTGTTGTGGTAGGAAAGGAACTCATGGTTATTGGGTCCCTTGACCGCCGCAGGGGCGCATTGATGCGCTCACGCAGGCGGTGAAGATTTATTTAATTAATGCAAGTAGAAAAACTAATGAGAAGAATCACAAAAACAAAAATCTGGTCAACCGTGGGCACTCTGGCCTTGCTGACCGCCTGTGGCGGCGGGGGCGGGGATGATGGCGGCATCGACAGCCGGTCCGGCGATGGCGGCGGTGCTACTCCGCCTGTTGCCAACCCGCCACCGGCCGTCAATCCACCGGTGAACAACGAGGTCGCGAAGGCTTTCGCGGACGGTGCCCACGTGTTGTGGGGTTTCGGCATGATCGTCAACGACGTTCCCCAGGTGTTCGTGAGCCGGGGCAGCGTGGATGCGCTCGGCTATTTGACTTCGCCCAAGATCGCGGGGGCGACGGCTTCGGTGGAGACGCCTCCCAGCTTGCTGCGGGCCGTGGAGGGGGATTTCTGGGGCGGGACACAGAGCCAATCGTGCCGTCCCAAGGTGGCATATGAAGGCGCTGTCGAGGCCGCCGTGGGCTGCGAGAGCCCCGGCTTGTCGGGCATTCGCTGGTCTATGCAATTGAACCGCGAGGATGTGGCCGGCAAGCGCGTGGCCGATTACGTCCGCAGCATGGGCGGCAGGACGGTCAGCTACACCTGGCCCCACCCCGACACCACGTTCCCCGCCGGCTCGGTGGCGTACACGAGCGTGTTCGAGGCTCGCGAGGACATGGTGCGGATCAACCGCCTGTCCCGGATATCCTTCGCCCAGCCGGCCGGGGCCGGCTGGTGCTACAGCGTAGAGGGGCAGGCCAAGCGCCTGGGCGCGTTGCTGAATGCCGACAAGACCTTGTCGATCTTCGAGCTGCCCACGGCCAGCTGCAGCTTTGCGGGCCTGAGTCCCACGGCCACCGGCAGCTGGCAGGAGGTGAACCTGAACGGGAGTGTCGCGTATCAGGTGAACTATCCGGAATCGGTGCGCAGCGACACCCGTTGGGCACCGCTGTTCGCGGCGGCCTACGAACCGGGCATGCGGATCGGGAACCTGCTGATGAAAACCGCGGCTACCGCCACGAGCTTGGACCTGGTGGTCTCGATCAAGAAGGGCGATCGGTTCGTCGGCCTGCAGCCGCATTTCAATTCGGCTGCCTTGCCTGCCTTGAAGCAGTTGGCTGGTCTGCAGTAGGCGGGAGAGAGGCCGCCGGCCAGGCCGCCCCTCAATCCGCCAGTGCCTGCGCGATCGCCCGCAACCGCGCCTGCCTGATCTCGAACCCGATGCCCGGCCCACGCACCCCGCGCGCGGCGGCTTCAGCCGCCACCGCCGCGGTGTCGACCGCCAGGGCCAGGGCTAGGGCCCGCTGCAGGCGCTGCCGGGGCGGGTAGGGCTTGTCCTGCAGGCCCAGCCGTCCGCGGGCATCGCATTCGCAGGCAAGCAGGGTCTCGGCGAAACGCGCCGGCCGGCGCCAGGCATCGCAGCGGTCGAGCAGGCGCACCACGGCTTCGGCATCGAGCTGGCCGCTGCGGTGGATGTTGCCGTGTTCGCGGGCCACGGTCTCGGCCAGTTCGCGGCAGTCGCCGGGCACCCGCAGGCGTTCGCAGATCGCCTTGACCAGGGCCACGCTGCGCGCCTCGTGGCCGTGGTGGCGCGGCCATTCGGCGGGCGGGGTCAGGCCCTTGCCGAGGTCGTGCCCGAGGCAGGCGAAGCGCACGCCCAGCGGCGCGTCGAGGCGGGCCGCCAGGTCGAGGACCATCATCAGGTGCACGCCGGTGTCGATCTCCGGATGATGGGCCTTCGGCTGCGGCACGCCCCACAGGCGGTCGACTTCCGGCAGCAGCCGCGCCAGCGCGCCGCAGCGGCGCAGGACCTCGAACATGCGCGAGGGGCGGCTTTCCATCAGCCCGCGGCTCAGTTCCTGCCACACCCGTTCGGCCACCAGCGCGTCGACCTCGCCGGCCTGCACCATGCGCGCCATCAGCGCCTCGGTCTCGGGGGCGACGCCGAAGTCGTGGAAGCGGGCCGCGAAACGCGCCAGCCGCAGGATGCGCACCGGGTCCTCTGCGAAGGCGTCGGAGACATGGCGCAGCAGCCGGGCCTCGAGGTCGCGCTGTCCGCCGTAGGGGTCGATCAGCGTGCCGTCCTCGTCGCGCGCCATCGCGTTGATGGTCAGGTCGCGGCGCTGCAGGTCCTGCTCGAGGGTGACGTCCTTGTCGGCATGGAAGGCGAAGCCGTGGTAGCCCGGCGCCGTCTTGCGCTCGGTGCGGGCGAGCGCGACCTCCTCCCGGGTGACGGGGTGCAGGAAGACGGGGAAGTCCTTGCCCACCGGCAGGTAGCCGGCGTCCACCAGTTCCTGCGGCGAGGCGCCGACCACGACCCAGTCGCGGTCGTTGACCGGCAGGCCGAGCAGGGCGTCGCGCACCGCGCCGCCGACGATCCAGGTCTTCATGCGGCCGGGGCGCTCCGGTAGGGTTCCTCGCGCGGCAGGAACTGGTGCTCGGCCCGCGCCTCTTCGCACCAGGCGGCCACGCCCGGCAGGGCCGTCACCCGCGCCATGTAGTCGGAGACGAGGGGCGGCACGGGCGGCGCGTAGGTGTTCAGGCGCATCACCACCGGAGCGAAGAACGCGTCGGCGATGCCGAACTCGCCGAACAGCATCGGGCCGGACGAGGCGTCCAGCAGCTCGGTCCACATCGAGACGATGCGTTCGAGGTCGGCACGCACGCTGGCCTGCTCGCGCCAGGTGCGCTCGCCCACTTCCGGCAGGCGGGCTTCGATGTTCATCGTCCAGTGCGTGCGCAGGGCGGTGAAGCTGGAATGCATCTCGGCGCAGACGCTGCGGGCCCGGGCGCGCTCGGCCTTGCCGGCCGGCCACAGTTGCTTGTCGGGGAAGGTCTCGGCCAGGTATTCGGCGATGGCCAGGCTGTCCCAGATGGCCAGGCCCTGGTCGACCAGCACCGGCACGCGGCCCGCCGGCGTGAGCCGGGACAGTGCCGTCTTGAAGGGCGAGCCCGGCGCGAAGTCGTCGAAGCGCAGCATGACTTCCTCGAACGGGATGCCGGCCTGTTTCATCAGCACCCAGGGGCGCATCGACCAGGAGGAGTAGTTCTTGTTGCCGATGTAGAGCTGCATGGGGAGATCCTCGGTGGGTGAAGGCGAAGTTCAGTGCCCGGCGCCGCGGCGCCGGGTGTCCAGGGGGTCGGGGCCGAGCACGGCCGGCATCACGCTTTCGAGCGCGGCCGGCGTGATGCCGAGCGCCTGCAGGCCGGGCAGCTTGCCTCCGGCGACGCTGTCGACCCGCATCGAGTCGAGGTTGTCGCGCGAGAGCAGGGGCTCGCCGGGCAGGACCTGCATCAGCGTGGCCTGCAGCCGGGCCAGGGCATCGGGCAGGGGCACGATGGGCCGCGGATGGCCAGCCCAGCGGCCGGCCAGCCGCACCAGTTCGGCCAGGGTGTAGATGCTGGGGCCGGTGCACTCGTAGACCTGGCCGATGGCCTCGCGGCGCGCGAGCGACTGCACGATCGCCTCGGCCACGTCGCGCACCCACACCGGCTGGAAGCGGGCATGGGCGCCGCCCAGCGGCAGCACCGGGAACAGCGCCTGCAGGCGGGCGAAGAGGTTGATGAACCGGTCGCCGGCACCGAAGATGACGGACGGGCGCAGCAGCGTCAGCTCGAGCCCGGCCTGTTGCAGCGCCGCTTCGCCGCCGGCCTTGGAACGCAGGTACATCGACGGGCCCGCCGCGTCGGCGCCCAGCGCGCTGACATGCACCAGGCGCCGCACGCCGGCCAGCCGGCAGGCCTGGGCGAGGCGCCGCGGCAGCTCCACATGCAGCCGCTGGAACTCGGCTTCGCGGCCGTGCAGCCGGGCCACCAGGTTGACCACCGCATCCTGCCCCGCGACCAGGCGCGCCAGCTGCCGCTCGTCGAGCACGTCGGCGCGCACCAGCTCGACCCCGGGCAGCATCTGCAGCGCCTGGCCCTGCCGCAGGCTGCGCGTGGGCACCGTGATGCCCGCGCTGCCGCCGGCATGGCGCACCCAGTGTTCGCACAGCGCGCGGCCGACGAAGCCGGTGCCGCCGAGGACCAGCAGCCTGCGGATGTTCATGGCAGTTCGGTGTCCGGTGGGGGAAGATTGCCTTCGCGCGGCCCGATGCTGCGCCCCAGGCGCGCCTTCAGCGAGGGCAGCTGGTTCGACGCCGGGCCGGCGAGCAGGGCGGCATAGAAGGTGGCGTTGGACATCACCTTCTTGACGTAGTCCCGGGTCTCGCCGAAGGGCACGTTCTCGATCCAGATAGCGGGCTCCAGGCGCGGCCCCTCGCGCCACTTGCGCGGCCGGCCCGGCCCGGCGTTGTAGGCCGCGGCGGCCATGGGCTGCGAGCCGCCCAGGTCGTCGAGCACCAGCTTCAGGTAGCTGGTGCCGATGCGGATGTTGACGTCGCGGTCGGTGATCATGTCGGGCGTGAAGCTCAGGCCGATCTTGCGCGCCGTCCAGCGCGCCGTGGCGGGCATCACCTGCATCAGGCCGGAGGCGCCCACGCCGGAGCGGGCGTCGGTGATGAAGCGCGACTCCTGGCGGATCAGGCCATACACGTAGCCGGGGTCTATGCCGACCTCGCGCGCGCGGGCGAGCATCTCGTTGCGGAACGGCATGGGAAAACGCTGCGACATGTCGATCTCGGAGCGGGTGCGGTCGCTGGTGTTGATGCAACGGTCCCAGAGTTCGCGTTCGCAGCCCAGGTTGGCCGCGGCCAGCAAGGCCCGGTCGTTCATGCCGCGCAGGGCGAAGTTCCACTCGCGGTTGCCTTCGCTGCGCAGGCCGAGCGAGATCAGCAGCAGCGCGCGCACCAGGCCCGGCTCGCGGGCGGCGGCCTCGCGTTCGGCGGCGCTCAGCGGGGCGGGCGGGGGCGGCAGGCTGAGGGGACGGCCCAGTTCCTCGGCCGCCAGGGTGCCGTAGAAATGGTATTGCCCGGCGATGCTCTCGAGCATCTCGTGGCCCTGGGCCAGCATGGCGGCCGGTTCGGTGGAGTCGCGCGACAGCGCCTGCAGGGCGCGCGCCTTCCAGTAGACCCAGGTGGGGTCGCGCTGCTCGTCCGGCTTCATCGCGTTGATGGCCTGCACCACCTGCTGCCAGCGCGGGGCGCCGCTGGCGGCGCGCAGCGCGGCGCGGGCCTTCCAGGCCAGGGTGTCGTCCGCCCAGTCGATCTCGGCGCCGGCCTTGGCCGTCAGCAGGGCCGCCTGCTGGTAGTGGCCGGGCGCGCCGGGCAGCAGCTTCATGGCCGCCTGCTTGCCCACGGCGGCCCAGGCCCAGGCGGCGAGTTCGGGCCGCAGGGTCTCCTGCCAGCTGCCGTTCAGCTGGGCGGCGGCGGCGTCGGGGTCGTTGGCCGCCAGCCGCATCAGCGCCAGCGTGGCCAGCTCCTGGGCCTGGCGCTCGGCGGCGGGCCGGTGGCGCGCGAGGTAGCGCGCCGGGTTGTCGGACAGGTCGGCGACCTCGTTGGCCGCCTGCGGGCTGACCAGGAAGGCCGCCTGGCGCGCCGCGCGCGGGCGGTTGTTGTTGATGGCGATGCGGGCGCGGCGCCAGGCGTCGGCCGGACCGATCTCCTTGGCTTCGTACAAGGTGGTCGCGAGCAGGTTGCAGCCTTCGTCGGCCTCGCGCTGGGCGAACCAGGCGTCGCGCCCGGCCGCGCGCACGTCCTTGCCCGCCATCCGGTCGGCCAGCAGGGCGTAGCAGACGACCTCGCGGTCGTCGTTCATGCGGAAGCGCGGATAGTCGGCGGCCAGCGCCTTCCAGTCGCGGCGCCGGCCGAGTTCGAGCAGCCAGTCGTTGCGCAGCCGGTCTTCCACGTACGAGCCGGGCCAGCGCCTGTAGAAGGCCTCGACCTCCTCCAGCTGCACCGTGCCGAGCCGGGCGTTGAGGTCCCAGTAGTCGACCCAGGAGGCGAGCGGGTGGCGCTCGCCCACGGCGGTGGCGCGCAGCGCGGCCAGCCGCTGGCGGTCCTTCTTGCGGAAGGCCTCGCGGGCTTCGAGCAGGGTGCCGGCCGGGTCGGCCTGCGCCGGCGCGCAGGCCACCAGCAGGCTCAGCGCCAGCAGCGCCAGGGTGAGACGGCCGGCGCGCGACCGCTCATATACTTGTTTGTAGTGCTTCAACGTGACTTTCTTTGTGCAATCCATGCCAGACCGGACCGATCCGCCCATCCTGCCCGAGCGAAAAGCCCTGCGCCAGCAACTGTTGTCGGCGCGCGAGGGTTTTGTTCGGTCGGAGGCCTTCGGCGCGGCCGAGGCCGCGCTGCGGGCCCGGTTGGTGCAGGTTCTGGCAAATCTGGTTCCCGAATGCCTGGGAATCTATTGGCCGTTCCCCTCCGAATTTAACGCAGCCGGGCCCTGGCCGGGGGAGGACGGTGTCTCCCCTTTGCCACTGGCGCTGCCTTTCGCACAACGCGAGCCGCGCCGCCTGCAGTACCGCCGCTGGGACGGCACGCCGCCGACGCTGCGCGACGAATGCGGCATCGCCACCGCCGGCGGTGCGCCGGTCGACCCCGACGTGCTGCTGGTGCCCTGCGTCGGCTACACCGACGAAGGCCTGCGCCTGGGCTACGGCGGCGGGTATTTCGACCGCTACCTGGCCGCCCATCCCGATGTGACGGCCATCGGCGTGGCCTGGTCCGTCGGGCGCATCGAACCGGGCCGCTTCCGGCCCGAGCCCCACGACCGGCCCTTGATGCTCGTCGTCACCGAGCAGGGCATCGTCGGCTGATCGGCGGCGGCACATCGGACACTTTCTCATCCACGAAGGCCAGCATGACTCCAGAAGAACGTGACGCCCTGCGCGAGAAACTGATTGCCGACCGGCAGGCGCTGCCCGATCGCCTCGAGCGGGCCGTGCAGCTGCAAAGCGTGCTGCGCAGCTGGCTGGTGAGCCGGCGCGAATCCTCCATCGGCGCCTACTGGCCGATCAAGGGCGAGTTCGACCCGCTGCCGGCGCTGTACCGCTGGAGCGAGGGCGGGCCCGAGGGGGCGCCGCGGCGCATCGGCCTGCCGGTGGCCAACCGCGAGACCGCGCAGCTCACCTTCCATGTCTGGTATCCGGGCTGCCCGATGGAACTCGATGCCTACGACATCCCCAAGCCGAAGGACACCGATGTCTTCCAGCCCGGCATCCTGCTGCTGCCCTGCGTGGGCTACGGCCCCGGCGGCGTGCGGCTGGGCTACGGCGGCGGCTTCTACGACCAGACGGTCGAGTCGCTCAAGCCTCGGCCGCTGACCGTCGGCGTGGGTTATTCGCACGGTTTCCTGCCCTTGCTGCGGGCGCGGCCCGACGACCCCCTGCTCGACGTCATGCTGACCGAGGACGGGGTGATGTGGAGCTCTGCACCCTGAGCGCCGCCTCGGGCAGGGGCCGGGCCCGCGCCACCTCGTCCAGCAGCCCGCCCAGGTAGCCGCGGGTCACCACGGCGTGCCGGGCATAGGCCGGCCGCTCGCGCAGCGCGAGGTGCAGCTCGCGCAGGCGGCAGAACGGCACCGAGGGATAGAGGTGGTGCTCGGCATGGAAGCCCACCGCGTGGGGCGCGATGAGAAACGCCTCCAGCCGGCCGGCGAGCACGGTGCGCGAGGCCTCCAGGCCGGGGGCGGGCAGGGCGAAGTGTTCGCCCAGGTCGCGCAGGTACAGCAGCAGCATCAGCACCGTGAGCATCGGCACGAACCAGTAGAGCAGCACCGCGAGCCAGGCCCCGCTGGCCCAGGTGAGGGCCAGCGCCGCCAGCGCGAACAGGGCTTGCCGGCAGCGCGTGCCGGACGGGCTGTCGATCGCCATCCGGGCCTCGAACAGGTAGCCCTTCAGGTCCCGCAGGGCGTACGCGCCCAGGCCGTGCCGCAGCAGCAGCCAGGCCATGCGGGCGCGCGAGCGCGGGACGCGATAACGCTCCTGGCGGATCGAGGACATCCAGTTCGGATCTTCCCCGGAGCAAGGCGCGCGGTGGTGGCGCAGGTGGTTGCGGCGAAAGCCATGCAGGGTGATGAGGAAGGGCAGGGCGGTGAGCACATCGCCGAGGGTGTCGTTCAGGACCTGGCGGGTGCGGCTGAATTGCCGGTGCGAGAACTCGTGCATCAGCATCAGCAGCGCATGCTGGCGGGTGCCGATGAAGAGGATGGCGAGCAGGCTGGTCGCCACGCTGTCGGCATGCAGCGCGAGGGCCACGGCGGCGGCGATCCAGGCCCATTCGAGGGCCACCTGGCCGAGCAGGCGCAGCGGGGCCGGCCGGCTCAGGCGTTGCAGCAGCGCGCGGTCGAGGCGCAGCCCCGCCGGCAGGCGCTCGGCAGCGGCCGCCTTCACAGCAGCCGCTCCATCCAGTCGCTCAGCCGCCGGATCCAGGCCGGCGGCAGCCGGCGCCACAACGGGGCCGCGAACGACAAGGGGATGCGCGCGCGCAGCAGTGCCGCCGTGTCCATCGAGGCGGCGTGCGGGAAGTAGTTCTCCTTCACGGCCACCAGGCTGCGGAAGCCGCGCGCATGGTAGTAGCGCAGCTGCGGGTCCAGCGGCAGGCTTGCGCGCCGGCGCCGGGCGTAGGCCTCGAGTCCGGCGTCCGGATGGGCGTGGCGCCAGGCCCGCCAGCCCGGCATGGGCGAACCGAGGTAGACCTCGCGCCAACCCTGCCTGAGCGCATGCGGCCAGAAGAAGCGGAAGATCGCCCGGACCGCGGCCGGGTCCACGCTGCTCAGGCTGATGCCGAAGAGGCTGCCGTCACGGTCCTCCCCGGTGGAGTCCGCCTGCACGCAGTCCTCCCAGCTCGCCGCGGCGCGAATCCGCCGCGCGGCGAGCGGCCGCAGGAACAGCGACGCCAGCGCGCGGCCGTTGCGGTCGAAGGCCCCGATGCAGCACCCGGGGTGCCGGCGTATGCGCCGCGCCAACGCCTGGCGCGAGGCCTGTTGCCCGGGATGCCATTTCTGCCGCTCCAGCACCAGCAGGGCGTCGAGGTCGTCCAGGCCCAGGAAGCGGACCTGGAGATGGCCGGGTTCGCAGGTCTCAAGCGAGGAGGTCCGCGGGGCCAGGGGCCGGTCCGGCCAGGCGCTCCTCAGGGCGGGGGCAAAGGACATGGAGTTTTCTTGTCAAGATAGAAAGACTCCATTTGTCAATACTTTTATAACAAGGTGATGACGGTGCCCGGCCTGGGCCTGCCGCTGCGTATCGCCTCGTGCGGCCCCGCCTCAGCGCAGGCCGGGTCCTTTCGGCTTGCTTTGCGGTCCGCTTTTCCTGCCCTTGCCCACGGCGGGTGCCTGGTTCGGCGCCGCGATGCCGGTCTGCACCCAGCCGCGCACCAGCAGCCCGAGCACCGCGCCGCAGCCGAACACCGCCCAGAAGGCCCAGCCGGGCAGGTTCTCCAGGCCGCTGTGCAGGTTCATGCCGAACACGGCGGCCAGCGTCATCAGCGGGAAGGTGAGGGCGGCGATGACGTTGAGCTTGTTCTGCGCACGCATGCCGTCCATCGCCGCCCGGGTCTGCTCCTCGGCATGGCGGGCGAGCCGGTAGTCGAGCGAGGCCCGGGCATTGGCCAGCAGCAGCTCTAGGCCGCGCGCGATGTCGACCGCGCGGTCGCGCCAGTCGATCAGCAGCTTGTCCTCCTTGACCTTCTCGCGCGCGGCCTGCAGCGCGTCGCGCAGGTTGGTGGCGGCGCGTGCCAGCGGCAGCAGGCGGTCCATGAGCTCGAACATGTCTTCGGCGGACTGGGCCGAGGCATAGCGTTTCTCCAGGCCGGCCAGCCGGGTGTTGTACTGCTCCAGCAGTTCGGCGAACGCACGCTCGCCCTGCGCATTTCCGTGGTGTTGCCACTGTCCGTCCGGCAGGCGCAGGAACACCGCGTGGCGGCGTTCGTTGCCTTCGCTCAGCGGCGGCTCGTGCGTGACCACCAGCAGGTGGTCGCGCTCGTGGATGGCGCGTTGCGCGCCGTAGCTGTCGTTGCCCAGGCGGTTCGAAATCTCGGCGGGCAGTTTCCAGTTGAACTCAGGGCGTTTCATGGGGACCTCGGTGCAGGGGGTGCGGCATCAGTTCGCTTGTTTCGGCGGGCCGCGTTTGACGTCTTCCAGCTGCTTGGCCACCCGCTCCACCTCGTCGCGGATCGAGTGGTCGAGCTTGAGCCGGTGTTCGGTGGCCGAGATCAGGGGCAGCAGGATCTTGCGGTAGGTGACGGCGATCTCCAGCACCGCCTCGGCCAGGCGCAGGCCTTCGTCGTTGGCGGCCGGCGGCTTCAGGGTCTCGACCGCGCGCGCCACGTCCAGCAAGGTGCTGGCGATGCGCGTGCTGCCGTCGGCCTCGTCGCCGCCGAGCTTGCGCCGGCGCACGAACTCGTCGCAGATGGCCGCGAAGCGCGCCGTCTCGTCGGCGCTCGGGCTGCCCAGCAGCTGCGCCAGCTTGAGCAGGTTCTCCTCGGCGCCGGTGGTGAGCGTCTGGGCCTCGCCGCGGTAGTGGTCGCGCAGCAGCGCATCGAGCTCGTGGTCGTGCATCAGCGCGGTGATCTTGCCCGCCAGCTTGGTCATGTTTCGGTAGCTGCCCTGCAGCTTGAAGGGCGGCTCGGTGCGGTAGGCGTCTTGCTGCGCGGCGGACTCGATGTAGGCGAGGTTCACCTTGAGCAGCAGGTCGCGGGCGCGGAAGAGCCGCTTCATCAAGGCGGTCAGCTCCTCCAGTTCGGCCGCGCCATAGCCGTGCGCGAAGGCGCTGCTGGCCACCTCCCGGCCTTCGGCCAGCTGCACCAGCAGCTGCACGTCCTTCGGGTCGCGCGAGGACAGCGGCAGCAGCGCTGGGTTGGCGGTCAGCGCGTTCTCGATGTACGACAGGGCGAACAGTTCCTCGCGCCCCGACAGCACGTCGCCCAGGTTGTAGATGTCGGCCCGGTTGGCCAGCATGTCGGGGATCTTGAACACGTCGCCCGACTCGGTGTACGGGTTGCCGGCCATCACCACCGCGAAGCGTTTGCCGCGCAGGTCGTAGCTGCGGCTCTCGCCGTTCCACATGCCCTCGATGCGGCGGGTGCCGTCGGCCAGCGCGATGAACTTCTGCAGGAACTCGGGCGAGGTGTGCTGGATGTCATCCAGGTAGAGCATCACGTTGTTGCCCATCGCCAGGCCCAGGTTGAGCTTCTCCAGCTCCTGGCGGGCGGCGCTGTGGGTGGCGGCGGCCGGGTCGATGGACGTCACGTCGTGCCCGAGCGCCGGGCAGTTGATGCGCACGAAGATCAGGCCCAGGCGGTCGGCCACGTATTCCATCAGCGTGGTCTTGCCATAGCCCGGCGGCGAGATCAGCAGCAGCAGGCCCATGCGGTCGGTGCGGCTGCCCTCTCCGGAGGCGCCGATCTGCTTGGCCAGGTTGTCGCCGACCAGGGGCAGGTAGACCTCGTCGATGAGGCGGTTGCGCACGAAGGTCGACAGCGGCTTGGCCTGGAACTGGGCCAGCCGCAGCCGGGCCTTCTCGGTCGTGATCAGTTCGTGGCGCAGCGCCTGCAGGGCCTCGAAGCCGGGCACGTCGTGGTGCTGGTGGTGGAGGAAGCGGCGCCAGAAGTCGTTCAGGTTGAGCCGCATGCGGCCGCCCTGGATGCGCGGGTGCTCGGCCAGCAGGCCGTCGAACTCGTGGTCCAGCGTGGCGTTGACCCGTTGCCGGGCCGAGGGCAGCACCAGCACGCTGGCGGCGTCGTCGACCCAGGCCAGGCTCTCGGGGGCCTGCGCCTCGGCGTAGGCGCGGACCCAGTCCCGGGCCAGCCGCCAGCGCTCGGCGCCCGGGGCGGCTTCCAGGTCCTGCTGCCAGGCGAGCAGGCGGCCGCCGCGGTCGAGTTCGCGGCTGAGGGCGGCGGCCAGGTCCTCGCCGGCGCCGCTCACCACCCAGGCCTGCTCGCCGCGCGCGCCGGCCAGCTGGCGGATGAAATAGGCCGCGGCCTGGGCCGTCAAGGTGGCCAGGCGCCGGGCCTGGTCGTCGCCGGCAGGGCCCAGCAGGTCGGGCACGAACTCGCGGGCGAAACCGCCCAGCGAGCGGGCGCAGTCGGCTTCCAGCTGCGTCAGCGCGTCGTGCGCGCCGAACAGGCCGTGCATCTGCATGGCCGCGCGGGCGCGGCGCTGCAGCGACTCGCGCTCGGCCACGAAACGGCCGTGGTGCCAGTACAGCAGGGCCAGCGCGCGTTCGGTCGGCCCCCAGGCGAGCAGGCCGGCCTGGTCCTGCATCACGACCAGCGTGCCCAGCAGGCGGGCGGCGTCCTCGTCGTGCACGCCTTTCTGGTAGCCCTCCTGGTAGCGCGGCGCGGCGAAGGCGCGCACGTGGGCGAGCAGGGCGGGGTGGCCACCCGGGCCTTCGGCGGCCAGCTTGAGGAGTTCGCTCCAGGCCAGGCCGCCGCGGCCCGACAAGGCCTCCTGCAGCAGGTGCCCGGCCAGGAATTCGGCGCGCGACAGCTGCGGGCTCTCGGACACCAGGGTCTGCTGCCAATGCCCGGCCAGCGGTGCCAGGCGCGGCTCGTCCACCGGGGCGAAGTAATCGGTGCCGGCCAGGTGGTAGGCCAGGCGCTGGTCCTTGAACACCAGCGTCAGGTCCAGCGGCTGGCGGTTGATGGTGAAGGCGTGGCGGCCGAAGCGCAGGGTATGGCCGTCCTCGGCCACGAGTTCGCGCTGGTCGCGCACCGCGCGGATGGCGTTGTCGCGCGCCGTCTTCAGGCGGGTGTCCAGGTCGTCGGCGGCCACCGCCGCGCCCAGCGCGCGCAGGTCCTCGATCAGCTTGCGCAGCTTGGCCAGCAGGGGGTCGGCCGCGAAATAGCTGTGCACCTGCGGCAGGTCCTTCAGCTGCGCGACCCGGCGCGGCACCCCGTCGAGGATGCGGCCGGCCGCGTCGCCCAGGGCCTGCGCCCGGCTCTGCTGCGCGTCGACCAGGCTCTGGCGCCGCGCCGACAGGGCCTCGACCACCGATTCGCGCTTGGCCGCGATGTCGACCAGGAAACTCTCCTGCTCGGCGAAGCGGCCTTCGAGCTCCTCCAGCTGGGCGAGCAGGCGGGTCATGCCGTCGTCGCACTTCTCGGGGGTGTCGGCGAACTCGAGGGCGTTCTCCACCGCCTGTCCGAACAGCTTGAACTGGGCGCCGAACTCGGCCGCCGCCTCGGCCGCGCCGAAGGTCTTGCGCCGGTTGCGGGCGTCGGCGCGCAGCCGGTTGATGTCGGTGTAGAGGGCCGAGATGCGGTCGAGGATGGCGGTGCGTGTCACGGCGTCGCCGCCCGGCAGGTTGCCGAGCTGCTCGGTCAGCAGGTCCAGGCCCGCCGCCTGGGCGTCCAGGGTCTCGAGGGCGCTGCCCAGCACCTGGGTGGTGGCGGCCTGCGGCAGGGCGAGCGCGAGCTTGTCGAGTTCCTTGCGGTGCTGGTCGAAGGCCGTGGGGGCGGCCAGGAACTGCAGCGCGCGTTCGCCGACCCGCTGCTGCTCGGCCACCAGCTCGGCGTCCATCGCGCCTAAACGCGGCAGGTCGGCATAGCGCAGCTCCTTGAGCATCTGCAGGTGGCCGCGGCGCTCGCGCAGGCGCCCCAGCGCCTGCATGAAATCGTCCGGCTTGCGCCACAGCATGCTGGCGATGTCGGTCGCCAGGGCGCGCTGCGCGGTCTCGGCCTGGGCCAGCGCGCGGGCCGTCTCGCGCCGGATGGCGTCGACCTTCTCGAATTCGGCCAGCGTGCTGCGCGCGGCGTCGGCGATGCCGCGCAGCAGCTGCGACAGGCCGCCGGCCTCGGGCGCGTCGAGCCAGAAGTAGGCGTCGGCCACGCGGCTGCACTGGCGGATCAGGTCCTCGTAGGCGGCCCGCGTCGGGGCCTGCTCGCGCACCGCGCGGGCGATGCCCATCAGCTCGGAGACGCCGCGCACCAGGTCGGCATTGCCGATGCGCCCGAAGAAGCCCGTGGCCGCCGGCTGCGAGCCGGCATGCTCCTCGCTCGCGAACGGCGTCTGCCACACCTGCATGGGGTGGACGCGGGTCGGCTCGCCGCTGTCGGCCTGGAACACCAGCACCCGGCCATCGGGCAGGCGCGCGTAGCCATTGGCCAGGATGGGCGAGGTCAGCGTCTTGTTGATCAGGTTGTAGGTGAACAGCGCATAGTGGCCGCTGTCGGGCTGGTAGAACACATACAGCACGTCTTCGCCGTTGGGTGAACGCAGCATGCGCTTGAAACGCAGCTGCGACACCACCTCGCCCGGCAGGTCGAAACGCTTGTACTCGCCCGATTGCAGGTAGTAGCCCCCGGGGAACAGGATGCCGTGGTCCTCGGGCAGCTGGATGCAGGAGCCGCCGATGGCGTCGATGCGCTCGACCTGCTGCGTGCGCTTGTTGTACACCAGGTAGCGCGCCGCCTGCTCGCGGTAGGGGCGCACCCGCAGCAGGATCAGCAGGCCCAGTTGGGCGTAGGCGATCTCGGCGTCGGTGAGCGACTGGTTCTTGTCCTCCACCGGCTCGTTGTAGATGCCGAGCCCGCTTTCGGTGTTGTTCTCGATCTTGACCGTCAGGTCGCCGCCCACGGCCTCGACGAAGACCGTGTCCAGGATGTTGACGTGCGGGTGCTTGCCGCCCACATGGTTCTCGCGCGTGGTGGTGGTCCACTCGAAGTCATGGCTGGGCGGCAGCGCGATGTCGCGCTCGCCGCGGTTGTCGGTGTAGCGGACGCTGCCGTCGCGTTCGATGGCCCAGCGGAAGACGCGCACGTCGTGCACCTGCTGGCCGATCTGGAAGGCCGCCAGCAGCTTGTCCTGCGTCACGCGCAGCTGTACCAGCGTGGCCTGCTTGTAGTAGGCGTAGAGCTCGCGGAAGTCGGAGCTGAACCGGATGTCGTCGAGGAAACTGCCGGCCAGCGGAACCGCCTCGAGTTCGTCGGCGCCCGCCTGCAGCCGGTACAGCGCGAACACGTCGCTGACCGCGGTCTCCTTGCGCAGCCCGATGAAGACGTTGTAGCCGAACAGCAGCAGGTCGCCGATGCGTACGATGTCGCGCGCCACGCAGTTGTTCTCGGTGCGCGCCCGCGTGCGCAGGATCAAGGCCTGGTCGGAGCGGCCGAACTCGGCCAGCCGGGCCTCGTTGAGAACCTGCGCCTGCGCCAGCAGGGCGTCGCCCTGGTCGGAGAGGCGTTTCTTCAGCAGCTCGTAGCTGCCGCTTTCGGCCACCATGGATTCGGTCTGACTGTCGGCGGCGGGGGCTTGTTCGGTCGCTTGCATAGGGTGGGGGTGGGCGGGCTGGTTCACCAGCCGGCGCGCAAGAGGGCCAGCAGCTCGTCGCGTTCGGGCTGGCGGTTCAGCCAGTCCCGGATGCGCGCGAGTTCGTCGATGCAATCATTGCCATGGCGGTCGCGCAGCAGGGTCTCGCGCCGCTGGCGCTGCTCGTCCTCGCGCAGCTGGCGCTGCCAGCCGTCGGACAGCAGCTCGTGCAGGCGGTGGGTGAAACCGGCATGGGCCAGCGCCGCCCATTCGCCGCGGCCGAACCACACCAGCTGGCAGGGACTGCAGCGGTCGAGGCGGAAGCCAGGCCGGCTGCCCACGCGCAGGCGCTGCATCAGGCGGCTGCAGGCCGGGCAGGCGCGGGCCGCGCCATCGGCCTCGTCCTGCTCCAGCGGCGCCGCGCCTGGCGCCGGCGCCAGGCCGGCGGGATGGCGCTCCAGCCAGGGCCGGTAGTCTTCCATCGACAGCAGGCTGCCTTCGCAGCCGCGGCATTGCAGCGCATGCAGCCCGGGAGCGAGCTCGGTGCCGTCCAGTTCGCCGCCGGCCGGACAGCCGCAGCGCAGGCCGCGCTTCATGCGGCCCCCCGGGCGGCGACGGGGGAGGTGTGGTGGGCGCTCATCATCTCAGTTGACCGCGCCCTTGCCGAAACCCTTCATCAGCGTCTGCAGGGCGGCGCGCTGGGCATCGTCGCCCTCGGCCATGATCTTCGAGGCCAGCGCGGCCAGGCTCAGGTTCTGCAGCTCGCCGGCCGAACCGCCGAGCGCACCGATCACCGTGCGCACGTCCTCGACCACGTCGCGCTCGCCCGACAACTGGTCCTTGAAGGCCACTTGCAGGGTGTTGCTCTTGGCGATGGTGCCGTCGATGTTCTTGCCCACCGAGATCGCGTTGACGAAGCGTTCGAAGTAGTCGCCCTGGCCGCCGACGATGTCGATGTTGGCCTTGCCCAGCGCGATGCCCAGCACCTCGGCCTGTTCCTTGGCGATGAGGGTCTGCGCGTCGATGCCCTTGAGGGTCTCGATGTGCGCCTTCTCCAGGCGCATGCGGAATTCCTCGTGCGCCCGGGTCTCGGCGCTCATGGCCTTCATCGCCTCGAACTTCTCGCGCAGGCCCTTGGCCTCGGCGTTGAAGCGGGCCTCGACCACTTGCGCATCGGCCTGGCCGGTCTTCAGCGAGGCTTCGGCATCGGCCGCGCGCACCGCCACCTCGGCCATGCCGAGCTTTTCCTTGCCGGCGGCCTCGGCGTCCAGCTTGGCGCGCAGGCCGGTGGCCTCGGCCAGGCCCTTGGCCTCGATGACGGCGGCATCCGACTGGCCGCTCTTGAGCACGGCTTCGGCATCGGCCGCGCGCACGCTCACCTCGGCCATGCCGAGCTTTTCCTTGCCGACGGCTTCGGCGTCCAGCTTGGCGCGCAGGCTGGTGGCTTCGGCCAGGCCCTTGGCCTCGGTGACGGCCGCATTCGACTGGCCGGTCTTGAGCAGCGCTTCGGCGTGGGCGATGCCGATCTTGGCCTCGACCATGCCTTGTTTCTCGCGTGCGTCGGCATTGGCCAGCAGCACCTTCGCGTTCGCCAGGCCGGGCGCGGCGGCCAGGGCCTCGGCGCCCTCGGCCTCGCGCTTCTTGCCCTCGGCATCACGCTCGGCCACCTTCAGCTTGGCTTCGGACAGGGTCAGCTCCTCGGTGGCCTTGTGGCGGGCGCGGCGCTCCTGGGCCTCGGCCGCCTTCACGTCGAGCACCAGTTTCTCCTCGGCCTGGCCTTCGGCCATGATGACGATGGACTTGCGGGTGCGATCGGCCTCGGCCACCACGCGCAGTTCCTTGATGGCTTCCTCCTGCTCGGCCACCGTGCGGTCGACCACGATGCGTTCGCGGATGACGTCGGCGATCGCCTTCTTCTGCACTTCGACCGCGCGGTCCTTGTCGATCTTCTGCAGCGTCACTTCCTTCTCGCGGTCGACCACCTCCAGCTCGCGCGCCCGGATGACCCGTTCCTCCTCGATGGCCACCGCGCGCTTGCGGTTGTTCTCGGCCACTTCCTTCTCGCGCTGCACGTTCTCCTGCTGCACCGAGACGGTCTGCACGGCCTGCAGGCGCGCCAGTTCGGCCTTGGTCTTTTCCTCCGCCTGCACCTTGGAGGTCTCGGCTTCCTCGCGCGCCTTCACCGAGGCGATCTCGCGTGCCTGGCGCGAGGTCGCGTCGGCCTGCTGGCGTTCGAGTTCGAGCAGGGTCTCCTGCGCCTCGACGTCCTTCTTCTTGATCTGCATCTCCTCGTTGCGGCGCAGCTCGTTGGTGCGCACGTGTTCCACCGCCGTCAGCTCGGTGATCTTGCGGATGCCCTGCGCATCGAGGATGTTGTTGCTGTCGAGCTTGTGCAGCGGGGTCTGCTCCAGGTAGTCGATGGCCACGTCTTCCAGCTTGTAGCCGGCCAGGTCGCCGCCGATCTGGCCGATGATCCTCTCGCGGAAGTCGGCCCGGTCCTGGTACAGCGACACGAATTCCATGTTCTTGCCCACGGTCTTCAGGGCCTCGGAGAACTTGGCCGAGAACAATTCCTCCAGCGTGTCCTGGTTCGAGGCGCGCTCGCAGCCGATGTTCTGGGCCACCTTGAGCACGTCGTCGGCGGTGTTGTTCACGCGCACGAAGAACTTCACCTTGATGTCGGCGCGGATGTTGTCCTGGCAGATCAGGCCCTGGTTGCCGGAGCGGTCGATCTCGATCGTCTTGACCGAGATGTCCATCAGCTCGGCCTTGTGGATCACCGGGTACACCATGTGGCCGGTGAAGGTGACGTCGGGCTCGGCGCGCAAGGTGTTCACGATCAGCGCGCTGCCCTGTTCGACCTTGTGATAGAACTTCGCGAACATCGCGAAGAGCCCGAAGATCAATACGATCGCAACGCCTATGGCGAACAACAACGGCTCCATGGAATCCCCTTGTGAAACTGACGGATGAATGAGTGAATGAAGGAAGCGCGCCGGCCGCTCAGGCTTCCGGCTCGATCAGGTAACGCTGGGTGGCCGGGTCGTAGTCCATGACCCGCGCCGACATGCCCTTGCTCAGCGTGTTGGGCTCGGGCGCCCAGACGTCGATGTTGATGCCCGCGCCGCGCCGCGCCACCTCGGCCTGGCCGAAGCTGGCGGTCACGCGGCTGGTCGAGACCCGGCACAGCTGGCCCACCAGCGAGGCGTTGCTCACCGCGTGGTGCACGACGAACAGCGGACGCAAGGGGCGCAGCGCGGCGGCCGTGAGCGGCAGCGCAAGCGCGAAGCTGAGGATCAGCACCGCGCTGCCGGCCACCAGCTGCAGCAGCGCCGTGGGCACCAGGGGCAGCAGCCACATGCCGGCCAGGCAGGATGCGGTCCAGGAGATCAGCACCAGCAGGCTGATGGCGATCGAGAAGGGCACGCCGTTGAGGCCGAAGGCGACCACGAAACCGGCCAGCGAACCCAGGTCGTCGACCTGTCCGTCGGGCGTCAGGTCGAGGTCGATGTCACCGCCTTCCGACGCGAAGTCGACCACGCCGATCAGGGCCAGCACCCAGTAGAACAGCACCACGCCGAGCAGCGCGGTATAGACCACGGTGGGATAGGCCACCGTCGCATCCAGAAAACTCTCCATCCCTCATCCCCTTGTGGCCGCCGCTCCCGGGCGACGGCTTGTCTGGCGCGCAGCTTATCTCAGCGGCCTCGCCCGTATTCGATGTGTCGCGGCCCGGCGCCTGTTCAACGGCGCCCGGCCGTCGCGCCGGCAAAACGGATCAGCTCGGCCGTCACCTTTTCCTTGATCGCCAGCCGGTCCTCCGGCGACAGGCCGTAGCGAAGCGCCAGCACCTCGTAGTCGGCCGTGCTCAGCGACACGGTCAGCCGCGGGCGCTTGGGCCGTGTCGGCGTGCTGAGCTCGAGCAGGCGGCGGATCTGGTCCGAGGTGGACAGGTTGTTCTCGTAGGCGGCACGGCGCACCGCGTCGAGCACGGTCTCTTCCACGTCGAAGGCCACTTGCACCGCGCGGATGGCCTCGTCGGAGGCCTTCCAGCGTGCCGGCTTGTGCCGTACCGTCATTCGGCGACCTTGGCGGCGGCCTCGGCCTGGTGCCGGGCACGGATGCGCTCCATCGCCTTGCGCGCCAGCCCGGCATCCGGTCCGATGCCGGCGGCGGCGAGCTTTTGCTCGAGCGCGCCGTGGCCGAGCTCCTGGTCGAGTTCCTCGGCCGCCTTCAGCCGATCGGACAGGTCCTCGTGGCGCTGCTTGATGCGTTCGAGCGACTCGCGGGCATTGACCAGCCTGGAGCCGCCGCTGCCTATGCTTTCGGAGATCGAGCGCGTCGCGCGGTAGACGCTTTCGGTCGTGCGGGCGATGGCGATCTCGCGCTCGTGCTCGCGGATGCGCAGCTCGGCCGTCTTGATCAGGTCCTTCAGCCGCGACACCTGCAGGGAGTACGAGGCGTGGGTGCGTGCCTGCGCCTGGAGTTCCTGCTCGAGCTCGGCCACCTTGCCCGCCACCTCTTCGGCCAGGTCCGGCTGCGACTTGTCGAGCGCCTCCACGGCCAGGCCCTCGTAGCGGGCGATCTCGGCCTGCAGCCGCTCGAGGCTGCGCGCGCTTTGCATTTCCTTGGCCATCACCCCGGCCAGGTCGCCGCGGGCGGTCTCGATGTTGCGCTTGGCGTCGAGGATCTCCTGTTCATAGACCAGGGTCGCATTCGCGTCGACCACGCTTTCGCCGATCTCGCGCACGCTGCCGCGCAACAGGGTGACGACCTTTTTCATGACGGACATCGCAGTCTCCTTGCTGTCTCACTTGAGAAATTCGGACAGCGCGTCGAGTGCATCGAGCGCGTTGTCGCTGAGGATGGCGATGTGCCGGGCCACGTCCTCGACACGCGCGTCGCGGGCCAGCGCGCCGCTCAACACGTAGCGCTCGCCGATGCGGCCGAAGGACGACAAGGGTACCGAGGGGTTCAGGTCGAGCAGCGTTCCGAGCAGCTCGGCGCGGCGTTGCGGGAGGACCTCGTCCTCGCCCCACAGATAGCACAGGCACAGCAGCTGGCTGTCGGAGCTGGTGATGAAGATGGGCAGCTCCTCGCGCCCGTCGATGCTGACCTGGACCACCGGGACTTCGCCCGGAATCGGCTGCAAGTGCACCGCGACGCCGCCCATGCCGTTGCCGACGAGGGCATCCAAACCGCGCAACTGCTCGTGAAGAAGGGTCATGGCTCCATTTCGTGGCCCCGGCCCGGGGACCTGTGAGGGAAGCATAGAAGTGCCGACATATCATGTCAATCACCCCGGACGGGGGGTGTGCGGGGGGGCCGTGGCACTTGTCACGGCATGCGAGACTTCGCCACTTTTCCATCAGGCGCGGCCGCGGGCCGCCGGTCGACCGTCATGTTCCATTCCGTCCCGAATCCCATCCGTCCTGCCATGGTGCGCCGCTGCCGCGGTCGGACCGCCGGGTGAGCGCGATGTCGTTCTGGCCGGGCCGATACAGGAACATCGGTGAAGCGCGCGCCGCCTTGCCGGCCCGCCTGCATCCTTCCCACCTGAAGCTGGTCGAAGCGCTGGATGCGGTCGCCGACCAGGGCAGCGAGGACCCCGCCCGCGCCTGCCTGCAGGCGGCCCGCCGCTTCAGCGCCGACGACCTGGAACGCCTGAACGATGCGCCGGCCCTGCTGGTCCAGGCGCGTGACATCGAGACCTTCCGCGCCTGGGCGGCGGCCCCGGAGCCGGTGCCCAACGCACCCGATGCACGCTGGTGGGAGCAGCAGATCCAGGCAGCGCGCCGGCAGGCGCCGAGGATGGCGGCCGCGCGGGACGTGCAGGCCCGTTCCGCGCGGCATGCGAGCGCACTGCTGGGGCTGCCGGTGAACGTCCTGCTGCGCAGCGAGCGGCACCACGAAAGCCTGCTGGGCTTGCCGGTCCTGCTGGGCGAACGCAGCCCGCGGGCGATCGCCGCCTGGGTGGACACGACCCTGGCCGACATCGACCCGTCCATGGCCGCCGAGCTGCGGGCCGACGACCCCGTCCTGCGCGCCCTGCTGCAGGACCGCGAGGACATGCTGGTCTGCATGAGCTACCTCAGCATGATGCTCGAGGCCGTGCCCGCCAGCGTCTATGCGTACATGGCCGGGCCGGGGGCGGTGCACGTGCCGCTGCAGATCGTGCGGCTCCTGGCCTGTGCCTTCCTCGGCGCCCGCTCCGCCCTCGGGCCCATCCATGGTTGGGTGGAGCGCCTGCAGGCGCCCGGCCCGGGCGAGGCACAGTATGGGCTGCTGGACACCGCGGTGAAGGAGCTGGCCCTGCACCTGGACCAGTTCACCACCGCGGTGGGCGAATTGCACCGCCTCGGCGAGATGCTGCTGCCCGGGGCGCCGGGCTGGGGGGGACGGCTGGGGAAGGGGCTGCGCGGCTTGTTCGGGTCTTGAAGAAGATTGCGGTCTGCGGACCGGTTCCATTCATCCGGCCTGGCAGGACCGCACCGGTGAGCGGCCTCAGCGTGGTTCCGGCAAGTCCAGGTGGAAGGTCACCTCGATCTTCGCCTCGACCTCGATCATGCCCGGCTCGAAGCCGGCCTCTTCTTCGCTGAGCCTGGCGGGGACGGGGTCGAAGTCGTGGTCGCTGTCATGCGGCGTCGCATTGATGGAAAAAACGTGTCCCAGCCCGACTCCGAATTGACTGGCGATCGCGGTGGCCTTGCCTTTCGCGTCCTCGATCGCTCCGGCCAGCGCGGCCTGCTGGGCCGAGGCGGGGTCGCCCAGCCTGGTCTTGATGCCCGTGACCTTGTCGATGGGCACTTCCAGCAGGCGTGATAGCAGAGGGTTGAAGGCCGCGATGTCGCGCAGCATGAGCTGGATCTCCCGTTGAGCGCTGTAGCCTTCGTGATGGTATTCGCCGTCGCGGTACTCGCGATGGGGCGCGATCATCAGTTCGGATGCGCGAAGGTCCCTGGTCTCGAGCCCCAGGTCCCGCGCGATGGCGAGGACACGGGCCGCACGGGCATCGATGTCGGCCTTGGCGAGCGCCGCCGTGTCGGCGATCCGGATGAGCGACACGCCGAGCTCGACCATGTCGGGCACGAAATCCAGTCTGGCCTGACCCACCACGGTCAGGTGTTCGGTGTGCGGGGCGGTCGACTGACGATGGCGGGACATCATGGTTCCTTTGGGGGGGCAGGGGGCGACGCCACAGGCACGCGCGTGCAAGGGGTTGCGATGCGGCCAGCATTGTGCCTTCGAGGCCTCGGCTGCCCGTCGGTTTCAGTCCTCGTGTTGCGCCTGCAGGCTGCCCAGCGGCGGAAGCGCTGCGTCGAGCAGGGCCCCCGCCTGGTAGATGCCGGCGCCATAGGTGCCGGTCGGCCAGCCCGCCGGCACCTGCGCCGTCGCCTGCAGCAGATGCTTGAAGGCCGCCACCCGGGCCCAGCGTTGCGTGCCATAGGCCGCCTCCAGTTCGGCGCCCCGTTTCGCCAGCCACAGCACGGCGATGCCGGCGCACAGGGCGGTGGCGAAGGAGGTGCCGTCGCCCGGGCCGCTGACCAGGTATCGCGCAGCGCCCGCGGACAGCACCGTCGTGGCGCGGCGGATGCGGTCGGCCGGCCCGCAGATGTCGACGTCGGGACCGCGTGCCGAGGGGCGCCAGGGCAGGAAGTCGTGCCCGTCGGTGGTGGTGGCGCCGCCGCAGGTGATGACCGTGGCGAAGCGCCCCGGGTAGATGACCATGGGCAGCGGCTGGCCCGCCGCCGCGCAGACGATCACGCCTTGCCGGTAGGCCTCGCCCAGGGCCCTCGCGACGCGCTGGCTGCGCCGCAGCGCGCCCAGGCTGATGCTCAGCACCTGGGCGCCCTGGGCCACGGCGTCTGCGATCGCCCGCGCCAGCAGGTCCGGGACGTGGTCGATGAGCACGGAATCGGTGATGCGGTAGGGAATCACCGCGGCCCCGGGCGCGGCCCCGAAGAACGGGTGATCGGTGCTGCCGTCCGCGGGGGCGTACAGCCCGGCCAGCACGGAGCAGGTGCGTGTGCCGTGGCCGCCGTGCGAGCCGCTCAGGTTGTCCAACGGCCCGTTCGACTCGGGCGTGGCGCGCCAGCGGTCGGGGTCGTCGCTCACCGGCTGGGCATCGAGCTTGTCCTTCCAGTGGTTGTGGCCCAGCTCCGGCTTCAGCCAGGTGCCCGTCGGGGTGGTGAAACCGAGCGCCGGGTGTTCGGTGTAGCCGGTGTCGATGTGGCCGACCCGGATGCCGGCATACGCCGCCGGGCCCGACGGCCCGAGCTGCGCCCAGGCGTCGGGAACGCCGGTCGCGGCCAGGTGCCAGTCGAGCTTGACGGCGCGGCCCTGGTAGTCGCCGGGCCACCAGAACTCGGGCGGGTCGACGAACACATCGGCAGGCGGCTGCCGGTCGCGCAGCCGCGCGCTGCTGGCCCCGGCCTGGGCGTCGCGCAGCGACATCAGCCCGGCGAAGGCCGGCGCGTCGAGGCGCTGCAGGCCGACCGCCCCGGCGGCTTGCAGCGTGGCCAGCGCGGGCGCGTCCTGGCCGGCCAGCGCCGGGCGCACGTCGGCTGCCAGCGAATACCAATCGTCGTGCACCCAGCCGAGCAGCGAGCCCGCCATGGCCGGGGCGCGGGCGCGTATCGCCGCTTCGAAGGCGGCCGGCGCGATGCCCGGGGCCAGCTGCACGAGCTCGACCCGTGCGGGCTTGTCGTCTTCCCTGCTCGGCATGGCGGGTCCTTTCGAGGCGGTGGAGCCCAAGGGCGGCCACCGTGGACTCGACGGGAGCGGACCCGGTGGTGCGGAACATCGACGCTGGGCAGATTGTGGTCAGGCCGGGGCGAGGCGACATCCCACGAACGTGGGACCTCCACCGCGCCGCACGCCTTCACAGGCCTGCGGGCGGCCCGGGCCGCTCAGTCCGCCGCCGGCCCGATCGGCCGGGGGACGCAGTCCGTTTCACGCATCCAGGTCGCGTGCCAGCTCGATGATGGCCCGGATCGCGCCTCTGGCCTGGGGACTGTTGTGCCAGCAGGTCGAGCCCATCATCTGCGAGATCTGCCGGGTCACGAAGGCGGGATCTTCGTCGACCAGCTGCGACAGGGACGAAAAGCCGATCTGCTCCAGTCGCGCCACGACGGTCGCACCCACGCCCTTGAGGGCCAGCATCCTGTCTTTTTCGTCGGCGGGGAAGGCCATGGTCGTCCGCGGTCTGGAGGGGGCGGCCATCATACGCCGCAGGCCCTGGCAGAGGCGAACTCAGCCCGCTTCGCCGTGGAAGGCCAGTTCATAGATTTCCGCCAGGCGCCGCGCGGAGATCCCGTCGCGTTGTTCCAGGGCCAGCGGGTGCCCGCTCTGTTCCAGCTCGATCAGCGGGCGGATGAAGTCGTTGCGCAGGTGCACCCGGGTCTTCAGGCCGGGCGTGGGCGGGTAGCCCGGCAGGGACGAGTTGAGCCAGCCGAAGAAGGGGCCGATGTGATCGCGCTCCCGCTGCCCGAAGGTCTCGACCCATTGCTCGAAGCTGGCCTCGCTGAGCGATACCCACACCCCCCAGGCGAAGGCTTCGTGCTGGCCCTGTACGGCGATCTCGATGCTGCCGTTCACGAAGAAATGCTTCTCGTCGACGATGCAGCCGTCCGTGTCGATGAGGCAGCGGGCCGCCCGCTCCTGCTCCGGGATGAGCAGGTAGCTCAGCGGGGCCGGGGCGCGAAGGCTGGGCATGCCGTGGTGGATCTCGCCGCAGGTGGCGCACTTGAACTCGAAGGCGGCGGGGGGAAGTCGGGACATGGTCTGAGGGCAGGGTGCGGCCGCCAGGGCCTCGCAGGGAAGAAGATGGCCCGGCCGCTGGTCCCTCCGGTTCACGGCAGCAGGGCGCCTGTCAGCCAGCTCGGCTGGTTCCAGGGCGGGTTGAGTTGCGCCTCGCTGGGCGCCCACTGGACTGACGCCACATCCACGCCTCGATCCAGCAGCCAGGCCCATGCCGTGTCGAAGCGGCGCCGGTCGGCTCCCAGCGAATAGGGATGCCGCCCGAAGGCACGGCCCGCCCCGGGCAGGTCGCCCAGCAGCAGGCGGGCCGCCAGCGGCCAGGCCCCGGCGATGCCGCTGTCCGCATAGCCGGGCCGCTCCGACGCGGCGGCCACCGCCTCGAGGCCGAGGCGCCCGCTCAGCGCCGGCAGGGCATGCGCCTGCACCAGCTCGCGCAGGAACCCGCCCAGCACCTCGGCCGGCACGGGCCGGGCCCGGCGCAGGCGCGAGTCGTAGCGCCAGCCGAGCCCCTCGGGCAGGGCGCCCACCCGCGGGCGGAAATCCTCCAGCCGCAGGCGGCAGGCGATGTGGGTGTTGAAATCGGGTCCTCGCCAGGCGTGTTCCCTGGCGTAGGCGAAAGCCCGCACCTCGTTCAGCAATTCGATGAGGGCCGGATACTTCACGGTCACGTGCAGCCAGCAGGTTCGGAAGCCATATTCGAAGCGCAGGGAAATGCCTTCGATGCGTGCATCCACGCCGTGGCCGACCTGCCGCCTCAGGAACAAGCTGTCCGAACGCGTGAAACCGAGCGGCCGCAACAACGCCTCGACCGGGGCGACGACCGCCTCGGCATTGTCGATCGCGTTGCGGCGGCTCATCAGTCGGGGGTGGCGCAGGCGCCTCGATGAGCCGGCCTCATGCGGCCTCCTGCGCCAGGCGCAGCAGGTCGTCCCCCAGCTCGCGGCGGATCTGCGCGAGCAGCGGTCCGGGATGCTGCATGGGCGAGAAGTGATGCCCCTCCAGCAGGGTCCGGTGCACCGCCGCGGTGGTGTAGCGCTCCCAGCCCCAGACCTCCTCCACGGCGATGTCGTCCTCGCTCGCCGCGAACAGGCTGAGCGGGGCGTGCAGGCGCAGGCCGGTCTGTTCGACGGTCTGCTCCAGCACCCGGAAATCGGCGCGCAGGATGGGCAGGAAGATCTGCAGCAGATCGGGTTCCCGGAAGATGGCCTCGGGGGTGCCGCCCATGCGGCGAAGCTCTTGCACCAGGGCTTCGTCGGTCAGGCCGGAGCGCAGCCGCTTGGAGACGGCGAAATGGCTGGCCGCGCACAGGAAGCAGCGCGTTGGCGCACCGAGCCCGCGCTGCACCAGGGCCGCGGCCACCGACATGGCCAGGGAGGCGCCCATGCTGTGGCCGAACACCGCATAGGGCAGCCCGGGGTCGCTCCGGCGGGCCTGTTGCAGATCGTCGGCGAATTCGTCCGCCAGCCGCCGCACCAGCTCCGCATAGTCGTGGACCAGCGGCTGGGCCATGCGCACCCCATGCCCCGGCAGCTCGGCCGCCCGGACCTCGATGCCGGCCGGCAGCTGCTGCTGCCAGCTGCGGAAGACCGCCGCCGTGCCGCCCGCGTAGGGAAAGGCGAACAGCTTCATGCGCTTGGCGTCGCGCGGCGTGGGCTGTGCTGCGGCAGGATCTGGCACGGTCGTCATCGGTGGCTGGGCCGGGAAACGTCAGTCAGTCGCCATCGGGCGGGGGGTGTCGGCCCCGCGGCGTCTGCGCGGGGCGTTCCGGCATCCCGGCCGCGTGCCGGGACGATGAGCGGATCATGCCACGGCGGCCGCTCCGGGGCGGACGGCTCGCCACCGGCGTGGACTGGAATGGCTTCGTTTTCCGCCAATGGGCACAAGCGCTGCGAGCCCCAGGGGCGGGACGTCCCGGGAATGCGGCGGGCGAGGGCCGGCCGGGAGCCGTTCAGCCCAGGCCGAGGCGCCTGCAGATCTCGAGCGTGGCCACGCTCTGGTTCATGGTGTAGAAGTGCAGGCCCGGCGCGCCGTCGCGGCGCAGCTGCTCGCACAGCTCGGTGACGACATCGAGGCCGAAGGCCTTGATCGACTCGACATCGTCTCCGAAGGCCTGCAGCCGCAGCCGGATCCAGCGCGGGATCTCCGCGCCCGACGAATCGGCGAAGCGGATGATGCCGCTCGAATTGGTGATGGGCATGATGCCCGGCACCACCGGGATGTCGGCGCCCAGGGCCCGCGTCTCGTCGACGAAGCGGCAGTAGGCATCGCGGTTGAAGAAGAATTGCGTGATGGCCGAGTTGGCGCCCGCGCGCACCTTGGCCAGGTAGGCCTCGAGGTCGGCCTGCGGCGAACGCGCCTGCGGGTGGATCTCGGGGTAGGCGGCGATCTCGATGTGGAAGTGCTCGCCGGTGGTCTCGCGGATGAAGGCGATCAGCTCGTTGGCGAAGCGGAATTCGCCGAAGCCGCCGTAGCCGCTGGGCAGGTCGCCGCGCAGGGCGACGATGCGGCGGATGCCGGTGGCCCGGAACTGCTCGAGCTTGGCCGCCACCGACTCGCGGCTGGCGCCGATGCAGGTGAAGTGCGAGGCCGCGTCCACCCCCTCGGCCAGGATGGCCTGCACGGTGGACGAGGTGCCGTCCTGGGTCGATCCCCCGGCGCCATAGGTGACCGAGCAGAACTGCGGCTTGAGGACATACAGCTGCTGGCGCACGGCGGCCAGCTTGCTCGCGCCCTCGGGCGTCTTGGGAGGGAAGAACTCGAGGCTGATCGGCAGCCGCTGTGGGGTGGTGCTCATGTGCGGTCCTTGGGGCGCTTCACTCCGGCTGGCCCGGTTGCGCCCAGACGAAAAATTCGGTGTTGCCATTGCCGCCGGTGATGGGGCTCTGGAAGTAGGCCCGCAGGTGCAGGGCCTGTTCGCGGCATGCCTTGCGGATGCGTGTCTCGACCTCGGCGAACAAGGCCTTGTCGCGCACGATGCCGCCCTTGCCGATCTGCGGCGGCTGCAGCTCGAACTGCGGCTTGATCAGCAGCAGCAGGTGGCCGCCCGGGGCCAGGTAACGGACCAGCGTCGGCAGCACGTGGGTGGACGAGATGAACGACAGGTCGCCGGTCACGAAGCCGAAGCTCTGCGGCGCGCAGTCGGCCGCGAAGGCGCTGCCCGCCACGTCGCGTGCATTGACCCCCTCGTAGCAGCTGACCCGCGGGTCGGCCGCCAGCTGCGGGTGCAACTGGCCGTGGCCGACATCGATGCCCACCACCCGCGCCGCGCCGCGCTGCAGCAGCGCGTCGGTGAAGCCGCCGGTGCTCTGGCCGGCATCCAGGCAGGCCAGGCCGCTGACGTCGATCGCGCACTGCTCGAGCGCGCCCTCCAGCTTGAGCCCGCCGCGCGACACGAAGCGCAGCTCGGCGCCGTCGGTGATCTCGATCTGCGCGCCTTCCGGCAGGTCCTCGCCCGCCTTGCGCGGAACCGCCCAGCCTTTCGGGCCCAGCCAGCGCACGGCGCCGCGCTCGATGAGTCGCTGGGCGGCCGATCGGGTCGGCGCCATGCCCTTGGAGACTAGCAGTTGGTCGGCACGCATGCGGAAGGGGCACTTTCGGAGAGGGGGCGGGTCACCCGACCGTGCCGCCCCGGCACGCGGGCGCGCCGGGGCGACGGTCGAGGGAGATCAGTAGCGGTAGGTGTCGGGCTTGTAAGGGCCTTCCTTGGGCACGCCGATGTAGGCCGCCTGTTCGTCCGTCAGTTCGGTCAGCATCGCGCCGACCTTCTTCAGGTGCAGCCGGGCGACCTTCTCGTCCAGGTGCTTGGGCAGCACGTAGACCTGGCCGACCTGGTAGGCGTCGGGCCGGGTGAACAGCTCGATCTGGGCGATGGTCTGGTTGGCGAAGCTGGACGACATCACGAAGCTCGGATGGCCCGTGCCGCAGCCCAGGTTCACCAGGCGGCCCTTGGCCAGCATGATGATCTTCTTGCCGTCGGGGAAGGTGATGTGGTCGACCTGCGGCTTGATCTCGTCCCACTGGTACTTCTCGACCGAGGCGATGTCGATCTCGTTGTCGAAGTGGCCGATGTTGCAGACGATGGCCTGGTC
>CBIHOH010000003.1:0-115354 GCA_966211755.1 uncultured Rhizobacter sp. | reverse complement strand
TGTCGCCGCGCTGGCGCCCGCGCCGGCGACCGGCGACGAGCCGGCCCAGCGGCCGCGTCCCAGGGTGGCCAGGCGTACGGCCGAACAAGCCGCCAACGAGGTCCGTCGCGTGGAGTGCGCCCAGCTGATGCAGCGAGGAGGGCTGTTCAGCGCACCCAGCGCAGCGCAGAAGGAGCGTGCGCGCCGCCTGGGCTGCACCTGAAGTCGCGCCGCGGCGCGTCCGTGTCCGGCCAAGCTTCGGACCCCGAAACGTGCAAAGCGGGGCGCGTTGCTGCGTGCAGGCGAGCCGGTCGCTCGCCTGTGCGATGCGGTCGAATGCCGCTTCCAGTCCCAAGAAAAAGGCGAGGCCGGCGGCGGTCAGAGCGATCTCGCGGCCCTGGCGCCGGATCAAGGCCGCGCCAAGATGGCCCCCCGGGCCTTCACCCGAGGGCCGGCCGCAGCTTGCGTCGTCAGGCCTGCGAAATTCCGCCCAAGCCACGACAAGGGCAGCGGACACGGAGCGAGCGATCCATTCGATCATCGGTGGCGCGAGATGTTCTTCGCTGAGCTCGGGATGAAGGAAGTGGCTGTGGTTTTGGCTTGCTGCTTCCTCTCGGACTCGGCGGGTGACTGGCAGCCGATGTCGCTGTGCCGGCGCCTTGGCCTGTACCACCCTCGATCGGTGAAGACGCCCCTTGCATGTCCTGGCAGGCCACGCTGCCAAATTTGGGAAAGCCAGGGATTCGTTTGCCACAATCCGGCCGATGCACATTTTGCTGATCGAAGACGACCTGAGCTTGGGCAGTGGCGTGCAAGGTGCGTTGACCCTGCAGGGCTTCACCAGCGAATGGCTGCGCCGCGCCAACGATGCACCGCCGCGCCTTGAGACCGCACTGGTGGACTGCGTGTTGCTCGACCTCTCGTTGCCCGACGGCAGCGGTTTCGAGCTGCTGGCCCGATGGCGCCGCGCGGGCTGCCAAGTGCCGGTGATCGTCATCACCGCGCGGACCGCACTGGAAGACCGGCTGGCCGGCCTGGACGGAGGGGCGGATGATTTTGTCGTGAAACCTTTCGCCACGCCTGAATTGCTCTCCCGCATTCGGGCCGTGGTACGTCGTTCTGCTCGACAGGCCAGCGAGCTGTGGACGCTGGGCGATCTGGTCGTCGAACCCCGAGGCCACGCGGCGCGCGTCGACGGGGAGTTGCTGGACCTGTCGGCACGAGAGTTCCAACTGCTGGTAGAGCTGGCCCGTGAACCCGGTGTGGTGGTCGCCAAGAGCAAGATTTCCCAGCGGCTGGAGCCTTTGGGCGATCCGGTGGACTACGCCACGATCGAGATGCACGTGTCCAATCTGCGCAAGAAGATCGGTGCGCAGCGCATCCGTACCGTGCGCGGCGTCGGCTATATGCTCGTGCGATGAAGCGGTTGCTTCAGCCGCTGTGGCGTGCCACCTTGGTCCGTCGCGTCCTCGGCGCGCTGGTCCTGGCATTCGTGCTCGTCAGCGGGTTGATGCTGGCGTTCGAGTATGTGAGTTTCAGGCAGGGCATGGCCGAGAACCCCGCCATCAAATCGCTGGCTGAGGCCTTGGTCTCCACGCTGGCCCGCATCCCGGATGAACGTGATTCCGTCCTGGTGGTGTCGACCCATGCCGAGGCGCAGAACACGATGCGCCGCCATGGCGGCGCCCTGAAAGGAGACGTGCTGTTCCAGCTGCGCCGGCAGGACGGCAGCTTGGTCTACGCGCCGGCTTCGCTCGGCGACGCCACACTGTCGGTCGAACCCGGCCGCGTCGCCATCCTCGACATCGCAGGCCAGCCGTATTGGACGGTGCAAGCCTCGGACGGACCCTGGCGCCTCTTCTTGGCGGAGCCCTACTTGAACGATGCCGAAATGCTGAGCTTGATCGGATGGGAACTGACCGACAACCTGCTGCTGGCGTTTCCGGTGCTGCTACTGCCGCTGTGGGTGGCGGCGCGGCGCGGCATGCAGCCCCTGAGCCTGCTGGCCAGGCGCCTGGCCCTTCGCGATGCCCACGATCTGTCTCCGCTGGACGTCGTAGCACGCCATGAGGAACTCAAGCCGCTGGTGACGACCCTCGACCGCTTGCTTGCGCAACTGCGGCAGCAGAGGCAGCGCGAGCGTGCGTTCGTGCAAGACGCGGCGCACGAGTTGCGCACGCCTTTGGCCGCCGTCGCCGCGCAGGTCCATTTGTTGGTCCATGCGCCCAGCGCCGCAGAACGCGAGCAAGCCGGATCCTCACTCGACCACGCGTTGGAGCGCGCTTCCCGTCTGAGTCGGCAATTGCTCGACCTGGCCATGCTGGACGAGGCCCGTCCCCGCCCACGGCAGGCCATTGACCTGGCCGATATCGTCCAGCAGGCATTGGCCCATGCCGCGCAGCAAGCTCTCCCTTTGGGGTTGGAGCTGTCGCTGGACGCACCGGAGCACCTGGTCTGCCGGCTTGACCGGGTGGCCTTCGAATCCGTGTTGCTCAATCTGCTGGAGAACGGGTTGCGCTATGTGCCGAGTGGCGGCCACATCGCCGTCGAACTGCAAGAAGCCGACGGTGTGTTGAGACTCACCGTGGCCGATGACGGGCCCGGCATGTCGTCGCTGGAGCGCGAGCATGCATTCCGGCGTTTCTGGCGTGGCCACAGACGGGACGACATCGCGGGTTCCGGGCTCGGGCTCGCGATCGTGCGCGAGGCCGCCGTGCACCTGGGCGGCAGCGTGCACATCGAGGACGGCCTGGACGGCCGGGGCGTGGCCTTCGTGCTGACCGTCCCCATCGAGCGCTGATCGGATTTTTGGCTTTGCTTGAGCTTGGTCCGGAAGAATGAATCTCTTCATCACATCGGGATTCATCCATGATCTTCTTCAAGCGCGCACCTCGGCTGCAATGGCCGGCAAGCTTGCTCATCGCCACCTTGTGCGCCGTCACTCTCTCGGCTTGCGGCGGTGACGAGATTCCTGTTCCGCCCCCGAGATCCATCCCGCAGCAATCGGCTGAGGATGCAGTGCGCGACGGACTGGTCGGCGCCGTGTTCTGGCACCTGACCGCGACGCAGGCCGAGGAGGGCGTTGCCGGCATCCGCAAGGCAGGCACCGCGGATGCCGTGCAGCGCAACGACGCGTTCCTGATCGGCTCCACCACGAAAGCCATGACCTCGGCGATCGCCGGCCGCTTGGTCGAGCGTGGCACGATCGGCTGGACCACGACGTTGGCCGAGGCCTTGCCCGATCTCGCCCCCGGCATGCTCGACGCTTATCGCGGTGTGACGCTGGAACACCTGCTGGCCCATCGTGGCGGCCTGCCGGCATTCACCGACGAAGCCGACACCGAGCGCTTCCGCGAATTCATCCTGGCCCATGCCGATGAATTGCCCACCACGCTGGCGGGCCGCAAGCGCTTTTTCGCGACATGGATTCTCGCGCAAGCCTCGCCGGAGGGTGTCGTCCCGATGCGTGACTTCCGGTACTCGAATGCCGGCTACGCGCTGGCCGCCATGATGCTGGAAGCGCGCAGTGGCTTCACCTATCGGCAACTTTTCGAACAGGAGCTGGCTCAGCCGCTGGGCATGCCGGTCCGTTGGCCGGCGGCAGACGAGGCGGCAGTCGACCGACCGTCGGGCCACGCCGGGACCAAGGAACAGCTCGTCGTGGTCGAGCCGGCGAGTGCCGACGTAGCACAGTGGCTGGAGGTCATGCGTCCGGCCGGCTCCTACCTTGCCATCACGCCGCAGAGCTATGCGGCCTGGGTACGTTGGCACCTGCTCGCTCTTCAGGGCCGGAGCACGCCGTTGCCCGCGGATTACGTGCAGCGCTTGCGGGAACTGGAGGCCGGCGACTATGCGCTCGGCTGGGGCGTGCGGAGTATCGATGGTCGCCCGGTGCTGGCGCACAACGGGGCAGACTCCGGGTTCAACAGCGAGGTGCTGATCGACATCGCGGGCCGAAGCGGCAGCTTCGGGTTCACCAACACAGCGGGTGGCGACGGCTGGGTGCCCGCATTGCTTCACGACACGCTGCTGGAGATCGAGCGCAAGCGGCCGCCCGCGCCCTGAGGGCGGGCCGCAGGGCCGGTCAGGTTTCTGGGCGATGTCCCGGCCGTCCCGCCGAGGCCCGGCTTCGCTTTACACGGATGTCAAACCCTTCGCCAAGCAGCCGGGCTTGGTGATGGCCCTCGGCTGTCACGCAGGTCCAGCCGTGTCGACGCGTCACACCGCCTTGCGCACCCGCGCCGCCCGCGGCTTCGCGCCGTCGGCGGCCGCGCTGCCTTCGGCAGGAGGCTGGCGCGCGCCGTCGACCAGCCAGTGGCAGAAGGCGGCCACCTCGGGCCTGGCCTTGGCGGACTCGGGGCAGATGATGTGATAGAGCCTGGGCTGGCTTTCGATGCCGGGGAACGGCAGCACCAGCGTGCCGTTGTCCAGCTCCTCCTGCGTCAGCGGCCGGCTGCCCAGGGCGAGGCCGAGACCGCGCGAGGCGGCCTGCAGCGAGAAGTGCAGGTTGTCGAAGGTCAGGCCGGCCTCGGCCCGGACCCGCTTCGCGCCCGCCGCCGCCAGCCATTCGCGCCAGCCCTCGGGCATCGACCTCGTGTGCAGCAGGGTGTGGTGGCGCAGGTCGGCCGGGGTGCGCAGGGGCTTTGCCCGCAACAGGGCCGGGCTGCACACCGGGAACTTGGTTTCTTCCAGGAAGGGCTCGGTCGCGACACCCTGCCAGTCGCGGCGCTTTTGCATCGTGTCCAGGGTGGCCGGGTCCAGGCAGCGTATCGAGGCATCGAACAGCTGCGGGTTGAACTCCAGCAGCTTCTCCGTGGTGGCCAGCCGCACGTCGATGTCGGGATGGGTCTGGCAGAACGACCACAGCCGCGGGATCAGCCAGCGCGTGGCAAAGGTCGCGGCCACGTTGACGACCAGCGAGGCGCGTTGCCGTGCGTAGGCGAGCCGGTCGGTCGCCTGCGCGATGCGGTCGAATGCCGCTTCCAGCTCGGGGTGGTAGGCGAGGCCGGCGGCGGTCAGCGCGATCTCGCGGCCCTGGCGTTGGATCAAGGCCACGCCGAGATGGGCTTCCAGCGCCTTCACCTGGTGGCTGACGGCACTTTGCGTCACGTGGAGTTCCGCCGCCGCGCGCGTGATGCTGCCATGGCGGGCCGCCGCCTCGAAGGCGCGCAGATGGTGCAGGGAGGGCAGGCGCCGGCGCCGATTGGATTGACTTTGGTTCATGTATTTCCATGCAAACAAGTCGATGGATCCGATATTGTCGACTGGATATAGTGCATCAGCACGAGGGCGAGAGGAAAACCAATGAAATCAATTCATTCCTTGCCGTGCATGGAAACGACCGTCCGACCACCGCATACGGGGTCGACATGAACAAGGAAACCTCATGAGCAGCAAGCGCGCCTTCATCTTCGACATGGACGGCACCATCGTCGACAACATGGCGTATCACACGGCGGCCTGGATCGAGCTTTTCAAGCGGCGCAACCAGGCGATCGACGCGCGGGAATTCTTCCTCGCGACCGCCGGCCGGCATTCGCGGGAAATCCTGCGCGACCGCCTCGACCCGTGCCTGTCCGATGCGGCCTGCGCCGTGCTGAACGAGGAGAAGGACGCGATGTACCGCGAGCTGTACGGCCCGCACCTGAAGCCGATGCCGGGCTTCGAAGCCTTCGTGGCCCAGGCTCAGGCGCGCGGCATCGCACTGGCCGTGGGCACGGCGGGCTCCGACGGCAACGTCCGCTTCACGCTGGACGGGCTGGGCCTGCGGCCGCATTTCAAGGCGATCGTCGGCGCCGCCGACGTCCAGCACGGCAAGCCCGCGCCCGATGTCTTCCTGAAGGCCGCGCTCGACTGCGGGGCCGAGCCCCGCGACTGCATCGTCTTCGAGGACGCGCCGCTGGGCGTCGAGGCGGCCCGCCGGGCCGGCATGCGCGCCGTGGTGCTGACCACCACCATGCCGGCCGAGGCCTTCGCCGGGTTCGACAACGTGATCGCCGTGGTGCCGGATTTCGACGCGCTGGTGATCGAGTCGCTGGTGGCATGCGTGCCGGGTGGAAAGGCGGCATGACGGAAGAGTTGTTGCATAGGAGGCCAGGGTGGCGTGGCCTGCTGCAGTCCGCGTCGGTGTTTCAGCCGGCATTGATTGCGGTGGTCCGCGGCATGGTCGACAAGTGGATCGATCCGTGCGACGGCCGCCAGGCCGTCCACCCCGCCACCGCCCCTCGCATGACTTTGTGCCCGGACCTCACGCGAAGCGGCTACTGAATGCATGTCACCAGCAGTACTGGGATATCTGCAATTGTCCGCCATTGTTGAAGAAGAACGTCATGCACTGGGAACCTGTGTGCCTGAGCACGCTGATCGGAGACACTGCCTGGACATTGGTATCCATCAGCTTGTTGCAGATCAGCGGAGCCGCCGCCTTGTCCCGTGTCGAAGTGGAGGCGGGCGGGAGAGTCTCCGACGCCTTGCGGGCCCTGATGCACTTGGGGCCGTAGATCCGCTCGAGTTCCGGGGTGCAGATCTGGCACGACGGAAGCACCTTTCCGTCTCGGGTGACGGCGATCGTTTCGCCTTGCTCGTTAAACACGAGTGCAACGGCGCCGGACGCCGGCTTCACGAATCGCTCCGCCAGCATTTTCCCTTCTGCTGCCCCGACGGGGGCAGGACGGAGCTCGCTGCTGGATTCGGTTGCGTCGGCCGGCGCGGAAGGACGTGTCGACTCGGCGACGGGCTGAGCTGCGGCCAGGTTCATGAACGAGCAAAGGACAGCGGCAGCGGCCACTTGGACAAGAGAGCGGTTGGTTGGGACTTGCATAGTTTCCTCATGGCCGAAAGGCCGCTAGCTTAGCGAAGGTGCCGAGGATCGCCACAGTGTCTACACCAATATCTTCAGGCCTGTGGATCCTCGATGAAGGTCGGCGCGCGTTGCGCCAGCCACCCATCGTCCTAGAAACGCATCTCGGCCCGCAGCACGGCCCTGCGACCGGGTTGGAACCGAGGCACCCTGGGCTCTCCCGACAAGTAGGTGTCCTGGAAACTCAGATCGCGATCGAAGAGATTCAAGACATCGAGCACCAGCGAGGTCGACTCGTTCATGCGATACCGGGCCCCGACATCCAGCAGCCAGAACCTGCCCTTGCCGGATGACGCCGCCCCGAACTCGACCGATTGCCGGACATGCCGGGCCTGACCATGGAGAGACAAGCCGTTGGCGCTGAAATGGTTCAGTGTCAGTGGTAGTTGCCATGTCCGGGTCATGGTGGGCACGTTGAACGGATTTCCGAGTGTTCCCAGTGACAGCTTCTCGTATTCCAGCGACGCGATGGCCGTCCAGCTTTTTCCAAGACGGGCACTGTAGTAGATACGGTGAGCATTCTCCTGGCCTGGAAATTCGCAGAGCTGGGTGTCGCACCCCGGTACCGCTGAGGTGGCTGTGCCCAGCATCTGCAGCCTTCGCCGCGAGAACTCCATGCCCCAGGCGGCGCCCTGGTGGAGCCTTTGGTTCAAAGCCAGCGCGGTGTGCCGGGAGCGGGTGCCTTCGGGTTCGTCGAAGACCTGGTTGAATCCGGCAAACTGGGTCGGCTCCAGGCTTTGTTCCTTGGCTGCCGGTCCTTTCATCAAGCGGCCGGCCATGGCCCGGAAGGTCAGGTCGTGGCCAAGCGACCAGCTCAGGCCCAGCTTGGGACTGGTCTGCGAGGTCGACACGGGATCCTTCGAGAATTTTTCGTGGCGGATGCCTGCATACAGGCTGGCGTCGGGCGACAAGGCCCAGTCGCCGTAGGCGAACATGCTGTCGCTGCTCGCAAGGGTGGTTTTCATGCTGACCTGGGTGGGCAGTGGCATCGGCAATCCTGATGCGGCCATCGTCAGTCGATTGTCCTGATGCTCCCGATAGACCGACACGCCCAAGGTCCATTTTGAACCAGGCCGCTGTGCCGAATGAAGCAACTCGCCCCATCGTGCGCGGCGCTCGATTTTTCCGGTTTGGGTCACGGTCAGTGGAGGGATGGCGGTGATGTCGACTGAAGTGACATCTTGGTTCCTCCGCACGTACGATCCCAGCCATTCGCTCTCCGGGGTGGGTGTGTAGCGCACGCCCAGACGCAGCGTCTCCGACTCGACGTCGCGTTGTCGTTGCGGAGCCGAACTCTCCGGCAGCAGGCGTTGCGTGATGTCGCCGCCTCGGCGGCGGGTGCTGAGCAGTTCCGCCTGGGCATGGAGCTCGGGTGTCACCGCGGTCTGCCAGAGCAGGTTGTTGGCGTCGAGCCGCAGGTCGGCACCGGGGCGAAAGCCGTCGCTCTCGTCATGGAAGTGACCGAAGGAGAGCTGGCCGTCGCCCAGGCTTCGCCAAACAGTGGCCGCGCTGCCCCATCGGCCGTCGCTGCCGCCCAGCGCGCCCAGCCGTGCGCCGGCCCGGCTCTCGTCGAACAGGGGGGAGGTTTCCTGCAAGGCCAGGGCCCGTGGTCCGTTGACGATGGGCAGGCCCGGCAGCAGTTCCTGCGGCGCGATCGGCTCGGTGCGAGGCGACTGCCGCAGCTGGGCCTGCAGCAGTTCGCTGACCCGGGCGGTCTCGAAGCGGGGTCGCGCCGCGTAGGCCCCGGCCAGCAGGCGGTGGGCCGCCTCGCTCTGCGGGTCTTCCACAAGGGCCGCGCGTGCGGTCGAGAGCAGCGCGTCGTCGAAACCGAGCTCGCGCCACACGGCGGCGAGGGCGGCCGTGCGTGCCGCCCGGTCGGTGTCCAGCAGCCCGTTCGGCCGCACCACGGCACGCTGGTCGTTGAGCGCCAACGCCTGCTCGTAGTCCGTCGCCGCCTCGACTGGCCGGTTGGCGCGCTGCTTGCGCAGGCCGTCGATGAACCAGGGCGTGGGGCTGCGTGGGTCCAGGCCACGGGCCAGATCGAGCTGGGTGGCGGCCAGGCGGTCGCGCCGCTCGGCCAGGTAGGCCTGGCCGAGCAGGGCTCGCCACTCGGCATTGCCGGGGTCGAGCATCACGGCGATCTCGAGGTGGCGGCGGCCCTGTGCCAGCTCGCCAGAGCGCAGCGCGGCCAGGCCCAATCCGAGCTGGGGCAGCGGATCGCCGGGGAAGGCCTGCAGCGCCTGCAGCAGGCTGGACCGCGCCGGCCCGATCCGGCCGCGCAGCAGCTGCGCGAAGCCGAGCAGCGCCTGCGCGCGCGGCGTGCCCGCGCCGAGGGCGAGGGCGCGGCGGGCGCTGGACTCGCCGTCACGCAGCAGGCCGCTGGACACTTGCAGCTCGGCCAGCCGGGCCCAGGCCAGGGCGTGGTCGTCGTCGAGCGCCACCGCGCGCCGCGCCGCGTCGAGCGCCGCGGGCAGGTCGCGCAAGGCCTGCAGCGCATGACTCATCGCGAGCTGGGGCGCGGCCCGGTCCGGGGCCAGCGCGGCGGCTTGGCGCGCCGTCCTCATCGCTTCGGCGGCCTGGTTGCGCACAACCTGGATCACCGAGCGGATGGCGAGCGCATCGGCACGCAGCGGCGCGTCTTCGGCTTCAAGGTCGAGCAGCGCTTGCGCCTCGTCCACCCGGCCGAGACCGAGCAGCCAGCCGGCACGCGCGCTGCGCAGCGCGGTGTCGGCCTCACCGGGCCAGGCGGCGAGCGCTTCGGTGAAGCGGCCGGCCTCGGCCGCCTGGAGCGCGGCCTGCGCCGGGGCGGGCAGGGCCTGCCGCTCCTGGGGCCGGGGCCGTACGACCTGCGGGAAGTACAGCGCCCATTGAACCGCGTCCTCGGGGCGCAGTTGCAGCGCGGCGGGGGCTTCGTCCTTGCGGGCGGAGGCGCTCAGACCGGCCGTCAGCCGCTGCTGTCCGTCCTTGTTCTCGGCGTGCACCAGGCCTTCGGTGACGGTGACGCGGGTCGCTTCGTCCGCCACCCGGACCGTGAACTCGGTGCCGTCCACCATCGCGTTCAGATAGGGCGTCCTCACGCCGAAACGCTTGCCGAAGCGCGTCAGCACATGCAGGGCGCCTTCCAGCAGGCCCAGCTCCGAGGGCTGGTCGTCGGCGAAGGCGCCGAGTGTCAGCACCGAGCCCTGGTCCAGGCGCAGCACCACCTTGTTCGGCAGCACGATGGCGGCGCGGCTCAGCGCCCTGACGGCCAAGGTGTCGCCCGTGCAGAGCGCCTGGTCGGCCACGGCGGCTTGCCACTGCGTGCGCCCCGAGGGCCGGACCTCCACCACGCCCTCGCGCGAGGCGAGCTTCGCCGCAGGCCCGTCGCAGCCCCAGGCCGGCACACTGGTGCAAGCCATCAAGGCCAGGCCGCACAGCCTTCGCCAACGCCGCGACGCGGTGACGAGGGCCGGGTTCGGCCGAGGGATGTACATGTCTCGTGCTGGCAGCTTCATGGCCGCTCTCCGATGGATGCTGGTGATCAGGTTCGGCTCGTCGGAGGAGCGTGCGGCAGGTTCGTACTGCATGCGCCCGGGCGGACTTCGACCCACTCGGCCCGCCGGTTCCGCTGCGGGATCCGGCGGGCTGTTGAAAATTATTTTAGGGAGAGGGTGAAGGGCGGAGGATCGCCCGAAGGGGTGACGGCCCCACCAGGGTGGGGGAGGTCGCGGGGGGAGGCCAGCTGCGCCTTCAGGAAGCGTGACGGTCCGTCCATCGGCCACTGCGCCAGCAGCTCGGCCAGGCAGTCCTCGGCGGCTGCATGCCGCCCTTCGTGCCAGGCCTGCAGCGCGCGCTGGTGCAGCTCGCGGCGCCGCGGGTCGACCGGCAAGGGGTCGGCCAGCCCGACCGCACGGGCCTTGCCGCTCAGCAGGAAGCGGCCCAAGGGCCGAAGTTCCTCCGCCGCCAGGTGGGCCGCGACCGCGTCCGACACCAGCATCCGTGTCCCCAGTGCCTTGTTGGCCGACTGGATGCGGCTGGCGGTGTTGACGATGTCGCCCACGATGCGCTGCTCCGCGTGCCGGGCGTCGCCCACGTCGCCCAGGGCGACGGGGCCGAAATGCAGGCCGATGCGGGTCGGGAAGGCGTCGGGGTCGTCGCGGGCGTCGGCAGGCGCGAGGTTGAGCCGCGCATGCAGCGAGCGCGCCGCGGCCACGGCGGAGCGGCAGGCCAGCTGCGGGTCGTTGCCGCAGAGCCAGATGCACACCATGGCGTCGCCCGCATGGTCCACGACATGGCCGCCGTGCTCGCGCACGATGGGGAACACGGTCTCGTAGTAGGTGTTGAGCCAGCGGCGCGCCTCGCCCGGGTCGCGCCCTTCGACCCGCCGCGTGTAGTCCTCGATGTCGGTGCTCATGCAGGCCACGTGCACGGTGTCGTCGCGCAGGCGCAGGCGCCGGGCCAGCACCGCGATCTCCTCGCGCGGGCCATAGCGGTCCAGGGCGAGGCGCAGGCGGCGGCGCTGCCGCTCGGTGTCGCGCAGCCCCAGCCCCAGGCCCAGCAGCAGGCTGGCCGGCCACACGATGAACAGCGGCAGGGCCCAGGGTAGCCACAGGTGCAGCTGCGCGAAGGAGGCCCCCGCGGCCACGGCATAGCCGCCCGCCAGGGCGAGGCTGCAGGGCAGGGCGCGCCGGATGCCCATCAAGCGCCAGGGAGCCAGCAGCAAGGCGGCCATCAAAGCCAGCAGGGCGGCTTCCTGGCTTGGCGGCAGGCGCCGCAGGGCCGAGCCGTCGAGCTGGTTGGCCAGCGCGGTGGCGGCGAGTTCCACCCCGCTGATGTCGCGGCCGTCGCGGGTGCTCCAGGGCGTGCGGTAGACGTCGCGCTGTTCCGGCTGGTTGGATTCCGACAGGCCCACCAGCACAGTGCGGCCGCGGAAGCGGGCGGCCTCGGGACTGCCCTGCCGCAAGGCGGCCAAGGCGCTGTCGTAGGACAGGGTGTGCAGGTGGCCGGGCGGGCCATACACGTTGAGCAGGATCTGCGGCGAGGGCTCGGTCAGCAGCTGCCGCCAGGCCCGGGTGGCGGGGGAATCGTCCGGGCCGGGCGAGGCCATGGCGGGGTCGGCCAGGGCCTGGCGGCGCAAGGCTTCCAGCATGGCCGGGGCAGCCTGCGCAGCCGCCGCCGGGCCGAGCCGGCTCACCAGGGGCGCGAGCCCGTCCGGCCGCTGCGCGGCCGCCAGCACCAGCGGCAGGCTGGGCAGGTCGTCGCCTTCGGGGGCGAAGCCGAGGTATTCCAGCACTCCCTCGGCCGACTTGACAAGGGCGAACGGTGCCGTGGCCAGGGCCGCCGAGGCGAAGGCGGCGTCGGGGTTGACGAGCCGGTCCACCGAGGCCGTGCCGCCGCCCGCGGGGACGAGCTCGCGCTGCAGATACGCGACCAGCACCACATTGCCGGCCTGGCGTAGCGAGCGGCTCAGGCGGGCATCGTCCGCGGCGTCGCGCGGGCGGTCGAACAGCAGGTCGAAGGCCACCAGCTTCGCCCCCTGCTCGTGCAGCCTCTCGATCAGCTCGGCGTGCAGGGCGCGAGGCCAGCGGTCGGGGCGCGCCGGCACGCCCAGGCCGCGGGCCGCCTGGGTATTCAGGGCGACCACCATCACCTCCTCGGGCGCCGTACGTGTGCCGCGCAAGGCATAGAGCGTGTCCAGGCCCCAGGATCGTTCCAGGGCCCGCCATGGCGACAGGCCGAGCAGCGCGGCCGCGGCGGCGAACGCCAGCACGCCGGCCAGGCGCCCCATCGGGCCCGGGAGCCGATATGATCCGCCGCCAGGAGACTCGGGGCGCGTCATATGGAAAAGCAATCAGACTGCCGGGAGCTGGCCCAGATCGAGGCCGTCCCCTTGTTCGCCAACCTGCCCCGGGCGGCCCAGGAGGCCCTGCTTTGCCAGGCACGCAAGCGGACGTACGGCAAGGGCGCGATCGTGATCAACGAAGGTGACGTTGCCCATGGCCTGTACATCGTGTGCTCCGGCTCGCTCAAGGCCTGTCTGAACGACGACCAGGGGCGCGAATTGATCCTGTCGACGCACGGGCCGCGCGACTATTTCGGCGAACTGGCCCTGCTCGACGGCGCGCCCCGTTCGGCCAACGTGGCCGCGCTGGAGAACAGCGAGTTGCTGATCATCTCGAAGGAGGCCTTCCACAGTGTCCTGCAGTCCCATCCGGATTGTATGTGGAGCATCGTGCAAAGCCTGGTCGGGCGCGTCAGGGAATTGACCGAGAACGTTCGTGCCCTCGCGCTCGTCGATGTGTTCGGCCGCCTGACGCGCCTGCTGACCTCCTTGGCCGCCGAAGAGGGCGACACCCTGGTGATCCGTCCCCGGCCCACCCAGCAGGACATCGCCAACCGTATCGGCGCCTCGCGCGAGATGGTCAGCCGCATCCTCAAGGACCTGGTGGTCGGCGGCTTCCTCAGCCTGGAGAACGACTGCATGGTGATCCGCCGCAAATTCCCCAACCGCTGGTGAGCGAGGGCCGGCGCGGCCGCCACGCCGGGGCGGCCATTGGCGCTCCGGCGCATCAGGGATACTCGAACCCGCCGGTTCAACGGCGGCCATTCGAACCATTCCACTGAACGATGCCGATGCATCCCACCTTCTTGCTGCTGGGCCTGGCCATGTGCGCGGTCTGGCTTCCCCCCGTGCGCCTCGGCGGGCGCTGCACCGTGCCATCCTGGGTGCCGGTCTTCGCCGCCTCCGTCGCGGTGGGGGTGGTGTCAGGGGTCCTCGCCTGGCCGGCCGTGCTGGCGCTGGGGGTCTTCGCCCTGACCGCCTGGGGTGCGCTGCATGCACCGGCCGCGTGGGGGCGCCACGTCCTGCTGGCCTCGTGCGGCACGATGGCGCTGGCCCTGGCGCTCCATCGGGTGCCCGGTTTCAACAACCCTCTGCTCTACGAGGCGGTCCGCTTCAGCGCCGAGGGCCCGGCCCAATCGAGGTACCTCAATTTCGACAAGGGCGTGGCCGGACTGGTGCTGCTCGCCGCCTTTTGCGCCCGCGTTCGCCGTCTCGACGAGGCCCGCGGCATGGCCCGGGTGTCGCTGTGGTTCATGGCCGGCACCTCGGCGCTGGTGATGGGTTGCGCCTGGGTCGGCGGGTATGTCCGCTGGGATCCCAAGCTGCAGGCCCTGGCCTTCGTTTCGGTGGTGGCCAACCTGTTTTTCGTCTGCGTGGCCGAGGAAGCCTTTTTCCGCGGCCTTCTCCAGGAGCGCTTGGCGCGGGCCATCGCGGCGCGGTCCGGCTGGCGCTGGCTGCCCATCGGCGTCTCGACCGTGCTGTTCGCGCTGGCCCATGCCGGCGGCGGGGCGGTGCTGGTGGCGCTGGCGGCCCTGGCGGGCCTCGGCTACTCGCTCGCCTACGCGCTGACCCGGCGCATCGAGGCCGCGATCCTCACGCATTTCGCCGTCAATGCGGTCCACTTCCTCTTCTTCAGCTATCCCCTGCTGCCAGGCTGATTCCCATGCATTGGATCCTTCAAGAAAACCTGTTCAAGGAAAGCGAGTGGGAGAACCTGGTCACCTGCCTCGAACGCTTCGGCATTCCCTACAGCGTCCACAAGGTGATTCCCTTCGTCGGCCAATTGCTGCCTGCCGCCGAGCCCAGGCAGGAGAAGGTCGTGTGTTTCGGTTCGTACTCGATGCGGCACACGGCCAAGGCCCAGGGATGGCATCCCGGCGTCTACGACCTCTTCGACCAGGACTTCAGGGTCCAGCTTCGGCATTGGGGCGACCGGCTGCTGAACCACGACAGCCGGGTCTGCGCCTTCAAGGACGTGCCCCTGCTCACCCGGCCGACCTTCCTGCGCCCGGTCGACGACAGCAAGTACTTCGCCGGGAAGGTCTTCCAGCCCGAGGAGTTCAACGCCTGGAAGCACCAGGTCGTCGATCTGGGAGAAGACTTCGGGAACTCCCTGACCGGCGACACCTGGGTCCAGGTCTGCGTGCCGAAGACGATTTTCGCCGAGTACCGCTACTGGATCGTGGACGGCAGGATCGTCAGCAAATCGATGTACAAGCGCGGCGACAAGGTCATGTACTGCGCCGACGTGGACGCCAGGTTCGACGAGTTCGTCATGCGCTGCATCGGCCGGCACGGCGAGGGCGCGGGGCAGGGCTGGGAACCCCACCGTGCGTTCGTCATCGACGTGTGCGACACGCCGGAAGGCATCAAGATCGTCGAGATCAACACCATCAATGCCGCCGGTTTCTATGCCGCCAACGTGCAGGAGATCGTGATGGCGCTGGAGGAGATGGAGGGGCGCTGATCCGCCAGGACACCGGTCGGCGGCATGCTTGCCAGTGACGACCGGCAGCGGCTCAGCCGGTTCGCCGTGGTGGGCAGGCCGCGTACTCCATCCGCTGCTCGTTGACCTCGGTGCCCCAACGCGTGCCACGCTGCTCGTGGACCAGCATGAAACCCGCGCTCTCGTAAAGATGGCGGGCGGCATGCAGGCCTTCGAAGGTCCAGAGCCGGATGCGCTCGTAGCGCCGCTCGAGGCAGAAATCCATCGCCGCGGCCAGCAGTCTCTTGCCCGTCCCGCTGCCCCGGATCGCGTCGGACGTGATGAACCACCGCAGGCCGGCGCCGTCTCGGCCGGCCTGGGAACCGTCGATGGCGATCGATCCTTCCAGCCTGCCGTCGCGCAACGCCAGCCACAGGCCGTCGCGACCCTTGACGTAGCCCGTGCAGAAACTCGACAGCTCGGTCGCGACCTTGGCCTCGAAGTGGACGCCGAAGCCGACCAGCCGGTGATAGACCTGCGCGTGGAGCGCGGCGATATTTCCGATGCAACCTGGCGAGTAGCCTTCTTCGATGACGATGTTCATGGCGGGTGCGGGAGAGTGCGCGGGACAACGGAGACGGCCTGCGATTGTGCAGGAAGCGCAGCGCCGGCCGCTCCGATGCCCGCAGACAGGCTTGCATCGCCGTGCGCTCCGGCATGCAGCGCTCGCGATCCGTCGACGCTGTTCCCGGGCGCGCACGCCGAAGTCAACCCGGCACCGCTGTGCGGACGGGCCGCCGCGTGACAGGGGGCGACTGGCGGTCGGAGTCCTCCAGGAGGTGGGCGGCGATGATGTCCAGGTTGGCATCGCCCAGGATCAGCGTCTCATGCCGACCCGGCAGCACTCGCTGTGAGCCGTGCTGTGCAGCGCGGCTGAACAGCCCCCAATCCACGGGCGTGCGGCCGTCGACACACGATTCCGCGGCCCATACCACGTGCAGTGGCGCATGGACCGGCGACGGCTCGAACCCCTGCGTCAGAGCCGCGTGTCGCTGCTGTATCCGGTATTGATCCTGCAGGAAGTCCAGGTAGGCGTTGTCGATGCCCTGGCTGTCCAGCCAGGACTGGCTCCGCAGTTCATCACCCAGCAGTCGGGCGACTTGCCGCGCTCCGTTCTCTTGCAACAGCTCTTTCAGGCGTGTGTGCGAGCGGGCCAGGCGGTCGTCGGTCCCGAGCGCATCCGACTGCACGTTCAATGTCCAGTTCAGGAAGTCGGCGAACGACAGGGGGCGCTCGCCTTTCGGCAGATGGGTATCGAAGAGGGCCACCCAGTCGATGCGCCGCCCGGTCCGCTCGAGCAGGCCCGCGATGCGCAAGGCCAGGGCCCCGCCCATCGACCAACCGCCCAGGCGCAGTGGCCCGGAGGGATACTGGCTGACGATGTCGTCGGCATAGCGCCTGCACAAGGCATCGAAACTGTCTGCCTCCCAATTCATCCCGGCGATCTCGGGAGATTGGATGCCGAAGACCGGCCCGGCCCTGCCGAGCCGGCGCGCCAGCCCGCCATAGGCGAAGACCGTGCCTCCCGCCGGATGGACGAGGAAAGTCGGTGTTCCGGTTTCGCCGCCTTGCAGAGGCACCAGCAGCTGCGCCCGGGGTGCTCGCCGGTCGATGGCCTGGGCGAACTCCGCCAGCGTGGGCGACATGAAGACCTGCGATACCGGCACGCTCACATCGAATGTCGTCCTCACCCTCGCGCAGAGCTGCACCGCCAGCAGCGAGTGTCCGCCGGCATCGAAGAAGTTCTGCGTCCTGCCGGTCGAGGGCCGCCCGAGCAGCTCGGACCAGATGGCGGCCAGCCTGGCCTCGGTGCCCGGCAGGGGGAGTTCCTGATCCGCGTCGACCGGCGGCGGGGGCAGTCCGCTCTCGTCCAGCTTGCCGTTGGCATTGAGCGGCAGGCGGTCGAGGAAGATGATCCGGCCGGGCACCATGTACTCCGGCAGGGTCTGCCGCAGCGCCTGTCTCAGCTCCTTGGGGGACGCGGCGGCATCGCGCGCCACGGCATAGGCGACGAGCCCCTCCCCGCGCACCACGACGCAGGCATCGTCCACGCCGGCCAGGCTGCGCAAGGCGGTCTCGATTTCTCCCGGTTCGATGCGCCGGCCCCTCAGCTTGACCTGACGATCGGCGCGTCCCGTGTACACGATGTTGCCGTCCGGCAGCTGGCGTACGAGGTCTCCGGTACGGTACATGCGCTCGCCCGGCAGCTCGGCGAACGGGTCCGCGATGAAGCGCTCGGCCGTCAGGTCGGGCCGCCCCAGATAAGCCCGTGCCACGCCTTCGCCGGCGATGTACAGCTCGCCGACGACACCGACCGGGACCGGGGACATCCGTCCATCGAGGACGTAGGCACGGGTGCGGCCGATCGGCTTGCCGATGGGCGGAGGTCCCTCGGCGCCGGCCGTGCAGGCATGCAGCGTCGAGCAAACCGTGGTTTCGGTGGGACCGTAGGCATTGGTCACCTGGACGCTCCGTGTCCAAGGCTCGATCACCGCCCGGTCGCAACGCTCGCCGCCGCACACCAGGCTGCGCAGGTCGGCAAACTCCTCGTGCGCTTGGGCGGCCAGCGCCGACGGGGTCAGGCTCAGGGCCTGGATGCGATGCCGCAGCAGGGTCTGCCGCAGGTTCTCTCCAGGAAGCAGGGCTTCGTCCGATGCCAGGTGCAGGCAACATCCGCTGGACCAGGCACTGAAGATATCCAGGGTCGCGGGGTCGAAATGGAACGGGAACCACAACAGCATGCGCAGGCCGCGGGACAGCGAAAGCGACTTGCGCCAGGCGAGGACCAGATGGACCAGGCCCTGATGCTGAAGCAGCACGCCCTTGGGGCGGCCGGTGGATCCCGAGGTATAGATCACATAGGCCAGATGGCCGGGCAGGTTGAGATTCGGCGGATCGTCGGCGGGCTGCCCGTCCAGGGGCAGGCGGTCCAGGCAGGCCACCCGAAGCGCCGGCTGCGGCCATCGATGCGGCAGGGACGAGTGGGTGAGCAGGTGCTCCAGCTGCGCGTCGTCGACCATCCAGGCCAGTCGCGCCGCGGGCAGCGCCGGGTCCAGCGGCAGGTAGGCCGCACCGGCCTTGACCACGGCGAGCATGGCCACCACCATCTCCACGGAGCGTTCCAGGCAGAGCCCGACCCGGGTTTCGGGTCCGGCCCCTTGCTGCCTCAGCCAATGCGCGAGCCGGTTGGCGCGCCGATTGAGCTCACGGTAACTGAGCCGCTCTTCCTCGAAGACCACGGCCAGGTCGTCGGGATGGGCCCGTACCTGCGCTTCGACCAGCTCCTGGATGGACCGCGGTGCGGCCGGCAGGCTGTCCGGCCGGTTCCAGTCGATCAGCTGGGTCCGGCGCTCCTGCGGCAAGAGCAGGTCCAGGGCTTCGATGGGCGTGTCCGCCGCGTCCACGACGGCCTGCAGCAGGCGCACGAGATGATCCCGCATGCGCTCGATGGTCGAGGCATCGAAGAGGTCGGAGGCATACTCGAGGCAGCCGGAGATGCGGCCTTCGCGTTGCGACAGGGCCAGCGTCAGGTCGAACTTGGCCACCGGCAGCTCGACCTCCGGCACGGCGAGTTCCAGGCCGTCGAAGGCAGGGAGCGTGGCGGCGACTTCGCGCAGCACGAACATCGTCTGGAACAGGGGCGCATGGCTGAGCTGCCGCTGCGGCTGCAGGGACTCGACCAGTTGCTCGAACGGCAGGTCCTGGTGCGCGAACGCTGCCAGTGAGGTTTCGCGCACGGCTTCCAGCAGTGCGGAGAAGCTCCGGTGCCCCAGCGGACGCACGCGCAGCACCAGGGTGTTGACGAACATGCCGATCACCTGCTCGAACTCGGCTCTCGGACGCCCCGCCACCGGGGTGCCGATGCAGACGTCCGGCTGGCCGCTGTAGCGCGCCAGCAGCGCCGCATAGGCCGCAAGCAAGGTCATGAACAAGGTGCTTCCGTGCTCCCGGCCCAGGCTGGCCAGGCCTTGGCTCAGCGTGTCCGGCAGTTCGACAGGGATCCGGGCGCCGCGATAGCTTTGCAGCGGCGGGCGCGGCCGGTCCGTGGGCAGCTCGAGCAGGGCGGGCGCCTGGTCGAGCTGCCCGCGCCAATAGGCCAGCTGACGTTCCCGCATGTCCCCCTGCAGTGACCGGCGCTGCCACAGCGCATAGTCGGCATATTGCAGGGGCAGGGCGGGCAGCGCAGCCGGTGCGCCGGAACGTGCCGCGCGGTAGAGCGCCGTCAGCTCGGCCAGCAGGATGTCCAGCGACCAGCCGTCGGCGATGCCGTGATGCAAGGTGAGCAGCAGCCAGTGCGCATCGGTGCCCAGGCGCAGCAGACGGGCACGCAGCAAGGGCGCCACGCCCAGGTCGAAGGCCGCCGTCGCTTCCTTTTGTATCAGGGCCGTGGCCTGCTGCTCGCGCTCCGACGCTTCGAGGCCCCGCAGATCGGACACTCCGAGCGCGAGGTGTACCTGGGGCAGGATCAGCTGGACCGGCTCACCATCGCCATCGGAGAAGGCCGTGCGCAGTGATTCGTGTCGCGCCAGCAGGGCATCGAGCGCCGACTCCAGGGCGTTCACGTCGAGGGGGCCGCTCAGCTGCAGCAGCGCCGGGAGGTGGTAGTGCGCCAGCCCGGGTTCCAGGCGGTCCAGCAGCCACAGGCGCTGTTGTGCGAACGACAGCGGCAGCACGGCCGGGCGCATGGCGGTGCCCGGCGCGTCCTCGTCCGCCGGCGGCAGGCTTGCATCGATGCGCTGCGCCAACTCGTGCAGCACCGGCACCTCGAAGATCGTGCGCAGCGGCAGCTCCACCCGCAGGTCCCGGCGGATCCGCGACACCAGCCGGGTGGCCAGCAGCGAGTGGCCTCCGGCCTCGAAGAAGTGCTCCGTCCTGCCGATCCGCGGCCGGGCGAGCAGGTCCTGCCAGATCCCTGCCAGCGCGACTTCGGTCTTCGTGGCAGGATTTTCAGGCTGCGTCGCCGGCATGGCGTCGACAGCCGGTTCAGGACTCATGCCGGCCAGCAGCTTGCGGTCCACCTTGCCATTGGCATTGAGCGGCAGCCGCGGCAGCCGAACGAACGAGGAAGGCACCCAGGCCGCCGGCAAGCGGGCGGCCAGCCAGACGCGCAGCGATTCCGGCCGGGCCTGTGGCGCCTTGGCGACCCAGTAGGCCACCAGCTGCATCTCTCCGTGGGCATCCGGGCGTCCCAGCACCACGGCGTCGTCCAGCTCGGGGTGCTGGCGCAGGCAGGCCTCGATCTCGCCCAGCTCGATGCGCTGGCCGCGCACCTTCACCTGATGGTCGCGCCGCCCCAGGTAGTCGATCGCCCCATCCGTACGGTAGCGGCCGATGTCGCCGGTGCGATAGAAGCGCGCCCCGGGCTGGAACGGGTGCGGCACGAAGGCTTTCGCCGTGGTCTCGGCATCGTTCAGGTAGCCGCGCCCGACCCCGGCGCCGGCGACGCAGATCTCGCCCGGCACGCCGATGGGCTGGGGTTGCAGGTGCTTGTCCAGGACAAACAACTGCAGATTGGCCGTCGGCCGTCCGATCGGGACCGAGCCCAGCGCCCGGTACTGCCGGGCCTGCTCGGCCGAGCGGACCGGGTGGCTGGCCACGTTGTCGGCGCACTCGGCCGGACCGTAGATGTTGAGCAGTGGAACGTCCTGGAAACGCGAGAACCATGCCTCCGCCAAGGCGGGTGGCAGGGCCTCGCCGATCGAGAGCACCCAGCGCAGGGAGGCCAGACCGGCTTCATCGGCAGCTTCGTCCACCAACTGGCGCAGCATGCTGGGCACGACTTGCAGCAGCGTGATCTGTTGCTCGGCCAGCGCCCGCAGCAGCAGCCCGGGATCGTGCGCCACCGTGTCGGGCAGGATGTGGACCGCGGCGCCGACCAGGGGCGCGGCCAGGAATTGCCAGACCGAGATGTCGAAGGCGGGGGAGGCGGTCTGGGCCACCCGGTCTTCGGCCCCGAGGCCGAGCGCCGGGACCTTGCCGAACAGGTTGTTGAGCATGCCGCGCTGCTCCACCATGGCTCCCTTCGGGCGGCCGGTCGAGCCGGAAGTGAAGATCACATAGGCCAGATGTTCTGGTGAAGCGGGGCAGGCCAGGGCGGACGCCTCCCCCTGCAGCCACAGCCGGTCGGCCATCAGGCAACGCGGGGCCCGGTCCAGCCCCGACAGCAGCGGGTCGAGCAGGTCCGCCGACGCCCCGGTCGCCAGCAGCAGGGGGAGCTGCCCGCGCTCCACGATCTCGCGCAACCGGGGCAGCGGATGGCGTATGTCCAGCGGTACGTAGGCCGCGCCGGCCTTGAAGATGGCGATCATCATCGCCAGGAAACAAAGGTCGCGTTCGCCCAGCACCCCCACCAGGATGTCGGGCCCGGCGCCGGCGTCCTTGAGCGCATGCGCGATGCGGTTGCTGCGCCGATCGAGTTCGCGATAGCTCAGGCGCTGATCCATGCAGACGGCGGCGATGCGCTCGGGATGGCGGGCCACTTGTTCCGCGAACAGCGCGGCATAGGACGAGTCGAGCGGGAAGTCATGCTGCGACTGGTTCAGCGTGTGCAGCAGAAGGTGGCGCTCGTGTGGCGCCAGCAGGTTCAGCCTGGCCACCGGTCTTGCAGGGGACGCCACCAGGTCGGCCAACAGCGTCTCGAAATGTCCGGCCATCCGTTCGATCGTCGTGCGCTCGAACAGGTCCGTGCTGTACTCGAAACTGCCGCGCAGCTGCTGCGAGTCCTCCCACATCTCCAGGCTCAGGCCGAACTTGGAGATCGGCAGGTCGATGTCGAGCGGCTCGGTCTCGAGCCCGTGGAGCGTCCGGGGCGGCGAGGCGTGATGCAGTGCGAACATCACCTGGAACAGCGGAGTGTGGCCCAGGTCCGGTTTGACCTGCAAGGCCTCCACCAGCTGTTCGAACGGCATGTCCTGGTGCGAATAGGCGGACAGCGCCGTTTCACGTACCTGCTGCAGCAGCGCCGGGAAGTCGAGGCCGTCCTCGAGCTTCAGCCGCATCACCAGCATGTTGACGAAGCAACCGATCAGGTCGTCGAACTCGGCATGCCGGCGGTTGGCGATCGATGTGCCGATGCAGATGTCGTCCTGCGCGCAGAGGCGCGACAGCAGGGCACCGAATGCGGCGAGCAGGGTCATGAACAGCGTCGCACCGGACCGGCTGGAGAGGTCCTGCAGCGGCACGCAGAGTGTGCCCGGCAGGACGAAGCCGAGGCGGGCTCCGCGTTGCGATCGGGTGGCCGGCCGGGCGCGGTCGGCCGGCAGGTCGAGCAAGGGCGAGGCCCCGTCGAGCTGGCGGCGCCAGTAGGCGAGGTCGCGCTCCCACTGCCCGCCGTGCATCTGCTCGCCCTGCCAGGCCGCGAAGTCGGCGTACTGGAGCGGCAGCGTCGGCAGCTCGACCGGTTCGCCCGACAGCTGGCTGCGATACAGCGCCGCGAAGTCGCGCAGCAGGATGGCCAAGGACACGCCATCGGCGACGATGTGGTGCAGCGTGAGCAGCAGCCAGTGGCACTCGGCATCCAGGCGCAGCCATGTCGCACGCAGCAAGGGCGCCACGCCCAGGTCGAACGGGCGCTGCGCCTCCACGCCGGCCAGCCTGCGGGCCTCGGCCTCCCGCTCGGCCGGCGGCCACGAGGAGAGGTCGATGACATCGAAAGGCACGCGGGCCAGATCGTCGACGCGCTGGACCGGGTGCTCTCCTTCCGTGCCGAAGGCGGTGCGCAGGATGTCATGCCGTTGCAAGACACCGTTCAAAGCCGCCACCAAGGCAGCCACCTCCACGGCGCCGCGCAGACGCACGCCGCCGGCCATGTTGTAAAGGGCACTGCCGGGCTCCAGCCGGTCGAGGAACCACAGGCGCCGCTGCGGTGACGACAAAGGCGGATTCGTGGCGTGCTCTGCCTTGCGCGGCGCAGGGCGCGAAGCCTGTGTCTCCTGCGCAGTGCCGTGGCACTCCAGCAGCGCATCCAGATGTTCCGCCATCCGGTGCAGGACGGGCGCCTCGAACACCACGCGCAGGGGCAGTTCCACGTCGAGTCGCCTGCGCAGCCTCGATACCAGCGCGGCGGCCAGCAAGGAGTGGCCGCCCAGCTCGAAGAAGCCGTCGTTCGCGCCGATCCGTTCGATCTTGAGCAGATCGCTCCAGATCCCGGCCAGCAGGGTCTCGGAGCGGGTGCTGGGCGCGAGGTAGGAATGCCCGACCGGGCCGGGGGAAGGGGCCGGCAAGGCCTTGCGGTCGATCTTTCCGCTCGGGGTCAGCGGCATCCGGTCCAGCGCGACGAAGCGGCCCGGCACCATGTGCTGCGGCAGCACCCTGTCGAGCGACGCCTTCAACGACGCGGTGTCGGGTATGCGGTGGCACTCGCTCGCCGGGGCCAGGCTGCAGTCCTCCTGCATCACCACGTAGGCCACCAGGCGTTTGTCGCCCGGATGGTCTTCGCGCGCCACGACCACGGCCTCGCGCACCGCAGGATGCATCCGCAGCGCTGCCTCGATCTCGCCGAGCTCGATGCGCAGGCCGTTGATCTTGACCTGGTGGTCGATGCGCCCCAGGTACTCGATGGCGCCGTCGCTGCGCCAGCAGGCCAGGTCGCCGCTGCGGTACATCCGGTCTCCCGGGGCGCCAAAGGGATCGGAAACAAAGCGATCGGCGGTCAGGTCGGGCCGGCGGTGATAGCCGCGCGCGAGTTGCACGCCCGCGATGTAGAGCTCGCCCGCCACCCCTACCGGCACGGGCTGCATGGCCTCGTCGAGCAGATAGATGCGGGTGTTGGCGATGGGACGGCCGATGGGAACGCTGGGGGCCGATGTGTCGCTGCACGTCCATGCCGTCACGTCGATCGATGCCTCGGTCGGCCCGTACAGGTTGTGCAGCGCAGCCCGGGACTGCTGGTGGAAGCGTCGCTGCAACTCCGCCGGAAGCGCTTCGCCGCTCGCCATCACCTGCCTCAGCGTGTGGCACTGCGGCAGTGCCTCGTGTTCGACGAAGGCCTGCAGCATCGAGGGCACGAAATGCAAGGTGGTGATGCCTTCGCGCTGGATCAGATCGAGCAGCCTGGCCGGGTCCTTGTGGTCTCCCGGCCTGGCCACCACCAGCACGGCGCCCGTCATCAGGGGCCAGAAGAACTCCCACACCGACACGTCGAAGCTGAAGGGCGTCTTCTGCAGCACGCGGTCGTCGCCGCGAAGGCGATAGGTGTCCTGCATCCATTGGAGCCGGTTGCTCAGGCCCCCGTGCGTCAGGCCGGCCCCTTTGGGCTTTCCGGTCGAGCCGGAGGTGTAGATCATGTACGCGAGGTGTTTCGCATCGACCGTCACATCCGGATTCCCGGCGGGAACATCCGAGCTCTCGGGCGGAGCCAGGTCGATGATCCGGACCCCGCGCGCCGGCAGGCCGATGTCGTTCCAGACCGAGGACTGCGTCAGCAGCCAGCGTACGCCGGCATCGTCCAGCATATAGCTCAGGCGATCGCGAGGCAGCTCCGGATCGAGCGGCATGTAGGCGCCGCCGGCCTTGAGGATGGCGAGCAGGCCGACCACCAGTTCGACCGAGCGCTCGGCGCAGATGCCCACCAGCGCATCGGGTTCCACGCCCTGGGTCGTCAAGTGGTGGGCGAGGCGATTGGCCGCTTCGTTCAGTTCCCGGTAGGTGAGCCGGCGATCCTCGAACACCAGTGCGGGCGCATCGGGTGTCCGCCGGACCTGTCGTTCTATGGAATGATGGACCGGACAGTCCTGTGCATAGTCGACCGCCGTGGCATTCCAGTCCTGCGTGACCAACCTGCATTCTTCCGGCGTGGTCAACGGCAGGGCCCAGAGCGGGGCACCGGGGCGCTGCTGCGCCGCGGCGAGCAGGTGCAGCAGGCGCTGCTGGAGCAGGCCGATGTCCTGGAGGTCGAAATAGGCCCGGTTGAAAACGAAATCGATCTGCACCGCGTCGTCGGGCCGGAACTCCCGCACGTACAGCATCAGCGGGGTGGTCTGCTCGTCGTTGACCAAGGGCAGGGCCAGGCCGCGGGTCGTTCCGAACATCGCTTGGTAGTCATGGCGTTCATACGAGACGCCGATGTCGAACCACCTCGCTGGACGGGCCTGCGTCGGGGTGTCCGCTGGTGGCAGCGTGCCGATCGGAAAGCGTTGATGGCGATAGTTCCGCCTCAGCTCGCGAGCCACGGCCGGCATCAGTTCGCTGAAACTCAGGTCGAGACCTAAGCCCAGGCGTGCCGCCGTCATGCCGGCGAACAGGCCTGCCGTTTCCTTGAAGGTCGCATGGCTGCGGTTGAGGACGGACAGGCCCAGCACCAGTTCGCCGCGTTGTTCGGTACGGGTGAAATAGGTGTACAGCGCACCCAGGATGGCGTGGAAGGGGGTGGCTCCGTGTGCCTGTGCGAAGGTGCTCAGCCGGTCGTAGTCGGCGCGCGGCAGGAGCAAGCTGCTGCAGACGCTGCGCGGGGCTCCCGCCAGCGCCTCGTGATGGTGGCGCATGGCGAGCAGCGGCTCCGGCGGGGGCGAGAGTTTCCTCTGCCAGTATTGGCGATGCCCCTCGAAGGCGTCGGACCGGGCGTGCCTGCGGTCGTCCTCGATGAAGGCGGTGTACGAGGGGGCTGGGGGAAGGCGTTCACCGCTTTGCAGGGCGTTGTAGATCGCGGCGTGTGAGCGTGCCAGAAGGGCCACCGTCCAGCCGTCGGCAATCAGGTGGTGGTAGCAGGCGAAGTACTGGAACGATCCGACGCCGAGCCTGAGCAGGGCATAGCGGAAGAGGGGCTCCCCGTGCAGCGCGAACGGGGCGGCCAGACCGCGCTTCGTCCATTGCAGAGCGGATTGCTCCGGGTCGGGGTCATTCGACAGATCGATCAGCGGCACGCGGACCCGTCCCTGATCCAGGAACACTTGCGACGGGATGCCGTCCTCGCCGGACGCAGGCAGCAAGACCGTTCGCAACACGTCATGCCTTTGCACCAGCAGCCTGGCCGACTCGCGGAAGCGCTCGAGGTCGATCTCGCCCTCGAGCCGCATGTAGCCGCCGATGTTGTAGAGCGCCGAGTCGCCGTGTCGCATCTGGTCGAGCCAAATCTCCCGTTGGGGCAGCGTCAAGGGATGTTGCAGCGGAATGGATTCGGTCATGAGGGCGGAGTCGGCGCGGCTCGGCCGGCCGGAGGATCAGGTCGATCGTCTGTAGGAAGGCACCGAGGCATCGGTGTGACACTGGGCCGTGCGGATGCAGGCCGGGGCAGCGGCACGTTCCGGGGCAAAGGCCAGGGAGCGTCGCGGCGCCAGGCGTGCGCGGTGATGTCAGGCGGCGGCGTTCATCGGCTGGGGTGCCGGCACGAACCGGACCGGATGTGCCGGCCTAGGCTGAACGCTGCGAGCGAGGGCGGAGCCTTGCATGGCCAGCCGCAGGCTCAGCGGGCGCATGTCGGTCCAGGTCTCGCGTACGAAGGCCAGGCAATCTTCCTTGCTGCCCCGTTTGCCGGTATCGGACCAGCCGGGCGGGCTGGGCAGCTTGAGGGGCCAGAGCGAGTACTGCTCTTCGTGGTTCACCAGAACCTTGAAGTCTTCGTTGTGCGGGGTGTCGAGAGGCATGTCGATCTCCTTGAGTCGACCTCGACAATAAGGAGGACCTGTGACAAGCAGATGAATTTCGCGCTGCGGCTGGCGCGCCATCCCCTTACCCGACAGCGCTGCCAAGTCGACTTGAACCTTCTGGCAGCGGCTGCCTTCAGGCCCTCGTGTGCATCGCTGATGACGAGTTTCACGTCGCGCAGACCGCGTCGCGTCAAGCTCCTGAGGAACCCGGTCCGGAACGGTTCAGATTCCGAGGAGGCGGGCCTACAGCCCGAGCACTTCGCGCTGGCCATTGGTGTCGACTGCCACAGCCACCATGACAGTGACACTGACGATACGCCGCACTGCAGGCACGACTGGCACGGGAAGGCAGTCGAAGCCCGACGGCCGCCGTCCGGTCTAGCGGGGCAGCACCTCGAAGGCCAGCAGCTGGGTGATCTGCCGCTCGGAGAAGTTGTCGTCGGAGACCATCACCAGGCTGGGGTGGCCGTTCGGCAGCCGGGGTCCCCAGGCCATGCCTTCGATGTTGTCCAGCCTGTCCAGTCCCAGCCGGCCCAGGTCGAGCACGAGGCGCTTGCTGAGCGGCGTCACCGTCACGTTCTTCAACGACGGGATGGCACTCACATCGGTGGCACCGGTGGTATCGACCCGATAAAGGCGGATGTGGTTCCCGTACAGCCCGTCGGCCCCTTCGATGCCGGCGCGTTCCAGCACCAGCAGCTCGTGGGCGTTGATGGCCAGGATCTCCGAAACGCCGTTGTCGCCTCGTTTGCCGTTGGCCGGTGCCGCGGGCAGATTGTCCAGCGGATACGCGAACTGCCCGAGCTGCCTGCCCTGGCGATCGAGGTGTGTCAGCCGCGCGACCGAGCCCGAAGCGATGCCGGGAGGCTCCCCGTCCTGGTAGATCGGGCCCTCCATGGCCACCCAGAGCGAGCGGCCGTCGGGGGCGAAGGCCAGGCCCTCGAGACCGAGGTTGTTGCGGGTGCCGAGCTCCAGCCCGGGCGACACCTTGAGCAGCTCCGGTATCGGCAAGCCGCCGACATACCGGCCATCGGCGCTGGCTTGCCGCACGAAGGGGTCCAGGCCCCGGCCGGAGGCGCGCAAGCCTTCACTCGTGTACCAGATGTGGCCGTCGACCGGATCGATGCGGATGGACTCGATGTCCGGCCACTCGCCGCCGCTGGTCTTGTATTGCTCCAGGCCGGGGTAGGTGCGCGCGTCGGCCTGCCGGAAGAACCGGACCTGCTCCAGGTCGATCGCCGTGAAGCCTTCGGCGTCGTAGCGCAGCCGGGCCGTGTAGAAGCGGGCCGGGGCCAGCTCGGAGCGGTCATCGCTTTGCAGCACCCAGGTGTTGCTCGTTGGGTCGTAGTCGATGCCGGACAGGCCGCCCACGGGCGTATCTCCCACGTTCCGCTTGAACGGAATGCGCTGTTCGCCGATGAGGCGCAGCGAGCCCACGACGTGTTCGTCCTGCAGCGCAGCTCCGCGCAGGCCGCAGGCGGCCAGCAGTACCGGCATCAACAGCAAGGCCAGCGGCCGCTTCCAGGGCAGGGGGGGGATCGGGGTGGAAGCGCGGCTGGCAGGCATCTGGGATCCGGGGTGGTCAGTGTCGGTGATCGGGTGCGGGTTCACGTGCATCGCGTGGTAGGGCATCCAGCCGCTGCCGAGGTCGTCGCGGCATGCCCATCCGATATCGAAGCGGGGGCCCGATGCTACCCAGCTGACGCGTCGCTGGCAACGCCATCCCCCCGCGGGTTCGTCGGCTGCCCGGCGCTGCGGCGTGCTGCTTTCCCGGCCGGGACGCAGCTGCTGGAAATGCCGTATTTCGAAGCGTATTCGATGGCGGTGCAAGAACCCCTCACTCGCAGAATCGTTTCATCCAAGCTCTGCCGCCATCCCCTCAACGTGAAAGCTTCCAAGCTCAAGGCCCTGTGGCCGGGCCGCCGGCCCATCATGAAGACGTCCCGGTCGGAGCGGCACTCGCCCGTCCTGGCCAACACTCCCCCGGCCGCGAATGAAAACGTCCGTCTCTTCGCCGAGCTGTTCGGTGATCCGCAAGCCAATGCGGCGCGCTGGTTCGTGGCGTCTCTGCTACTGGGCCTGGTGGTCATCGCGCAGGCGCTGGCCCTGTTCCGCATGCTCCCGCTCAAGCAGGTCGTGCCCTATGCCGTCGAGCACACTCCCGACGGCGCCGTCGTCAGGGTCGTCGAAGCCGCCGGCTACAAGCCGCAGCTCGGGGTGCTGAAGTCCGAGCTAGCCCGGTGGGTCGAGCGCCTGATGGTCCTGGACCCCTATCTCACGCGGGAAAACCTTCGTCTGTCCACCCGCTTGCTGAGGGGCAAGGCCGTGTCCGAGCACAAGGAATTCATCGATGCCGAGGCACCGTTCAAACGCCTGCTCGCCACCCCTGGGCTGGTGCGGACCGCCAAGGTCCACGGCGTCGACGCATCGAAGGAAGGCATCGCCTTCCTCTTCGCCAGCACGACCGAGCGCGCCGGTGCCGGCGAACCGCTGACGAAGAAGTGGCGCTTCACCGTGCACTACATGCTGGCAGTGCCCGAGACCGAGGAGGAGGTCCTCACCAACCCCGCCGGCCTGCACATCACCCATTTCGAACGCAGCCAGGATCTCTCCTCATGAACAACATGCTCCTGGCAGGGATGGCCCTCGCTTCCGGCTTGTCCTGCGGCTTGGCGCATTCGCAAGCCGAAAGCTCGCTGGTCCCTACGCCGGTGACGGGCGAGGCGCGCATGGTCACCTTCGATTTCGACGACGACCGCATCTACAAGGTGCTCATCCGGCCCCGCAACACCACCCAGCTCAGGCTGGCGGCGGATGAAAAGGTTACCTACGTCTCCGCCGGCGACGCTTCCAATTTCCATGTCAGCGTGCCGTCGAGCAAGGGCTTCGTCGAGGTCAAGCCCAAGTGGGAAGGACTGTCCACCAACCTGCTCATCGTCACCACCCGGCGCTCCTACCACGTCGAGTTGCAAAGCACGGCGGAGGGCAAGAAGTGGTACACCCGCGTCGCCTGGACCTACGGCGACACGGCCTTGCTCGACGCGACCCAGGTCCAGGAGTCTTCCTCAGCGCCCCCCTCGCAGCGCTCCGCGCCGCCCGTCTCCCCTGCATCGGGGGGAGCGCCATCCTTACCGAAAGATCTGCTGGGGTCCGGCGTCGCGCTCGACAAGCTGTACTTCAAGTACGAAGTGGAGGGTGACGCTCCCTTCAGGCCCGTCCAGGTCTTCGACGATGGAACACATACCTACATCCGCCTGCCCGATGAACTGCAAGAGCTCCCCGCCTTGTTCATGGTCAATCCGGACGACGACGGCACGGCCCTCGTCAACTACAGCCTCACCGCCCCCTACCTGGTCGTGCAGCGAACCATGGACAAGTTCCTGTTGAAGCTGGGCAAGGCCAAGGTCACGGTGCTGCGGGCGTCGGCCAAGCCGGGGTTCTTCGCCCGCTTCGGCTTCCGCCGAAAGGAGGGGCGCTGATGGCCGACCTGCTGATCTCTCCGCAAGCCTATACCACCGAAGGCGGCGTGCCTCGAAAGCTGCTCGCGGGTGTATTCCTGGTGGTGATGTTGACGTCCATGGGTGTCTTTCTCGCCACCGCCCACGAGGAACCGCTGCAGACCGGCGACCAGAAGGCGCGGGCCGAGCTGGGCAAACCCGAGGCCGTCACCCCGCTGGCCAAGGGCCAGGAGCGTTCGGTCGATGAAGCCGCCGATCGAGCACGGTCCGAACTCGAGCAGGCCGACAAGGACCGCCGCGAGGCTGCGCCCGTGTCGGCGGGCCCGTCGCTGCAGCAGCCCTCCATGCCTGTGCCCGGCTTGCCTGCTCAAGGCGGTGTGTCCTCCTTGCCCGAGTTGCGGCGATCCGGCCCGAGCGAGCTCGACGCCGCCTCCGCCGAGCGCGAGCGCGCGTCACGCAGCGCCGCCTCGGTGGTGTTCGACGAGTCCGCCTCGACGGCCGGCGGTGGGCACGGCGACTCCGCGCTCCCCATCGCGGGCGGGGGAGGCCTCGGCAAGCGCCATGTCGCGCCGGGGCGCTTGGCTGTCGGCGCTCGCGGCCCGGGCATCGCCGGAGCCTCTTCCGAAGACCTGCGGCATCGCCTGGCCGCCTACGAGGGAGGCGCGGATGAAGACGGTCCGCAGGAAAGAATCGCCCGCATGCTTGGCGCCATGCCCGGGATGGCCGGCACTGCGCAGGCCTCGCCGGACCGGTCCAGCCGCCAGAAGGCCTGGGCCGCCGAGATGGCCGCCCCCGGGTCCGATGCCGTGCTGCGTCCGGTTCCCGCCGCGTCCGACCTGCTGTTGTATCAGGGGACCGTCATCCCCTGCGTGCTGACAAGGCGCATCAACAGCGAACTCCCGGGGCCCATCACCGCTCGCGTGTCGATGAATGTCTACGACTCCCGAACCAGCCGCAAGCTGTTGCTGCCCCAAGGGGCCTTGCTGGTAGGGGCCTACAGCAACGACGTCCAGGATGGACAAGAGCGTCTTCAGTTCGCCTTCACCCGACTGCGCATGCCGGACGGTTCCACTTACGAGCTTCCCGGGGCCGGAGGGGCCGATGCTGCTGGGCAATCCGGCGTGGCCGGGCAGGTCGACCGGCATGTGCTGCGCCGCTTCGGGTCCGCCTTGCTGCTGGGCTTGCTGGCGGACCGGGTGACCAAGAGCTCCGCGCTGCCCAGGGGCGGCACGAACGGGGCGGGTGGCCTGTCGGCGACCGGGCAGGTCTTCGTCGACACCGCTCGCGCGGAACTGGAGCGCCACAAGACGGTGCCGCCGACGATCACCGTCGAGGAAGGGGCACGCCTGAATGTCGAGGTGGTGCGCGACATCGATTTTCCTCATGTCTACGGAGGGTCCGAATGACATTGCTTGTACCCCGGGTCTGCGGGCTGGGTCTTTTGGTGCTCGCCCAGGCCCTTGCAGCCAACGCGGCGGTCGCGTCCACGGCCGATGTCGGTCGCTTCGATTTCGCCTACGTGGTGTCCGGCGATGCGCCGGCACGCCCGGTCCAGGTCTTCGATGACGGCGTGGGCAAGACCTATTTCCAGTTCCACGCCAACACGCCCCCGCCGGTGGTGTTCACGGCGCAGGGCAAGGAGATGCTGCCGGTCGTGGAGGAGGGTGCCTACCGCGTGGTGTCCGGCCGTGCGGGGGACTTCATCCTGGCGCTCGGCGCGGCCCGGGCGCGGGTCACCCACGCGACGCTGACGTCCGCCGCGCTCCAGGGCACAGAAGCCACATCCGCCGGTGCTCCCTCGGCCACGGCGGTGCGGGCTGCGCGGTTGCCGTGGGACGTACCGGTGCCAGCCGGGGCAAGCACGCGCCACGACGACCGAAACCCCGCGCAAAGCAGCTATGCCGCTCCCGTCCGCGGCGATGTGATCCGGTGGATCGAGCCCGATGTCCAGACCGAACAAGCCATCCACTTCGACCAAGGCAGTGCGCGACTCGGTACACATCTCAAGCCCTTGCTGGCGCGCCTGGCAAGACGTATCGGCATGCAGGCAAGGGTGGAGATCATCGGCCGCGACGACGCCAGTCTCATACAAGATCTAGGGGATACCCGAGCCAAAGTTCTGCGTGCATCATTGATTGAAAACGGCGTCCCCCCGGGCCACATCTCGGTCCGGCGAGCGGCCGAAACTGGAGGCATTCCTGCACGTGAAGCCATGGTCAGCAGTTATCGCAAGGGGGCGCTCCCGTCATCGCATATCCGGTGGTTTTCACCCGCAACGAACGGTCCCACACTCCGCCTCGCGGCTGCGGTGGCCGCAGCCAGCAGCCCCACGCCGGGGGCCGAGTCCAGCCGTTTCGTCATTCAACGCACCGATGCCCATGTCGAAGCGGCCTTGCGCCGATGGGCCCGCAGCTGCGGTTACCAACTCCGTTGGGATGCCCCCGTGGCACCGGTCATCGGCGAACTCGCACTGCAGGCCCGCGATTTTCCTGACGCACTCTCGCAGCTCGTCCAAGCACTGCGCTCGCTCGGCTATCCACTGCGTTTCGCCATGCAGGGCCGGCGGACCGTTCGCATCGTCACGACCGACAGCGCAGGTCGTTCCGTGAACCCATAGGTCGAGCAAGGGCGCTGCGTCGCGCCACCAACAAGAGGTACAAACAACATGTTCAAGTGGACAGTTGCGGGCCTGGCCGCAATGAGCTGCTGCATTGCCGTTCACGCCAAGGGCCGAGGCGTCAAGGCGCCGCTTCCGGTGGAGCGGCAAGTGGTCCAGCTTCCTGCAGAGGCACTGCCTGCCCAGGGGCGTCCCGGCGTGCCCGAGGCCGAGCCCGTCAACCTGTCTCCACCGGCCACGGCGGAGACCTCGTCCCCTGCCGGCTCGCGCTGGGAGGTCCGGCCTTCCGACATCACCTTGGCCCGCACCCTGGAGCGATGGGCCGTCGTCGCAGGGCACAAGCTGAAATGGGATGCCTCACGCAACTTCCTCATCGGTGCGTCCGATGTCTACCTCGGCAGCTTCGAAGAGGCCTTGCAGCAAGTGCTTTCATCCTCCGGCATCCGGTTTTCCGACTATCCCCTGGAAGCCTGCATCTATGCCAATACACCCCCCTTGGTACGCATCACCCGCCAGGGGGAACAGTCCCGCGAATGCATCGCGGCGACCGCACCCTAGGTTCATATGCGCGACTTCGTATCCTGGACAACTCGTGCCGCGATGGCGGCCATGACATCGATCGCCGTCCTGTCCGGATGTGCCTTGCCGGGCATGAAGGCGCGGGTCGATGCCGACCATGCCGACGCCAATCGCGCGATATCTCCGGTGACCGCGCCGGGGCATCCGCTGGGCGGCGGCAAGGGTGTCTCCGGCGGTTCGCTCGATGCCGAGCGGCGGGCCACCGAGCAAGCTGCCCAGATCGTCCTGCGTCGGGCATCGCGCTCCTGGGTCGCTTCGGTGTCGGTGCCCATGGGAACGAACGAGAAGCTGCCTTCGGTGTTTCAAGAACCGGTGAGCCTGAACTTCGATGACGCGGCCCATGGCGGAAAGGTTTCGCTGCGCACCGTCGCCGATCGCGTCATGGGGCTCACGGGGGTGCCCATCCGCATCAAGCCGGATGTCTTCGCCGATGTGGCCGCCGGGGGGCGCAGTGGTGTCGCGGCTCATGCGTCAGTGCCTGGTGCCCCAGTGCCCGGTGCGTCGCCCATGCCAACCGGCGCTGGGCCCATGGCACCAAGCGCGTCCCGGTCCGCCACGCGAACTCGGGAAACCAGTGTTCAAGCCATCGGAATGCGATGGAACGGCTCGCTGGAGTCCTTCCTGAACCACATCACCGATGTCACCAACCTGTCCTGGGAGTACCGCGAGGGTGTCATCGTCATCGAACGCTTCCGCACGGAGTTCTTCGAGATCGCCGCGTTCGAAGGCGAGACCAGCTATGCGATGGCGCTGAGCTCGAGCGACCAGGGCACGACGGGGACGGCGGGCAGCGGCGGCGCAGGGGCGAGTGGCGGCATGAGCAACAACCATGCAAGCGCCGATGTGTCCGAGACGGGCAGGTCGGCAGCGGTCTCCACCATTCTGTCCTCGCTGGGTCAGATCGTCGCCGGGGTGCCCGGCTCGGCTGTCGTCCGTTCCGATGGGTCGGGGCGCATTGCCGTCACCACGACCAAGGAAGCCATGGCCAAGGTGCGAGATTTCCTGCGCTCGGAAAACGAGGCCATGTTGCGCCAGGCGCAGATCCAGTTCGACATCTACTCGATCCGGCGCGACGAGTCCGACGAGCGCGGCATCGAATGGGGGCTGGTGCTCGAGTCGATCGGGCGGGCGCTGAAGATGGGCGTCACCTCGCCGGCCACCCTCACCGGGAGCTCGACCGGTGGCGTGAGCTTCGCCATCCTGAGCAGTCCCCACCCGCCCAACAGGGTGGCTCGCCTGATGGGTGACAGCAGCGCACTCCTGAAGCTGCTCAGCCAGTACGGAAGTTCCACCCAGCACCGGCCGGTCAGCCTGCTGACGCTGAACCGCCAATGGGCGCGCAAGGCGTCCCTCGGCAGCAAGGCCTACGTGAGCGAGACCGTGCCGGGCGCCGCCTCGACCCTCGGGGCGGGCGCCCCCGGGCTGAAGACCTCCACGGTGACCACCGGCGACCGCTATCTCGCCCAGCCTTACATCATGGACAACAACACGGTGGTGCTGAAATTCGGTGTCGGCCTGTCCTCCCTGGTGCAGATCGCGAACTTCACCAGCGGCTCGGGAACCACGCAGCAAACCATCCAGACCCCGGAGATCAGCAACCTGATCGACCAGTCGACCGTGGCACTGAAAGCGGGGCAGTTGCTCGTCATCACGGGCTTGAGCCGCATCGTCGCCATCGACGACACCCGAACGCTGACGGAAGATGCACCGCTGCTGGCGGGCGGAAGCCGCAAGCTCCTCAGGCAGCGCGAAGACTTCGTGATCTTCGTGCGGCCCACCATCCTGTGAGCACGATGGCCTTGGAGATCGAACGGGTGCTGGCCGTCACCAGCGCGGGGCCGCTCCTGGGCGGGCTCGGCTGGCGACCCGTGGTCGGCGGCCGGCCTTCCATGCGCCGTCTTCACGAGGCGCGGCATCTCGTTCCCGATGCCAGCCACTACACGCTTTTCGAATCCTCGGCGCACTGCGTCTACGGCCTGTACCAGGCTCGCGCCTCCGAAGAGCATTGCAGGCTTCCACGGGGCACCGTATCCGCCGCGCATTGTTTCGCGACCCTGGTCGGAGAGCCATCGCCCAACGGGGCCCTGGTCCTCACCCGTGGATTCCTCCGGCAGCGTTCGGATGAAAAAGTCTACGTGGTCGTCCTCGACGAGGGCATTCCCGTCGTCGATTCGCTCACCAGCGAGATGGAGGCACGCAACGCCCTGGGCTCCGAAGACCGGCACATCTGGTCCGACGACCCGGGCGGCTACCCCAATGCCACCGAAATCGACTTCGAATGGCTGGCAAGCGGGGCCAGCCGGGCGGCCAGGGTCTTGCCCATTCCGGTCAACCCCTGGCCGCTGCTGCTCGTCGCAGGCGGCATGGCGGCCATGGTCCTCGCGTGGGGAGTGGTGCAGCAGCGAAAGCAGGCCGAGACGCAGCGTCAGCTGGCGGCCGCGAGGGCGGCCAGCGATCCGGTTCCCAAGTACCTGTCCGCCTTGAGCCAGCAGACGCCGCGCATGGCGGTCGATCGCGAGGCGTTCGTGCGCGTGGTGGAGCAGATGTTCATGTCGCCGGTACACGTGCCCGGCTGGAACCTCAAGTCGGCCGAATGCAGCGCCCGCTCGCAGCTGTGCACCTCGCAGTGGCTGCGCCGAGGCGGCTCCTACACCGACCTGCGGGAGGCACGCCCGGAAGAGACGCTGGAGATCGTGTCCGCCGCTGCCGGGGTTCCGCTGCTGGACCTGGGGAGGACGCGTTCGAGCTTCGCCATCGAGCGTCGCAGCCTGGTCGATCCCGCACGGCCGCTCCTACGCCTGTCCGAAGCGCTCGCCGCCGCCGGCCCCCTGTTCCAGTTGTGGAAGACCGCCGACATGGCGATCGACATCAAGCCACCCGCACTGTGGCCCCAGGTCGACTCCGTACCGCCGGGGTTCACCCATCCGGCGGCCATCCAGAGCGGCCTGATCACCGTCAGCGAGGTCCCCGGCCCGTTCATCACCGAGGCGCTTCGCAGCGCGCCACCGTGGATCAGCTGGGAATCGGTGCAGGTCGATGTCGGGGAAGGCGAGGTCAAAGGGCGTTTGAAATTCAAGGCCACCGGGAGCTACTATGCGCGACGTGACTAGGCTGCTGTGGGCGGCCGCCTTCTGGGCCTGCCATGGTCTCTCGGCCGCACAGACCATCGCCGACTACAGCCGCTCGCAGCGGGCGGTGATCGAGGCTGAAATCGTCAGGAACAATGCGAAGGTGCTCGGCGCGGCCGTGCCGCCCGCGGCGCCGTTGGCACCGCCGTTGCCGGCCTTGTCCTCCAGCCCACCGTCTCCGGCCTCCGCCGTGGCCCTGCCGTCCGGTGCGGCGCTTCCGCCGATGACACGCGAAGCACGTCCCCCCGCCCGGGGAGGGCCCGAGTGGGAGGTGACCGGGGTGTTTGTTTCGGCCTCGAGGTCTGTCGCCGAGGTGGTGGTGGATGGTTCTCCGCTTTTCCTGGGCGAGGGCGAACCGGTTCCGGGCACGCGCTGGAGGATCGATTCCATCAGCGCCGGCCGGGTCGTCCTGGTCGCGCCAGGCCACAGGGCGGGACGGGCGGTCCATTTCCGCCGGGCCGGTGCACCGGTCCAGGGAGCATGGCGATGAAGCGCACCGCAAGAGGGCTGGCGCTCGCACCGATGCACACACGGGACGAGCTGGTCTGCAGGGCTGCCTCGCCGGAACGCCGCGACTTTTCATCGATGTTCGACGAGCTGCGGGGTGCTCAGGGGCAGGCTCCCGACAAGCCGGCGACAGGCAGTGGGCGGGGCGCCGACCGGACAGGCCTCCGCAGGCGCGCTCATGTCGTGTCCGTCGGGCTTGCGCATTGGCGGCGCTTGTACCTTCGCGTGGCGCGGGTGTGCGGCCTGATGCTCGTCGCCGTCCTGTCCCGGTCGAGTCCTCCGCGCGCACTGCCATCGGGCACCACCGCGATCCATCCTGGAGGGCCGGTCTCCCCGCAGCGCTCCGCCCGGGCGACCGAGTCCGATGGATCCCGCCACCGCCAGCCCGTGATCGACAAGTATGTGGATGTCCCTCCGTACCAGCGCCTGTTGACGGCCGGGGACGATCCTCTCTACCGCTTGCCGGCGGGCTTCGAGCACCTGGTGATCGCCGCCGATGCGGGTGCCAGGCGTGTTCATCTCATCCGGGCGGACCTCGCACCCGGCGAGCTGGCGGCCCTGCGGGTGCAGATCAAGGCCTTGAAGGGCGACCTGCGCGCCAAGGGCTATCAATTCGTCGACGAACGGGTCGCTTCGCCCGAGCTGATGCGCTTGATCGTCCGCAACGCGGGCCGGACCACGCAGTCCGCGGGCGTGGGCGAACCTCTTCGTCTGTTCAACAGCTGGCTCGAGCAGGCCGCGCGAGCTGGCGCCACCGACCTGCATGTCGATGTCCGGGACAACGTGGCCCATGTGCGCATCCGGGTGGATGCCCGGCTCGAGGATCTGCCGGACGGGCATGGCGGCATGTATTCGCGCGCGGAGGCCGTCGATGCACTGGCGGCCGGGTACAACAACACACGGCAGGGGAACAACGTCTCGCAATACACCGAAGACAAGTTCGTGGCCTGCATGATCTCCCTCAACCTGCCGGGCCTGAGCGGTCACCTGCGGTATCAGAACTTCAAGGGACGTTCCGGGCCGAAGGCGGTGATCCGCATCCTGAAATCGGGCGAGGACAACGCCATCACCTTCGACCAGGCAGGCTACGCGCCCAGCCATCTCGCACTGCTGCGCGAGGCGGCCCGAACGGGCAAGGGAATCGTGCTCATCGCCGGGGTCACCAGCTCCGGCAAGTCCACCAGCCTGAAATGCCTGATCGAGAGTCTGCCCGGCCTCGCCTCGCAGGCCATCTACACGGTCGAGGACCCGATCGAGTATGAGATCAAGGGAGCGCACCAGATCGAGGTGCTGCGTGACCTGGCCGATGAGGATCTCACCGCCAGCCGGTATGCCGACGCCATGCGTGCGCTCCTGCGCGGCGATCCCGACGGCATCATGCTGGGAGAGATCCGCGACAAGCTGACCGCCATGTTCGCGCTGCAGGTGGCTGAGACCGGTCACCTCGCCATGGGGACGGTGCATGCGCACCTGGTCAGCACCATCGTGCCCAGGCTGTGCAACGAGCAGATCGGTGTTTCCCGCCATGCCCTGACCGCCCCCAACATCCTCAATCTGCTGGTGTACCAGGCCTTGGTGCCGCTGCTGTGCCGGCATTGCGCGGAACCCACCGCGGTCGCCGCCGCGCGGGATCCCGAGATCGCAGGCATCGTACGCCTGCTGTCCCGACGTTTCGGCCTGTCGGCGCAAACGCTGCGCTGGCAGCATCCCGGGGGCTGCGCGTCCTGCGACGGCCGAGGAACCCGCGGCAAGACCCTGGTGGCCGAGATGCTCAGGCCCGACCGCGCCTGGTTGCGCCATGTCCGGGCCAACGATGACGATGCGGCCGCCATGTACTTCAGATCCTGGTCCGACGGCGATCTCTCCAGCCCCGACATGACCGGCAAGACGGTGTTCGAACACACCTTGTGGAAGGCCTTGCAGGGGCAGATCGACGTCCGCAACTGCGAAGAGTTCGACTCGTTCTCCCGTTTCGAGCCGTCGCCAGCCCGCGTGGTGCGAGCCCCATGAACCGGCGCACCATCCTCCGGTGTCTGGACCTGCTCGTCTTCCGGCTTGGGCGAGCGGAGTTCTATCGTGACTTTGCCGAGATGTTTCGTCGCCACGAGTCGATGATGAGCTTCTTCGAGGGCGAGATCGCCAACGCCGTCCGCACGCGCCAGCGTTCCCGGGCAGTGGCGCTTCGCCTGATGCTCGCGCGCTATCAGTCCGGTGAAAACGCCGGCCGCCTGGGTTATCTGCTCGAGTCCGTGATGCCCTCGGGCGACTCCATGATGCTGGTCGGCATCGACAGGGCGGTCGACAAGGCGCGCGCCCTGGAGGCCATGGCAGATGCCGTCGAGCGACAGAATGCCATGAAGGCCGTGGTGCTGGCCTATTCGATGCTGCCTGCCGTGCTGCTGCCCCTGTGCTACGTGCTGATCAAGGTGCTGGGCGAGGTGATCCTGTCGATCGACCGCAGCACCCCCAGCTATGTCCAGGAGCGCCTCTGGAGCGGCAGCCACGGGTGGGCCAAGCTGCTGGCGCAACTCGCTTCCAGCCATGGTCCCCTGCTCATGGCCGGCCTGGCCGGGCTCATCGCCGGTGTGGTCCTGTCGCTGCCGCGCTGGAGGGGGCGGGTCCGCCTTGCCGTCGAGGGATGGCCTGTCTACGGCCTCTACCGGGACTTCCAGGCCGGGCTGTTGTTCACCTCGCTGGCGATGTTGCTGCGTACGGGGGGCACGCTCAAGGGCTCGCTGGAGGATATCGCACAGCGTTCCTCTTTCTGGATGCGCTGGCATCTCCGGCGCGTTCTGCGGGCGCTCGACGACAACCCGACAGGCACCCTCGAGGCGTTCGGACGGGGGGTGTTGTCCCCTCACATGCTGGCGCGTGCCGCGACCTTGCAGCGCAGCGCCGGATCCTTCGCCGAGGTACTGGTCGAGCTGGGTACCACCGAGGGCGCAAGGGTGCTGGCGAGGGTGAAAAGGGCGGCGCTGGTGGCCAACGTCAGCGTGGTCAGCGTTTCGGTCGCGCTGGCCACCTTCATGGGCGTCTCCAGCCTCACCGTTCCCGGACGGTTTTCGTCCCTGATGGAACCGAGCAGCCTGATGGCCTTGAAACAGGCGCACGAGCGGAAACAGCCCCGGCCACCCTGAGCGCCCCCAGCCGCCGGCGGACCGCATGGCCGGCCGGGCGCTCCCGGCCTGCCGCACCCGCAACGCACGGCATGGCTCGAATGCCCGTCTTCCTCAACCCCGCCTCTGAACAGGCACTGCTTCATGAAAGGATCCGGACCATGTCCCCGCACCGTCTTGCTCGTCGTCGGCGTGAAAACGGCAACGCCATTCTGTTCACCTTGCTGGCCATGGTCATCGGCGGCATCGTGGTCTCGGTCGGCATCACCCAATACCAGGACGCCGACCGCGCCGCCTCGGTGCAAGGCACGGTGGCCGAAGTCAACACCATCATCGGCAATGCCAAGCAGAACTATGGCCAGTATTCGTACAACGCCTTGACCACCGCCGTCGCCGTGGGTTCGCGGGTGATTCCGGAAAGCCTCCAGGTCACGCCGGGTACGGCCAACAACAAGTTCGGCGGCTCGATCAGCCTGGTCGACCATGGTGCGACCACCCAGGGCACGGCGCTGCTGACCTACGCCGGCGTGCCGCGTGAGATCTGCACCAGCATCGTCAACGGCACGCACGGACTGGCACGGCGTGTCATCGTTGCCGGAACCGATGTCAAGCCACTCGACAGCGTGGTGGATGTCACCGTCATGAACACACAATGCACCAGCGCGGCGGCTGTGACCATTGCCTGGGTGCTGGGTCGCACATGAGCGCCGGCCTTGTCGCGCCGCCCTGTCGTGCGGCGGCCTGGCCGGGTCATTGCCAGTGGCTCGGCAAGAGGACGTCCACGCATGGAGGATGCCTTGCCCTATCCGGGCCGCGCGCTGGCGGCTCGCGGTCCTTGGGCGTGGCGCGACGGGCCAGGGCCGCTAAGAGATCCGCGAAGAAAGGCGTGTCCGCTCGCTCCGGGCTATGTCATCCCTTGCCGGCATGGCGCTCCCGCCCGCTGTGGCCGCGCTGGCTGCCCAGGCCATGCAGGAAGCTGTACGCGGCGTCTGCCGCATCCGGCCGCTGCCGGCCCGCCGGCCGCAGGCCTTGAGCAGATGTTCTCGCCGATCTCTGTCCTGGTTTCCGTCAAGGCGGCCTGATCGATGCCATTCGTTCGGACAGGTTCGATGAATCGAGGGATGCCGGGCCGAGGGACTCCGTACCTCGGCGGGTATTCGGCACCAAGCTGAAGTCCCGGAGCGCGAACGCTGACGGCTTCGGCCTTCCCAGGGTGGATGGCCTGAGCAGCAGACACACTCGTGCCCTGTCACGCGGGGCTTCCCATTCGGCCCGCGGCACGACTTTGTTCCTCTCGCCGAGAAACTCGCGCTCGCACCTTCGCGTGACTGTCGGGTCGAGCCCCAGGCCGGCTTGTCGAAGATCGGGTGGCGAAGCTCGCAAGAAGAGCTCGGCGAGGGCCTTCGGTTCAGCCTTTCTGCTTGAGCAGATACTTGTTCGAGATCACCTTGAACGAGGCTTGCTGACCCAGTGCCTTGAACACGAGTCCCTCTCGCAACTGGTCCGGCTTGAATGCACTCGGGCCGTCCGCCATGGCCAGCAGGGTGTCCAAGTTGACATCGCGCGAGAAGACGAAGCGCTCGTCGACCAGCGGCACGTGCGGGATGTCGAGCATGCGGCTGAGCGCCAGGCGTTCGTCGCTGGCCAGATAGCGGCCCTGGTCGACGTCGTAGATGTCGTACAGGTGGAACTGCTGATGCTTCAGGTCATAGATGTTGCCCTGGATGCCGTGGCCGATCAGTTCTCCTTGCAGCGCGATCCGGCGGGCGCCGAGATGCCGGCCCAGCCGGGACGCCAGCTGCAGCGCGCGCGCGGCCTGCCAGAAGCTGTTGTCGGGGGTGTCCGCCAAGTCCAGGGTGCGCGAGCAGACATGCAACACGCCGTCCAGCCAGGCGAAGGTGCAGCTGGAGCCTTCGAGCTTTTCTGTCACTTCCCAGGCCAGGCCCGCGCCCTTCCAGTCTGCCAGCTCGGCTGCGAGGTTCTGAATGCGTTCCTGGTCGGTCTTGGGCACCCGCGATGGAAAGGGTCCGAGCGCAATGCCCGAGAGACAGGCCGGCATCGGGGGTTCGTGCTTCACGATGCCGAGGGCGCCGGCGACATCGGTGCCTGGCGGCAGGGGGGTGTCAGCCAAGGGCGTACCCGCCAGGCTGGACTCGGCCAACAGCAGTCCCTGGCTGACCTGACCGCGCAAGGTGACCGAACGCAGCACATGGCCGCGGCGCTCCTCGTAGACACGCGACGACTTGTCGACCAGGAACTGCCAGGCGGGATGGCCCTCCGGCAGGAATGAGTCGATCTCGACATAGATGGCGCGATCGCCAGGCGCGAACTCGCCCTTCTTGACAACCACTTTCCATCCCCCCACGTGGGCGACTTCAATGGCGGTGGCGTCTTTGATCGGGGCAATGTCATCGATGGTGACGATGCGGGCCAGCTTGCGTGCGGTTTCTGCCATGACAGGCTTTCTTTCGAGTTTGGAAATGTCCGCAGGCCGGTGGGCCCGATGGGTTTCAGTACCCCAGCTCGATCATCTCCCTCTCCATGCCGGCGATGGCCGCACGAGGAACGAGGGCAGGGCGGATCGTGAGTGCGCTTGATTTTATGGCACTCGCCGTGGCCGGCAGCGTGGCCGGGCCATCCTTGCCCGGACGATGCCGGCGCTTGACAGCCTGCCCAGCGCTCAGCGAAACCGGGAAGCCGTGTCGGGCGGGACGGTCACATCCGGGGCTGGTCGTCGACGAGGTGCTTGCGCGGCTTGCGCTGCGCTGCCTCGTGCCGGCGGCCCACCGCAGCCTGCCCGGCCTGGACAAGCCGGCGCAAGACTCATCGGTGCTGAAGCTTGCGTTTCAGGCCGGGGATGTCGGATGTCTCGCGCATCGCCTCGATGGGTTCGATCTCTCCCTGGCGCACCAGGTCCGCCAGCCGGGTGTTCATGCTGATGAATTCGCTCGCCCCCAGCTTTTCCTCGCGGATGGCCGATTCCAGGCCGATCCAATCGCCTGTTTCGATGAACTGGGTGACCTTGCCGGTATTGAACAGCACGTCGGCCGCCAGCAGGTAGCGGTCGCCCTTGATCGCGGGCACCAGCGCCTGGCGGATCACGCTGATCAGGCTGCCGGCCAGTACCGAGCGCAGCACCACCGCGTTGGCCCCGGTGTAGCTGAGGATCTTGCGCAAGGTGCCGGGACAGGTGCGGCCGTGCATGGTGGCGAGCATCAGCGAACCCGACTCACCTCCTTGTATCACCACCTCGGCGGTTTCGCTGTCGCGGATCTCGGAGGTCAGCATCACGTCGGGGCTCATGCGCAGGGAGTCGCGCATGCCATCGGCGAAGGAGGCGACGTCGTAGCCGACCTCGCGCTGCGTGACCATGCACCTGGCGGGCGCGAGCTTGAGCTCGACGGGATCCTCGATGGTGACGATGTGGCCGGAATGGGTGCGGTTGTGGTGATCGAGGATGGACATCGCCGTGGCGGTCTTTCCCGCACCGGTGGGGCCGGTGATGGCGATGAAACCCGAGGTGGACTCGGCGAGCGTGGAGCGCAGCTGCACCGGCAGCGACAGCTGGTTCAATGGCGTGATGGCCGATGGGGTGATGCGCATGGCCAGGCCGAGCTGGCCGCCGGCATGCAGGAACAGCGTGTAGCGCAGCGAATGCCGGCCCAGGCCGTCGAGCCGGAAATTGGCCGTGCGCCGTGCCTCTAGGATGGGCTTGAGCTTGGTGTCCCAGTAGAGCTGCACGTTGTCGTGCCGGGTTTCGCCTTCCACATAGCCGGCCAGGTAGAACACGATGTGCTCCCGGGTGACCACGAATTCCGGAATGGAAGGAAAGAGTTCGTGCAGCGGTCGCGTGCCCTTGGCCGACTTGGCCATCATCGTGCGCCCCTCGTGGATCATGATGTCGGTGATCGAATGGGCGAACAGCAGGGCATGCTTGACCGAGCTGGCGATGCCTTGCAGGACGTCGGTGGGGAGCTGCCGCTGATCGGCGAGGAACGGTGCTTGCATGAGAGGGCTCGTGGTCGGAGGTCAGGGCGCAGGCGAGTCCGGCGATGGTGCGACGGAACCGGGTGCGGCGAGGGCGGCGGCGCCGCCGGCATCCAGGACCGTCGAGCCTGCGGACTCGGGTGGGGAAGCAGGCCTCGGAGAGGGACGATGGCGGCCCGGCGCCAGCGTGAGTGCCGGGTCGTAGGGCAGGGGGCCGGAAGGGGCGACACCCCAGCGCATCAGCACGGCGGCGATGGCATTGGCATACCAGGCGGCGCGCGCCGGGGTCTGCGAGTGGTAGGCCCCCACGGCGCGCCAGGTGTTGCCGTGGCGGTTCATCTGCTGGCGGTAGTGCCAGGCCGCTACATAGGCGGAGACGCAGCCGTCTTGCAGGGCCGGGCCGTCGATGCCGAAACGCGCGAGCTGCTGCAGGTGGATGCTGTTGATCTGGAATGCGCCGATGTCCACGCTGCCGTTACGGTTGCGGGCGAACGCTCCCGGGCGCAACCGGCTTTCATGCCAGCCGATGGCTCGCAGGATGTCGGGATGGACACCCTGGTAGGCGGCTGCGTCGTGGATGCAGTCTGCGGCCGCCGGTGCGGGGCGCAGCGATGCGGTGGCCAGGGCCAGGGCGAGGAACTGGGTTCTCACGGTCGGTTCGGTACCCGCTGCAAGCTCGACAGGTTGGATGGAAGCGCGGCCGGGTGGCAGGGGGAAGACACCGGAGCCTGGACAAGCGCACGAACAACTGAAACACGACAGCAGGAATGACAGCAAGAAAGCATCAACGGCAGGTCGATTATGGGAGGTCTGAAGCGGCCTGGGTGAGGTCAGGTTGGGGATTGATTCTTGCCTCACGAAGCCGCCGACCCCTGCTGAAAACGGCATCGAAAGTCGGTCGTTTCGACAGCCGCGTGGGCTGCCCGCACGGTCCGAAGACCCGCCGCAGCCCCCTGGTTAACCTTGATTCTCGAAAATTGTTCTGCTACATAACATTGATATGCGTCATCTCGCCCTCGCGCGCAGCCGCGGCGCTCGGGCCAACCCAGGAAGGGCAGGGCAGCGGATGAAAGTAGGGATCGTAGGCGCAGGCATCGGAGGCTTGACCCTGGCGCTCGCCTTGCACCAGCGGGGCATCGACTGCGAGATCTACGAGTCCGCTGCCGAGCTCCAGCCGCTCGGGGTGGGCATCAACCTGCTGCCGCATGCCGTGCGCGAGCTGAGCGCCCTGGGTCTGCAGCCGCGGCTGGCCGACATCGGCATCCAGACCTCGATGCTCGCCTACTACAACCGTTTCGGCCAGCCGATCTGGCACGAGCCCCGGGGCTGCGCCGCCGGGTACGATTGGCCGCAGTTCTCGATCCACCGTGGGGCGTTCCAAATGTTGCTGGCCGCGGCCGTGGGCGAACGCCTGCCCGCGGGCAGCCTGCAGCCGGGCCTGCGCGCCGAAGCCTTCGAGTCGGGTGCGGACTCTGCCGTCGTCAGCCTGCGCCTTCGCGGATCGGTAGTGGTGCAGCAGCGCCGCGTCGATGTGCTGGTGGGCGCCGACGGCATCCATTCGGTCATCCGCCGGCAGATGCATCCGGAGGGCGATTCCTTGCAGTTCGCGGGCCGCATGATGTGGCGCGCGGTGACCGAGGCCGGGCCCTTCCTGGATGGCCGGTCCATGTTCATGGCCGGTCACCCGGACCAGAAATTCGTGGCCTATCCGATCTCCGAGCCGCACCGCCTGCGCGGACGCTCGCTGATCAACTGGGTCGCCGAGCTGCGGGTCTCGCCCGAGGAGATGCACGACGACTGGAACAGGCAAGTCTCCAAGTCGGTCTTCGAGCGGGCGTTTGCCGACTGGCGCTGGGGCTGGGTGGACATCCCGGCCCTGATCGACGGCGCCGATGCCGTGTACGAGTTCCCGATGGTCGACAAGAATCCTCTGCCGTACTGGGTCTCTGGGCGGGTGGCCTTGCTGGGCGACGCGGCCCATCCGATGTACCCGGTCGGTTCGAACGGCAGTGCCCAGGCCATCCTGGATGCCCGGTGCCTGGCCGACCGCCTGCAACAAATGGCCGACCCGGCCGCGGCCCTGCTCGCCTATCAGGCCGAGCGCCTGCCGAAGACATCGGCCCTGGTCCTGCGCAACCGGCTCAACGGTCCTGAGCAGGTGATGCAGATCGCGCACGAGCGGGCACCCGGCGGGTTCCGCGATATCCACGAGGTGATCCCGGCGCAGGAGCTGCTCGACATCGCGCAGCACTACAAACGCCTGGCCGGTTTCGATCCACAAATCCTGCGCGACGAGGCCGCGCAGCGCTGAGGAGCCGACATGAGCTTTCCGACCTGGGACAACCCGATGGGCACCGCCGGTTTCGAGTTCATCGAGTATGCGGCGCCCGACCCGGCAGCCATGGGTCGCAGCTTCGAACGCATGGGCTTCCAGGCGATCGCCCGCCACCGCCACAAGAACGTGACCCTGTACCGCCAGGGACAGATCAACTTCATCATCAATGCCGAGCCCGATTCCTTCGCCCAGCGGTTCGCCCGGCTGCACGGACCGTCCGTCTGCGCGATCGCATTCCGGGTGCAGGATGCGGCCCAGGCCTACCGGCGGGCCCTCGAGCTGGGGGCCTGGGGGTTCGACGGCCACAGCGGCCCGATGGAGCTCAACATCCCGGCCATCAAGGGGGTGGGCGACTCCCTCATCTACCTGGTCGATCGCTGGCACGGAAAGGACGGTGCGCAGGCCGGCGACATCGGCAACATCAGCATCTACGACGTCGACTTCCGGCCCTTGCCCGGCGCCCTGCCGGCGCCGGCCGGCCACGGGCTGACCCTCATCGACCACCTCACGCACAACGTGCACCGCGGCCGCATGCAGGAATGGGCCGACTTCTACGAACGCATTTTCAACTTCCGCGAGATCCGCTACTTCGACATCGAAGGTCAGGTGACGGGGGTGAAGTCGAAGGCGATGACCTCGCCCTGCGGGCTGATCCGCATTCCGATCAATGAGGAAGGCAAGGAGCAGGCCGGGCAGATCCAGGAGTACCTCGATGCGTACCACGGAGAGGGCATCCAGCACATCGCACTCAGCTCGCACTGCCTGATCGACACGGTCGATGCGATGCGTGCCCAGGGCATCGGCCTGCTCGACACGGTGGACACCTACTACGAACTGCTCGACAAGCGCATTCCCAACCATGGACAGGACGTGGCCGCGCTGCGGCAGCGCAAGATCCTGCTCGACGGCGCGGCCGGCGCGCTGCTGCTGCAGATCTTCACCGAGAACCAGCTAGGTCCGATCTTCTTCGAATTCATCCAGCGCCTCGGCAACGAGGGCTTCGGCGAAGGCAATTTCAAGGCCTTGTTCGAGTCGATCGAACTCGACCAGATGCGCCGCGGGACCTTGGCCACGCCGCCCTCGGCCTGAGGGGGGGGCCCATGAGCGTGAACCGCACGCGCCTGGCCCGGGAGCCGGGGGACGCGGAGCCGCGGATGCCCGGCATCGACTATGGCGTGCTCGACGGCCTGGTGGGTTACCGCCTGCGTCGGGCCCAGCTGGTGATCCACGAGGATTTCGTGCGCACGCTGGCGCCCTGGAACATCACGCCTCAGCGGTTTGCGGCGCTGACGGTGATCGCCCGCAACCCCAGCCTCAAGCTGATCCAGCTGGCGGGCATCCTGGAGATCGCCCGTTCGGGAGCGGTCACCCTGGTGGATGCGCTGGTCGACCTGGGCTACGTCGAACGTCAGCCCTCGGCCGGTGACCGGCGCGCCTACGGCCTGGCGCTCACCCGTCTCGGCCGGCACGACCTGCAGGCCATCACCGCGGCGGTGCTGCTTCACGATCAGCGCATCGTCCAAGGCTTGAGCGGACCGGAAAGCCGGCAGCTCGCACGCCTGCTCGAGCACATCGCGGGCCGCGGCACTGCCTTGCCCAGCCGCAGCGAGTTCCCGTGAGCGCGGCCTGTTGCGGCCCACCGCCTTCGCGCTGCAAAGGCCCGGCCTGCAGGCCGGCCATGCCGACTGCTGGCGCGGCCTGGCCTGGCGATTCGCCGCTCCCGTACCCGGGACCTCGCCGTGACGAGCTGTCGGCGTTCGTGTCCGTCGCGCTAGTGCACGCCACCGTCCGCTGCGTCGAACCTCATCAGTATTTCGAGTTCGGCCGATGACTTCGGGGGACCGTCGGGGTCGGGCGGCATCGGGGTGGTCCCGGGCGGCGTGGCGTTGACCGGCTCCGGATGTTCTCCCTCGCCAGGGACGGAATCGTCCCCATGGCCGCTGCCCCATCCCTCTTCGCTGGAATCGGATGCAGCGGGCATGGGTGGGGGCCGGCGCGACGGCGGAAAGCTCGCCTTGGCATCCACCAGGCCGCCTTTCAGCGCCGAGCGGAAGAAGTCGCCGACGATGAGGACGGCGTTGTGCCCGCCTTGCCCCCAGTAGTTGCTGCGCATGGTGACACGTGTGTCGTTGAAGCCGACCCAGGCGCCCGCGACCAGGTCGCGGTGCATCAGGATGAACCAGCCGTCGGTGTTGTTCTGGGTGGTGCCGGTCTTGCCCGCCAGGTCGGCGGAGAGGCCGAACCGGGTCCGGACCTGCGTGCCCGTGCCCTGGGAGACGACTCCTCGCATCATGTCGATCAGCTCCACCGCCGCCTCCGGCGACATCGCACGCGTCGTCTCGGCGCCGAAGCTGGCGATCAAACGGCCTTCGCGGTCGGTGATGCGTCGCACGAACAGCGGCGCGTGCCGCTGGCCTTCGCTCGCGATCGACGCGTACGCATTGACCATCTCCAACAAGGTGACCGGGCTGGTGCCCAGCGCCAGCGAGGGCACGGCGTCGAGTTTGCTTTCGGTGACGCCGAGCGCGCGGGCCAGCTCGATGGTGCGGCCCACGCCCACTTCCTGCATCACCTGCGCGGTGATGGTGTTCTTCGAATACACCAGACCGTCGCGCAGCGTCATCGGCAGCCCGCTGGTGCCGCTCATGTCGGTCGGTCTCCAGTTCGCTCCGTTGCCCAGTGGGATGGCGACCGGTTCATCCAGGAAGCTGCGATCGGGGCCGATGCCGCTCTCCAGTGCCGCGCCGTACACGAAGGGCTTGAAGGTCGAGCCAGGTTGCCGCTCGGCCTGGACCACATGGTCGTACTGCTCGGTGTCGAAGTCGCGGCTGCCGACCCAGGCCTTGACCTCGCCGTTGTTCGGGTCCATGGCGACGAAGCCCGCTTCCAGCCGGCTGCGTTCGCGCTTGATCCGCGAGACGGTCTCGGCGTCGGAGAGCACCGCCTGCAGCGCCTCGGCATCGCCGCGCCCGGCCTGCCGGGCCTGCTTGTACTCGGGCGTTCCGCGGGCGAAGGCGGCCAGCAGCTGGCGGTGCTGTTTCCAGAAATAGGCGAAAGGTTCGGCAGGACGCTCGCTCGCGGGCTCGGCAGGCGCCATCCGCAGCGCCGGCTGGCTCCATTCGGCGTCGGCCACCGTCTGCAGCAGCCTGGACTGGGTCTGCACGGCGTGGGTGGCCGCCGCCTGCAGACGCGAGTCGAGGGTGGTCTCGATGACCAGGCCGTCGGCGTACAGGTCGTAGCCGTGTGCTTCCGCCCAATCGATCGCCCACTTGCGCGCCCGCGCGGCAAAGTGGGGGGCGCTGGCGTCCACCTCGGGCTGCTGGCTGAAGCGGACCTGCAGGGGCCGCACGCTCAGTGCCCTGAAGCGCTCGGCGCTCAGCGCGCCGTGCTTGTGCATCTGCGCCAGCACCACGTTGCGGCGCTTCAAGGCGCGCTCCGGGTGGCGCACCGGGTTGTAGTACTGGGTGCCCTTGAGCATGCCGACCAGGGTGGCGCTCTGCAGCTCGTCGAGTTGCGCCGCCGCCACCCCGTAGTAGGTGCGGGCGGCCATCTCGATGCCCACCACGTTGTAGAAGAAGGGCACGTTGTTCAGGTAGCTTTCGAGGATCTGGTCCTTGGTGTATACCCGTTCGATGCGCAGCGCGGTGACGATCTCCTTGGCCTTGCGATGCAGCGAGCGGGTGCGTCCGATCTCCTCGGGAAACATGTTGCGTGCCAGCTGCTGGGTCAGGGTCGAGCCGCCCTGGGTGTCGCCGCTGGCCGTGTGCAGGGCGGCGCTCAGCAGGCGCCTGACGTCGACGCCCCGGTGTTCGCGAAAGCGGTGGTCCTCGGTGGCGATCAAGGCCTGCACCACATGCGGCGATATCCGTTCCAGCGGCACGGGCTGCTGCTTTTCACGCTGGAACATGCCGAGGGTCTGGCCGTCTGCCGACACCAGCATGCTGGGCCGGGCGACGCGGGCCTCATGCAGTTCCGTCACACCGGGAGCGTCGCGCACCAGCATGCCGATGTAAAGCGCCAGTCCGGTCAACAGCAGCCCGGCGGCGGCCAGCGTGGACCACAGCACGCGGCGCATAGGCTTTGGCGAACGCGCGGCGGATGGCTGAGGAGCTTCGTCTTTCATCGGGGCGGAACGTCGAGTCGATGGGGGAATGGTAGGAGCCGCCGGGAGGCCGGCAAGCCGCGCGCCGCAAAACAGGACAACGCCTACAGCCGGGTGCGCCGCCGGCTGACCCGCGGCGTCCCCGGCGCCCTACGAATGCGCGCCACTGCCGGGGCGCGTGTTCGCAATAATCCGCGGGAGCCGATTGCCTACCTGCCTGACCCATGAAGATCCGTCATTGGAAACTGGTCTTGTCGACCGCGCTTGCAGTCTGTGCCGTGATTTTGCTGGCGGCCAACCTTCCAGGGCACGAAAGGAAGGTCGACCGGCCCCTGGAGCATCTCTACGCGGTCGGCGACCCGCAGTTCCGCCGCAGCATGGGGAACTTGCTGGGCGCGCCCATCGTCGAGGGCAACCGGCTGGCCGATTTCCAGAACGGGGACGAGATCTTCCCGCCCATGCTCGAGGCCATCCGCGGCGCCCGGCACACCGTCACCTTCGAAACCTACATCTACTGGTCGGGCGAGATCGGCGCGGCATTCGCGTCGGCCCTGGCCGAACGCGCGCGGGCCGGCGTGAAGGTGCACGTGCTGCTCGACTGGCTGGGCAGCGCGAAGATGGAAGCGCGCTTCCTCGAGCAACTCGAGCGGGCCGGCGTGGAGGTCGAGCGTTACCACCGGCCGCATTGGTCCAACCTCTCGCGCATGAACAACCGCACCCATCGCAAGTTGCTGGTGGTGGACGGACGGGTCGCCTTCACCGGCGGTGTCGGCATCGCCGACCAGTGGCAGGGCAGGGCGCAGGATCCGGCGCATTGGCGCGACGCCCATTTCCGCGCCGAGGGGCCCGTGGCAGGGCACTTCCAGGCGGTCTTCATGGACAACTGGCTGAAGGCCACCGGCCGCGTGCTGCACGGGCCGGCCTATTTCCCCGGCCTGGCGCCGCTGGGCGCGAGTGCCGCCCAGATGGTGTCGAGCTCGCCCACCGGCGGCAGCGAGACCGTGCACCTGATGTACCTGCTGTCGATCGCGGCCGCGGCGAAGACCATCCATCTCGCGAGCTCGTATTTCGTCCCGGACGAATCGGCCGTCCAGGCGCTGGTGGCGGCGGCGCGGCGCGGCGTGAAGGTCCGCATCATCACCCCGGGCCCGCACATCGACACGGCCGTCGTGCGCGCCGCGTCCCGGGCGCGCTGGGGCGCGCTGCTCGAGGCCGGCATCGAGATCTCGGAATACCAGCCGACCATGTTCCACATGAAGATGCTGGTGATCGACGGGCACTTCGTCTCCGTCGGGTCGACCAATTTCGACAATCGTTCGTTCCGCCTCAACGACGAGGCGAATCTGAATGTCTATGACGAGGTCTTTGCCGCCAAGGCGGAGGCGGCGTTCGCCGCCGACCTGGCGCGGGCGCGGCGCGTCAGTCTGGCCGAGTGGAAAAACCGTCCGTGGACGGAGAAAATCCGCGAACAGGCGGCCTCGCTGCTGGGCTCCCAACTCTGAGACGCCGCAGGACCGCTGAAAGCTCGGCAAATGGCGGCAGATTCCACAGTATTTCCACCGTTCGGTCGACCCAAGCAAGCCCAAAATAAAGTCTCCAACGTGAAGGAGACTGAATTGACCTTTGATTCAACCAACAGCTCCCGAAGCGTGCTGCCAGCCGACCAGCTTCCGACCTCTGGCTTCATGGGAAGGCGCAAGTACCTCCGACGTGACTTGTTGTCCGATATGGTCGCCCGGATGAATTCCGGCAACCTGGCGCATCTTCAGGTCCCGACGGCCCTGGTGTACCGGCTGGCCTGCCTGTGCAAGCGCTGGGCACCCGACCTGCAGGTGTTCATCGCCCAGGTCATCGAGGGCTCGGGCCATCTCGACCATTTCCTGACCCAGCCGGCGGCCACCGATCACCACAGCGGCCCTCACGGCCTGCTCGAAGCGGCCATCACCGCCGCCGAGCTGGCCATGAACGCCGATCACGACCCGCGCACCCTGCAACCGCTGCCTTTCAAGGTCGACGAGCTGCAGCAGGTGTGTTCCGCCGCGGCCTTCCTGTTCGACATCGGCAAGCTGCTCGAAACCCGCATCGGGCCCGACCTGCCGCGGGCCGAGGCCGAGGACTTGTCGCCCTACACCGATCTGCCGCGCTGCTGGCGGGCCAGCTGGGAGGCCTTGCGCAACCGCCATCCGATCCTGGCGGCCTGGTTCGACCAGCTCGGCCGCGAGACCTCCGATCCCATCGCCTCGGTGCGTGCCGGACGCAGCCTGGTTCGCAACGCCGTCAGCGCTTCCTGGCGCTCGCCCTCCGTCCCCAGGGGGCACCAGCGGGACTGATGTCCCCCTCGCGGGCATGGGGTTTGCCTTTCCTGGAAGACAGGACCGGCTCGCCTGGTGCGGGCCGCTCTGCCTTCACAGGAGACGGCCATGCCCAGAAACTCATGGAGCCCCCGGCGCGAGCGCCAATACAGCCACGTGAAGACCGGCCTGCTGGAGGCCGGCAAGCCCGAGGCACTAGCCGAACAGATCGCCGCCCGGGTCGTCAACAAGGAACGCGCCCGTCGCGGCGAGGCCAAGGAGGCCAGCCGCTCCTCGCTTGACGACATCTCCTCCGCCCGGCGCGGCGGCCTGCGTTCCCACAGCGGAGCAGCGGGCCGCACCTACCAGCAGCTCTACAACGAAGCGCGCCAGCGCGGCCTGAAAGGACGTTCGCGCATGAGCAAGGCCGAGCTGCAGCGAGCGCTCGACCACTGAGGCTTGGCCTGCGGCCGGCCCGTCCGCGGACAGGCGAGGGCTGCCGGCTCATCGAGGAGGGATGTCGTGCATTCGGTTTTCGACTTGACGGTGCCTGTCTGGGAGCTGGTCCTGCGCGGGTCCGCGACCTATTGGTTCCTGTTCGCGATCTTCCGTTTCGTGATGCATCGCGACGTCGGTTCGCTGGCCATCGCCGATGTCTTGCTGCTGGTCGTCATCGCCGATGCGGCGCAGAACGCGATGTCCGGAGGTTACGAATCGCTGACCGACGGCGCCTTGCTGGTCTCGACCATCGTGTTCTGGAACTACCTGCTCGACTGGGCTGCCTATCGCTTCGAATTCGTGCGCAAGCTGGCTGAACCGCCGCCGCTGCTGTTGATCTCGCGCGGGCGCCTCGTGCCGCGCAACCTGCGCAAGGAGTTCCTGACCAAGGACGACGTGATGAGCAAGCTCCGGGCGCATGGCATCGACGACCTCGCCGTCGTCAAGGCGGCCTACATGGAGGGGGACGGCGAGGTGACGGTCGTCAGGTTTCCCGGGCACCAGCCACCCGACACAGCGCCGGCACGCCAGGCCGGCGACAAGCCCGTCTGACGGCGCGACGGCGCCTGCGCCGCCGGGCGTTCCCGCCTCAGATGGCGCCGACGCTGCCCGTCACCGGCAGCACGATGCCGGTGATGTACGAGGAACACACCGGCGACGCGAGGAAGACATAGGCCGGCGACAGCTCCTCCGGCTGGGCCACCCGCTTCATGTGGGTCTGCTGTCCGAACTTCCGGACCTTCTCGGCTGAGCGGTCGGCAGGATTCAGCGGCGTCCAGACCGGTCCGGGGGCAATGGCATTGACCCGGATGCCCTTGTCGACCAGGTTCTGCGCCAGCGACTTGGTGAACGCGTGGATGGCGCCCTTGGTCGCGGCGTAGTCGAGCAGCTCCGAGCTCCCCTGCAGTCCCGTCACCGAACCGGTATTCAGGATGGCACTTCCCTTGGTCAGGTGGGGCAGGGCTGCCCGCGCCATGCGGATGTAGCCGAAGAGATTGGTCTGCAGGGTCTCCTCGAGCCGCTCGTCGCTGAGGTCCTCCAGCGATTCCGCATGTTCCTGGAAGGCCGCGTTGTTCACCAGCACATCGAGTTTGCCGAAAGCCTGCACGGTCGACTCGACCGCCTTGTGGCAGAAGGCCGGGTCCTTCACGTCACCGGGCAGCAACAGGCAACGCCCGCCCTCGGCCTCGACGCAGCGGCGGGTTTCCTCGGCGTCCTGGTGTTCGTTCAGGTAGACGATGGCGACATCCGCCCCTTCGCGGGCGAAGAGAACCGCCACGGCGCGGCCTATGCCGGAGTCGCCCCCGGTGATCAGCGTGGACAGGCCCAGCAGCTTGTTGCTGCCTTCATAGTCGGGCGCCATGAAACGTGGCGCCAGTTCGAGATCGGCTTCGATGCCCGGTTTGGCCAGGTGCTGCGCCGGCATGTCGACCGGCTGGTCGCGGGTCCCGGCCTGGCTGGCCTGCCGGCTGGCGTCGGATCGCGGCCTGGTTTCGTCGAGCTGGTCCTGCTGGCGCTGGAGATCCTGCTGGTGCCGGGCGACCGCATCGACGTCGCCGGTTTCGCGTGGTCTGGTGGTGGGCATGGTTCCTCCCGGATGTCAGATGTAACGTCTGGATGCATGTGGCAGGGGGCGTACCCAGCTGCCTGGCCGTCGCTTCTCCGTCAGTTCGAGTTGAACGGCGCTTCGACCGGCTGGTCGCTGCCGCGATCCGGAAGCACGGGGTCCAGGCCGGCATCGCCGCGGCTCGTCCCCGGCGGGTGCGTTCGCGCCGGGTCGGGCGAACCCTCCCCGGGCTGGGGCGCGCGCCGCGAGGTCTCTTCGAAAGTCGTTTCGGCCTGGTCGGCGACGCCGTCCCGGTCGATGTCGGCACGTTCGGCTGCCGATTCCTGTCCGATGCTCGATTTCATACACATTCCTTGGCCGGATGACAGCGCTCCAAGGCGCCGGAGGAGTGGTAGCGACATGGCAAGCTGCGCGCCCGGCGGGCCCGCCAAGCAGGCTTGCAAGGTCCGTCCAAGACCCGGTCATCTCTGCAGGGAAAATTTGCCGGTGTAGGCGTATTCCGACAAGCGATGTCGTTCCTTGCCGGTGGTTGTCGTCCTTACCGGTCTTTAAGATCCCGGCATGGTTTCTCCAGTCCACCCCCATCCTGACCACGGTTTTCGCGTCTTTCCTCGCAGTTCCGGGTGGACCCGCCATGTCCGGCGGCCAGGCGTCCCCGTCGGGCACGCCGTGAAGCCGCCATCCGCTCCCTCTGCCGGTACATCCGCAGCTCGCGTGCATCGCGCAACCTGAGCCGGTTCCCGCCGTCTCATGCAGCCGAGGTTTTTTTCCATGGGCCATTCGCAATCATCGGGCGTATCCCCGACGACCGTCCGTCCTGCCAGTGGGGTCCGCGCACCCGCGCTCTCGGGCCGGCACACGGCCGGGGGGCTTGCGCCCGGGGCGAGGGGCGGGGCCCGTGTCAGCCATCCCGATCGGGTGATCGATTCCTGCAGCGGGTCCACCAAGGGCGAGCTGGCCGCCTACTATGGCGAGGCCGCGGCGGCGATGCGCCCGCACCTGCGTGCGCGTCCGGTCTCCCTGCTGCGTGCGCCGGCGGGCGTCGAGGGCCCGTCGTTCTTCCAGCGCCATGCCGACACCGACGAGCTCTCCGGGCTCGATCGGCTCGACACGGCCTTGTATCCTGGCCACGAGCCGCTGCTGGCCATTCCGTCCAAGGCCGCACTGATGTCAGCGGTGCAGATGAACGTGATCGAGTTCCATACCTGGAACAGCACCACCCGGTCCATCGACCGGCCCGACCGCATGCTGTTCGACCTGGATCCGGGCGAGGGCGTGGCCTGGGGTGAGGTGCTCGACGGCGCCGCGCGGCTCCACGCCTTCCTGCAAGAGCTGGGCCTCGCCAGTTTCCTCAAGACCAGCGGAGGTGCCGGTCTGCACGTGGTGGTGCCGCTGCGTCCGGCCCATGGGTGGGAGACCGTCAAGCTGCTGTCCCGCAGCATCGTGGCGCAGCTGGCGGGCACGAACCCCGAGCGCTTCGTGCTCCGCAGCGGACCGAAGAACCGGGTCGGGCGCATCTTCATCGACTACCTACGCAATGGCCTGGGCGCCACCACGGTGTGCGCCTGGTCGGTGCGGGCCCGGCCCGGCCTGGGCGTCTCGGTGCCCGTCGACTGGCAAGAACTGTCCGGACTCACCAGCGGCGCCCATTGGACGCTCGCCAACGTGAGGAGTCGCCTGCGCGCGACAGGCAACACCGTCTGGAAAACCTATGCATCGTCGCGCCAGGGATTGGGCGCGGCACTGAAATCACTGAACATTGATCCTGGAGATGTAGACGAATGAGTTCATTAAACAGCCATCAGCGCCGCATACGGCACCGCGCGGTCCTGCAGCGTGAAGTGGCTTTGCGCTTGCGCTGCCGCAAGCTGCGCTGCCTGCGTACCGAGCGTGCAGGCTGGGCCGGTGCCGCGGACGAAGACCTGTTCGCAGCGCCCCGGATGGCAGCGCTTTCAGAAGGGCCTACACAGGAACGTCATGACGCCATGTACAAAATGATGGCACACGGAGGTGGGGCCGGTGCCCGGCCGCTGTGCAATGACATGTTGATGCGACAGGAGAACAACTGATGCCGCACGCGTTGGTAGTAGATGACGAGCCCGATTCAGCCGAGACGACCGCCATGCTGATCGCCACCGAAGGCTTCACCGTGGCCACCGCTGGTTCCTTGCGCGACGCGCGACGCCAACTGGCACTGCAGGAGCCCGACATCGTCCTGCTCGACCTCAACCTGCCGGACGGCAACGGGATGGAGCTGTTCCAGGACGCGAAGTCCCTTCCGAACACCGAGATCGTCCTGGTGACGGGGCACGCGAGCCTGGAGACCTCGATCCAGGCGCTGCGCCTCGGCGCGGCCGACTACCTCGTCAAGCCCATGAGCCTGAAGCAGCTCAAGGGGGTGCTGTCGCGCGTGACCCGCCCGGCCGCCCTCAAGGCCGAGGTGCAGGACCTGCAGGCGGGTCTCGAGCAGGAAGGCCACTTCGGTGCCTTGTGGGGCCGCTCTGCCGTGATGCGCCGGGTGTACCAGCAGATCGAACGTGTGGCAGGCACCAGTGTCACGGTGTTCATCACCGGGGAGAGCGGCACCGGCAAGGAAGTGGTGGCGCGCACGGTGCATGACCTGAGCCGCCGCCGCAACAAACCTTTCCTCGCGGTCAACTGCGGCGCCATCTCGCCCCACCTGATCGAGAGCGAGATCTTCGGCCACGAGAAGGGGAGTTTCACCGGGGCCGACCGGCAGCATCAGGGCTTTTTCGAACGCGCCAGCGGCGGAACCTTGTTCCTGGACGAAATCACCGAGATGCCGCTCGACCTGCAGGTCAAGCTGTTGCGGGTCCTGGAAAGCGGGACCTTCATGCGTGTAGGCTCCACCCAGCTGCAGGAGACCGACGTGCGAATGGTCGCCGCCACCAACCGCAATCCGATGCAGGCGGTGACGGCCGGCAAGCTGCGCGAGGACCTGCTGTACCGCCTGAACGTGTTTCCGATCCATCTGCCCGCCTTGCGCGAGCGCAGCGAGGACGTGCCGTTGATCGCCGAGCATTTCCTCGACAACATTTCCGAGCGCGAGGGCGACATCAAGCGTTTCGCCCCCGAGGCATTGGCTGCGCTGGCTGCCTACCGCTGGACGGGCAATGTGCGCGAGCTGCGCAATGTGGTGTACCGGGCCTATGTGATGGCACCCGACACCATCATCACCGATGCGTGCCTGCCGGGGGCCGAGGCCGATTCGCCGACCGTCACCGCATCGCCCGCGGGTGGCCTGGTGGTGACGGTGCGCATCGGTACCCCGCTGGCCGAGGTGGACAGGCTGGTGACGCTGGCCACGCTGGAGCACCTGGGCAGGCACAAGGAGCGCACGGCCGCCACGCTGGGCATCAGCCTGAAGACCTTGTACAACCGCCTGAAGGAATATGCCTCCTTCGGTGACGGCGAACCCGTCACCGAACCGGCTCCCCTGGACGAGAAGAGCTGAGGTCCGGGCGGCAAGGGTGCCGGGCACCGAGAGCTCAGTGGATGCGGCTCGCGTAGGACTCGAACAGCTTGCCCAGGCTATCAGGCCTGAGGGGCTTGACCAGGAAGGCCTCGAAGCCGCAGGCACGGGCGCGGGCCTCGTCCTCCTGGCGACCGTAGCCGGTCAGGGCTGCGAACAGGGTCGAGCTGCCGAGCAGGCGCTGGCGCAGTTCGGGGATGAGCTGGTAGCCATCCTGGTCGGGCAGGCCGATGTCGCAGAGCACGATCTGGGGCTTGAACACCTCGGCCAGTCGAACGGCTTCGTCGGCATTGCCGGCGGTGGCCACCTGGTTGCCCCATAGTTCGATCTGCAGGCGCAGCAGGTAGGCGGTGTCGGGGTTGTCCTCGATGATCAGCACCCGGTACGAGCTGGTGGGCTTGAAGCCAGTCAGCTGGGTTGCGTACTCGGTGGTGTCATGATGACCCGCCAGGGGCAGGGACAAGACGAATTCGGCCCCACGGCCGGCGCCCTCGCTGAACGCCTTGAGGTCGCCGCCATGCAGTTGCGCCACCCGCTTGGCCAGCGGCAGGCCCAGGCCCAGGCCGCCGGCGTTGCGCGCCAGGGCTTGGTCCTGTTGGGAGAACAGGTCGAACACGTGAGGCAGAAAATCGGCCGAGATGCCCTGGCCTTCGTCGCGCACGGCAATCCTGAGGTTGCCGCTCAGCGTCTTGGCGGACACGGAGATGACACTCGGCTGGGGCGTGAACTTGGCCGCATTGGCCAGCAGGTGGGACAGGGCCTGGGCGAGCCGCACCGCGTCGCCCTGCACCCAGATCGGGTTCTTGGGCAGGTCGAGGCGCAGGGTGTGGCCAGCGGCTTCCAGCTTGGCGTGGCTGGTCTCGACGGCCGAACGCACCAGATCCTGGGCCGAGAGGCGCTCCTTGACGAGCGTGATCTGGCCCTGCATGACCCGGGTGACGTCGATCATGTCGTCCACCAGTTGGCGCAAGCGCCCCACCTGGCGCTCGATGATCTCGCGCAGACGGACCAGTGTCGGGTTCTCCGCCTCCAGGGTACGCAGCACGCTGGCCGCATTGGCGATCGGCGCGAGCGGCGAGCGCAGCTCGTGCGAGAGCATGGCGAGGAATTCGTTCTGCCGGCGGTCGGCGAGGCGCAGCGTGCGGGTGTGGTTGGCCAGGCGTTCTTCCAGCTCCTTGCGTTCGTGGATCTCGACGCAGCTGCCGATATAACCTTCGAAGCTGCCGTCGGCTGCATAACGGGGGATGCCGTTGTCGAGTATCCAGCGGTATTGGCCATCGTGGCGGCGCAGCCGATAGTCCATGACGAAGGGCTGCTGTTCGCCGAAGCTGGTCTTGTAGATGCCGACGCAGCGCTCCTGGTCTTCGGGGTGCACGGCGTCGAGCCAGCCATTGCCCCGCAGTTCGTCCATGCGCAGGCCGGTGAAGACCAGCCAGGGCTGGTTGAACCAGTCGTACAAGCCGTCGGGCCGAGCCATCCAGATCATCACCGGCGCGCTGTCGACGGTGGATCGGAAGTCGAGGTCGGGCTCACCATCGGCCCGCGGGGCCGGGGCCGCCGGCTGGAAGATGCACAGGACCGAAGCCGGCTCACCCTCGCGCTCCGGCGAGTGCAGGACCTGGGCGCTGACCGCTCGGGCCGTGCCGTCGGCGGCGGCGAGCGTGAGCGGGCCCGACCAGTCCGAACCGTTGAGCAGCGCGGCGCGGAAGGCCTGGCCGGACGATGTGGAAGCGGGCCCGCTGCTCACGCCGAGTTCGGCCACCGAGTCCCTTCGGGCAATCCATTGGGCGGCCGGATTGGACGACAGCAGGCGCCCACGGGCATCCGCGACCAGTACCGCGTGGGGGTGGTGCTCGAACAGCTGGTGGTAGATCCTCGGGGACAACATGGGCACGGGCGCTTGGGCCTCCAGGTGATTTGGCTGGTCGTTCACTGACGGTCTCCCCAACATGACGCTCTGCGCGATGACGCTCTGCACGACGACCGGCCGGCAGGCAGGATAAATAACAGCAATCGGCGTGCCCATGGACGGGCTGCCTGGCACTCAGGCGTGCCGGCGCCGCCGCTCCACGGGCGCCAGCTTCATCAGCTGGCGATACTTGGTGACGGTGCGGCGCGCCACCGTCAGGCCTTGGCGTACGAGCCGTCGGGCGATCTCGGGGTCCGACAGCGGATCGGTCGGGTTCTCGGCGTCGATCATGTCCTTGATCACGCCTCGGATGGCGGTGGCCGAGCAGCTGCTGCCGCTGGCCGTCGCCATGGCCCGGGAGAAGAAGTACTTCAGCTCGAAGACGCCGGCCGGCGTGGCCATGTACTTGTTGTTGGTGACGCGGGACACGGTCGACTCGTGCAATCCGACTTCGTCGGCGATCTCCTTCAGCCGCAGCGGTTTCATCGCCAGCGGTCCGTACTCGAGGAAACTGTGCTGCCGCTTCAGGATGGCCTCGGCCACGCTGAGGATGGTCGAGAAACGCTGGCGGACATTGCGTACCGTCCAACGCGCCTCCTGCAGGCTGGCCGCCATTTCGTTGTGGCTGGCCTCGCGATGCTGCTGGAACAAGCGTGCATAGTCCTGGTTCAGTCGGACGCGCGGGATCACCGCGGGGTTGAGGCTGGCCTGCCAGGCGCCGCGTACCTTCCGGACCACCACGTCCGGGGTCACGAACTGCACGTCGGTGGCCCCGAATCGCCAGCCGGGCCGGGGGTCGAAGCGGCGGATGCGGTCGCAGGCGGCGGCCACGGTGTCGGCCGGACAGGCCAGCAGTTTCGCCAGCCCGGCCACATCGTGATTGGCCAGCCGGTCGAGATGCTTGGTGATGATGCGCCGCGCCACCGAGCGCAGGGTGTCGTCTTCCACTTCAGGCAGCTGCAGCAGCAGGCATTCGCTCACGCTGCGTGCGCCGACCCCGGCCGGGTCGAGCGACTGCACCCGCTTGAGTGCGGTCAGCATTTCGCAGGGCTCGGGATCGAGCCCGGTCAATGCGCCGAGTTCGTTGAGCTCGATGCGCAGATAGCCATCGTCGTCCAGGGACTCGATCACGGCCGCGCTCAGCTGATGATCGCGCGACGACAGCGGCAGCACGTTCACCTGCTCGTGAAGGTGCCCGCGCAGGCCGACGTCGGCGGCCACCAGGTCGAGGGCGGAGAGGTCCGAGTCCGAGGCACCGGCGTGGCGTACGCCTGCGCCCGCTGCCTGCCAGCCGTCCTGCTCGGCCTGCAGATCGTGGGCGGGCTCGGCGGGCAGCTCGGCCGGCGCGGGAACATGCTCCTCGGTGGCGCTGTCGGTGTCGCCGCCGGCCGGCCCGTCATCGAGTTCGAGGAAGGGGTTCTGGCCCATGGCCGACTGAACTTCCTGGGCGAAGTCGAGTGATGAGAGCTGCAGCAGGCGCACCGCGTGCTGCAGGCGGGGGGTCAGGCTGTGTTGCTGGCGGGTATCGACTCGGAGCGCCGGTGAGGTCATGGTGAAAGGGTCCTCCAACAGTACGGTGAGACACAACGAAACCGAGTGCAACGTGCGTGCCAGGAAGTGGTGCGTTCGGGTTTTTCCCCGTGTTGAGGCGGATTCCGAGGCGACGGACCTTCGGCAAGGGGTCTCGATCCGTAAGGGTTACCGTAAGCTTTGCAGCGATCCCGGGGCGCCTCATGCTGGTACATGCGACGAGTGCGAAACCGCCGCAAGCCCCATGGGCACGGTATCTGCCCGTCCCGAAGGGGCGTCAGCGGCGTAGTCCGATGGCGTGTCTTTCTTCATCGCGGCCGTGGCCCGCGCCTTCTGTCTTCTGAAAGGACTCCACCATGAGCAACATCAACGACGACATCGTCGACACGCTGAACGACCTCATCGAAACCTGCCGTGACGGCGAGTTGGGTTTCAATGCCTGTGCGGAGCGGGTGAGCTCCAGCGAATTGCGGCGCGTCTTCCTGCAGCGTGCGGCCGAGTGCCGCCAGGCCGCGGAGGAGCTGAAGCCGTATGTGCTGCAGTATGGCGGCGAACCCGAGACCGAAGGCAGCACCAGCGGCGCGCTGCACCGCGGCTGGGTGGCGGTGCGCGGCTCGCTGGCGGGCTTCACCGACAAGGCCATGCTCGAGGAATGCGAGCGAGGCGAGGATGCGGCGCTGGCCCGCTACCGGGCGGCCCTGAAGGACGATGCCTTGCCCGAGCCGCTGCGTGCCGTGGTGGCGCGTCAGCAGCTCGGCGTTCAGGCCAATCACGACCAGATCAAGCGTCTGCGCGACGCGGTGCGGGCGGAGGGCTGAAGACGTTTTTGCCGGTTCGATGCCGGCCTTCCTCGTCTGGCCGACTGGGTCGCCGGGCGGGGGACCCGGGGCGGCACGCCGACGGCGAGCCGCTCCGATTTGACGCCCTTACGCGCAAACTTCACCGATCGGTCGATGATTCCTCCTCGTCCAGAGGCTCCTCGGCCTCCAGCTCGGCCAGTGTCTCGTCGTCCAGCGACAAGTCGTCCTCGTCGCCGCCTGCCCCGCTGAACCTGCCGATGCGATCGGGCAGGATGTCCGCACCGTCCCGTACGTCTTCGTCAGGCAGGGCCGAGTGGCGCTCGCCGGTTCCCGCAGCGTCGCTGTCGCTCGAGTGCTCGGTGCGGGCGGCTCCCAGGCGCTCGTCCTCGGGCGAACTTTCATAGAGAAAGGGTTCGCCCTGGATGTCGCTGCCGCTGTCCGAGGTGTCGCTGGGGCCGAGCGCGTCGGTGTCGCGTCCGGCGGCCTGGGTGGGGGCGCGGTCGGCGCCCAGGATGCTGCTTCTGCCCATGTGCGTATCTCCAAACAGTTGTGAACCCTCCCGAGCGCGGCAAATGCAATGCCCGTGGCGAGGGGCGGTGGGCATGGTGCTTGCCTGAAAAATAGCGTGCGAATGGCACGGATACCCGATGGAGCAGCACATGACTCAGCAGAACCGTCAGAACCAGGACCCGGCCCAAAAGAACGAATCGCAGAAGTCGGGTGAAAGCAGCCGGCAACAGGACCAGAGCGTGTCGCACAAGCAAGGCCAGCAAGGCAGCCACCAGGACGTCCAACAAGGCGGAAGCCGGTCGTCCCGCAGGGTCGGCCAGCAGGAGGGCGGCGAGGGCGGCAGCCAGCCTCACTGAACCGGGTTCGGCCCATGCCGCCCGGGCCCGGCCGTCCGGTTTCCGCGACCGGATGGTCGTTTGTGTCCTGAACTGGTATGGAAGGAGGCGGCCGGTGGCCATCGATCGGCGGCTCGGGTTGCAGCACGCGACACTCCGCTTGCGCGTGCCCGTGTGTCGCCCGCCAACGCGACGGCGGCACCACTTGCCCGCCCATTTGACAGGGGGAGTACCTGCCGGCGTGGCCGCCCCCGCGTGCTTGCCATGACGCTCGGCTCCAGCCGTCGTCAGCGTGGCCGTGGCCAAGCCATCGATCCGGCGCAGCCCGCTGTGCCGCGCGGGCTGGTCTATGTGACCGACACGTCGCCCGGCATCGTCCGGCGGCGCCGCGGCAAGGGCTTTTCATACCATGGCCCGGCTGGACAGCCGGTGCGGGACAGCGCCGAACTCGACCGCATCCGGCGGCTGGCGATTCCTCCCGCCTACACCCAGGTCTGGATCTGTCCATTGCCCGATGGCCATCTGCAAGCCACCGGCCGCGATGCCCGCGGGCGCAAGCAATACCGCTACCACGCCGAATTCCGTGAGGCGCGGGATGCCGAGAAGTTCGCCCGCATGCTGGAGTTCGGTCGGTCGCTGCCGGGCATCCGCGCCCGCGTGGCGCACGACCTGGCCACACCGCTGCAACCGGGCGTGCGGCGCGAGACCGTGCTGGCGACCCTGGTCCGCCTGCTCGACACCACCCTGGTCCGGGTGGGCAACGATGAATACGCCCGCGCGAACGGCTCCTATGGGCTGACCACGCTGCGCAACCGTCATGCGACGGTCCAGGGCAGCACGCTGCAACTGCGCTTTCGCGGCAAGAGCGGCATCGGCCACGAGGTCGCGTTGAGCGATCCCCGGGTCGCCCGCGTGGTCCGCCATTGCCAGGCCCTGCCGGGGCAGGAGTTGTTCCAGTATGTCGACGAGGCCGGACAGACCCATTCCGTCGGCTCGCTCGATGTCAACGAATACCTGCGTCGGCTCAGCGGCGCGGCCTTCACCGCAAAGGATTTCCGCACCTGGCATGCGAGCTCCACGGCCTTGTCGCTGTTGATGCAGGACGGTGCCGCTGCCGCCACCAAGGCACGCATCAACGAGGTGTTGGCCGAGGTGGCCAGGCGTCTGCGCAACACCGTGGCGGTGTGCCGGAAATCCTACGTGCACCCGGCGTTGCTCGACATGGCAAGGCAAGGCCGCCTTGTCGCTCTCGTGGAGGCGGCGGCCTCCAGCTGCCGGGCGCGCCGCGGCCTGGCCCCCGAGGAGCGCCGCCTGTTGTGTTTCCTGGCCGCGTGGAGGAGGGGGACGGGACGCCGCGGTGGTGTCAACTCTGGCCGCTCTTGCGCGCCCCCCGGATGTTCAGGGCTGCCAGGCAGAACTGCAGGGTGACCAGGGCATAGGCCTCGGTGTGCCAGCCCCAGGCGACCCACAGCGCATTGCTCGCCAGGAACAGCCAGAAACCGAGCTTGCGCTTTCGCTTCTGGCTGGAGCTGACCCACCAGGACGCGGCGACCGTGAACAGCATCGCCGGCCATTGCAACAGGCCGAGGAGATCCACCCTCAGCGTTCGGAGCGTTCGCTGCGCGGAATCAGGAATTCCATCACCGTGCCCTCCGCCTCGTTGGAGCGGGCGACGACCGAGCCGCCGTGGGCGCTGATGCCCTGGTCGACGATCACCAGCGCGGCGCTGAGCGCCGGGCGTGCCGGTTCCTTGTTCGTGCCACCCAGCAGGGGCTCGAACAGTTCGGCCTGCAAGGCGTCGCTGAGCACGTTCGGAAAGCTGAGGTGGACGTTGAGCCGGTCCTTGTGCGAGCCGTCCAGGCGCAGCTTGATCGGCCGCTGCGGGTCGGCGTGTTCCAGGGCCGTGCCGAGCAGGTTCGAGAAGACCTGCGTCATGCGGTCGGCGTCGAACACCCCGGTCAGGTCCCCGTCGCATTGCATCTGGATGCTGACTTCCGGCTTCACATCGCTGATCTCGGCGACCACCGCTGCGCACACCGTGCCGAGGTCGGCCGGCTTGGGCACGATGCTCGCGACGCCGGTGCGAACGCGCGAGAAGTTCAGCAGATGGTCGATGGTGCGCGCCATGCGCGAGCTGCTCGACTTGATGCGCAGTCCGGCCTTCTGGATGGCGTCCTCGTGGCCGCGCCGATGCACGATCTCGGCGCTCAGGGCAATGGCCATCAGCGGTGTGCGCAGGTCGTGTGTCAGCACGGCGGTCATCATCTCGTTGAGCTTGCGCAGCCGCTGGACCTCGACGATCTGCTGCTTGAGCCGTTGCCGCTGGATGTGCAGGTCGACGAACACCGCCACCTTGCTGCGCAGGACCTGGGTGTCCAGGGGTTTGTAGAGGAAATCGACGGCCCCGGCCTCATAGCCGCGGAAGGTGCGCTGCTGGTCCTGGGCGGCTGCCGACAGGAAGATGATGGGGATGTGGCGGGTGCGCTCGGCGCTGCGCATCAGCTCGGCCAGGGCGAAACCGTCCATCTCCGGCATCTGCACATCGAGCAGGGCGAGTGCGACTTCATGGTTGAGCAGGAGCTCGAGCGCCTCGGCGCCCGAGCCGGCCTTGAGCAGCCGCACGCCAGGCCGCGCCAGCAGGGCTTCCAGGGCGAGCAGGTTCTGCGCGATGTCGTCGACGATCAGCAGGTTTACTTCGGGCGAGATGTCATTCATGTCCGTACTCGACTGTTTTCAAGGAAATCATCGGAGGAGAGGGCGAGGCGCCGGCACATCTCGGGGAGGGACAGTACCTCATCGGCACCGGCAAATGCCAGGCCAGCCGCCGGCATGGTGGAGGCCCGGGCCGTGGCCGGGTCCTGGACCCAGGCCTTGCCGCCGCGTCGCCGGATGGCGGCCAGCCCGTCGCTGCCGTCCTCGTTGCTGCCTGTCAGCAGCAGGGCCAGCACCCGGTGCGTGTAGGCGATCGAGGCCGACTCGAACAGCAGGTCGATGGAGGGGCGCGAGAAACGGACCGGTGGGTCCATCGACAGCGCGAGCGTCTTCGTCGGTTCGACCAGCAAGTGATAGTTGGGCGGGGCCAGCAGCACCGCTCCCCGTGCCACCGGCTGCTTGTCCAAAGCCTCGCTGACCGGCAGGGCGCAGCGTGGCGCCAGCAGGTCGGCCAGGGTGCCGGGCTCCTCGGGCCGCCGGTGGATGACCACCAGCACGGCCGGCCGGAAGCCGCGCGGCAAGGCGGACAGGAGCGCCAGCAGCGCTTCCACGCCGCCCGTCGAGGTCCCGACCACCAGGGCTTCCATCGAAGACAGTTGCACCGCTGCCATGTCCGGGCTCACAGGCGGCGGTAGATGCGCTCGGGCAGCAGCATCGGTTCGAAAGCATTGGCGTGGGCGCCGAACTGCAGACTCTCCCTGGTGCCCAGGCCCAGGAAACCGCGGTGCACCAGGGCCTCGCGGAACAGACCGATGGCACGGTCTTGCAGGGCCGGATTGAAGTAGATCAGCACGTTGCGGCAGGACACCAGATGGACCTCGGAAAAGACGCTGTCGGTGGCCAGGCTGTGGTCGGCGAATACCACCTGTTTCTTCAGGCGGCGGTCGAAGACCACGCTGCTGTAGCCGCTGGCATAGTGGTCGGAGAGTGAGCCCTTGCCGCCGGCGGCCAGATAATTCTTGCTGAACTGGGCTGCACGTTCAAGAGGGTAGACACCCGCTTCGGCGCGGCGCAACGCCTGGGGGTTGATGTCGGTGGCATAGATCAGGCTGCGCTCGAGCAAACCTTCCTCGGCCAGCATGATGGCGATCGACCAGACTTCCTCTCCGCTGCTGCAACCGGCGATCCACAGCTTGATCGACGGGTAGGTGGCCAGCAGGGGGAGCACTTCCTCGCGCAGCGCCTTGAAGTAGTGCGGGTCGCGGAACAGCTCGCTCATCTGCACGGTGAAGTACTGCAGCATCCCGGAGAACACCTCCGGTTCGTGCAGCACGCGGTCCTGCAAGTCGCAGAGGCGCTGGCAATCGAAGTGCGCCATCGCCTGGCGCACGCGCCGGCGCAGGGAGGTGATGGCGTAGTCGCGGAAGTCGTGCTGGTAGCGCAGGAACACGCCTTCCAGCAGCAGCTTCACTTCGATGTCGAACAGGGCCGTGTCGTCGTCCATGGCGCTTCCTACTTGCGCATCCAGACCCGGCACAGCGAGATCAGCTTGTCGACGTCGATCGGCTTGGAGACGTAGTCGTTGGCACCGGCGCTCAGGCAGCGCTCGCGGTCGTCGGACATGGCCTTGGCGGTGAGGGCGATGACGGGCAGGTTGCTCCATTCCGGGCGTTCGCGTATCAGCTTCAGGGCGGTGATGCCGTCCATCTCCGGCATCATGATGTCCATCAGCACCAGGTCGGCCTGGCCCGGCTGCTCGAGCCTGTGCAAGGCCTCCTTGCCGTTGCGGGCGATGTCGAGGCGCACGCCCAGGGGTTCGAACACGCTCGACAGCGCGAAGATGTTGCGTACATCGTCCTCCACCAGCAGGATGCGCCTTCCGTCGAGCACCGAGTCGCGCTGGCGCGACTGCGACAGCAGCCGCTGCTGCTCCGGTCGCAGCGTCGACTCGACACTGTGCAGGAACAGCGTGACCTCGTCGAGCAGCCGTTCGGGCGAGCGCGCGCCTTTGAGGATGATGGATTTCGAATGCCGCCGCAGCCGCTGCTCTTCGTCGCGGCTGAGGGCTCGGCCGGTGTAGACAATCACCGGCGGGAAGCCGTAGCGGTCGTTTTCGGCGATGCGGTCCAGCAGGTCGTGGCCTGAGCCGTCCGAGAGCGACAGGTCCGTCACCATGCAGTCGTAGGTCTTGTGGGCAAGACGTTCCAGGGCCTCGGCCACGCTGCCCACCGCATCGATCTCGACCAGATCGGTGCGCAGCAACAGCACCAGGTTGTCGCGCAGGGTGTCATCGTCCTCCACCACCAGCACATGCCGCAGCTCTCTCTGTAGGCGGGCCTGCAGCCCCTGGATGGCGGCGCTGAGTTCGTCCCGTCCGGCCGGCTTGAGCACATAGCCGACCGCGCCCAGCTCCAGTGCCGCATGGGCGCGTTCGTGGGCCGACATCATGTGGACCGGTATGTGACGCAGGCCGGCGTCGCGCTTGAGCCGCTCCAGCACGGTGAGGCCCGACTGGTCGGGCAGGCCGATGTCGAGCAGGATGCCGGTGGGCTTGAGATCCTGGGCGAGCCGCAAGCCCTCCGCACCGTTGGGCGCGATCACGCAGTCGAAGCCGAGTTCGTGGGCGAGGTCGTACAGCACCCGGGCAAAGCGCATGTCGTCCTCGATCGCGAGGATCAGGCGCCCCGGATGCGCCAGCTGCAAGCGGTCGTCCGGTTCCGGATGCTGAACCGGGGCAGGCACCGGGCCGGACGAGGCCAGCTCGGACGAGATGGGCGGCGCGGCTGGAGCGGCATCGGCCGCGGCCGTCTCGGCATCGCTGGCCGGCCCGGTGGACGGCGCACTGAATTCCAGCGGCAGTTCGACGGTGAAGGTGCTGCCGCGGCCCGGCTCGCTGTCGACCCGGATCTCGCCTCCCAGGCGCTGCGCCAGCTCGCGCGAGATGGACAAACCGAGACCGGTGCCGCCGAAGCGGCGGCTGGTGCTGCCGTCGGCCTGGCGGAAGGCTTCGAAGATGATTTGTTGCTGGTGCTTCGGAATGCCCACACCGCTGTCCTGCACCTCGAACCGCAGGCGCTCGCCGGCGGCCGGGCGCAGCACCAGCCGGACCTCTCCGCGTTCGGTGAACTTGATCGCGTTGCCCAGCAGATTCTTGAGGACCTGCAACAGCCGCTGGCCGTCGGTCACGATATGCAGCGGGATGCCGGGCAGGGTCTCGATGTGGAACGCCAGCGCCTTCTGCTTGGCCAGGGGTTCGAAGGTGGCACGCAGCCGCTCCACCGTGTCCGCCAGGGCCACCGGTTCCGGCCGCAGATCGACATGGCCGGCCTCGATCTTGGCCAGGTCGAGGATGTCGTTGATCAGCAGCAGCAGGTCGTTGTTGGAGGCGTGGATGGCCTCGGCATACTTCACCTGCTCGGGGTTGAGGGTGTTCGGCTTGTTGTCCGCCAGCAGCCTGGACAGGATGAGCGAACTGTTGAGCGGCGTGCGCAGCTCGTGCGACATGTTGGCGAGGAACTCCGACTTGTAGCGGCTGGTGGCCTCCAGGCGCTCGGCATTGGCATGCAGCGACTGCTGGGTGGCCAGGAGGTCGAGTTTCTGACGCTCCAGCACCTCGGTCTGCCGCTCCAGCAGCGCATTGCTCTGCTCCAGCTCGGCCTGCTGCGCTTCCAGGCGCGCCTGCGACTCGCGCAATGCGCGGCCGTGTTCTTCGAGTTCCTCGTTGGAGACCCGCAGTTCTTCCTGCTGAGTCTGAAGTTCTTCGCTTTGTTGCTGGGTTTCCTCCAGCAGGGCCTCCAGCCGCTGGCGATACAGGGCCGAGCGCATGGCCACGCCGATCGGATCGGCCACTCGCTGCAGCAGGTCGAGCAGCCGGGGGAAGCGGGGGCGCTGTTCCAGGAAACCGAGCTCGATGACGCCGAACACCTTGCCGTCGGCCAGCAGCGGCGCCACGATGACGTGGCAGGGGGCGCTGCGGCCGAGTGCGGAGCTGATCGGCAGGTGGCCCGGTTCGGCCGGGCTCAAGATCCTGGTCTGGCCATCGGTGGCCACCTGTCCGGCCACACCCTGGTCCAGGCCGATGCGCTCGGGTGTGGCCTGCGGGTCGAAAGCGTGGCCGCCCTTGCGCAAGAGGGTCTTGCCGTCCAGCCGGTAGATCACCGCGATCAATGCGCCGGTCACCTGGCACAGGGCGTGCGCGGCGCTGGAGGCCACCTCGGGCGGCGATTGTTCGCCCAGCAGGCGCTGGGCGACCGCCGCTTCGCTCTGGCGCAGCCACATCAGCTCCTGCACCTGGGTGCGTGTGCGAATGACGTTCCAGACCGCGATGGCGAGCAACCAGATCGCCGTGTCGCCGAGCAAGCGGTTGACGGAGGCGATTCTGGTGTCGATTCCGTCCGGTGAGGCCACGTAGCCGATGGCGCTCAGCACCGTTGCGGCCAGCGCGGTGGCGAAGGGGACCCACTTGCGGCCCTGGAACAGGGTCAGGCCGACCGGCAGCAGGTACAGCGCCCACTCGGCATAGCCGACCGGTGTCTCGATGTCGGCCGCCAGGATGCCGCCCAGCAAGGAGAGGATGAGGAAATACAAGGCCAGCTCGCGCAGGCCGCGTTTCGAAGAATCGATCATGTCTTGTGGTGTCCGAAAGAGGGAGCGGCAAACATGCACCGGCCATTGTGCCGACTGCCGTGTGCCTGCGGCTCTGTGGGAGCGCGGCTCAAGGCTTGGTGGGGGCCGTGCTCAGGCGCCAGATGACGTTGCCGACATCATCGGCCACCAGCAGCCCCCCGCGGGCATCGAACGCGACGCCGACCGGACGGCCTTGCGCCCGGCCTTGTTCGTCCAGGAAACCGGTGAGGACGTCCCGGGCGGGGCCGGCCGGCCTGCCCCCGGCGAAAGGGACGAACACGACCTTGTAGCCGCTGTGCGGCTTGCGGTTCCAGGAACCGTGCTGCCCGATGAACATGCCGCGCGGGTAGGGCAGCACGCCGCCTTCCGAGAAGGCCAGGCCGAGCGAGGCGGTGTGCGCGCCGAGGGCGTAGTCGGGCACGAGCGCGGTGGCGACCAGGTCGGGCCGGGGCGGTTTCACCCGCTCATCCACGTAGCGGCCATAGTAGCTGTACGGCCAGCCATAGAAACCACCGTCCTGCACCGAGGTGAGGTAGTCCGGAACCAGGTCGCTGCCGATCTCGTCGCGTTCGTTGACCACCGTCCACAGGGTCTGGCTGCCGGGCTCCCAGGCCAGGCCGTTCGGGTTGCGGAGCCCCGAGGCGAAGATGCGGTGGGCGCCTGTCGCGGGGTCGACTTCCCAGATGGCGGCACGCCCGGCTTCTTCGGCCATGCCGTGCTCGGCCACGTTGCTGTTGGATCCCACGGTGACGTACAGCTTGCTGCCGGTGGGATGGGCGATGACGTTCTTGGTCCAGTGATGGTTGCGGCCGGCCGGCAGGTCGACGACCTTGGTGGGCGCCGCCGTGATGCGCAACTGACCGGGGACATACGGGAACTTCAGCAGGGCATCGGCATTGGCGACATAGAACTCGTCGCCGACCAGCGCCATGCCGAATGGCGAGTACAGGTTTTCGATGAACGGGGAGCGGAGTTCGGCCACGCCGTCGCCATCGGCATCACGCAGCAGGGTGATGCGATTCGCACTCGGCACTCCCGCACCGGCGCGTTTCATCACCGCGGCCATCACCCAGCCGCGAAGGCTCCTGTCCTCGTCCGGCTTGGGCGGGGCATTGCTTTCGGCCACCAGCACATCGCCGTTGGGCAGCACGTACACCCAGCGCGGGTGGTCGAGCCGGTCGGCGAACGCCGTCACGCGGGTGCCGGGGGCGGCCACGGGCCGGCCGCCGTCGGGCCAGCCGACGGCGGGGGCGATGTGGACCGTCGGCAGCAGGGTCTTGTTCGGCGGCGGCAGTTGCGGGTCCGGGCCCATGCCGGCGGAGATCGGCAGGTTGGCCGATTCGCTGCACGCAACGAGCACCATGGCAGAGGCCATGCCGATGGCGCCGTACATGGCTTTTGCTGACATGGAATTCCTTGGATACTGCATCCCGGTAATATTTTCCGAGACCGGACCGCTTGAGCTTGTAGGCGGGCGCCTCGTGCGCCTGTCGGACATTTCGGAAAAGCCGGGATTTCGCAACGCTCTTCGTTGCCTGGACGACGAGCTTTCCCGGTCCAATGAGCAGCATGTGGAAACGCTCTTTTGTCGCCTTGGGATGGATCGTCGTCGCCTCAGCCGCCGCGGCGACGGGCGGTGGCCTCACCGAAACCGAGTCGCGCTGGCTGGCGGCCGGGGCTCCGGTGCTGGACTACGCACGCCGGCAGGGGCTGCCGCTGGACATCGTGGTGCAACCCCAGGCCACGCCCGGCCATGCGCCGCTCGCGATGGGTTTCGTCGACGGGCGCTGCAAGCTCGTGTTCTCCATGCGCGGCAACCCGTCGCTGGAGGCCACCTCGGCCAGCATTCCGGCGTCCTTGTTCGGGCCCGTGGTCGAAGCCGTGACGGCCCACGAGATCGGCCATTGCTGGCGCTACGTCCAGGGTGTCTGGCATACCCTGCCGGCCGGTTTCGTCGAGGCGAGCGCACCGGTGGCGGACGACGAGGAACTCTCCCGGCTGTTGCGGGACATGCGCGAAACCCGACGCGAGGAGGGGTTCGCGGACCTGGTCGGGCTGGCCTGGGCACGGCTGCGCCACCCCGGGCGATATGCCGAGGTACACGACTGGTTGACCAAGGTGCGCGAGCACCAGCCCCTGGCCGGTGCGCACCATGACACCCGGGTCTGGGTTCGCCTGGCGAGCCGTCCGGGCGCGTTCGGTCCGCAGGCGTCGGTGTTCGAAGCGGCGCTGCAGCTCTGGAAAGACGGCCTGCTCAACGATGACGACTGAGCCGGCCCCTGCCGGGGCTCAGCGGCGCTTCAGGTACTCGACGCGTCGAGTTCCTTGCAGGAGGGTGAACACACCGCCTGCGACTTGCCCAGCAGCTTGCGCGACTTGAGCAGGGAGCGCGCGCGATGCTTGCCGCACAGGAAACACGACATGGTCGCGGCACCGAAGGAGCCGGCTGCCGTGAAAGGCGAGCCTGCCGTCTTGCTGCGATATCGGAGGCCGTCCGCCAGGACAGCCGTTTTTACTTCAGTCTTCGCCACTTGTTGCGCCTTGGTTCGATTGCTTGAGAGCTGGGCGGCGTGCCTTGTCGATCACGTCCTTGGCCCGCAATTCTGCGTTGAGGGAGGCTTCCAGCCCGGAACGGCAGAGCCCCGCATGCGCATAGTTGAGATTTTCGTACAACTCGGCCGTCGCCGGGTGCGAATCGAGCACCGCGGGCAGCGCCGGGTCGGTGCCGGCGGCGTCGAGTTCCTGGACCAGATGCAGCACCACCGAACGGTATTGTTCGGCGCCGACCGGCTCGGCGCTGCGCTCCAGGCGCTCCAGCAGCCTGGCCAGGGTCAACACGAGGCTGGGCCGGGTGGGTGGAGAGTCGGGTCGGATCGCGTTCATGTGTCCTCTTCCTGGGCGGTCGAAAAACCCGCCGCATGGACAACATGGGGACGAACCCGCCGCCTGCAAGACATGGTGCAAGCAAGATGCGGTCGGGTTTTTCCAAGCGGTAGGTGGGCAGGCGCTTACCTGGAAGGCGCCGCCGTCCCTGGATTTTACCTTGGATGCAGGCGCAAAACCCCGGTTCAATGCGCTGCCGCGGCCCGACTGGCCGCGATTTCGTCCGCCAGCCACTGCGCCAACTGCTCCATGTCATAGGGTTTGGCGATCACGCGCACCGGGAAGGCGGTGCTCGGCGCTTCCGCATAGCCCGTGGCGAGCATCGCGCGAAGCGAAGGGCGCAGCTCGCGCAGCAGGTGGACCAGGTCGACGCCGTTTCTGTCTCCCGGCATCACCACGTCGGAGAGAACCACGTCGATGTCTTCGCGGGCGGTACAGATGGCGAGGGCGTCGTCCGCCGAGGACGCCACCAGCACGGTGTAGCCGAAGTTTTCCAGCGTTTCCGACGTCAGGCCGCGAACCAGGGGATCGTCCTCCACCAGCAGCACCGTGCCGGCGAAACGGATCAGCAGCGGTGCCGGCGCGCGCGGCGGCGCGGGGCGGGACACCGGTTCGCCGCTGCGGGGCAGGAACAGCGTCACGGTGGTGCCCTCGCCGGGGGCGCTGCGCACCTGGGCCGCACCGTGCGACTGGAGTGCGAAGGCGTAGACCTGCGCCAAGCCGAGGCCGGTTCCCTTGCCCGCGGGTTTGGTCGTGAAAAATGGTTCGAACACCCGGGGCAGCACGTCGGCCGGTATGCCGTGCCCTGAATCGGCGATGGACAGCGCGACGAAGTCGCCGCCGTCCAGTCCTTCCACCTCGCCGCTGGCCAGGCTGCGCCTGGCCGCGCTGACCCGCAGCTCGCCCGGGCCGTCGATCGCGTCGCGGGCATTCAGGCACAGGTTCAGCACCGCCAGCTCGAGCTGCACCGGATCGACCTTGATCGGCCAGGTTCCCGCCTCGACCGTCAGGTGGAGGGCGACCGATTCGCGCAGCGCGCCGCGCAGCAGGTCGCCCATGCCCTCGAACTGTTCCTGCAGGTCGACCACTTCGAGGTGCCCGGGCTGGGCCCGGCCGAAGCTCATCAGCTGGCGCGTGAGCTTGACCGCCTTGCCGACGGCGCGCTCGCAGGTGGCCAGGGCTTTTTGCGCCCGCGCATCGCCGCACAGCCTGGCGGCGAGCTGCACCCCCGAGGACAAGGTCTGCAGCAGGTTGTTGAAGTCATGGGCGATGCCGCCGGTGAGCCGACCGAGTGCTTCCAGCTTCTGCGCGCTGAGGGCGGCGCGTTGTGCCCGTTCGGCCTCGGCCACCGCTTCCCGTACCTGGGAATGAAGCTTGGCGTCCGCCTCGTGCAGATCGCGGCTGGCCTTGGCGAGCAACCGCTGCACCACGTCGGTCTCGGCCAGGCCGGTGGGCGTCTCGGCGACGCGCTGGCCGTTGCCCAGCGCCTCGGCGTCCGCCTGCAGCCGGGCCACCGGGCCGGCGATGCCGCGGCCCAGGCGCATGGCGGCGAAGATCGCCACCGCGGAGAGCAGGAGCGAGATCGACAGCATGGTCCCCAGCGCCTGCAGGGCCGGACGCGACAGCTCCGCTCTCGGCAGGCCGATCAACACCGTCCAGCCCGAGTCGGGGGCGCGGTTGAACACGGTGACGACCGGCACACCGTCCAGGGTGACGGTCTCGTGGGTGCCGTGAGTCTGCAGCGCCAGCTGCTCGAGCATGTCGGGCGTGGCACTGCGGCCCACGGTTTTTTCGGGCGAAAGATTGCGCGCCACGACCCGGCCCTTGGAATCCAGCAGTGTGCCGGTCCAGCCCCCGGGCAGATTCTGCTGCTCGAAGATGCGTTGCATCTGCGAGGCGAAACTTCTCATGGACACGTACCAGCGCACCTGGCCCTCGCGCACCACCGGCACGCGCACGGCAAAGCTGAGTTGCTTGCCGATCGGGGCCATGTAGAGATCGGAGATCACGGGACGGCCTTCGAGCCGGCCGGCTTCGTGGTCGGGGATGCGCGAGCTGGGCAGGGGGGTCGGCGAATGCAGGGGCACGCGGGTGTTGAGCAGCTGCTGTCCGCTGGTGTCGCTCAGGATCACCGCGTTGGCATAGGTGGGCGCGACCGCCCTGGCCTGGTCGTAGAAGCCCTGCAGGTCGCCGCGGTCGAGGGTGGGCGAGGAGGCGAGCGTGCTCAGGATGCCGGCGCGGTAGGCCAGCTCGCGATCGACGACCAGGCTCAGCGCGCGCGCGGTATAGGTGGCCGTGGTGGTGACCGAATCCCTGGCTTCGGTGTAGATGGTATAGGCGGCGATCAAGGAGATGCCGCTGGTGGGCAGCAGGACCGACAAGGTCAGCAGCAGGAGCCGGCGACGCACCGAGGGGGAGACGGGCTGTCGGGGATTCGCTCTGTCCTCGGAAGGCGTGGATTCCATGCCGAGGCATTCTAGGCATTAGGGCCTGTTTCCACTATCGAAGCTTGAAGCGCAAGGCAGGGCGCGGGCTGCCGCCCAGACGGCGCCTCCCTTCGGGTGGCACGGGCTTGTGTCGTGGCCGCAGGGCCTGGACGCGCGCGGGCCTACCGGTGACGTCGGCGTTTTCCTACGCACATCGGCCGCGGGTCCAGGCACGATGGGCGATGCGGGCGAGCAGGCCACGAGCCGCGCCGCCCGCGCATTTCCGCAGTCAACCGGAGACACTCATGCCCGCTACAGCCAGCTCCCGCTTGCAGGAAAAGATCAAGGCCTTCGGAAGAATTCTTCGATCCTGGGGCTACGACGACACGGACTTCGTGGTCGAGAGCGATACGACCTCGGCGCTGGGCGAGCTGTTCGGCATCGCCGGTGGCGTGTTGGTCGTCAAGCGACGGTCCACCGGCGAGGCCCGGGTGTACCAGGCGGCGGTCGAGTCGCAATGGTTCGACTCGGTGCTGCTCGATCTGGCCAACGGTCACCTGGCGGACGCGCCCGACACCCGGCCGGCGGCGCTGAGCCTCGATGCGCAGCATGCGTATCCGTTCTTTCACGAGGGCCGCGAAGAACGGCGTTGAGGGGCCCCCCGGGCCGTTCCGCTTCAACCGGGATCGCGCAGCCCGCCACGGCGGGCGCGGCGGTAGAGGTCCATGACGGGGGTGGCCGAGGACCCGTGCAGCGCGACCGACAAGGTGATCGTGACCAGCACGGTGTCGGCGATGAAGTCCATCTCCGGATGGACGGCACCGTGCGCCAGGGCATATGCCAGGTAGTACATGGAGCCGATGCCGCGCACGCCGAACCAGGCGGCCAGGCGTGTCTGCGTCGGGGTCCAGCGCAGGCGCGATGTCGATACCAGCACGGCGAGCGGCCGCACCACGAACATCAGCAGCAGGGCGATGGCCACGCTCTGCATGGTGAATGCGGCCGGGCTCAGCAGCGAGCCGATCACCAGCATCACGGCCAGTTCGGCCAGCCGTTCGAGGTCGAGGGTGAAGTCGAGTACGGTATTGGCCATGTATGCCGAGCTGTGTTCCGGCTCGGTGACGTCCGCTGCGACGGAAATGCTGTCGTTTCCGGCATCGCGGTACTCGACGTAGCGCATCGCCAGTCCTGCGGCGAACACCGCGAGGAACCCGTAGGTGGCCAACCGTAGCGCGATGGCATAGGTCAGTGCGATCAGGCCGAGGGTCAGAAAACTCTCCATGCCCATCGCCTGGTGGCGTTCCCGGCGCAGGTGGACCACCGCGCGGCTGAAGCCCAGGCCCATGCCCCAGCCGATCAGCAGGCCACCCAGGCTGGCCCACAGCACATCGATGGTCCACCAGCGCCAGGCGTAGGCACCGGTGTCGTGCAAACCGAGCAAGGCCAGCGACAGCATCACGAAGGGGAAGGCCGCACCGTCGTTGAGGCCGCCTTCGCCGGTGAGGCTGAAGCGCAGGCTGTCGCGGTCGCCGGGGCGGTCGACCTGCACGTCGGAGGCCAGCACCGGGTCGGTGGGTGCCAGCACGGATGCGAGCAGCAGCGCGCTGCCCAGCGAGAGCCCGAAACCGAGGCCCACGCCCGCCAGCATCATGATGGTCAGCAGCATCGCCAGCGTGGCCAGCAACAGCGGGGCCACCCAAAGGCGGTCGGACATGCGTACCCGCAGGCGCAGGCCCACCGCGAACAGCGAAATGAGCACCGCCGCTTCGCTCAGGGCCTCCACCCAGCGTGCGTCGTCGACCAGCTGCAGGCGCATCAGGCCGAGCGCGTGCGGCCCCAGCAGGTAGCCCGCGACCAGGTAGAGGGCCGAGACACTGAGCGGCAAGCGTCTCGCCAGGGTGTCGGTCAGGCCTACGAGCACCAGCAGCAGACCGATGATCAGGCACCAGGTGGCGAACATGGCGTTCGGTCGGGAGCCGCGGCGGGACTTGCGGTGTCCCTAGTGACCGCGCGCCAGCGACATGACCCTGCTCAGTTCATCGCGCAAGGTGGCGAGGAGCAGGGGTTTCAGGATATAGCCGTCCATGCCGACGGCCAGGCAGTCCTCGCGCGCGGAACGGGTGCCGTTCGCGGTGGCCGCGACGATGCCGAAGGGTGCGATGCGGCCCTGGCTTTGCAGCTCGCGGATGCGGCTGGTGGCGTCCAGCCCGTTGACCACGGGCATGTCGATGTCCATCAGCACCAGGCTGGGCGGGGTGCGTTTGCACTGTGAAATGGCATCGAGCCCGTCGTGCGCGGTGATGACCTCGTAGCCTAGCGCCCGCAGCAGGCCGCCGGCGACGATCCGGTTGACCTCGTTGTCGTCGACGATCATCACCAAGGGCCGGTCGGCGAGGCTGGCCGAGGTGGTGAGGGGGCCCTGGTCGGGGCTGCCCTCGCCCGGGGTCAGGCGCTGCGCGAATTCGCGCAGTTCGAGCGGGCTGAGCGGGTAGACCCGCAGCTCGAAGCCCGTCACCGCTTGCTCGGCCCGCAGCACGGGCGAATCGGCCGCCACGGCGAAGATCCGTTGCGAGCCGGGAAGGGCGTAGGCGAGGAACTCGCGCAGCACCTCGGTACAGGTGTCCTCGCCTTCGGTGACGATCAACAGCTCGGGGGGGCGTGCCGGCGCGGCGTCGAGGACCGACAGGGCCTGTGCGCAATGCATGAAACGGGTGGTTCGCCAGCCCAGGCGTTGCAGCCGGCGTTGCAGGGCCGCGGTGGGCATGTCGTCGCTCCCGACCAGCCAGGCCCGGGCACCGTCCACCGCGGCCTGCGCTTCTTCGGGGGCGGGCCCCGAGGGCTGGAAGCCCAGCTCGGTACGGAACAGCACGCCCTCGGTCGTCAGGCTCGCGTAGTCGATGCGCGCGCCGGTGTGGCTGCAATGGCCGACCGCAGTGCGTGCATCGTCTGCCGACACGCTGTCGGCAGGCTCGGTGAGCGACATCAGTTCGAGCAGGCGGGTCAGTTCGGCCGCGGGCGCCAGCCGCCCGGTGCCGGCGGCATTGACCACCAGCCGGACTTCGCCGTCGGCCTGCACCGTCGCCTCGCCGGTGAAGATGAGCGCGCCTTCATCCAGTGCCGCCATGGCGCCGTTGAGCACGCGCCGCAGGGATTGCTGCAGTGAACTCGCGTCGCCCTGGACCAGTCGGGTGGGGCCCTCGTAGTCGAATGAGAATGTCAGCCCCTTGGCGCTGATCGACGGCCCCACCTCGCGCACCGCCATGGTCACCACCTCGGACAGTTCGAAGCCGCCGCTGCGATTGCGTACCGGTGCCTGGGCGATGTGTTCACGCAAGACCGCCAGCAGCCGGTCCAGGTCGGGCGGCTTGGCGAAGGCGCGGTCGAAGTGCCGGTCGATGGTGGCCAGTTCCTGGGTGCTCAGGCCCTTGCCGGTGACGGCCAGCAGCAATGGAGGGTCGGCCGACGAGATGGCGCGAATCTGCCGCGCCGCTTCGATGCCGCTCATGAAGGGCATCTCCAGGTCGAGGATGACCACGTCGGGCCGGTGGGTGAGCGCCTGTTGCACGGCCTGTCGGCCGTCCTCGGCGGTGATCACCCGGCAGCCGAGATCGAGCTGGAGCAGGTCGGCAAGGCTCTCCACCGAATCGGCGTGATCGTCGGCGATGAGAATCAGGAACTCGGAGGCGGGCGCAGCCATGATGTGGTGGGGGCTCCGGTGCCTTCAGGGCTTGGGAATGCGGATGGTCTTGCTGATCATCAGCGAGCCGGAGAGCACATACAGCAGGCTGAACCAGTGCAGCCGGGCCGGGCCCAGTACGAGCGCTCCACCGTACAGGCCGTCGGCTCCGACCCGTCCCCACCATGCGGCCAGGGCCAGCAGGCCCACCAGGACCACGCTGGTCGGAATCGGTGTGCCTTCGAAGAAGGCGACCTTGTTGCTGCCCGCCGACAGGCTTTCGGCGGTGATGTTGAAGCGGGCCAGCCGGCTCACGCCGCAGCACACGAAGTAGGTCAGCGCGACGAGATCCCAGCCACCGGTCATGCCGGCTGCGAAGCCGAGGGCCGCCGGGCCGACGCCGAACGAGACCACGTCGGCCAACGAGTCGAGTTCGCGGCCGAAGGGGGACTGCTCGTGGCGCCAGCGCGCGACGTGACCGTCGAGCACATCGAAAAGAAAGGCCGCAGGGGTGAGTGCGGCGGCCGTGACGAAGTGCGACAGCTCCTGGCTGCCGACGAACATCATGGCAAAAAATACCGAGAGAGTGCCGCAAGCGGCATTGCCCAAGGTAAAGAAGTCGGCGACGTGAAAGCCCCGGATCATCGACAGGTGGCGGGCCGTGCGTTCGGGAGGGTTCATGGCAGGGGCAGCGTCAGCGTCGGGATCAATGGGCCGCTTCAGTGCGGGTAGTGTGCCCGGGGCCGACCATCGCAGTTGCGCGTAGGACATGCAGATCGACTGTCATGGGATGCAAGAGAACAGGTGAAAATTTCGGTTAATTGGAAATGAAGGCAAGTTGCGTACCCGCCGTTCCCCGTCCAGACGGCCCCCGCTGGGTGGACCGGTCACAAGCTGTTGCAACGTTCCGATAGGCCCGTTCTTGCCGCGTCCCTGTGGCACCGCAGCGCCGGCTTCCGCCTGCCCTCCGGGTGACAAGACCGAGGGCGTCCAAGGCCTGTCGCCGGGACGGGGGCGCCCGCATGGGGGCGAGGGCAGCGAGCACTGGCGGCCGTTGCCGTGAAGTCGGTGAGGCGGCATCTGCAACATGCGCCCACTGTGCAGCCCCCGCCCTGCTTTGGCAAGCAGGGCGACCCGGGGGGAGCCGGGGCTCAAGTCTCTTCAGATGACGTACAGGTCGACGTATTCGTTGACCGGCATGGCCTCGAGTGCCTTTTGATCGAGGGACACAGCCAGGATGGCATCCTGTTGCTTCTTCGGAAAACGCCGTGCGAGGTTGGTGCGGAACTTCGCTTCCAGCTGCGGGATGCCCTCCTTGCGCCGGCGCTTGTGCCCGATGGGATACTCGACCAGCACTTCCTTGAGCTTCTTGCCATCCTTGAATTCGATGGTGACGGCATTGGCGATCGAACGCTTCTCTGGATCGTGGTAGTCGCGGCTGAAGCCCTTGTCCTCGACACATACGATCTTGTCGCGCAACACGTCGATGCGCTTGTCGGCAGCCACGTCGTCCTCGTAATCGCCGGCCGTGAGGCGGCCATGGATGAGCGGCACCGCCACCATGTACTGGATGCAGTGGTCGCGGTCGGCCGGATTGTTGAGCGGGCCTTTCTTGTCGATGATGCGGATGCAGGCCTCGTGGGTGCGTATCGTCACCTTCTTGATGTCCTCCACCGTCCGTCCGGCCTTTTGCAGCTGCGCATGCAGCGTCATCGCCGCCTCGACCGCGGTCTGGCTGTGGAATTCCGCGGGGAAGCTGATCTTGAACAGCACGTTTTCCATCACGTAGCTGCCATAGGGCCGCTGGAACTTGAAGGGCTGGCCCTTGAAGAGCACGTCATAGAAGCCCCAGCCCTTGGCCGAGAGCACGCTCGGGTACCCCATCTCGCCGGTCTTGGCGATCAACGCCAGGCGCACGGCGCGGCTGGTGGCGTCGCCGGCCGCCCAGCTCTTGCGGCTGCCGGTGTTCGGTGCGTGGCGGTAGGTGCGCAGGGACTGGCCGTCGACCCAGGCGAGCGACACGGCGTTGATGATCTCCTCGCGGCTCAGTCCCATCATCTTCGCGACGACGGCCGTGGAGGCCACCTTCACCAGCACGACGTGGTCGAGGCCGACCTGGTTGAACGAGTTCTCGAGCGCGATGCAGCCCTGGATCTCGTGCGCCTTGATCATGGCCGTCAGCACGTCCTTCATCAGCAGCGGCTTCCTGCCGTTGGCGAGCGCGGTGCGGCTCAGCCAGTCGGCGGTGGCGAGGATGCCGCCAAGGTTGTCGCTCGGGTGCCCCCATTCGGCCGCCAGCCAGGTGTCGTTGAAGTCCAGCCAGCGGATCATCGTGCCGATGTTGAACGCGGCCTGGATCGGGTCGAGCTGGAACTGGGTGCCGGGCACCTTGGCGCCATGCGGCACGGTCGTGCCGGGGACCACCGGGCCGAGCAGCTTGGTGCAGGCCGGGTACTCCAGCGCTTCGAGTCCGCAGCCCAGGGTGTCGATCAGGCAGTTGCGGGCGGTGTCGTAGGCCAGCGCGCCCTTGATCTTGTACTTGGTGACGTAGTCGACGATGTCGACCAGCACCTGGTCGGGCTTGGGGCGGACGTTGGAGATGTGTGCGGACATGAAGTGACCTGTGGTGAACGAGGCGGAGTGCAGGGAAAGGAAATGCGTGCGCGGCGGGCGGGTTTCAGCCGCGCTGGTCGATGGGCACGAAGGCCCGGTCTTCGGGGCCGACATAGTGGGCGCTGGGGCGGATGATCTTGCCGTCCTGGCGTTGCTCGATGACGTGGGCGGCCCAGCCGGAGCTGCGCGAGATCACGAACAGCGGCGTGAACATGGCCGTCGGCACGCCCATCAGGTGGTAGCTGACGGCGCTGAACCAGTCGAGGTTGGGGAACATCTTCTTGATCTCCCACATCACCGACTCGAGCCGCTCGGCGATGTCGAACATCCTGGTGTCGCCGGCTTCCAGCGACAGCCGGCGGGCCACCTCCTTGATGACCTGGTTGCGCGGATCGGCGATGGTGTACACCGGATGGCCGAAACCGATCACCACTTCCTTGCGGTCCACGCGCGCCCGGATGTCGGCTTCGGCCTCGTCGGGCGAGTCGTAGCGCTTCTGGATCTCGAGCGCCATCTCGTTGGCGCCGCCGTGCTTCGGCCCGCGCAGGGCGCCGATGGCACCGGTGATGGCCGAGTACATGTCGCTGCCGGTGCCGGCGATGACACGGGCGGCGAAGGTCGAGGCGTTGAACTCGTGTTCGGCGTACAGGTTCAACGAGGTGTGCATGGCGCGCACCCACGAGGCCCGCGGCGCGGTGCCGTGCAGCAGGTGCAGGAAATGGCCACCGATGGAGTCGTCGTCGGTCTCGACCTCGATGCGCCGGCCGTGGAAGGCGAAGTGGTACCAGTACAGCAGCATCGAACCGAAGGAGGCCATCAGCCGGTCGGCGATGTCCCGCGCTCCCGGATGGGGGTGCTCGTCCTTTTCGGGCAGGACGCAGCCGAGGGCCGAGGCGCCTGTGCGCATCACATCCATCGGATGGCTGGCGGCGGGCAGGGCTTCCAGGCAGAGCTTGACGGCCGCCGGCAGGCCGCGCAGCGACTTCAGCCGCGCCTTGTAGGCCGCGAGTTCGGACTGGTTCGGCAGCTCGCCGTGCACCAGCAGGTGGGCGATTTCCTCGAACTCGCAGGTCTCGGCGATGTCGAGGATGTCGTAGCCGCGGTAGGCCAGGTCGTTGCCGCTGCGGCCCACGGTGCACAAGGCGGTGTTGCCGGCGGCGACGCCGGACAGGGCCACGGACTTCTTGGCGCGCGGCGCGGCCGTCGGCGCGCTGTCGGGAGGGCTGGTGGTCATGGGGGCTTCCTCTGGAAAGTCACTTCTTGCCGGAATACAACTGGTCGAGGTGCTGCTCGAAGGCGTGGTAGCCGATGCGATCGTAGAGTTCCTCGCGTGTCTGCATCAGACCGACCACGTTTTTCTGGTGGCCGTCGCGGCGGATGGCCGTGTACACCGCCTCGGCCGCCTTGTTCATGGCGCGGAAGGCGCTCAAGGGGTACAGCACCATGGACACGCCTACGCTTTTCAGTTCATCCACCGAGAACAAGGGGGTCTTGCCGAACTCGGTGATGTTGGCCAGCACCGGCACCTTCAACGCTTCCACGAAGCGCCGGTAGGTGGGCAGGTCGTAGGCGGCTTCCGCAAAGATGCCGTCGGCGCCGGCCTCGACACAGGCCAGGGAACGCTCGATTGCCGCGTCCACCCCTTCGGACTGGATCGCGTCGGTGCGGGCGATCAGGAAAAAAGCCGGGTCGGTGCGGGCGTCGGCCGCGGCCTTCACGCGGTCGCTCATCTCCTGCTTGGAGACGATCTCCTTGCCGGGCCGGTGTCCGCATCGCTTGGCGCCGGCCTGGTCTTCGATGTGGCAGGCGGCGGCGCCGAACTTGATCAGGCTCTTCACGCTGCGGGCGATGTTGAAGGCGCTGGGGCCGAAACCGGTGTCGATGTCGACCATCAGGGGCACATCGCAGACGTCGGTGATGCGGCGGATGTCGGTCAGCACGTCGTCCAGCGTGTTGATGCCCAGGTCGGGCAGACCGAGCGAGCCCGCCGCCACCCCGCCGCCCGACAGGTAGATGGCCCGGTAGCCGGCGCGCCGCGCGAGCAGGGCGTGGTTGGCATTGATGGCGCCCACCACCTGGAGGGGCTGCTCCTCCTGCAGGGCCAGACGGAAGCGGGCACCGGCTGAGCGGGACGGATCGGTGGACATGGCATCTCCTGGGCTGGCCGCGAGGGTGGGAGCCGGAGGCAGCGCAAGCCATGTGCCAGCGCCACCCGGCTCCTCTTCGAGGCCGGACGGCCCGCCGCAAACGCTTGTTATGAAAGGGAAATTCATCGGGGTGAAGGGCAGCGGTCGAGTTGGCCGTGTTTCAATATTGAACCGCCGTGTTCCAGAAAGGAATCTCATGCCGCGCGTTTCTAAGCCTGACTTCCCTCCAGTTCCCAGAGCCGCCACGGGCCTCGCCGGGCGGCTGCCCCGCATCGTGGCGGTCGGGCTACGGCAGATCAAGGGCATGCTGCGTGACCTGGTCCCTCGCTACGGCGGCGTGGCCTCGGTCGAGGTGCTGGACAAGGGCTATGAGGACGCGGTCTTCCATATCCGCGAGCGACAGCGCGAATCGGGCGTGGATGTGATCGTGGCCGCGGGCTCGAATGGCGCCTACCTGCGCCAACAGCTCGACATTCCGGTCATCCTGGTCAAGGTGGGTGGTTTCGACGTGATGGGCGCGCTGGGCCGGGCGCGGGCCATTTCCCCGCGCCTGGCCTTGGTGACCTATGGCGACCTGGCCCCGGAGATGGAAAGCTTCAACCAGCAGTTCGGCCTGGGAGTGCTGCGCCGCAACTACACCAACGAGGACGAGGCCCGCGCCTGCGTCCTGGCCCTGCGCGCCCAGGGCATCGAGGTCGTCGCCGCACCCGGGCTGGTCTGCGACCTGGCGCAAGAGGCCGGCATGCAGGCGGTGTTCCTGTATTCGCCGGACGCCGTGCGCGAGGCGCTGGACGATGCGATCGAGGTCGCCCGGGTGTCGCGCATCGAGCTGGCCAAGCGGGAGCGTCTGAATACCATCCTGGGGCAGCTCAAGGACGGCGTGGTGGCCGTCGACCCGGACGAGCGCATCGAGACCTTGAACCCCGCCATGGAGCAGCTGCTGGGTGCGCCGGCCTACGAACTCCTCGGCCGACGGCTGGGCGATGTGGCACCCGAGCTCAGCCTGCGTGTCACGCTGCGCGACTCCCGTGCCGAGCTGGAGGCGATCCAGCGCTTCGGCAGCCGCACCCTGGTGACCAGCCGCATGCCCATCCTGGAGCAGGGCGTGCAGACCGGCGCGGTGCTGAGCTGCCAGGACCCGGCGGCCATCCAGCGCGTCGACCGCCACTTGCGCAGCCAGCGCGGCAGGCCCTCGGCCAGCGCACGTTATCAACTGTCCGACCTGGGCGGCGACAGCGCCGCCATGCAACGGGTGAAATCGCTGGGCGCCTTGTGCGCCCGCAGCGACGCCACCGTGCTGGTCATCGGCGAGAGCGGCACGGGCAAGGAACTTCTGGCGCAGGGCATCCACACGGCCAGTCAACGGCATCGCCAGCCTTTCGTGGCCGTGAACTGCGCGGCCTTCTCCGAGGCCCTGCTGGAGAGCGAGCTGTTCGGCTACGAAGAGGGCGCCTTCACCGGCTCGCGCCGGGGGGGCAAGCTGGGGCTGTTCGAGGCCGCCCATACCGGGACCCTGTTCCTGGATGAGGTCGGCGAGATGCCGGTGTCCCTGCAGACACGTTTGTTGCGGGTGCTGCAGGAGCGCGAGGTGCTGCGCATCGGTGCGACCGAACCCACGCCCATCGACGTGAGGGTGATCGCCGCGACCCACCGCGACCTGGCCGGACGCATCCTCGCCGGAGGGTTCCGGGCCGATCTGTACTACCGCCTGAACATCCTGCGCATCGACCTGCCGGCGCTGCGCGACCGGGCCGAGGACCTCGAGGTGCTGGCGGCCCGATTGCTGGCCAAGTCGCTTGCCCGTCTGCAACTGCCGAACGAACCGGCGACCACGCTGGTGCATGAGTTGATGGCGAGGGCGCGCGGCTATCCGTGGCCCGGCAATGTGCGCGAACTCGAGAACGTCATCGAGCGGATCGCCGCCTATTCGAGCGGGACCGACTTCAGGCGCACCGACGATGTGCTGCCGGGCCTGGTCCCGGAGATATTCGCGACCCGGCCCGGGGCCGCGGCCAGCCTGGGCGACACCACCCGCGACAACGAGTTGCAGACCATCCTGCGCACCCTGCGCGAATGCGGTGGCGACCGTGGCCTGGCCTGCGAGCGGCTGGGGATAGGGCGCACCACCTTGTGGCGCAAGCTGCGTGGGCTGCAGGTGCCGGTGGCCGGTTGAGTGCGGGCTCCGCCGGCCCGGCATTCAGCCGCCGAGCCCCTGGCGGCGCAGGGTCGTGCCCAGGATCAGCCCTGCAGCCGACAGCAGGAGCAGCCATGGCGCCGGCTCGGGGACGGCGACGGCGATGCGGAAGATGTTTCCGTCCAGCCCCAGCGCGTAGAGGTTGCCCACGCCATCCTCGCCGAAGGACGACAGCTCGTAGCGGCCGAAGGGGGTGCCGAGCGCGCTGGTGATGTCGGCGAAATCCAGCTCGCCCGCTTCTCCCCGGCGCAGCGAAAACAGCCGGCCGGACACGAAATCGCCGAAGAGGTAGCTGCCGTCCAGTCCGGCCTCCGCGGTGCCGCGGTAGACATAGCCGCCGATGACCGACTGCCCCAGGACGCCATGTTCGAAATCGAACAAGGGGGCGGTCGCATCGGGCGGCGCCGGGTCGGGCAGCGCGGGATTGTCGGCGCCGCCTTCGAGCGGGCGCCAGCCGTAGTTGCGACCGCCTGCCGTGCCGGCCGCCTCGAAGTCGATTTCCTCGCGCGTGTCCTGGCCGACATCGCCGATCCAGAAGTCGCCCGTGGCACGATCGAAGCTCGCCCGGTACGGATTGCGCAGGCCATAGGCCCAGATCTCGTCGTTGCCGGGTGTGGCGCCGGCAAAGGGGTTGCCGGCCGGGATGCTGTAGCCGCCATCGGTGCCAGGCGTGATGCGCAGGATCTTGCCGAGGTTCAGGGACAGGTCCTGTGCCCGGTTGGCCGGGTCGTTCCCGGGGCCGGCGTCACCGGTGGCGACATAGAGCTGCCCGGGGTCGCCGGGGCGGAAACCGATCCACCCGGCCTTGTGGATCTGGCTGCCCGCCGGCTGGTCGATGGTGAGCACCGTGCGGCCCGAAGCCGGGTCGGCCAGGCCGCTGGGCAGGGTGGTGTAGGAGGCGACCACCGTGTCCTGGGTGGTGTTGTCGATGTAGTTGACGAAGAACCGGCCGTTGCTGGCGTACTGGGGATCGAAGGCCAGGCCCAGCAGCCCGCGTTCGCCGGTGGTGTCGACCCGGGCGCTGAGGTCGAGGAAGGTCGAGGTGATGCCGTTGGCCACCATCTGCACGCGGCCCCCTCGCTCCGCCACGAACAAGCGCGGGTCGCCGGCCGGGGCGGTCAGGAACACCGGCTGCGAGAACCCGGAGCCGACGAGTTCGGATTGCAGCGCCAGCGCCTGCTGGCCCGAGCCCAGGGCACACAGCAGCAGGGCGGAAAGACCGATTTTTTTCATGCGTGCTCCTGGGGTTGGAGGGAAGGATCGGACAACGGCGGCGCAGGCAAGCGCCCGGCCAACAGGTCAATTTCCCATCCGCTCTCCAGGACGTCAAGACCGATGCACCTCTTGAACGACTTGGAACTAGGGGTGCAACGGCTTCGGGCCGGACTCAGTCCGCGGTCGATCCGTTTCGCAGCGGGCAGTCCAGCAAGGGCTCCTCGAGGCGCCGCGCCAGCTCGGCTCGCAAGGCCGTCAGGCCCGCGATCCGCTGGTCGATGTCGTCCAGTTTTTGCGTCAGCGCCTCCCGGATCCGCTCGACGGACGCAGCGGGGTCGGCCAGCACGGCCCGGTCGGCCTCGATCTCGGCCAGGGTGAAACCGAGGGCCTGGGCGCCGCGCAGGTAGCGCAACCAGTCGACCGTCTGCGCGGGGTAGTCGCGGTAGCCGTTCGGATGGCGCGCGGACGTCAGCAGGCCGCGCTTTTCATAGAAGCGCAAGGTGTCGCGGCTGAGGCCGGTGGCGGCGGCGAGGGCTCCGATGTGCATGGGATGGTGTCCTTGGGCTTGACCTTGGAGCTTACTCCAGCCTCGATGATGCGGTTCTTCTTGTCCATCGAACCGGTTTTTCCCATGTATTCATTCTCGGCAACCACCTTCCGCCACGTCGTCCGGGCCAGCGGGCTCTACGATCTTGTCGTCACCCTGCCGTTCGCCACGCCGTGGAGTTTCGCGCTGGTAGCGGCCCAGCTGTCGGCCGCCAATGTGCGACTCGGGGGCGAGCCCTTGCCGGCTTTCTCCACCATCCATGTGCTGATCGCCTGCCTGCTGGGCAGCATCGTCGCCGTGTGGTCGCTGCTGCGCGTGCTCGATCCGCAGCGGCGGTTCGGCCGTTTCGATGCCGTCGCCCGGATGTTGTTCAGCCTCTGGTTCGCCTGGGCGCTGCTGCAAAGCCGCCTGCCCGTGCTGTATCTGTTCCTGGTGCCCGAGCTGCTCTGGGGCGTGGCCCAGCTCTGGCCGGTCAGGGCGCAGGCCTCCCGCGGCCGAGGGACGGATCTGCTGGCGTCGGCGTGAAGCTGCGGCGCAAACGCTGCGGCGGGTCACGGCGCTGGACAGGCGTCGCAGAATGGCTGGATGGAGTTCAAGGACTACTACGCCATCCTCGGACTGAAGCCAGCCGCGTCAGCCGACGACATCAAGCGCGCCTATCGGTCTCTCGCCCGCAAGTACCACCCCGACCTCAACAAGGCGGCCGGGGCCGAGGAGCGTTTCAAGCAAGTGTCGGAAGCGTACGAAGCCTTGAGGGATCCGGAAAAGCGCGCCGCCTACGACGAGGCCGCCAGGCGCTGGAAGGCAGGGCCGCCGCCCGCCGGCCCCCATCGCGAGCCGCCCCCGGGCTGGGACGCCGGGTTCGAATTCAGCGGCGGTTTCGGCGGGGAAGGTCCGGGCGAGCCGGCCTACAGCTCGTTCTTCGAGTCCTTGTTCGGGCGCGGGTCGGCGGCCGGCACGGGTGCGAGAGGCGGGCGGCGTGGTGCGCAGGGCAGTGACCACCATGCCAAGGTGCTGGTCGACCTGGCCGATGCCTACACCGGGGCCACGCGGCCGATCCGCCTGCGCATGCCGGTGAGCGATGCGAACGGGAGGGTGGCCTTGGCGGAGCGCGTGCTCGATGTCCATGTCCCGCGCGGCATCCGCGAGGGGCGCGTGCTCCGGCTGAAGGGGCAGGGCGGCACCGATCCGCTGGGCAGCGGAGCGGCGGGCGACCTCTACCTGGAGCTGCACTTCAAGCCGCACCCGTACTTCCGGGTCAACGGGGCCGATGTCACGCTCGACCTGCCGGTCGCGCCCTGGGAGGCCGCGCTGGGCGCCCGGGTCGCCGTGCCGGCACCGGACCGTCGGGTCGAGCTGAGCATTCCGCCCAACTCGGGCCAGGGGCGAAAGCTGCGCTTGAGAGGGCTGGGACTGCCGCCTTCCGCTGCGGGAGAGCCCGCGGGCGACCTCTACGTGGTGCTGCAGATCGCCCTGCCGGCGGTCAGCACCGAAGAGGCCAAGGCCTTGTATCGCCAGATGGAGAAGACGATGCAGTTCAACCCGCGGGCCTCGATGGGAGGCTGAGCCGTGCCGGCTCGGCACCAACCGCGGGTCCCGGGGCACCGGTGTGGTGCCCCGCTTCAGGCCAGCTGGCTCAGCGTGCCTTGTTGCTGGCTTCCCACTTCTTGGCCGCATCGTAGAGCGTGTCGAAGGCGACGCCTTCTTCCAGCAACGCGGCCTTGGTCTTGGCGTCCAGCGGCTGCTCGATGCCGAGTTCGTCGACCGGCATCTTGTCGCTGCGCACCGTGGTGAGCAGGCGCTTGATTTCGCCGGCGGCGTGTGCCGGGGTCTGCAGCAGCACCAGACGGCTCATCTTGTCCGGATTGTTGGGCACGTGGCAGTCGTTGCACTTGCTGTCGCGCAGGCGCAGGGCGAGGCGCTTGTAGGCGGCGTCGAGCTGCCCGATGTACGGGTTCTGGGGGGCGAGCAACCCGTCGAACACGGTCACCATGGGCTGGCTGCGACCCTTCTCGTCGGCCCACATCCATTGGCCGTCGAACGGACGGGGAGCGCCTGTCTCGCTGGCGGCGATCACCGGAGGGTTCGCGCCGAAGATGGTGAACTGCGCGACCCTGGGACGGGATTGTTTCGGGTCCCACCAGAACAGCACCTCATTGGCGTTCTGGTACATCGACCACTTCTGGGCCTCGTGCCAGAACGGATAGGGGAACTGCCCCGGGGCCAGACGGTTGCGGAAGGCCGCCTGCAGGCGCACGAGGTACATCTTTTCGCGCTCGACATACTCCACGGTGTGCTTGCCGTTGAACATGAACAAGGGCAGGTACAGGCCGGCGAAGACGTCAGGTGCGAACTGGGTCAGGTGGGTTTCCTTCAGCGTGAGCTTCGGATCGCGCTGGCGGCCCCAGAGGATGTACGCAGGCAGTGCGGCACGCACCGCCGAGTCCTTGTTGTAGAGGCCCGCCCGGCAGCTGTCGAAGGCCGCCTGGCTGCTGGGTTCGGCCGCCGGGCAGAGCTTGGACAGTTCGGCCGCGACCGTGGCGGCGAAGCGCGCAGCGCCTTCGCGGCCCGGATCGGCGGGCTGGGCCCAGGCTGTGGAGACGAGGGCCGTGGCGGCGAGGAGAAGGCCGCGTGGTGCGGTGGACAAGAGGGAAGAAAGTTTCATAGGTCAGCTGATGATGCGGCCATACCGGTCGATGGCGACGACATTGACGTAACGCGAGCCTTGCTTGGTGCCGGAGAACCCGACTTTGTAACCTCCCAGGTCCAGACTCAGACCGGAGAGGGCACTCTTGAACTGAGAACGGCTGACCGCCCCGTTCTTCAGCGCGTTGCGTGCCGCCGCCACGGCGACCTGGCCGGCGACGTAACCCTCGAGGCTGGTGAAGCCGGGGCGTGCCTTGCTGTTCAGGGCGGCGAGCTCCTCGCGGTAGCGCTTGACCAGCGGCAACGCGGTGGCATTCGGGCGCGGCATCACCTGCGTCATCATCACCGACTGCCCCTTGTTGGCGAAGGCATCCACCAGGGCCTGGCCGGCGAACGAGGTGGCGAAGTAAAGGCCGGTGTAGTTCTCTTTCACCAGCTGGTCGACGATGCTGACGATGGGCGCCGAGTTGGTGGTGAACAAGACGCAGTCGAGCTTGGCGGCCACGAGTTTCTTGGCCGCCGCGGCGAAGTCGGTCGAGTTGCGGTCGAGCGCGATGGTCTCGGTGAGGCTGATGCCCACCGTCGACAAGGCGTTCGACATGGCCTGGCTGTTGGCGGGCGAGGTGTCCTTGAGGTAGACATAGCCCAGGCGCTTCATGCCGAAGTCCTTGACGTACTGGACCAGGCGACGGTACTCGTCGTCGTATCCGGCACGCACGTGGTAGGCCGAGCTGAGCGCCTTGTCACGGATGCCCATGTTGCCGCTGGCGGTGCCCAGCAGGGCGATCTGCGCCTCTTCGACCAGGGGCATCACGGCCTCGGCGGCGGCGCCGCTGGTGTAGCCGATCAGCGCGGACACTGCGCCTTCGTCGATCAGCTTCTTGGTGTTGGCCTTGCAGCGCTCCTTGTCGCCACCGTCGTCCAGCGTGATCAGCTCGAAGCGGGGGCCCTTGCCGCCGTCGGCCTTGGACGCCATGGCGAAGGCCGCGGCGATGCCGTCGCGCACATCGTTGCCGTACGCCGACTGGCCCCCCGTGAGCGAGGCGGATTGGCCGAACTGGATCACGTTCGCGGGCGGGGGCGCCGCGAGAACGGACTGCGCGGCGAGAAAGGCTGGCGCAGCCAGCACGAAATCTCTGCGTTTCAAAAGGTCTCCTTCATGACACTCGACGATGGTGCCTGGTTATGCACCGGCACCTGCGACGACACCGGCTTTTATAGTGATGAACTCCACGGTTCGAAGCTGGAGGTTACCCTGCCTCGGCCACCCGAAATGCGAGATTGTTCAGTCGCCCAGGCCACGGCGACGAAAATCGTCGTGGCAGGCCTTGCAGGACTGCGCGGCCGTGCTGACCGCGGCCTTGATGCTGGCCTGGTCGCCGCTCTTGGCCACCTGGCTGAGCCTGGCCATGTCGTTCTGCGAACGTTCTGCAGCCGCCTTGAACTTCGCCTTTTCGGTCCAGACCTCGGGCCTGGCCTGGGTGTCGCCCTTGTCGGTGCCGTCGGCAAAGGCCGTGTAAGGCAGCCTGGACATCATCGCCGCGACTTCCGCGCTGTCGGCCACGGCCTTGGGGTCGAAGGGCTGGCGTCCATTGGCCATGGCCGCGACACGCACGAAGTTGACGCTCATCACGGTGAACGCGGCCTTGCGATATCGGAGGGCTTCCTCCGGTTTCGCGAACTGGGCGGCGGCCGGTGTGGCCAGCGTGGCCGCGAGAAGAAAGGACAGGGCGGCGGGAAGGATCATTCTCATGGCTGTTTCACTTCAGCAAACTGCATCTGCGCGGATGCGCAGCGATTGACTACGACTACAAAACGAACATGGTGCGTGAGGAAAGCGCCGGGGGCGCTTCAGGATCCGAGCGAGACGATGTAACCCACGCCGGCGGCACAACCACTAAGCAATATCAGCGCCAGGATCCGGGTGCGCGCGTCGTCGGTGGACGCGGGGGTGCCGGCGGGCAGGAGCTTGTCCCCGCCCAGCATGGGAACGATCAGTCGGCGCCGTTTTAGCAGGGTGTAGTAGAGGATCGCAGTCACATGGAGGCCGATCATGGCGATGAGGGCCCATTGCCCCCAGGTGGTGTGCCAAGCGGTCGCCAGGTGGGTGGTGACGCTGTTGACGAAGTTGACCAGCGGTCCGGCATTCGACAGCTCGTCGTCGGCCAGCAATCCCGTGCCGACCTGTGCCGCCAGCACCGCGAACATGGCGAACACCGCCAGCGCGCCGGTCGGGCTGTGGCCTACATCCAGGTCCTGCCCGGGCTGTGTCTTGCCGGACACGTAGCGGAACAAGGTGAAGGGGGAAAAGATGAACTGCGAGAAACGGGACCAGTGCCCGCCGCAGATGCCCCAGACGAGGCGGAAGCCGAGCAGCGCGAAGAGCGCGTAGCCGGACCGGAAGTGCCACTCCATGGCGTCTCCGCCGATCTTGGCGCTGACAAAGGAGACGAGGACGAGGATGGCCAGAGACCAGTGGAACAAGCGGGTGGGAAGGTCCCACACCCGAACAGCAACGAGGCCAGGCGACTTCATATCTCTTCCAGACTTTAGATCTGTAAATGATACTGGTGTAAAACGGTTTGTCCGTTCGAGCCAGCGGATCTTTGGTGCTCGCTGTGTCGAGGTGTGAGCTTTCACTGCAGCGCCCAAAGTCGACGCAATATGCGAGAAAACGTCACACCGTCGGCCCGACAGCCTTGTGTCGCACCGGGAAGGGCGGATCAGCCGACCATCCGGCCGTAGCGATCGAGTGCGATCAGGTCCACGTAACGCGAGCCTTGCGGGCCCTCGCCGAAGTCCACCTTGTAGCCACCCAGGTCGGTACGCAGGCCGGCCAGGGCCTCCTTCATCCGCACGCGGGTCATGTTGCCGGCCCGCCAGGCATCGCGGCCGGCCTCGACAGCGATGCGTCCGGCCACATAACCTTCCAGCGTCGTCATGCCCAGTTTCGCCGTGGTGCCCAGCGCGCTCAGGTCCTGCTGGCAGCGGCTGACCACGCTCACGTTCATCGCGTTCGGGCGCGGCACCACGCTGGAGAGGATGCACGACTGGCGCTTGGCGGCCAGGGTTTCGATGAGGTCCTGTCCCGCGAACGAGGAGGCGTAGAACAGGCCCGGGTATTTCGAGGCGCTCATCTGGTCGATGATGGCGGCGACAGGGCCGGCATTGGCGGAGAACAGCACGCAGTCGAGCCTGGCCGACAGCAGGGTGCCGGTCACCGAGGTGAAGGAGGCCGCATTGCGATCGATGCCGACGGCGAGGGTGGGCGTGATGCTGGCGGACGCCAGCGCGGCGGTCATCGCGTCCAGGTTGGCCTTGGAGGCATCCTGCAGGTAGACGACGCCGACGCGGCGCAGGCCGAAGTCGCGCATGTAGTTGGCCATGCGCTTGTATTCGAGGTCATAGCCCGCGCGTACATGGAAGGCCGAACTGCTGCTGCCGGCGCGGATGCCCATGTTGCCGCTGGCGGTCCCCAGCAGGGCGATCTGCGCCCGGTCGACGGTGGACATGCTGGCCTCGGCCCCGGCGCCGCTGGTCAGCCCGACGATGGCCGTCACACCACCCTCGATGAGTGAGGCGACATTCTTGGCGCAGCGGGCCCGTTCTCCGCCGTCGTCCAGCGTCACCAGTTCGAATCGGGGGCCGCGGCCGCCATCGGCCTTGTTGGCGGCGGCAAACGCGGCCAGGATGCCGTCGCGCACGTCCTTGCCGTAGCCGGCCTGCCCACCGCTGAGCGACGCGGATTGGCCGAATCGGATGACAGGCACGTCGGCGTTTGCCGGTGAATGCAGCAATCCGACGGCGCCACTGGCGATCAGACTTGGCGCGGCAAGGACAAGACTTCTGCGTTTCATGGGGACTCCGGGTTGGGCACGTCGTAGTGCGTGTCAGAGGGGAATCGGCAGGAAGCCTTGGAGCTGAGCCTGTTTTACGAATTGATACACCTGGCACATGGTGTTTCCGTGGTGACAAATCCGGTACCGTGCGACTTAGTGCTCATACTGTGTGTGCACCTCGGATGGTTACGCATTGACACAAAACGGTGCCGCCCAAGACACTGACCCCGTTGTCAAAACCCGCAAGGAGCGCCTCGATGAACTCAGTGTCCGGATACTTCGCGAAAACCGCCATGCTTGTTCTGCTGGGCGTGGCCTCTGCCGGTGCAGCCGCGGGGGAACTGCGGGGTTTCAGGGGGATGGCCTGGGGTGACTCGGCCGAGCGGCTGGGGCCGGCCGAGAAGGTCCAGGTCAGCGGCGATGTGACTTGCTACAAGCGGGAACGCGAGAACCTGATGTTCGGCGACAGCTCGCTCACCGAGGTCCGTTTCTGTTTCAACCAGGATCGCCTGTTCATGGTGACCCTTGATTCGGATGAGGGCCAGGAGAAGCTCGCGGCCGAATTCCAGGGGACCTATGGCCCGCCCAGCGTGCGCCGGGCCAAGCTGGTCGCCTGGGGCGATCGCAGCGCACGCTCGCATGTCGAGATCGTGCCCACCACCAGCCGCGGCAAGTCGGCGCTGATGCTCGTGTCCAGCACTTATGAGCCGGTGGGCAGCCTGTCCCGCCTGGCCAAGGGTTACTGAGCGCACGCAGGCCCCGCCCTTCGATGGGGCGGGCGCAGGCCAACCAGGAAAACGGCGGGCCCTGGCGCGAGGGCCCGGGTCTGCAGGTCCCCCGCGCCCTCCCGAGGCTCAGCCGGTATTGCGCAGTCCGGCCGCCACGCCGTTGATCGAGATGTGGATGCCGCGTTGCACGGTTTCGTCCTGGGCCTTGCCGCGGCTGCCGATGCGGTGGCGGCGCAGCAACTCGACCTGCAGGTAGTTGAGCGGGTCGAGGTAGGGCAGGCGGTGTTCGATGGAGCGGGCCAGCGCCGGGTTGCCGGCGAGCCGCTGCGAGGCGCCGGTGATCTGTTCCAGCGCCCGGGCGGTGGCGTTCCATTCGGCTTCGATGGTGCGGAAGATCGACTTGCCGAGTTTCTTGTCCTCCACCAGGTCCACGTATCGCGCGGCGATGGCCAGGTCGCTCTTGGCCAGCACCATGTCGAGGTTGGACAGCAGGGTGCGGAAGAAGGGCCATTGCTTGTACATGCGCCGCAGCAAGGCCAGGCGCTGGGCTTCTTCCCGGCCATCGCCGGCACCCAGGAAGCTTCGGATGGCCGAACCGAAGCCGTACCAGGCCGGCAGCGCCACCCGGCATTGTCCCCAGCTGAAGCCCCAGGGAATCGCCCGCAGGTCCTCGATGGCCCGGGTGGCCTTGCGCGAAGCCGGGCGCGAACCGATGTTCAGTTCGGCGATCTCGCGCAGCGGGGTGGCGGCGAAGAAGTAGTCGCTGAAGCCCGGGGTTTCGTAGACGAGGCGGCGGTACGCGCCCATGCTGATCTCGGAGATCGCCTGCGCCGCTTCCAGGAAGGGCTTGCTCGCGCTGCGCGCGGGTTCGAGCAGGGTGGCCTCCAGGGTGGCCGCGACCAGCGTCTCCAGGTGGTGGCGCCCGATTTCCGGATGGGCGTACTTGGAGGCGATGACCTCGCCTTGTTCGGTCAGGCGGATCTGGCCGTTCACGGTGCCGCGCGGCTGGGCCAGGATGGCCTGGTAGCTCGGGCCGCCGCCGCGGCCGACGGTGCCGCCCCGGCCGTGGAACAAGCGCAGCGTGACGCCGTGGCTGGACTTCAACTGCTCGAACAGGGCCACCAGGGCGATCTCGCTGCGGTACAGCTCCCAGTTGCTGGTGAAGAATCCGCCGTCCTTGTTGCTGTCGCTGTAGCCCAGCATGACGTCTTGTTCGGCCCCCGAGCGCTGCATCATGGCCGCGACCCCGGGCAGGGCGTAGAAGGCCTGCATGATGCCGGCGGCGTTGCGCAGGTCGCCGATGGTTTCGAACAGGGGCGACACGATCAGGTCGCAGCGGGCCTGGCCGCCGAGCGTGCCGCGCAGCAGGCCGCTCTCCTTCAGCAGCACCAGCACTTCCAGCAGGTCGCTCACGTCCTCGGTGTGCGAGATGATGTAGTGGCGCAACGCCTGCTGCCCGTAGCGCCGGCGCATGGCGCCGGCCGTCTCGAAGATGGCCAGTTAGCCCTGGGCGAGTTCGGAGTACGCGTGCGTGGGGACACGCAGCGGCCGCTCTTCATCGAGCACCTGCAGCAGCACCTCGCGCCGCCGGTCCTCGTCGAGCGCCGCGTAGTCGGGGGCGACACGCGCAACCTGCAGCAGCTCGGCCACGACCAGCTCGTGTTTGTCGGAGCTCTGGCGCAGGTCCACCGTCGCGAGGTGGAAGCCGAACACTTCCACCGCCCGCAGCAGCGGGGCCAGTCGCGGGGCGACCAGCGCGCCGGCATGGTGCGACTTGAGCGAGGCCTCGATCACCCGCAGGTCGGCGAGGAATTCTCCCGCGTCGGCATAGGCCGGCTGGGGCGCCACCGGGTGGCGCAAGGCGGGCACGCCGGTCAGCTCGTAGAACGAGGCCGCGAGCCGGGCGTAGACCCCCGTCAGTGCGCGGCGATAGGGTTCGTCCTCGCGGTGCGGGCTGCGATCGGGCGAGCGCGCGGCCAACTCGGCCATTTCGGGCGGGATGGGGGCCAGCAGCTGCGAGACCGACAGCTCCGCACCCAGTTCGTGGATCTCGCCGAGGTAGAAGCCCAGGGCCGTTTCGCTTTGTCGCGAGAGGGCGCGCTGCAGCGTGGCGGCGCTGACGTTCGGGTTGCCGTCGCGGTCCCCGCCGATCCAGTTGCCCATGCGGAAGAAGGGGGCGATCGGCTGGCCGGGCAGGGCGTTTTCGATTTCCCTGTAGACGCGCGGGATCTGCCGCATGAAGGTCGTGTGGTAGTAGGACAGCGCATTTTCGATCTCGTCCGCCACCGTGAGCTTGGCGTAGCGCAGCATGCGTGTCTGCCACAGCTGGGTGATGCGGGCGCAGAGCAGGGCCTCGTTCTCGCGCAGGCGCAGCGGCTCGCCCAGCTTGTCGCGGGCGGCGATCAGCTCCGAGATCGCCCGTTCGGCGTCGAGCACGCTCTTGCGCTGCACTTCGGTGGGGTGGGCGGTGAGCACCGGCGAGATGTGGGCCTGGGCCAGCATCGCGGCGATGCGCGAGGGCTCGACCCCGGCTTCCGCCAGGCGCTTGAAACTGAGGGCCAGCGAGCCATCGTCGAGCTCGCCGGCAGCCCGGCGCCTCTCGAGCTGGCGCACCTGGTAGCGGTCCTCGGCGATGTTCACCAGGTGCGAGAAGTAGCTGAAGGCGCGGATGACGACCACCGTCTGCTCGACCGTCAGCGTCTTGAGCAGCCGGTCCAGGCTGCGCCCGGCGGCGGCGTCGCCCTGGACCCGGCGGGCCACCGACAATCGACGCACCCGTTCGATCAGGTCGAAGGTGTCGCGGCCTTCGTGTTCCCGGATCACCTCGCCCAGGATGCGGCCGAGCAGCCGGATGTGGGCCCGCAAGGGGCCGTCCTGCTCGCGGCTCGCATCGGCTCCCCCGGCCGGTGCGTCGGCGGTGGCAAGGCGGCGGGGCTGGGGGGTGGCGCGAGGCATGGACTCTCCGGATGTAATTCGATTACAAAACTGAATGTTATCAAGATTGCTTCCCCTTTGGCATGCGCCGCGGCGTCTGCATGTCCGCAACGCAGCGGGCGAGTGGCCGAGCGGGCGCCGCCTGGACGCACTAGACTCGCCCCACCGATGACTCTCCGACCGACCCGTGGCCCTTCTCGATCACCTCCGCAGCGCACTCGACGCCTTGTCTCCCGCCGAACAGCGTGTCGCACGCCTGGTACTGGCCGACCCGCGCGCCTTCGTCAGCATGCCGGTGACGGAAATCGCCCGGCAGTGCAAGGTCAGCAGCCCCACGGTGGTGCGCTTCTGTCGCAGCCTGGGGCATGAGGGTCTGTCGGATTTCAAGCTCAAGCTGGCGGCCAGCCTGGGTCGCAGCGGGGTGCCTTTCGTCCACCAGGCGGTGAGCGTGGGCGACACCTGTCGCGAGCTGGTGGACAAGGTGGTCGACAACAGCACGCAGGCGCTGGGGGATTTCCGCAACACGGCCGGGCTGCGCAGCATCGAGCACACCATCGACACCCTGGCCAGGACGATCGCCGCCGGGCGCCGGATCGAGTTCTACGGGGTGGGCAATTCGGGCATCGTGGCCATGGACGCCCAGCACAAGTTCTTCCGCATGGGTTGCCACAGCGCCGCCTACACCGACGGCCACCTGCAGGTGATGGGCGCGGCCATGCTCACGCCGGAGGATACCGCCGTCATCTTCTCGAACTCCGGCCGCAGCCGCGACCTGCTGGATGCCGCCGAGCTGGCCCGCAAGCAGGGCGCCGCCACCGTCGCCGTCACGGCCAGCGGCTCGCCGCTGGCCAAGCTGGCGCGCATCCACATCGCGGCCGACCACCCGGAAAGTTACGAGGAATACAGCCCCATGGTGTCGCGCCTGCTGCACCTGGTGATCGTCGACGTGCTGACGACCGGCGTCGCCCTGCGGCTGGGGCCGGAGCTGCAGCCGCGGCTGCATGTGATCAAGAAAACGCTGCGCAGCAAACGCTACCGGTGAGGGCCGTTGCGGGTCAACCCGCGTTGCGTTCCAGAGGGGGTTGTACTATAGTTACCGAATTGCGAGTAACAAAGTTGCGAACATGCCTGCTGCCGACGACACCCAACACCCTCTGGACCTGATCATCTTTGGCGGAGGGGGCGACTTGGCGATGCGCAAGTTGCTGCCCGCGCTGTACATGGCTCACCTGCACGGCACGTTGGCCGCCGACGCCCGCATCCTGGCGGTCGGCCGCAACCCGGTGTCGCTCGAGAAGTACCTGGCCCAGGTGGATGCCGAGTCCCGGCCCTTCATCGCCGAAGACGCCTTCGACGCGGCAGGCTGGGACCGCTTCCTGCAGCGCTTCGACTACCTCGCCTTCGATATCAGCCAGGCCGCGGGTTACGGCGCGCTGGTCCAGTCGAGCCGCCCGGGCGCGGCCCGTGTCTTCTATCTCGCCACGGCGCCGCAGCTGTTCGTCTCGATCTGCGAGCATGTGGCCGGCGCCGGCTTGATCGACGAGCAGGCCCGGGTCGTGCTCGAGAAGCCGCTCGGCCACAACCTGGCCTCGGCACAGAAGATCAACACCGAGGTCGGGCGCTATTTCGCCGAACGGCAGATCTTCCGCATCGACCACTACCTCGGCAAGGAAACCGTGCAGAACCTGATGGTGCTGCGCTTCGGCAACTCCATCTATGAACCCCTGTGGCGCGCGCCGCACATCCGCAGCGTGCAGATCACGGTGGCCGAGTCGGTGGGCGTGGGCAGCCGGGCCGGCTTCTACGATGGCACCGGGGCCTTGCGCGACATGGTGCAGAACCACCTGCTGCAGCTGCTGTGCATCGTCGCCATGGAACCGCCGGTCTCGCTCGATCCGGACGCGGTGCGCGATGAAAAGCTCAAGGTGCTGAAGTCGCTGCGCCGCATCGGCCCGGCCGATGTGGCCCGCGAGACGGTGCGCGGCCAGTACCGCGAGGGCTCCAGCGGCGGCCAGGCGGTCAAGGGCTACCTGCAGGAGGCCAATGTGCCGCCCGACAGCAAGACCGAGACCTTCGTCGCCATCCGCGCGCACATCGACAACTGGCGCTGGGCCAACGTGCCTTTCCTGCTGCGCACCGGCAAGCGCATGGCCGAGCGCCAGTCGGAGATCGTCATCGAGTTCGCGCGCCAGCCGTTCTCGATCTTCCCCGACGAACACACCGACGTGAGCAACCGGCTGGTCATCAAGCTGCAGCCGGAGGAGTCGATCTGCCTGCACATGATGGCCAAGGAGCCGGGCAGCGGCATGCACCGTCGTCCGGTCAGCCTGGACCTGGACTTGCACACCGCCTTCACGCAGCGCCGGGCCGAGGCCTACGAGCGCTTGCTGGTCGACGTGATGCGCGGCCGCCTGACCCATTTCATGCGCCGCGACGAACTCGAGGCCGCCTGGACCTGGACCGAACCCATCCTGAACAGCTGGGCGACGCAGGCCGACCGGCCCAAGCCCTATGCCGCGGGAAGCTGGGGGCCCGCCGCGGCCTCTTCATTGGCCGCACGCGACGGCCTGCAATGGTCCGAGGAGTCCTGAGATGCCGCTTCATCCCGTTCTTGCCGCCGTCACCGAACGCATCCGCCAGCGCAGCGGCCCGACCCGGGGCCGGTACCTGGAGACCAGCCGCGCCGCCATGCGCGAGGGCACGCAGCGCGCCGGCATGGGCTGCGCCAACATGGCCCACACCTTCGCCGCGTTGCCCGCCAACGACAAGCTGCGGGTGCGCGAGGAGCGTCGCCCCAACCTGGGCATCGTCACCGCGTACAACGACATGTTGTCGGCGCACCAGCCGTACGCGGCCTATCCGGAGCTGGTCAAGCAGGCGGCCCGCGAGGCGGGTGGCGTGGCGCAGGTCGCCGGCGGCGTGCCCGCCATGTGCGACGGCATCACCCAGGGCACGGCCGGCATGGAGTTGTCGCTGTTCTCGCGCGACGTGATCGCACTGGCCACGGCCGTGGCCTTGTCGCACGGGGTGTTCGACGGCGTGTTGTGCCTGGGCGTGTGCGACAAGATCGTGCCCGGCCTGCTGATGGGGGCCTTGCAGTTCGGCCACCTGCCGGTGCTGTTCGTGCCGGCCGGTCCGATGACCTCCGGTCTGAGCAACGATGCCAAGTCGCAGGTGCGCCAGAAGTACGTGCAAGGCCTGGCGGACCGCGCGACCCTGCTCGAAGCCGAGTCGCAGGCCTACCACGGCGCCGGCACCTGCACCTTCTACGGCACCGCCAACTCCAACCAGATGCTGATGGAGATCATGGGCCTGCACCTGCCGGGTTCGAGCTTCGTCAACCCGGGCACCGAGTTGCGCGACGCCCTGACGGTGTACGCCACGCAGCGCGCCCTGGCCACCAGCCGCCAGGGCGCCGAGTACACCCCGATTTCCGCGGTGGTGGACGAGCGCGCGGTGGTCAACGGCATCGTCGGCCTGCTGGCGACGGGGGGCTCGACCAACCACACGCTGCACCTGGTGGCCATGGCGCGGGCGGCCGGCGTGCTGATCGACTGGAACGACTTCGCCGAGCTGTCGGCCGTGGTGCCGCTGCTGGCGCGCATCTATCCCAACGGCAAGGCCGACGTCAATCACTTCGACGCGGCCGGCGGCATGGGTTTCCTGATCCGCGAACTGCTGGATGCCGGCTTGTTGCACGAGGACGTGAACACCGTGGCCGGCCCCGGCCTGCGCCGCTATGCGGTCGAGGCATCGCTGCGCGACGGGCAGCTGGCCTGGCAGCCCGCCGCCGCAGAGAACGGGGACACGAGCGTGCTGCGCCCGGTCAGCAACCCTTTCAGTGCCGATGGCGGCCTGAAGCTGCTCGCCGGCAACATCGGCCGCGGTGTCATCAAGACCTCGGCCGTGGCTTTGGAGCACCGCCTGGTGCGGGCGCCGGCGCTGGTGTTCGACAGCCAGGAGGCGGTCATCGAGCGCTTCCAGGCGGGTGAACTCGAACGCGACTTCATCGCGGTGGTCCGCCAGCAGGGCCCGCGGGCCAATGGCATGCCCGAGCTGCACAAGCTGACGCCCATCCTCGGCACGCTGCAGGACCGCGGCTTCAAGGTCGCCCTGGTGACCGACGGCCGCATGTCGGGCGCCTCGGGCAAGGTCCCGGCCGCCATCCACCTCAGCCCCGAGGCGCTGAACGACGGCCCCATCGGCCGCCTGCGCGATGGCGACATCATCGTGCTCGACGCCGAGGCAGGCACGCTGTCTGCCGAGGTGTCGGAGGCCGAGCTGGCGGCGCGCGGCACGGGCGATGTCGTGCTGCAATCGCAGCAGGGCAGCGGCCGTGAGCTGTTCGGGCTGTTCCGCGCCAACGCCGGGCTGGCCGAAGCCGGTGCCTCGGTGCTTTTTTCGCATACCTCCTGACTCTTTGCCGGTGACCCCCATGAGCGCATCCCCGACCTTGCCCACCTTCGCCACCCGCGTCCTGCCGGTGGTCGTCATCACCGACGTCGCCCACGCCGTGCCGCTGGCGCACGCGCTGCTCGAAGGCGGCATCGACGCCATCGAGATCACGCTGCGCCATCCGAGCGCGCTCGCCTGCATCGAGGCGGTGGCGCGCGAGGTGCCGGAGATCAAGCTCGGCGCCGGCACCTTGCTGGACGCGGCTGATGTGCGCCGGGTGATGGACGCGGGCGCTTCGTTCGCGCTGTCGCCGGGCTGCACGCCGGCGCTGGCGCAGGCGGCGGTCGCGGCCGGCCTGCCGTTCATCCCCGGGGTGATGACGCCCAGCGAGGCCATGGCGGCGCGTTCCATGGGCTTCAGCCTGATGAAGTTGTTCCCGGCCGTGCAGGCGGGGGGTGTGGCCATGCTGAAGGCGATGTCCTCGCCCCTGGCCGACCTGCGCTTCTGCCCGACCGGCGGTGTCACGCCCGACAACCTGGCGTCCTTCCTGCAGCTGTCCAACGTGGCGATGGTGGGCGGTTCCTGGCTGGCGCCGGCGGCCCTGATGGCCAACGGCAACTGGAGCGAGATCAGCCGTCTCGCCCGCGAGGCCCGGCTGGCCGCGGAAGGGCTGTGAGCATGCCGGCGGGGGAGATCAGCGCGCTCGCGGCGGCAGCGTCGCTCATCGGGGAGTCCCCGCTGTGGGACGGCGCCGCATCCGCGCTGTACTGGTGCGACATTCCCGCCGGCCGGCTCAACCGCTACACGCCGGCCAGCAGCGCCTTCGAGCACTGGTCCTTCGACAGCGACTTGTCGTGCTGCGCGCTGCTGGAGGAGGGCGGCCTGCTGCTGGCCTTGCGCAACGGCCTCTGGCGCTTCGACCCGGCCAGCGGCCGGCGCGAGCAGCTGGCGCCGCCGCCCTACGACCCGGCGCATGAGCGATTCAACGACGGCAAGACCGATGCCTCCGGCCGGTTCTGGGTCGGCACGCTCTACGAGCCGCGCGATCCGGCGCTGGCCGCGCTCTACCGGCTGGACGATGGCCGGCTGCAACGCATGCTGGGTGACATCACCAACTGCAACGGCATCGCCTGGAGTCCGGACGGCGCCACTATGTATTGCGCCGACACCAAGGCGCATGCGGTCTACGCATTCGATTACGACCAGGCCAGCGCTGCGATGGGGCCGCGGCGGGAGTTCGCCCGCTTTGCCCAGAAGTCGGAGAGCGGCGCCGCCTATCGCGGCCGGCCGGACGGCGCCGCCGTCGACGTCGAGGGTTGTTACTGGGTGGCGATGTACGAAGGCCAGCGGCTGCTGCGCCTGTCTCCCGCGGGAGAGGTGCTGGCCGAGCTGGCGCTGCCGGTGTCCTGCCCGACCATGCCGTGTTTCGGCGGCGACGACTTGCGCACGCTGTTCATCACCACGGCAAGCTCAGGGCGTCCGCAGGACGAGCTGGCGGCCCAGCCGCTGGCGGGCCGTGTGCTGCAGTTGCGGGTCGACGTGGCCGGCCTGCCCGCCAATCGGGTGCGCTTGGCTTGATCCGTCGCATCTGCGGCAGGCCGCGCCGGCCTGCCGCGTTGGAACGCGGCAGGCAGGACGCGTTCAGGTCTCCTTGACCGAGTAGATCGACAGCACCGTAGGCTGACCCTTGGCATAGACCAGTTCGGCGCGCGAGGGCGAAGACCCCGCCAGCCAGGTCATGGAGCCTCGCGAGCGCTTGTCCGGCGGCCCGTAGGTGCTCTGGAACTCGGCGCGGATGCGCTCGGGCGGCGCCCGGGAGGCGATGGCCACCATGAACAAGCGGTCCTGGCGGAAGCAAAAGCGCACCCCCTCGATCACGCTGTCGCCGAAGACCAGGCTTTCGGCCGCCCGCTCGTAGCAGGTGACCCCGGCGGCCGTGGAGACCTGTTGCGCGGGCCCGAGCCGGGCGGCACTGTCGCCCCAGGCGATGCCGCGGAAGCCGCGGATCTCGGTGGACTGGCAGGGCGTGGAGAGGGTGAGCAGGGTCAGCATCGCGGCCAGTGGGGCCGATGAGAGCGTGATCGTCATGGTGTCTCCGGTGGATGGCTGGCGGCTTCGGATCGGCCCCCTTCGCCGAGGCGTGTCTCTTATCCCACGAGCTTGCCGTATCGGTCCACGGTGATCAGGTCCACATAGCTCGATCCCTGCGACGTGCCGGCGGCGAAATCCACCTTGTAGCCGCCGAGGTCGGCGCGCAGCCCCGCCACCGATTCGCGCATGCGGGCGCGGCTCAGGCGCTCCCCGCCGGCCTTGATGGCGTTGCGCGCGGCCTCCACGGCGATGCGGCCGGCGATGTAGCCTTCGAGCGTGGTCATGCCCATCTTGGTGTCGCTGCCGAGTGCGGCCAGGTCCTGCTGGCAGCGGTTGACGACGCCGAGGCCCAGGGCGTTCGGGCGCGGCACCACCGTGCTCATGATGGTGCTCTGCTTGCGGGCGACGAGGGTGTCGATCAGCTCCTGGCCGGCGAACGAGGTCGCGTAGAACAGGCCCGGGTACTTGGCCGCGCTCATCTGGTCGATGATGGCGGCCACGGGCACGGCGTTGGTGGCGAACAGCACGCAGTCGAGCTGGGCGGCCAGCAACCGGTTGCCGGCGTCGGCGAACGACTGCGCGTTGCGGTCGACCGAGATGACTTCCTTGGGCTTGATCGACATCGCCGCCAGGGCCTGGGTGAGGGCGTTGAGGTTGGCCTGCGAGGTGTCCTGCAGCATGACGACACCGATGCGGCGCATGCCGAAGTCGCGCACGTAGTTGGCCATGCGCTGGTATTCGCGGTCGTAGCCGGCCCGCACGTGGTACACCGCGCCGGCGCTCGAGCTGCGGATGCCCATGTTGCCCGAGGCCGTGCCGAGCAGGGCGATCTGGCTCTCGTTCACCGTGGACAGGCAGGCCTCGGCGCCGGCCCCGCTGGTCAGGCCGACGATGGCCGAGACGCCGTCGTTGATGAGGCTGGCGACGTTGGCCGCGCAGCGCGACTTGACGCCGCCGTCGTCCAGGGTGGCGAGTTCGTAGCGGATGCCCTTGGCGGCATCGGCACGCGAGGCGGCGGCGAGGGCGGCGGCGATGCCGTCGCGGACGTCCTTTCCGTAGGCGGCCTGGTTACCGCTCAAGGAGGCCGACTGCCCGAACTTGACGACCGTCATCTGTGCGGCTGCACTTCGCGATGCCGCCACACCGAGGACGCCCCCAGCCAGCAAAGCGGGACCTGCCATCACGAGACTTCTGCGCTTCATGGGTTGTAACCTCAAAAGTGGACACTGAGGTCTGCATCATCGACATCCGCGGCCGGCACTTAAAGCGGTCTCACAAAGCGTTACTGTTTCGCACACAACTCGCTTCAGTCAGCGGTTTTTCGGGTGTTTTTCCTTCGATCGAGCGCCGTCGCGAGCTTGTATCGGGGCGTTGCGATCACCCGCCTTTTCCTTGGATCGAGCGCGCCGCCATGGTGTAGGGCGAGGGCAGGCGACCCGGCGTGCCGGCCGCCGCCCGCGCACATCGATTGCCGAATCCTCGTCCAGCGGCCACTCCGGCGTTACCCGCAAGGCGCCGCCCCGTCGCGGGGCCCTGCGGCCGTGCCGACGCGGGTGGTCATCCGAGGCAGTTGAAGGAGGATCTCCCATGCGTCCCTCTGTCGATGGCGCGGCCTTGGCCGCCGGTGGTGAAGCGGATGCCGGCGGCGTCTGCCCTCCCGCCAGGCGCATCTTCGAACGTCTGTTGCAGGGTTTCGATACCCCTGCGGCGGTGCGCTTGTGGAACGATGCGGTCCATGTCCCGGGGCGCCAGCCGCCGGCCTTCACGCTGGTCCTGCACGACCCGGCCGTGCTGCGCCGGCTGATCCTGCACGGCAACCCGCTGCAGCTCGCCGAAGCCTACGTGCGCGGGCGTGTCGACGTGGAAGGCGACCTGTACAGCGCGCTGGGCCTGAAACGGCACCTGCTGTCGATGCGCTTGCCGTGGCACGACAAGCTCGCCTTGTGGCGCGAGGCGCGGCGCCTGCCTTCTCCTTTCGCGCAAGACACCGCGAGCCGAGGCGCGGGCCGCCGGTTGGCGCGCCGCTTCTCGGCCCGGCATTCGCGGCGCAGCGACCGCGCGGCCGTCTCCTTCCACTACGACCTGTCGAACGAGTTCTACCAGCTGTGGCTGGACGAGCGCATGGTCTACTCCTGTGCCTACTTCGAGCGTCCCGACGACAGCCTGGAGCAGGCACAGTGCAACAAGCTCGAGCACATCTGCCGCAAGCTGCGCCTGCAGCCCGGCGATCGTTTCCTCGACATCGGCTGCGGCTGGGGAGCGCTGGTCTGCTGGGCGGCCCGCGAGCATGGCGTGCGGGCACACGGCATCACGCTGAGCCGGCGCCAGCTCGAACACGCGCAGCAGCGCATCGGCGCCGAAGGCCTGCAGGGCCGGGTGACGGTCGAGCTGCGCGACTACCGTGATCTGCCGCCCGATGCGGTCTACGACAAGGTGGCGAGCGTCGGCATGGTCGAGCATGTCGGCACGGCGAAGTTGCCGCTTTATTTCGCCAGCGTGGCGCGGGTGCTCAGGCCGGGAGGTCTGTTCCTCAACCACGGCATCACCCACGATGAGGAAGGTTGGCATCGCAACGTCACGACCGAGTTTCTCAACCGCCATGTGTTTCCGGACGGTGAGCTCGACAGCCTCGGCAACCTGCTGCGCGCGGTGGAGCGCGGCGGCTTCGAGATCCACGACGTGGAAGGCCTTCGGCCGCACTACGCGATGACGCTGCGCCACTGGGTGGCCCGGCTGGAAGTGCAGCGCGAGCGGGCCTTGCGCCTGGTGGACGACGCGACCTACCGCGTCTGGCGGCTCTACATGGCCGGCTCGGCGCTGGAGTTCGAGTCCGGCGGGACCGGTATCTACCAGACGCTGGTGTCGCGGCGGCACGGGGGCGAGTGGCCGGTGCCTCTCACGCGCCGCGACTTGTATGCGCTGCCCGATGGCGGGAGGCCCCGGGCCGGCCCCTGAGGAAACCCGGCCTTCAGCCCATGCCAGGTTCCGCCGATATGGCTCAAGCGCCGGTCAGGGCGTGTCATCCATATCGAGGGGGTCTTATGCGTGCATCGCGCCGGGCATCGGTTCATCCATCCTTGGCGGCGGCCTTCGCCGCCGTCTTGCTGGCCGCCTGTGGCGGCAGCTCCGACGACGGCGAAGCGCCGGCTCCCGCACCTACCGCCTTGTCCGAAACCGGTACCTTTCCCACCGGGCTCTCGGTCGGCTCGCCCGGTGAGCTGCAGGCCGCGCTGGCGTCTTCCGCCGGGGCGGCTCCGAACGACGGATTGCGCGTGGCCTACGATTGGGGCCGGGGGCTCTGGAAAAGCCTGAGCGGTCGCGGCCAGCCGGGCGATGCGGCGCGGCTCGCCCTGGCGGCGCTGCCGATCGGCAGCGCGCATGCCAGCGGCACGATGCGCCCCGAAATGGAGGTGATGGCCGAGCGCATCCGGCGCATCCTCGACGGCGACAGCAGCGTGGACCTGGCCAGCGTACTCGACCTGCAGGGGCTTTTCACCCCGTCGGGCAATGCGAATTGCTACGGCCCGCAGATGCTTTATGCGAACCACGAGGACGCCGGCTCCGGCTCGTCTTCCGGCTCTCTGCCCGGCGGCGACCTGGGCCTCTGGCTGGAATACGAGAACGGGACCCAGCCTTGCGTGGCGGCGCAACTCAAGCAGCGCACCCGCAGCGTGCGCGGCCAGACCACCCAGGGCCTGGTGATGGCCGCGCTGATGCGCCTCACCGTGGCCCGTTCCAGCACGCTGGCCATGCCCGCGGCCGGTGCCAGCACCGATGCAAGCACCGAGATGCAGGCGGCGTTGCGCGCCGTGCCCGCGCTGGCGGCGGTGGTGGTGCATGCGGCCACGATCTCGCTCGACAGCGGCGGCAGCGTCTATACCTATCGCCTGGCGCTCGACAACGGCGTCAGCGGTGCCGGCGCCCAATTGGGGGAGGTCATCATGACCCACACCAAGGGCAGCGGGCCGGCTGTGTTCAACGGGGTGCTGCAGGTCGCCGGCTTCAGTCTTTCGAATGACGCGGCGATGGGTTGCGAGGATGCGAAGGACAGCGGCACCGGCCTGTACCAGCTGGCCAATGTCAGTACCGTGACCTACACGCGCGATGGCAGCGCCATCGCATTCGGCAGCCGCAACGGCAACTATTGCGGTCACCCGAGTGCCACCACGGTCGCCAACTACGGCGCCGCCGTGGCCTCGCTCACCTCCGCAGGCGAGCTCGACCCGAGCGTCAAGCTCGGCGGCAATACACGGGGCGTGTCCACCGGCTGGCGCGGCAACTTCTCGCGTTTCGCCAGCGCCATCGACAAGGACACCGGGGCGGGGAATTTCCTGTTCGCCTGGCAGGCCGGACCGATGGACAATGCGAGCCGCATGCTGGCCATTACCGCCGACTACAACAGTGCCACCGATACCCGCACCCTGGGGGGCTATTTCGGCTTCGGCGACGATATCGCCACCAGCAGCGGCGCGCTGTCGGGCATGATCTGCAACTGGGCCGGTCCCGGGAACAGCCACACGCCCCAGGCGAGTTTCCAATCGCAGGTGGCCACCCATACCGGCAGCGCCGTCGGCTTCAGCATCGCCAGCGGCGCCAGCAAGATCGCCTATGCGCCGACCAACAGCTGCGCCTCGACCACGACCAGCTTCGACCTGGACGCCAACAACACCCTGGACTCCGGCGAGGGCGTGGGAACCGCGAGCGACCTCGATGTTCCCTCGGGCACGAACACCGTGCAGCAAGAGATCGAGTCGCGCGGTTTCGTGATTCCGCCGCTGTTCTAGGGCGGTGCCGGCAGGGGGCGGGACCGGATGGCGGGTCGCCGCCTACCGCTCCGCCGGCGTGGTCTCGCGGACCGCGCCGCCGGCCGTTCAGCCCAGGTCCGGCCCCTGCACGCCGTTGCGGCCCAGGGCCTTGGCCCGGTAGAGCGCCAGGTCGGCCGACTGGATCAGCGTGTGCGCTTCGGCTCCAGCCATCGAGGCCACCCCGATGCTCAGGCTGACGGACAAGGGCACGCCGCAGGCCATGACAGGCCGGGCCGCCATGTCCGCGCGCATCCGCTCGGCCACTTCGCGGGCCTCCTGCGCGCTGCAGCGGGGCAGCACGGCCAGGAATTCCTCGCCCCCGTAACGGCCGATGAAGCCGTGCTCGCCCAGCGCCTGGCGCATGCGGCGGGAGGCTTCGACAAGCACCTCGTCGCCCGCCGCGTGGCCGTGGGTGTCGTTCACCTGCTTGAACAGGTCGAGGTCGGCCAGGAGCACATTCACCGGCAGCTGCTCGCGCCGGGCCCGCTCCAGCTCGAGGCCCAGCCGGTCCAGCACCATGCGCCGGTTCCACAGGCCGGTGAGGTGGTCGAAGTTGGCCTGCCTGCGCAGCGCTTCCTGGGCGAGCAGCAGGCCTTCCTGCAACTCGAGGACCCGCGCGCCCGAACGCAGGCGGGCGCGCAGCTCGATGCTGTCCATGGGTTTGGTCAGGAAGTCGTCGGCCCCGGCATCCAGGCCGGCCAGCATGTCTTCGCGGCGGTCCCGGCTCGTCAGCAGAATGAGGTAGACATAGGGTTCGGCGATCTGGCGCACGGCACGGCAGACCGCGAGTCCGTCGGCACCCGGCATCATCCAGTCGAGGATGGCCAGGCGCGGGCCGTCGGCTTGCAGCAGGGCGGCCTGGGCCGCCAGCCCGTCGGCCACCGCGACCACCTCGTGCCCATAGCGCGTCAGGATGCTCTCCAGCATGCGGCGCGAGACCCGGTCGTCGTCGGCGATCAGGATTCGCATCGGCCGCCGTCCTGCACCGATTTGCGGAGTTCGCGCTCCAGCACGCCGATCGCGTGTTCGAGTTCGGCCAGCTGGATCCAGCCTCCGGAGACGTCCCCATTGCGCGACATCAGCTCCAGCGCCTGGGCCGAGCGAGTGGCCGCGCCATCGCTGAAATTGCTCACCGAACCCTTCAGCAGATGCGCCGCGCGTTGGACGCCGGCCGCATCGCCCGCCGCCAGGCAGTGCCGGATGTCGGCCAGCATGGCGGGGGATTCGGACACGAACAGGTCCACCAGTTCCTTCAACAACTCGCGGTCGCCGTCCAGCTTGGCCAGCAGACGGTGTTCGTCGAACTCGGCGCTCTTGAGTGCGCCGAAGGCGGATTCGAGCGGCAACTCGGGACTGTTGTCAGTCAGTCGGTCGACGAGGGCGAGCAGTTCCTGGGTGTTGATGGGCTTGGACAGGTAGGCGTCCATGCCGGCGCCCAGGCAGGCTTCGCGGTCGCCTTTCATGGCATGTGCCGTCAAGGCCACGATGGGCACCCGGCGTCGATGGCCGCTGGTTTCGCCGTCTCGGATGGCGGCGGTGGCCTCGAAACCGTCCATCTCGGGCATTTGCACATCCATCAGCACGATGTCGAAGTCGGCTTCCTGGATCGCCAGGACGGCCTTGCGGCCGTTGTCCACGGCCCTCACGCTGTGCCCGTGCTTTTCGAGGGTGACCACCAGCAGCCTGCGGTTGACCGCATTGTCGTCGGCGACCAGGATGCGCGAAGGGCGCATCGACTCGCGCAGCGAGTGGCGGGTGATGAGCGCCGGGGCCGTGCCGCCGACGGGCTTGGCGAGCACGCCCAGGATGGCGTCGAGCAGCAGCGATTGCCGTACCGGCTTGGAGAGGTAGGACGAGACGCCCAGTTCCTTGCAGCGCGCCCCGTCGCCGCGGTGGCCGACGGACGAGAGGATCATGATGGGCGTGGCGGCCAGGTGCGGCAGCTGCTTGATGCGGCTCACCACCTCGAAGCCGTCCATGCCGGGCATGAGGTAGTCGAGCAGCACCAGGGGGAAGGGCGAACCGGCCTGGTAGGCGCGCTCCATGGCCTGCAGCGCCGTATGCCCGCCGTCCACCACGGTGGGCGCCATGCCCCAATGCACGAGGATCTCGTCGATGATGCGCCGGTTGGTGGCGTTGTCGTCCACGACCAGGACCTGCACGCCCTGCAAGTCCTTGAGTTCGCGCGGCGGCGGCCGGCCGGGCACCTCCGCCAGGGCGGTGAAGGGCAGCAGGAAGTGGAACCGGCTGCCCTTGCCCGGTTCGCTGTCGAGCCAGATGCGCCCGCCCATCAGGGCGATGAGCTGCGACGAGATCGACAAGCCCAGGCCGGTGCCGCCGTAGCGGCGTGTGGTGGAGGAGTCGGCCTGGGTGAAGGACTCGAACACCAGCGCCTGTTTCTCGGGCGGGATGCCGATGCCGGTGTCGGTGACGGTGAAGTGCAGCCAGACCCGGGAGCCCTCGACCGACTCCTTCTCCACGTCGAGCACGACTTCACCGGTGTCGGTGAACTTCACCGCGTTGCCCACCAGGTTCACGATGATCTGGCGCAGGCGGGCCGGATCTCCGTGCAGGGCCGAGGGCACCCAGGGCGAGACGTGATACGCCAGCTCGAGGCCCTTGGCATGGGCCCGCGGCGCCATCGAACGCATGGTTTCGCCCAGCGAATAGTTCAGGTCGAAGTCGATCGGGTCGAGGTCCATCTTGCGGGCCTCGATCTTGGAGAAATCGAGAATGTCGTTGATCAGCCCGAGCAGGGATTCGGCCGAAAAGCGCACCGTCTCCAGGTATTCGCGCTGTTCGGCGGTGAGCTCGGTCCCGAGCGCGAGCTCGGTCATGCCGAGGATGCCGTTCATCGGGGTGCGGATCTCGTGGCTCATGGTGGCCAGGAATTCGCTCTTGGCCCGGTTCGCCTGCTCCGCACGCTCCTTGGCGACTTCGAGCGCGGCCGTGCGCTCGCTGAGATCGGCCTCGGCCTGCTTGCGCGCGGTGATGTTCTGCCCGATGCCGACCAGCCCGATGCAGACACCTTGCGCGTCGAGCAGGGGGGTCTTGCTGGTCTGGGTCCAGCCGCGTTCGCCGGTCAGGGTGTAGTTGACGGGCTCCTCCACGCCCACCAGCGGTTCGCCGGTCGCCAGCAGGCGGCTCTCCAGGGCCCAGTATTCATCGGCGAGTTCCTTGGGATAGAAGTCATGGTCGGTCTTGCCGAGCAGCTCGGCCGGGGACTTGGCCCCCATGATGCGGGCCACGGCCATGTTGCCGAAGATGAAACGCCCGGCCGTGTCCTTGGCGAAGATCCGGTCGGGAATGATCTCGATCAGCGCGCGCATCAGCACCAGCTGGGTTTCCAGGTTCTCTTCGGCCCGGCGGTGGCGTTCCGCCTCGAACTGCATTCGGGCGCGAAGCAGCAGGCCGTCGAGCGCCAGCAGGGTGTGCGCGGCGCACAGTTCGATCGCGGCCAGCTGCTGCCCGGTCTGCGCGGTCTCGGGCAGACAGATGAAGCCGATGAGTTCGTCGGCGTGGATCAGCGGAACGCACAGCAGCTGCTGCGCAGCATGCCCCGGCCGGGACATCGACTCCAGGCACGCGGCCGCCTCGCCCGAGCAGCTGAGGCTGCGGCGATCCCGCCGCAGCTCGCCGAGCATGGCGTCGAGGGCGCGGGGAGGCGCTGCCTGCGTCGGCGCATGGCTGCGGCAGCTCGCAGGCGCCTGCGGGTGCCGGACGATGTCGGCGGCCAGCCAGAGGCCGGGGACGCTGTCGTCGCACAGGAAGACCTGGGCGGTCGGTGCGTCGGAATGAACGAGCAGCTGCTGCAGCAACGGCTCGAGAAGCCGGCATACCGCGCGCTGTGGACGTTCAGGCTGAAAGTCGGGCATGCATGGAGCTTAGATGATCTTCGAACCAGCGTCTCGCCGGATCGGCATGCAAGCGGGTGGCTCCTGGGAAGTTTGGCACTTATTTTCGGGACCCGTTGCATTCGGCGTTGCTTCTATACCCTCATGCGTTGGCGGTGGATGAAGCCTGGGCGCAGTGCGCAAGCCAGGCATCGTTCGATGCTCGTCTGCCCCGGTTCCCTGCCGTCAACCGGGCGACACCATGCCCGCGACGGTGAGGCGGGCCTTGGCCTGGCGTCGGAACTCCTTCGGCGTCGTGCCCTTGACCTCGAGGAAGCGGCGGTTGAAGTTGGCGACGTTGTTGAAGCCGGACTCGTAGCAGATGGTGCCGACGTACTGGTCGGTTTCCATCAGCAGCTGGCAGGCGCGGGCGATGCGCAACCGGTTGATGAAGTCGGGCAGGGAGTTGCCGGTGATGCGGCGGAATTGGCGCGAGAACTGGCTTTCGCACATGCCGGCGCGCTGGCTCAGCTCGGCCAGGCTGAGCGGTTCGTTCGAGTGCGCGATGATGTAGTCGATGGTGCGGCTCATGTTGTCGCTCGTGCCTTCGCTGTCGGTGCTTTCCAGCGGACTGCTCGAGAGCAGCCGGTAGTCGCTGCAGCGGGCCAGCTCGCCCATCACGGCCAGGAACTCGCTGAAGCGGGGCAGGCCCTGCGACTGGCGGATGCGTTCGATACCCTCGCGTACGCGTCCGCTCATGCCGAAGAACTCGATGCCCAGACGTGCCCGGTCGAGCAGGGGCAGGGCGGAGCGCAGGTCGGGAATCAGCTCGGCGGCCTGGCGCAGGGGAGCGTCGGGGAATTGCACCACCAAGTCGCGCAGCGGCACGCCTTCGGGGGGGATGTCGCTGGAGACCCAGTTGTGCGGCAGCCGCGGGCCGGTCAGCACCAGGTGGCCGGGCTCGAAATGACCGATGTAGTCGCCCACGAAGGCGCGGCCATGGGTGGCCACGATGAGGTGCAGCTCGTATTCGTCGTGGTGGTGCCAGCGCACCAGCGGCGTGGGAACCCCGTGCTGCAGGCAGCGTATGAATCCGAATGATCCGTCGGGCTCGTACCCCAACCTGGGGTCTCGAAGGTAGTCGCGTTCCAACTCCGGCTTGCGGGCGGGACTTCCTGACATGAAGGCTCCTCGTGCACTCACTCACCGCCGTATGCAGGACCGGCGGATCTCAGTGGGTCGTGTGCGTGAGGGTATCGGACGCACCCGGATCCTGCATTCTCCGGATGGCCTGGAAACGATACCGACCTTCACATCGACAAAGCAACTATAGGTCTCGGCGGAGTGTATTTGAACCTATCGATGCACCATGTTGGAGATTTTTCGCACGACTGTGGGTTGATCGTATCGATTGCGGGAAAGTCCTAGTTGGTGATCAAGGCAAAGTATCTGAACGGTCATGCGCGATACAAGTGTCCCATCCCCGATGCTGATACTTTCAGGCATTCCAACGACATTGGCAGCCATGGCGATCGCGCAGAAGATTCGTAGCATCCGGGACTCGAACATAGGCACCCGGCTGGCGATCGGCATCACGGTGGCGACGCTGCTGCTGG
>CBIHOH010000002.1:0-116848 GCA_966211755.1 uncultured Rhizobacter sp. | reverse complement strand
CTGGCCGTAGTTGGTCGAGTCGGCCAGGATGGCGACCTTCTTGAAGCCGCGGCGGACGACGGCTTCCTCGACGATCATCGGGGCCTGGATGCGGTCGTGCGCCGAGTTGCGGAAGATGTAGTTCTCCGGCTGGTCGGCGAACTGCTGGGTGATGACCGAGCCGGTGGCCACGTTGTTGAGCACCGGGATCTTGGCGTCCTGGTAGAAGCGCTGCGATGCGAGCGCCACGCCGGTGTTGATGTAGCCCACGGCGGCCACCACGCGGTCCTTGTTGATCAGCTCCTGCGACACCTGCACGCCGCGTTCGTTCTTCGCCTCGTCGTCGCGCTCGACCAGCACGATCTGCCGGCCCAGCAGGCCGCCGGCCTTGTTGATCTCCTCGGCCGCCAGGCGCACGCCGTCGCGCATGCTGACGCCCATCGAGGAAGACCCCCCGGTGAAGGGCCCGATGACACCGATCTTGAGAGGTTCCGCCGCCGTCGCCAGCGTCGTCATGGCGGCCAGTGCGAGGGTGCTGAAGGTGGTGCTGAAGCGAATCATGGGAACTCCTTGTGCCGAAGCGGTTGGTACTGAACGGGCCTTGGGGAGTGGCGGCCGGCTGCCGGCAACCTGACTTCCCGTGGAACGAATCATTCGCCAACGCAGGCCCGTCGGTAACTCGCATGACTACAGGGAGCGGCTCGGTACAACTGCATACGGGGAAACGCGAGCCCGCTGGTGGAAACCCTGCATTTTTGACCGATTCAAGGCCCCCAAAACCGGTTTTGGGCCGTCTTCCCGACGCCGCTCGGTGTAAACCCGTACGCAATCCGCTCCGCTCGCGGAGACCTCACAACAGCTGGTTCAGCGCGTCGTCGAGATGCTGCACCGTGCGCGCCACATGCTGCAGCTTGTCCAGCCCGAACAAGCCGATGCGGAAGGTCTTGAAGTCGCTGCCCTCGTCGCACTGCAGCGGCACGCCCGCGGCCACCTGCAGGCCATGGCCGAGGAACTTCGAGCCGTTCTGGATCGCCGCGTCGTCGGTGTAGCTCACCACCACGCCTGGCGCCTGGAAGCCTTCGGCGGCCACGCTCCTGAGCCCCTTGCGCGCCAGCATGCTGCGCACGTTGTCGCCCAGCATCTGCTGGGCGGCGCGCATCTTGGCCAGGCCCAGCAGCTCGGTCTCCTGCATCGCGTCGCGCAGGCGCGTCAGCGCATCGGTGGGCAGGGTCGCGTGGTAGGCGTGGCCGCCGGCTTCATAGGTCTCCATGATCTGCAGCCACTTGCGCAGGTCGCAGGCGAAACTCGTGCTGGTGGTGTGTTCGATGCGCTGGCGCGCCTGCTCGCCGAGCATGACCAGGGCGCAGCACGGCGAGGCGCTCCAGCCCTTTTGCGGCGCACTGACCAGCACGTCGACGCCGAGCGCGGCCATGTCGACCCAGATCGTGCCCGACGCGATGCAGTCGAGCACGAACAAGCCCCCCACCGCATGCACCGCCTCGGCCACGGCCCGCAGGTAGGTGTCGGGCAGGATCATGCCGGAGGCGGTCTCGACGTGCGGGGCGAACACCAGCTCGGGCCGCTCTTCATGGATGCGGGCCACCACCTCGTCGATCGGGGCCGGCACGAACGGGGCCTGGGGGCCCTCGCCCACGCGGCGCGCCTTCATGACGATGGCCTCCGAGGGGATGCCGCCGGCGTCGAAGATCTGCGACCAGCGGTAGCTGAACCAGCCGTTGCGCAGCACCAGGCATTTCCGGCCGGTGGCGAACTGGCGGGCGACCGCCTCCATGCCGAAGGTGCCGCTGCCGGGCACGACGATGGCCGACCTGGCGCCGTAGACCCGCTTGAGGGAAGCGGAGATGTCGCGCATCACCCCCTGGAAACTGCGCGACATGTGGTTGAGCGCACGGTCGGTGTAGACCACCGAGAACTCGAGCAGACCGTCGGGGTCGACGTGGGGCAGCAAACCGGGCATCGCGATCACTCCGTGGTGCGAACCATCCGGGGCGGGGATCGCCTCGGACCTCATGGCGGCCATGATGCACCAAAGCACGCGCGCGGTGGCAGAGCCCCCACGCTGCGCCGAGCATCGCCGGATCGGAGGCGAAGCCGCCGGCAAATGACTTTCGTCTGTTGGCGGACGTTCGACGCCCGCCTAGATTCGGGCGTGGACGGCGGCACTCGGGAGACACCAGGATGTGGACGGTCGACAATCGCACGCCCTACGCGGTGGACAAGACCTGGCGCCAGGACAAGGACGGCAACAAGCTGTGGATGGTCGTCGTCAAGGCGACGTTCGACATCTCGCCGGACGGCTCCGTGTCGCTGGCCGAAGAGCAGATGCCGGTCTCGGTGACCAGCCGCAACCGCGGCGCTGCCGGCAGCACCAGCCTGGTCGAGGAATCGGACCTGTTCGGCGTCAAGGCCGGCACCGATGTCCTCGTCGACGGCTGTGCATGGGCACCGAAGGGATATCGCGCGCGCGTGCTCGACGTGGGCCTCAGGGTCGGGCCGGTGGACAAGCGGCTGCGCGTCTTCGGGGACCGATACTGGCATCGCCACCTCGTCCGCGGCCTGGTGCCCACGCCACCCGACTGGTTCGAATCGATGCCGATCCACTACGAGCGCGCCTATGGCGGCCAGGATCTCTCGGCCGGCGACGCAGCCAAGCACCGCATCGAGGACCGCAATCCGGTGGGCGTCGGCTGTGCGGTGAGCGCCGAACATTGCGTCGACCGGCGGCTGCCCAACATCGAATACCCGCACCAACTGATCGAATCCTGGCGCGACCGCCCCGCGCCCGCGGGCCTGAACGCGGTGGAATGCAGCTGGTCGCCCCGGCGCCAGCTGGCCGGCACCTACGACGAGGCCTGGCGGCGCGACCGGTTCCCGCTGTGGGCGGAGGACTTCGACGGCCGCTACAACAACTGCGCCCCGCTCGACCAGCAGGTGGCGCCGTTCCTGCGCGGCGGCGAGGAGGTCGAGCTCGTCAACCTGTCGCCCGGCGGCAGGATCGCGTTCACGCTGCCGAGGATCCATCCGTGCTTTCGCACGTATTTCGGCCGTGAGACCCAGGAGCACCGGGGCCAGCTCTGCACCGTGCTGCTGCAACCCGATCGGTCGCGCGTCGTGATGTCGTGGCAGAGCTCGATCGTCTGCAACCACCGCGTCGACGATCTGGACGCCACCGTCGTGACGCAAAAGGCCATGGCCCGGTCCGCATGACAGGCAGGCCGACGCCGCCCGTGGCTTCGTGGCATGAATCGCCCGGGCGCGAGGTGTACCTGTGCGCGGTCGGCGCGCGCACGCCTGTCGGCCTGCAGAGCGCCTCTTCGGCGGCAGCGGTGCGCGCCGGCATCTCGGCGATCACGCTGCATCCGGTCTTCGTCGACAAGACCGGCTCGCCCATGCAGCTGGCGAACGATGCCTTGCTCGGACCCCGCGTCGCCCTGGGAGAGCGGCTCGTGCAACTGCTGGTGGGCGCCCTGGCGGAGCTGGCCGAGCAGGCGCAGCGGCCACTCGACGTGCAGCCGCTGCCTTGCTGGATCGGCATGGCCGAGCCGCGCCCCGGCATGACCGCCGAAGCGGTGCACGCCTGCGCGCGTGCGGCAGCCCATGCGCTGGGCACGACGACGCAATCGATCCACCGCATCCACCAAGGCCACGCGAGCGGCCTGATGGCCATCCAAGGCGTGGCGCAGCAGATCGCGGCCGGGCAGGCCGGGCTCGGCATCGCCGCCGGCGTCGACTCCTACCATGACGCCGACACCCTGGACTGGCTCGACCAGGGCGGGCGACTGATGAGCGACAGCAACCGCAATGGCTTTCCGCCGGGAGAGGCTGCGGGCGCATGCCTGCTCGCGAGCGGCGAGGCCGTGCGGCGCCACGGGCTGCCCGTGCTCGCGCGCGTGGCTGCCGCGTGCACGGCGGTCGAGCCGCATCCCCTGCCCAGCCTGCGGCTGTGCACAGGCGAGGGATTGACCGCGGCCGTGGCAGGCGCCACCGAAAGGCTGCGCCTGCCGCTGGAGGCGATCACCGCGACCTACTGCGACATCAATGGCGAGCGCTACCGCAGCGAAGAACTGACCTACACGCTGCTGCGCACGCAGGGCGCGTTCGTCGACGCCCACGACTACCTGTGTCCGGCCAATTGCTGGGGCGATGCCGGCGCCGCGTCCGGGCCGCTGTTCGCTTCGCTGGCCGTCGCCTCGGGACTGCGCGGCTATGCAAAGGGCGCGCGGCCCTTGCTCTGGGCCGGTGGCGACGGCGGCCATCGCAGCGCCGTCGTGCTCGCCCTCGGCGGCGGCTGACGGGACGCCGCCATGACGAGCGTTGGCGTCAATCCACCCAAGACGCCGGTCACCGAAGGCAGCCTCGACATGGCCGCGTCCACGCTGCCCAATGTCTGCAAGATGCCCGGGCCTCCGGCGCCCTTCATCCCGACGCCGCTGCCCAACCTGGGACGCTCCGCGGACCGGCTCGACGACGCGACGGCGACGGTCAGGATCGAAGGCAGGAAAGTCGCGATCAAGGGCAGCTTCTACATGAGCCAGCCCTCGCCCGACGTGGCCAGCCAAGGCACCGGCGGCGGCATCATTTCGTCGAAGACGCAGGGCAAGACCAAGTTCGTCGCGCCGGGCTCGATGAACGTGAAGGCCGAGGGCCAGAACATCCAGCTGCTCGGCGACGCCATGACCAACAACGGCGGAAGCCCCGACAACTCGGGAACGGTGCCGGGCAACAACCAGCCTCCGGTCCCGCTCAAGCAGATGGAGCTGAACGTCGACTGCGACGAGAAGCGCAAGCAGACCAAGCACCAATGGGGGCCGTGCGAGGTCGAGCAGCTGTGCGCCATGATCAAGGCCTACAACGAGTCACCGCATGCCAAGGTCAAGCCCGAGCGCACGCCATCCAAGCCGGCGAGCAAGTTTTCCGGACTGTCCTCGGACGAGATCACGGCGCAGAACCTGGCCTACAAGAACTACACTGACAGTCTCAAGAACTTCAGCGACAACTTCGACGCACTGGTGAAGGAAAAGGGCAAGGACCATGACGACGTGGCGAAGCAGTTCCACAGCAAGTGCCAGCACGACAAGTGGGCGGCCGATCCGCCCGAAGGCATGGGCGCCCCGACACCGATGCCGCGCAGCAAGCTCAATGCGATGAGCCCCGATCACATGCACCCCGTGGGGCTGGGCGGCCCGCTGCCGGGCGCGCTCAAGTGGGCCGACTCGAACGTGAACTCGACGGTCGGCAAGGCCATGGACAAGCACGATCCGCAAGAGCACCCGGACGGGGTCAAGGCCCAGAGTTCCTGCAATTGCACAGCCTGAGGAGCAAGGACGTGAACGACGCGGAAATGAAGACCATGCTGGAGGAGACCCTCGACGCCCAGCGCCGCAGCGCCGCCTACCGCCCCTCGCCGCCGCCCGGCGCGACGCTGCGGCCGCCGGTCTCGGCCGAGGACCTCGAGCGGCTGGAACGCCACTGCGCGCACACGGGGATTCCCTTGCCGCCTTCGTTCCGCCGGTTCCTGCGGATCAGCGACGGCGTCCCCGGCTACATGCAGCTCGAGGGCATGTCGCTGCGTTCGGCGCGCGACATCGTCGATTCGGCCGCGGCGGACGAAGAGGAATGGGACGAATACGATCCGCTGCACAAGTTCGTGATCGTCTCGGGCGACACCACCGAGTTCATCGCGTTCGACGGGCGCTCGATCGACGCGGAGGGAGAGCCCGCGGTCGTGTGGGTCGGCCTGCGCGGGGACGAGACGAGCTACGCGAACTTCGAGGACCTGCTGTGGTCGCAGCACCGCTTCCAGAAGGATGTGCTCGAAGCCGAGGAAGCGGACCGGGCGAAACTTCCGGACGATTGACGCCCATGCCCGCGAACCCCTTGCTCAGCCCGAGCCCCGACCCGGCGCTGGGCATCCCGCTGGCGGAACTGAAACAGCACCTCTTGTTGTTCGTCGACACGCCGCCCGGGCCGAAGACGGCACGCGCGGTCTACGACCTGTACCTGCAGACCTGGGGCGACCCGTTCCGCAGCTATGCCTCCACCGCCCTGGGCGAACTGCCGCACGACTGGACGCCGGCGGCCCGCCGGCGCTTCGAGCAGGTCGAACTGCCCGAATTGCGCCGCTTGCGGACATGGGGATACGGCTTCTTCGACAAGCGACCCACCGACGCCTGGCTGATGATGTTCCATGGCTACCGTCCGGCGTCCGAACCCGGACGGGCCGGCTTCTATCGATTCGAATTCGACTGGGCGCTGCCCGCGGCACGGCTGCTGCAGTTCACGCAGGATCTTCTCGGGATCGTCCGCTGCGTCAGCGGATATGCCGGCTACAAGTTCCAGGCCCAGGCCAACGGACCTTTCGGAAAATCGTCCTTCGACCAGGTGTACGCATGGGCGCGGCGCTACTGGGGTGTCGACGCCGAGGACCTCGACGTGACGGTGAGGCACATGAGGGAGGCGTACAAATGCCCGAGCTGGCTGACCATCATCGGGCAGGGGCTGGAATCGAAGCACCCGGATGCCGTCGCCGCAGCGCAGTCCGCGGCCTACGGCGCCCAGCGCCTTCCGGGGGGCGTGATCCTGCAAGCCGGCGAGGCGCCGGAACTGGGCGACCGCCACCGGCAGGAACGGCTGCCGAACTACGAAGCGATCGCCCAGGCGCTGCTGCCTTTGCAGGTGCGCGACCATGGCTCTTTCGGCGGTACGCGCTGGACGACGGACACCACCAACGGCTGGCTGCGGCGCTTCACGGCGCCCGACGCATTCGCCGGGATGCCCTGAGCGGGCGGGCACGCCCCCGCCGAGGAGGATGAATGAACCCGGCGCCCGGCCGCCAAGCGGGGCCCGCCCCGCCCGGCTCAGATCAGCACCCGGCTGCCGAGCTCGATCACGCAGTTGTGCGGCAACCTGAAGTAGTTCACCACGCTGCCGGCATTGCGGGCCATCGCCGCGAACAAGACCTCGCCCCAATGCGGCAGGCCCGAACCCGGGGACGGCACGACGATCTCCCGGCTGAGGAAATACGAGAGCTCGAACTGGTCGATGTCCAGGCCCTTCTGCCTGCACAGGCTCAGGGCCTTGGGCACGTCGGGCGTGTTCTTGAAGCCGTAGTGCACCGTGACCTGCCAGAACCCCGGCACCAGCGGCCTCACCTCCACGCGTTCGTCGAACGGGATCCAGGGCTGCTCGTGGAACACGACCGTGAGGATCAGGTTGCGCTCGTGCAGCACCTGGTTGTGCTTCAGGTTGTGCAACAAGGCCTGCGGCACGGTGCCGGCCTGGGCCACCGCATAGACCGCGGTGCGCGGGATGCGGTGCAGGCTCTGGTCCTCGGCCAGGGCCGTGACGAAAGGCAGCAGCTCCGGGTCTTCGCTGCGGATGCAGCGCAGCAGCTGTTCCCTGCCCCCGCGCCAGATCGCCATGAGCGTGAACAACACCGCTCCGAGCACCAGCGGGAACCAGCCGCCCTGCCAGAATTTCAGCAGGCACGAGACCACCAGCACCGCATCCACGGCCAGGAAGACGCCGGTGGCGGCCAGGACCACCGGCAGCGGGTAGCCCCAGGCATGGCGCACCACGAAGAAGGTCAGCGCGGTGGTGATCAACATGGTGATGGTGACGGCGATGCCGTAGGCGGACGCCAGGGCCGAGGACGACCCGAATCCGACCACCGCCGCCAGCACCGCAGCCAGCAAGACCCAGTTGACGGCCGGCAGGTAGATCTGCCCGGCTTCGCGCATCGAGGTGTGCAGGACCTGCATGCGCGGCAGCAGGCCGAGCTGGATCGCCTGCCGTGTCATCGAATACGCCCCCGAGATCACCGCCTGGGAGGCTATCACCGAGGCCAGCGTCGCCAGCAGCACCGCCGGGATGAGCCAGGCCTGCGGGAACATGCGGTAGAACGGGTTGTCGAGCGCCGAGGCGTCGCGCAGCAGCAGCGCGCCCTGGCCGAGGTACTGCAGCGCCAGCGACGGCAGGACCAGGCCGGTCCAGGCGAGTTGGATCGGCCGCTTGCCGAAGTGCCCCATGTCGGCATACAAGGCCTCGGCCCCGGTGAGCGCGAGCACGGTCGCCCCCATCACGACGAACAGCCCCCATCCCCGCGCCTGCAGGAACTCGACCGCCCGCAGGGGGTTCAGGGCCGACAGGATGTGCGGCATCTGCGCGATCTGCAGCGCGCCCGTCACGCCCAGCACGGCGAACCAGATCACGATCACCGGGCCGAACAGCTTGCCCACGGTCGCCGTGCCGAAACGCTGGAAGGCGAACAGCGCGACGATCACCAGCGCCGAGATCGGCAGCACATAGGGCTTGGACGACGGGGCCACGACTTCCAGCCCCTCCATCGCGCCGAGCACCGAGATGGCGGGCGTGATGACGCTGTCGCCGTAGAACAGGGCCGCCCCCAGCACCCCCGTCAGCAACAAGGCGGTGCGGCGCCGCGGCGTGCCGCCCGCGGCCCGGGCCGCGAGCGCGGTCAGCGCCATGATGCCGCCTTCGCCGTTGTTGCCGGCGCGCAGGATCAGCAGCACGTACTTCAGGCTGACCACGAACATCAGGGCCCAGATCACCACCGACACCGCGCCGACCACGTTCTGCGGCGACAGGCCGAGGCCGTGCTGCGGATCGAACACCTCTTTCATGGTGTAGAGCGGACTGGTCCCGATGTCCCCGTAGACCACGCCCAGCGCACCCAGCACCATCACCGGCAGCCCCTGCCGGATGTTCTTCTTGTCCATGCGAACGATCTTTTGTTTGGATGCCCGGTTTGTAGCCCGGCGGGCATAAAGAGCGCATAAACATCGCTGCGCCCGTGGCCGCCGGCGGCTGCCGGAGGATTTATTCGGTCGCCAGCCGGTAGCCCACGCCCGGTTCGGTCAGCAGGTGCCGGGGTTCGGCGGGTGCGTCCTCAAGCTTGGCGCGCAGCTTGCCCATGTGGATGCGCAGGTAATGGGTGTGTTCGGTGTGTTCGGCGCCCCACACGTCGGCCAGCAGCTGGCGGTGGGTGACCACCCGGCCCGCGCTGCGCACCAGGCGCGCCAGCAAGTCGAATTCGGTCGGTGTGAGGTGGACGGGCGAGCCGTGGCGCTCGACGCGGCGCAAAGCCAGGTCGACCCGCAAGGCCTCGAGCTCGTACTGCGTCTGCGCGGCCGGCAGCGTCGTGCCGCGATGACGCAGGGCAACCCGCAGCCGTGCCAGCAGCTCGCCCATGCCGAAGGGCTTGACGAGGTAGTCGTCGGCGCCGGCGTCGAGCAAGGCGACCTTCTGGGCTTCGTCCTGCCGCGCCGACACGACGATCACCGGCAGATGGCCGAGCGCCCTGCACTCCTTCAGCAGGCTCGCCCCGTCCCCATCCGGCAGGCCGAGGTCCAGCACCACCACCGCCGGCGGATCGTGCCTGAGCAGGGCCGAGGCTTCGCTCAGGCTGGCCGCGCTGCGCACCTCGAAGCCTTCCAGGCTCAGCACCGAGCGCAGCAGGCCGCGGATCTCCCGGTCGTCCTCGACCACCAGCAGCTTGAGGCTCATGGCTGGGCCTCCTCGCCCGGCGCGCTCGCGAGCGGCAGGCTCAGGCGCAGGCGGCTGCCGCCGCCGGGCCGCGGGCTGGCGGCCAGCACCCCGCCATGGACCCGCGCGATCGCCCGGCCCACCGCCAGGCCCAGGCCGGCCCCGCGCACGCCCTGCGCCCGCGCGCCCCGGAAAAAGCGCTCGAACAGCTGCGGCAGCTCGGCGGCGTCGAAACCCGGGCCCCGGTCGAGCACCTCGAGCCGGACACGATGCGCCGAGGCGCGGGCGCGGATCAGCACCGGCCCGCTGCCGTACTTGAGCGCATTGTCGATCAGGTTGTCGAGCAACTGCGCGAGCAGCACGGCGTCGGCCCTCACCAGCGGCAGCTGGGCGGCCACGTCGGCGTGCACCCGGCGTGCCGGATCGCGCCGCCGCACCCGTGCCAGCGCCGCGCCCACGATTTCCTCGATCGATTCCCAGTCCATGTGCAGCACTGGGTCGTCGGCGACCAGGCGCACCCACTGCAGCGTGTTGTCCGTCACCGCGGCGAGATGCCGCGCCTCCTCCTCGATCAGGTCCAGGCGCTCCGCGCGGGCCTGCGGCGTCAGGCGCGCGTCCTGCTGGCGCAGCGAGGACACCGCCCCGAGGATGGACGCCAGCGGCGTGCGGAAGTCATGTGCCACCGAAGCCAGCAGCGCGTTGCGCAGCCGTTGCGCATCGGCTTCCCGCAGCGCCGCGGCGGCGGCCTCGGCCTGGCGGGCGCGCAGCACGGCACCGGCGATCAAGCCCGCCATGGCACGCAGGTGTTCCGTCAGCCCCGGCTGTGCCGGCGGGGACTCGACGGCCAGCGCGCCCACGCACTGGCCGTCGGCCTCCAGCGGCATGGCGACGAAACCGATCTCGCTCCAGCGCGGCGTCCCCTGTCCCACCGCCTGGCGCTGCGCTGCGCAGTGACGCAAGGCGTCGCGGACCTCCTCGCCGGCTTCGGACAGCGGACGTCCGGCATCGACCGGGTCGAGCCGCCCATCGGCCAGGCGCAGGGCCAGCACCACGCCGTCGCCGAAGGCCGCGCGCAGTTCGGCCAGCCCGGCGCGGGCCATCGCCTGCTCGTCCGGGAGTCCGGCCAGGCGGCTCGTCAGGCGCTGCAGCGCCTGCGCCCGTTGCTCGCGCAGCTCGGCCTGCGAGGCGGCCGCCCGCAGCCGCGCCGCCAGACTGCTGACCAGCAGGGCCACGCCGAGCAATGCGCCCAGCGTCAGCAAGTGCTCGGAACCCTCCACCGACAGCTGCCCTCGAGGCGGCACGAAGAAAAAGTTCAGCGCCAGCGCCGCCAGGCAGGCGGTCAGCGCCGAAGCCCGCGGCGAGCCTCGATAGGCCACCGCCACGACCGCCACCAGGTACACCATCGCCAGCACGGTGAGCGAAACACGCGCATCGAGCCAGGCATTGAGCGAGGTCGCGCCGGCCAGCGCCGCCAGGACCACCGCCGCGCTCCGCAACGGGCGGGCGCGGAGCGCGGCACGAAGCCGCCGCAAGACGGCCGGAAACGGAAACGACAGGGGCAACACGCGATGCGGTGGCATTCGATACGGATCTGCAGTGTGATCCATATCTGCCCGGTCCGGGCAGGGTGATGGAGCGACTTCTAGAATTCGTGGTTTGTTCTGCAGATTGTCCTGCAGCCAAGGAGGACTGCATGAATCCGTTCGTATCCGTCGCCAGAAACGGGCTCGTTTCCTTGATCGCACTCGCCCTGGTCGCCTGCACCGGCTACTCGCCTGCCGGTCTTGCGCCGGGCACCGGGATCGCCGAGGCCGAACGCGCGATGGGCCCTCGCAGCGGCACCCATGCCCTGGTCGACGGGGGCACCCGCCTGGAGTTCGCCCGAGGGCCGTCCGGCAAACAGACCTACATGCTCGACTTCGACGCCGGCGGACGCCTGGTCTCCTGGGAGCAGGTGCTGAACGAGTCGAACTTCAACCAGCTGCCCCTGGGCATCAGCCGCGAGGACCTGCTGCGGACCCTGGGGCGGCCGACCGAGGTGAGGCAGGTCGGCTGGCAAGGCCAGCGCGTCTGGTCGTATCGCTACGAGAACCCGTTCTGCCAGTGGTTCCAGGTCAGCCTCGACCGCGACGGCAAGGTGGTCGACACCGGCCGCGGGCCCGATCCGGCCTGCGAGGCCTACCAGACCGATTCGACCCCTTAGCGCCGTGCCCCGCCGCGGCGGCACCAGGCACGGACCGCTCCAGCGAAGGCGCAGTCTCAGTGGGCAAGCCCGGCGACATCCGCGCCCGACGACAGCTCGCCCGTCCGCGCCTCCAGCGCGGCCCGCCTTGCCGCGCCGACGATGGTATCGCTGCGCAGCGCGGCCTGGCCCGCCTCGGGCAGGCCGTGCCGGTGCACGGCCACGCCGGTGTCCACCCGCAGCTCCAGGCTCAGGCTGCCCAGCAGCACCGGGGCACGCAGGACCTGGTGCACCTTGTCGCGGATCAGCTCGGCCTCGCCGGCCTCCTGCAGCCCCTCGGCCACCAGCACGAACTCGGCCTCGCCAAGCCGCGCCACGGTATCGGACAGGCGCACGTTCACCCGCAGGCGGTGCGCCACTTCGCGCAGCAGCGCATTCACCACCGGACTGCCCAGGTGGGTGAGCAGCCCGTCGAACTCGCCCACGGTGATGAAGAACACGGCCAGCATCCTCGCGCTGCGCTGGGCCCGCGAGAAGGCCCGGTCCAGCCGCTCCTGCAGCTGGCGGGCATTGGCCAGCCCGGTGAGCAGGTCAACCCGCGCCATGTCGTTCAATTGCCGCTCGACTTCCTTCGCCGCGGTGATGTCGGCGCTCAGTGCATAGATGCCGGCGACGCGACCGTCCGAGCCGACATCGGGCAGGTAGGTGGTGCTCAGGTGGCGGCGCACGCCGCGGGCCTCCGAGACGATCTCGAAGCTGACCCGTTCGCCGCTCAGGGCGCGGTGCAAGGCATCGCGTCGCTGGGCATACAGCACCGGGCCGATCAACTCCGGCAGGCGCCGGCCGATGATCGCCTCGGGCTCCAGGCCCATCCACTCGCGGTAGGTGCCGTTGGCGAAACAAAGCCGCTCCTGCTGGTCGATGTAGGAGATCAGCACCGGCAGGTTGTCGGTGATGGTCTTGAGCCGCGCCTCGCCGGCGGCGCGCATCCGCTCGGAGTGCTTGAGCACCGTCACGTCGAAGGCCATGGCGTAGAAGCCGCACACCTCGCCGCCTTCGTCCAGGTCCGGGATGAGATGCGCCTGGAACGACAGTTCCTCGCGGCCGTGGTAGGCGCTCGCGCCGTCGAAGCGCACGCGCCTGCCGGCCAGCACTTCCCGCACGTGCTCCGCGAACCCGGCATAGCCTTTTTCGCCGAGCACCAGCGCCATGGGTTGCCCGATGGCCGCGGCACTGTCCAGGCCGAACAGGCGGGTGGCCGATTCATTCAGGAACTGGCAGGTCTCCCGGGCATCGAAATACCCGATCAGCGCCGGTATGTTGTCGGTGATGTCGCGCAAGCGCTTCCTGCTGGCGGCCATGCGTTCGGCGGCGCTCCTGCGTTCGCTGATGTCGTGCAGGAAGGCATTGGCGATGAAACGCTCGCCATGCCGCTGGACCGACATCGACAGTTCGACCGGGACCTCGCGCCCGTCGCGGTGCAAGGCCGTCAGCTCGCAGCGGCGTGCGAACAGCGTGGAATGGCCGCTGCGCAGCAATTGTTCGATGCCGGCCTCGTATTCCGCGCGCGCCGGCTCCGGCACGACAAGCTCCACCAGGCCACGCCCCAGCACCTCCTCGCGGGTCCAGCCGAAGGTCAGCTGGGCCTGCTCGTTCCACTCGGCGATGCGCCCCGCTTCGTCCAGGCCGATGAAGGCATCGGGCGCATGGGTCAGGATGCTGCGCACGCGCTCTTCGTCCAGGGCCTGGCGCATCTCGATCCGCTTGCGCTCGGTGATGTCGACCACCAGCATGTAGAACCCTTCCACCTTGCCGTCCTCGCCCAGGTCGGGGATGTAGTCGACGACCGAGTGGCGGCTGCCGCCGTCGACCTCTTCCTCGACGTCGAAATGCACGGTCTCGCCCGCCAGGGCGGCGCAGATGTGCGGACGAAGCCGGGCATACATCAGGTCGCCCACGTGCTGGCGTATAGACTGGCCCAGCAAGGCGGCCGGGTCGATGCCGAGCAGGCTGCGGAAGTGCGCGTTGGCGAAGCGGTACATCTGGTGCTTGTCGACATAGGCGACCAGCACCGGCAGACTGTCGGCGACGGTGCGCATGCGCTTCTCGGACTTGCGGCGCAGCTCGATCTCCTGGTTGAGCTCCTCCGAGCGGTCCTTCAGCGCCAGGGTCATCTCGTCGAAGCGGCGAGCCAGGTGGCCCACCTCGTCGGCCGAGTCGCTGTTGAGCGCGACATTGAGATCGCCGCGTTCGATGGCGACGGTCGCCCGTTCGAGGGCGCGCAGCGGCTGCAGCACGCGCCTGAACACGAACACCACCTGGCCCACCAGGGTGAGCAGCACCAGCGCGAGCGCGACCAGCGCCTTGCGCTCGAAGCTTCGGGCCGCCGCGCCGTGCCGCTCGGCGGCGTCGCGCGACCAGCGGTAGGCGCTGTCGGCGACCAGCTGGGTGTCGGTCAACAGCTGGTCGAACAAGAAGGCGCGGCGCCGTGCCGCGAGCGGCGTGCCGTCGTCGACCGAGGCCCCCAGCCTTCCGAAGGTGACGGGCAGCCGATGCGCCGAACTGCGCAGGCCGTCCAGCGAGGCGTCCCCGCCGTCTGCCTCGTCCGGCGATCCCGAAAAGCCCATCGTGAGCACCAGCGACTGGTGGCTGGCGCGCCATCGCTTGTCGGTGCCGGCGTCGGGACGGAAGGCGTATTCCTGGGTGACGACGAGCAGCTTGGCGACCTCGCGCGCGGTCGCGGTGGCCCGGGACTGCTCGTTCTCGGCCGCCTCGGTGTCGCGCAGGCTCTGCCATACCGAGATCCCGGCCCCCACCGCCACGCAGCCGGCCAGCAGGGCTGTACCGAGGAGCTGGGTGCGGATGCGCATGGGTTCAGCGGTCCAGCCCGACGGCCGCGGGGTGGACCGCACGCAGCGGCGCGTCGTGGATCAAGGCGCGAAACTCGGGGATGCGCTCGGCGCGGATGTGTTGCTCGCGCAGCGCCCAGCGGGCTTCGCTCTCGAGCGTGCGCAGCAGGCCGGCGTCGAGTGACAGCCGGTACTGGAAAGCCGGCCAGATCCAGGCCACGAAACGCGGCGAGCTGCCGAGCCGGGTCGCCAGGATGGCCTTGGCACGTTCCGGATCGCTTCGGATCAGGCGCTGCGCCTTTTCCATCGCGCGCAACATCGCCGGCAGGCTGGAGCCGCTCGCCAGGGCCAGGCGCCGCGAGACCACGAGATTGAAGGTCTGGTGGTAGCCCTCGTCGTGGCCCAGCCGGGTCGTCTCGCCGTCCATGCGGTTGCTGATCTCGTAGCCGAACGGCTCCCAGACCGAGACCGCGTCGACCTGGGCGCCGCGCAGCGCCTCCGCCATCTGCTCGGGCTGCAGGGCGACCACCTCGACCTTTTTCGGGTCGACCCCGTTCATCAGCAAGTAGGTATCGAGGAAGTACTGGCTGGCCGTGCGCACCGTGACCCCCACGCGCTTGCCCGCCAGGCGTGCCGGCGTGGAGATGGCGGAGCTGGTCCGGGCGATCAGCTTCAGATCGCTCCCGGTGACGATGGTGGCCACGACGGCGAAGTCGCTGCGCTCGAAGGCGCGGAACATGATCGGGACATCGCCGACGGTGGCGACATCGGCCGTGCCCGCGAGCACCTGGTCCAGGCAACGGTGGCCGCCCACGCATTCGGCCGTGCGCACCTGCAGCCCTTCGTCGGCAAAAAATCCTTCCTGGTCGGCCACCCACACGGGCAGGGACAAGGGTGTCTTGGACACGGCGATCGTGAGCGGCGCGGCCAGGGCACCGGAACCCAGGCCCGCCCCCAGCAGCACGGCGGCCAAAAGGAACAGTCGACGGAGCAGGCGCGGAGGGCAGGCGTTCGGGTGGACGGAGGGCATGATCAGACCGGAGGCAGCCGGGAAACAGGCTTCGATGTCATCGACACATTGCACGGGGAACTGAAACAGATGCGGATGATGGGGCACCTCATGTCTGCAGCCTAGCGATTTATGGCTCGCTCGCCAGCCGGACTTGCCCTTTGCCGCGACGCTTGGCCGCGTACATGGCCCGGTCGGCCGCGTCGATCAATTGCTCGGCCGAGCCGCCGTCGCTGGGAAAGACGGCGATGCCCACGCTGGCGCCCAGTCCCCCCGGCGGAGCGTCGGGCCGCAGGTCGAGCGCGGAGATGCCCTCGATCAGGCGTTCGCCCAGGCGCACCAGGCTCGAATCCCCTACCCGGTCGATGGTGATCACCGCGAACTCGTCGCCCCCCAGCCGGGCAATGAAGTCGGACTGCCTCAGCATGCCGCGCATGTTGCCGGCGACGGCTTGCAGCACACGGTCGCCGGCATCGTGGCCCGAGCGGTCGTTGATCGCCTTGAAGCCGTCGAGGTCGATGAAGAAGACCCCCACGGTCGTGTTGCCGCGGGCGGCCACGGCCATGTTCTGCGTCAGCCACTCGCTGAGGTAGCGCCGGTTGGGCAGCCCCGTCAGCGGATCGTGGGTGGCCTCGTCCTCCAGGCGCCGCAGCAGCTTGGCGTTGACGTCCAGGCTGCGCCACAGCAGCCATACCGCCAGCGCGGCCGCCGCCAGCAGCGCGCCCGCACCGAAGATCGTCAGCAGGCGCAGATGCGCGGCCGAGCGCGCGATCTGCGCCGCGAGGATCGAGCGCTCGGCGATCAGGCCGGCCGACATCTCGCCGAGCACCACCCGGGCCTCGTCCATGTAGAGCTTGCCCAGGTCGCTGTGCAGCAGTTCCAGGGCCTGCGCCGCCTTGCCCTCGTTCAACAGCCGCAGGGTGGAATCCAACTCGCCCAGCTTCAGCTCGATGAGCTTGTCCAGGCGCGTCAGCCGGTGCTGCGAGGCGGTATCGGACGAGCCGGAGGCCCTCAGCTGATCCAGGTTGCCCCGCAGGCGACCGACGGCCAGCCGGTAGGGCTCCAGGTAGGCCATGCGGTTCGTCAGCAGGAAGCCGCGCTGCCCCGTTTCGGCGTTGAGCATGTCCTGCAGCAGATCGTCCAGCAGGCCGAGCTGGCGGTTGATGGTTTCCTGGCGCTGCATGCGGTCCATGGTGGTGTTCACGCGCTGGACCAGGAAAGCCGCCAGCAGGAGGCAAGCCACCACCACGCCCGGCAGGATGCGTTTGACGCGCCACGAGTTGCGCGGCCCGTTGGCCGAGCCTGGAACATGCCTGGAAAATTTCACCGTCGCGTTTGCATCCGAGTTCTTCGGCCGACGGCCGGCCGGGGGAAATCTTCGCTCGGATTATGCGCGGCCGGCGGCTTGCGGGCAGCAGGGTTCGGTAGGTGTTTTACCCTCATTTCCGCGCGCCCGTGCAGCGCGGAGGCACAGCGGCCGTCGCCGCACCGGTGCGAGAGGCCATCGGCCCCCGGGCCGCCCATGCCCCGCAGGGCGATGCCGCTGAGTCATCCGCGGCGGCGCGCCCCTGCCGCCCGGAGGCCGGTCACTGCGTGACGCCGGCCAGGACATAGTCGAATCGATACGAATGGCGCCCTTCCGTGATGGTGATGACCATGCTCCCGGACAGCCCGGTCAGCGCATCGGTCCCCGAATCGGGTACCACCTGGATGGACTGCTCGGGAACCCCGCGCGTCATCTTCGAGCTGTGCTGCAAGACGAAACTGCCCTGGCGCCCGTGCAGGCTGCCACGCACGGTTTCCATGGCCACATAGCCTGCCGATCCCTGGACGGCACTGCGGAAGGACAACATTTCGCCTTGGCTGAGGGCCTCCAGGTCGCCACGGAATTGTTTGTCGAGGGACATGCGGCCCAGGCCGCAGGACTGCGCCACATCGCTCAAGGACTCGGGCTGGAGCTTGACTTCGAACGAACCGGTAGCCGGTGATTTCATGGCGGATATTCCTTCAAATGATCAACTGGGCTTATACCTTGGGCCCTTGCCTCCACCCCCTTCGCCGCGCAGAAAAATCCACACGCCGTAGAGCGCGCGCGAAGCCATTCCAGGAACGGATGCCGAGGCAGCGCAGCCGGTCCGCCACCGGGCGGACCGCTCCCCGGCGATGCGGCCGGGCATCGCGCTTGCCTGCCCCGGCAGCAAGCGGCCAACGGCCGATTCCCCGCCTGGAAGGACCCGACTCATGGATCTCGCATGGCCCTCCACGCTCTGGGTCGTCCGCCACGGCCAGAGCGCCGGCAACGTCGCCCGTGACCAGGCCGAGGCGCAGGGCCTGGACGTCATCGACATCGCCGAGCGCGACATCGACGTGCCCCTGTCCGAACTCGGCCACGCGCAATCGGTGGCGCTGGGCCGCTGGTTCGCCCGGCTGGCGCCGGGACAGCGGCCGCAGGTACTGCTCGCGTCGCCCTATCTCCGCGCCCAGCAGACCGCTGCGCTGGTGCGCGAGCATCTAGGCCAGGCCGGGTTGCAGTGGCGCGTCGACGAACGCCTGCGGGAAAAGGAGTTCGGCATCCTCGACCGCCTGACACGCAGGGGCATCCAGCAAAGGCACCCGGAGCTGCACGAGCAGCGGCAACACGTGGGCAAGTTTTATTTCAGGCCGCCGGGGGGAGAAAGCTGGTGCGACGTGATCCTGCGCCTGCGCAGCCTGCTCGAGATGGTGGCCCGCGAATACCACGGTGCGCGGGTGCTGGTGGTCGCCCACCAGGTGATCGTGAACTGCATGCGCTACCTGGTCGAGCAGATGGACGAAGCCGGGATCCTCGCCATCGACCGGCAGGGCGACGTGCCCAACTGCGCCGTCACGTCCTACCGTGCCGGCCGGGCCGGCGGGCGCGACGTCCTCCAGCTCGAGCTGGTGAACTTCCTCGCCCCGCTGCTCGACGCCCACACGCCGGTGACGGCGGCGCCGGACCAGCCGGCCGGTCCCAAGCCCTGAGCCCATGGCACGAACGCCACGACGCCTGGACGACGAGGCCTTGCGCTCGCGTCCCCTGCCCCAACCCGGCCACGACGGGGACAAGGAAACACGCGGACGCGTGCTGGTGGTCGCCGGCAGCCGCGAGATCCCCGGCGCCGCCCTGCTGGCCGGTACCGCCGCGCTGCGCGCCGGCGCGGGCAAGCTCGTCCTCGCCACCGGTGCCAGCATGGCCGCGCCGCTGGCCATCGCCATGCCCGAGGCGCGGGTCCTGGCCCTGCCCGAGCTGGCCGATGGCGGCGTGCATGGCGACGCGGCGGAGCAGCTGCGGCCGGTCGCGGCGGGTGTGGATGCGGTGGTGATCGGCCCCGGCATGATGGACGAGAACGCCTGCGTCGATCTGGTGCAGCGCCTGATGCCCGCCCTCGGGCATTGCACGCTCGTGCTGGACGCCTACGCCATGTCGGCGGTGCTCGCCGGCGAGCTGCGCGCGCCCGGGCTGGTCATCACGCCCCATGCCGGCGAAATGGCGCACCTGAGCGGCCTGGCCAAGGACAACATCGCGGCCGATCCCTCCGCCGTGGCCGAACAGGCCGCCGCGCAATGGAACGCCTGCGTGGTGCTCAAGGGCGCGCTGACGGTGGTCGCCCGGCCGGGCGAGCCGGTCTGGCATCACGACGAAGGCCGGGTCGGGCTGGCCACCTCGGGGTCGGGCGATACGCTGGCCGGCCTGATCGGCGGGCTCGCCGCGCGCGGGGCGCCCCCGCTCGACGCGGCGCTGTGGGGCGTGCGGCTGCATGCGCTGGCGGGCGAGCGCCTCGCCTCGCGCTACGGCACCCTGGGTTATCTGGCGCGCGAGCTACCGGCCGAAATACCGCCGGCCATGCAGGCGCTGTGCAGCTGAATCACCTGCCGCGCAGCGGGCGCGGCAGACGCGGTGCCGGTGCCGGCTCCACGGCCGGTCTCGCCATCGCCGCGGACTCGAGGCGGATCAGGCGCTTTTCATGGTCCAGCAGCCAGTTCAAGGACTTGTCCACGTTGCGGCTGGTTTCGGCCACGCGCTCGCGCAGCACGGCCACGCCGGACAAGCGGTCGAGGATCTCGGCGATGGTGCTCATCGGGCCGTGGCGGCGTGCTGCGCGCGCAAGGCCTCGAGTTCCGCGAACACTGCCTCGGCCCGACGGTTGGTGGCCGCCAGCAGGCTGTTCATCTCGTCGATCGCGGCCTGTGCCTGGCGCGTGGCCGCATCGAGCAGCTCCAGCTGCTCGGGTGCCACGCCTCCCGACAGATAGGCGTCGACAGCGCTGCGCAACTCCTCGGCCACATTCGAGCCCCGGGCCTTGGCACGCAGGCGCAGGGCCTGCTTCTGGGCTTTCCCGAGGTGGAAGTTGGTGAGTTCCATGGAAGTCGACACGGCGCGCTCGCAAGAGATGCTCATGCGCATGTAATGTACATACGCATATCGTCCACGTCAAACAGAGGTGGGCCCCGGTCAGCCCCTTGCCCGGCCGGTATCGAGCGCCCGCTTGGCCATCAGGTAGGCGGCGGCGTTCCAGCTCTGTCCCGCCATACCCATGGCCACGAGCGTGCGGCCATGGAACCACTCGGTGAAACGCCAGTCGTCGAGGCTGTTCACCAGGGCGAGCTTGCCCAGCTCCTGCTGCGCCAGCGCCTTCTTGCCGCGCATCGCCAGCGCCAGCACCCAGAAGCCGCCGATGAAGGGCCAGATGCCGCCGTTGTGGTACTGGTGCGGGTGGTTCTGCCGATGGCGGCCCATGTAGGCGCGCCACAGCGAATGTTCGGAGGTGATCGGCGTGGTCACCGCACGTGCCGGATACGGATGGGCGACCTGGGCGCCCAGCAGCGTCTGGATGATCTCCTCCGCCATGGAGTCGCCGGCCAGCCCGAACAGGACCGCCAGCACATTGCCGAACACGTCGCCCTCGTCGCCCGACACCGACAGGTTGACGAAACTCAGGTAGAGCCCGGGATAACGCTGTCCGCGGCGCGCATAGTGGCCCATCAGCCGGCTGCGGCGGTAGTCGGGCAGCTCGCGCCGGAAGGGGTGGAACACCTGGTTGAAATGCAGGTGGGTGGCCTCCAGGCCCGGCAGCGCGTACAGCTGCTTCACCCGGTACCACAGCGCATTGGTGTACAGCACGAAACCCGAGCGCGGCATGATGTCGGCCCAGTCGCTCGCCTCGTTCTGCTGCAGCAGGTGGAAATGGGGATGTTCCTGGGCCAGCAGCCAGTTCAGCGCGCGTTCGACCTGCGGCTGCCAACGCTGCGCCATGCCGGGCAAGCGGCCGTGGCGTCGCACGTGGTCCACCGCGATCAGCCACCACAGGCTGGCGTCGATGCAGCCCAGGTACCAGAAATCGGCCTCCCGGCCCTGCGCATCCACATACTTGGGAATCTGCCCGTTGCGCGCCTGCATCGCGGCCAGGGAATCGAGGCTGTCGACCGCGCCCTGCTCCAGCGCAGCCACGCCGCTGCCGGCCATGGCCAGCACGCAGATGGCCGCGTCGCGGCCGAAGATCCGGGTGTAGCTGCGCGCTTCGGCCGCGTCGGTGCGGCTGGCGGCCAGGATGCCACCCGCGCTGAGGTTGGCTTCGAGCAGCCGCAGCGACTCCTCCGTGCAGCGTTCGATCAGGGCTTGCTGTTCATCCACGCTGCCTCCGTAGTGCGGTCGCGCCGCCGGGACTTCGTTGTCCTGCGGCACCGTGCCGGAGCACGCCTGCCCTGCTCCCCGCGCCGGGCCGGCGTGAGGAGGGGTGGCAGCCCCCAACGGCGAAGGCCGTGTCGCACGCGACCCTGCAGGCTGGTCTTCATGAGGGAGGTTTTGCATCACATTCCTTTGCGGTCGGACCCGGCTGCGAAAAGCCCACGGCCCTCGTCCCAGGCAGATTCGGCGACCATTCTGGTCGGCCACCAGCAGTTTCAGTCGGTGGAAACATGCACAGTTTCCAACTCAATTCTCCCGGCCCAACCCCTACAATAAAAGTTTGTGCATTTCTTACAAAAAAAGAACATTCCTGGGGAATTCGAATGGACCTGATTTACCGCAAAGAAAAAACACTATTCTCGATAATGCTGGTGATTTCCATCATCGTCTGGTTGCTCGTCCTGATCGGGACCGTCGGCGGTGCCCTGGTGTACCTGCTGGGGTTTTTCATCTTCTACTGCTTTGCCCAATCCGCCCTGATCTCCTACCTCAAGGGCACTGGCGTGCGTATTTCGCAGAACCAGTTTCCCGACCTGCACGAGCGCATCCAGGCCTGCTGCGCCAAACTGGAATTGACGGCCGTTCCCGAGGCCTATCTGCTGCACATGGGCGGGGCCTTCAATGCCTTCGCCACGCGTTTCCTGGGCAAGAACTTCATCGTGCTGTATTCGGACATCGTCGATGCACTGGACGACAACCCGGACGCCCTGAACTTCTACATCGGCCACGAGGTCGGCCATCTCAAGCGCAAGCACCTCCACTGGGGCCCGGTGCTGGCCCCCGCCGCCGTGCTGCCGCTGATCGGCGCGGCCTATTCCCGCGCCCGCGAGTACACCTGCGACCGCCACGGCCTGCGCGCCTGCAACGATGCCAACAACGCCCAGTTCGGGCTGGCCGCCCTGGCGGCGGGCGGCAAGCGCTGGCGCAGCATGAGCAAGTCAAGCTATATCCAGCAGGCCAGTGAAAGCGGCGGCTTCTGGATGTCCTTGCACGAATTGACCAGCGACTATCCCTGGCTGGTCAAGCGCATGGCCGCGGTGCGCGCGCTGGCCGCGGGCAAACCGGTCGAGCAGCCGCGCCGCCATCCGCTGGCGGTGCTGCTGGCCTTGTTCGTGCCGCGCATCGGTCTCGGTGCCGGCCTCGCGCCCGTGATGGTCATGGTCGCCATCGTCGGCATGCTGGCTGCCGTGGCGCTGCCGGCCTATCAGGCCTATGCCGTTCGCTCCCAGCTGCTCACGGTGATGCCCATCGCCCAGAAGAGCACCGCGGCGATCTCGGAGCACTACATGACGAATGGACGAATCCCGCGCACGCTGGAAGACGCCGGCCTGTCTTCAACGCCGAGGGAAGGCAACATCGCCAAGATGACGATCAATCAGGAAAACGGCGTGTTGAGCGTGTTCCTCGCCGACGGCAAGGCGCTGTTGTTCACACCCTCGCTCACGGATCGGAAGACCCTGGCATGGAAGTGCAGCAGCGAAGACATTCCCGCCGATCACTTGCCGCGTTCATGCCGCTGAGCGCTCGGGACGCCGCCGCCGCGTGAGCGGGCCCGGCTGAAAACTCTCCCTCGGCCGATGCTCCGCGCTCAGGTCGGCGGCCGCGATCGGGTCGAACGCCCCTCGGCCGGCCACACCGTCGCCGTCGGGGGCGGCTCGCGCCGCGGCGTGGGCCACCATTGCTCGAGCCGTGCCGCAGCCCATTCACGCCCGCCGAGACCGAAGGCCAGGGCCAAGGCGGAGACGATGCCGCCGAGCAGGATGAGAAAGGATTGCCTGACGATGGCTCCCCCGATCTCGACCTGGTCGATGGCGATCATCACGACAAACGCCATGATCGCGTACTGAGCGAGCCGGCCCAGCATGTCGGCGTCGCCATAGCCCGCATTGCGGCAGTAGGTCTGCACGGCGTTGGCGATGAAACGGGCGAAGTAGGTCCCGAAGGCCAGCACCAGCAGCGCGACGATCACCTTCGGCACGAACCACATCACCCGGGCGATCAGTTCGGTGACGTTGGTCAGGCCCAGGCCGTTGAAGGCCACCACCAGCGCCGCCAGGATGACCAGCCAATAGGCGAGCAGGCCGAACAGGCCCAGGGTATCGATCCCGGTGCCGCCCTTCTGCAGGAAGTTGTCCATGCCGGAGCGCTGGGTCACGATGTGGAAGTTGATCGCCCGCAGGCCGCGCTGGATCGCGAAGCGCACCGCCTTGGCCAGCAGGATGCCGGCAATCAGCACCAGCACGGCCATGCCGAGCCGCGGCAGGGCCGCGCCCAGCTGGAACATGAAGGCCCGGACCGGCTCGAAAAAGACGTCTACTCTTTCCATCAAGATTCTCCTGTGGTCGGGATCGGTGCGCGTGCTCAGGCCGCACCCACGATGCCGAGAATGCCGCGAAGCGGAATGCAGACCCAGTCGGGCCGGTTGTTCAGTTCATAGCGCAGCTCGTACAAGGCCTTTTCGAGTTCGAACAAGCCCAGCAGGCCGCGTCCCGGCAGGACCGGTTGGCGGATGCCGGTGTCGGCGCCGCGGGCCGCGTAGCCCTGCAGGAAGGCCGCCTGCGCCTGCCGCTCCCAGTCCTCGGCCAGGGGGGCCAGCAAGGCACGTTCTTCCTCGGTGTCGACCGTGTCGTTCAGGGCCGACATGGCCGCGTAGCTGAACGAGCGCAGCATGCCGGCCACGTCGCGCAGCGGCGACTGCTTGGCGCGGCGCTCCTCGAACGAATGGCCGGGTTCACCTTCGAAATCGATGATCACGAAGTCGTTCTTGGCGAGCAGCACCTGGGCCAGGTGGAAGTCGCCGTGGAAGCGGGTCTTGAAAGCGCGCTCGTTCGAGTCGGTGAGCTCCTCGATGCGCCGCCGCACGAGACTGCCGGCCGACAGCAGTTGCCGGGCCTCGTCGAGCAGGCCGGGCGGCAGATGAGGCAGCCGCTCCTCCAGCGCCGCCAGCGAGGCCGTCGCGGCGGTGTTGAGCTTCAGCCGGTAGCCGGCCAGGTCGGCCGGGCCCAGCGGCTCGGGATCGAAGGCGGGGTCCCCGGTCACGCGGCTGAAGGCCAGGTGCAGCTCGGCCGTGCGCGTGCCCAGGGTGTGCAGCAGCGCCAGGTAGGCACCGTGGGCATCGGGCAGCACGGGCTCGGTGCTGCTGCGGCGCAGTTCGAGGAAGCGGCGCAGGTAGTCGGTGGTGTAGGTCCAGCCGTCGCCCTGGTTGGCCACATAGGCCTGCACGATGGCCAGGGTCGTCCGGGCGCCGCCTTGCCCCCCGTACTCCACCACCCCCAGCACCGGCACGCAGTGCGGGAACTTCACCACTTCGGTCAGGTAGCGGCCGATCTCGAACTCCGGGTTGACGCCGGCACGCAAGCGCCGGTAGCCCTTCAGGAACAGGCGCTCGCCGAAGGTGACGATGGTGTTGCTGCTCTGCGCCTGCGGACGGCTGACCGGCAGCTCCGGATGTTCGGGCCCGCCGAGCTCGGCGTAGGCGGAGGTGGGCACGAAGCGGATGCTCCCCTGCTCGGTGGGCAGGGTCTCGGCGTCGCCGATCGCCCGCATCAGGGCCCGGCAGAAGAGCTCGTCGGAAAAGCCGTCGGCCATCACGCCCACCTCGGCCTGTTGCCGCACCCGAGCCACCGCCGAGGCCGCCAGGCCACGCATGCGCTCCTCCTCGCGCGCCTCCCAGGCCATGGCGAGCGGAACGAAATAGGTGGCGGCCTCGGCACCGGCGCTCTCCACGTCCACCAGCGCCAGCAACCAGCTCTCGCCCCCTTGCGCCCAGACCGCATGGTCGGACAGCCCGGCGCGGGCGATCGGGCTGCCCTTGCTGGCGTACCAGCGCTGCGTCTCGATGTAGCGCGGCAAGGTGTCGGTCTCGAACTGCGCCCGCGTCTTGACCGCCAGGCCGATGCGCCAGGGCACGACGTGGTCGCGGAACAGGCTGAGCCAGCCGTCGAACAGGACCAGCACCGGCCGCTCCTCGATCGACTGGCCGCTGTCGTGCCAGCTCGGCACCTCGGCATCGGTGTCCAGCCGGAACCAGTAGAAGCCGTGGGCCGGGATGGTGAGCAGGTAGGGCAAGTCCCCGATCGGCGGGAAGGCGGTGCGTCCCAGCAATTCGACCGGCACCCGCGTCCTGAAGCGCGACAGGTCGAGCTCGACCGGCTGCGCCGAGCGGCTGAGGTTGGCCACGCAGAGGATGGCGGTGTCGCCGTACTCGCGCAGGTAGGCCAGCACCTTGCGGTTGCCCGGCTTGAGGAAGCTCAGACCGCCGCGCCCGAAGGCCTGGCTGCCGCGCCGCACCGCCAGCATGCGGCGCATCCAGTTCAGCAGCGAGGACGGGTCGCGCATCTGCGACTCGACGTTCACCGCCTGGTAGCCGTAGACGGCATCCATGATGGGCGGCAGGTACAGGCGCTGCGGGTCGGCGCGCGAGAAGCCGGCGTTGCGGTCGGGGCTCCACTGCATGGGGGTGCGCACGCCGTTGCGGTCGCCGATGAAGACGTTGTCGCCCATGCCGAGCTCGTCGCCGTAGTAGATGATGGGCGAGCCGCGCATCGACAGCAGCAGGCTGTTCATCAGCTTGATGGTGTCGATGTTGTTTTCCATCAGCGGCGCGAGCCGGCGCCGGATGCCCAGGTTGATGCGCGCGCGCGGGTCGGCCGCATAGGTGGTGTACATGTAGTCGCGCTCCTTGCTGGTGACCATCTCCAGCGTGAGCTCGTCATGGTTGCGCAGGAAGATCGCCCACTGGCAGCTTTCGGGGATCTCGGGCGTCTGCTGCATGATCTCGACCACCGGGAAGCGGTCTTCCTGGGCGATGGCCATGTAGATGCGCGGCATCAGCGGGAAGTGGTAGGCCGCGTGGCATTCGTCGCCCTCGCCGAAATAATCGCGCACGTCCTCGGGCCACTGGTTGGCCTCGGCCAGCAGGAAGCGGTTTTTGTAGTTGGCGTCGATGGCGGCGCGCAGCTGCTTGATCACCGCGTGCGTCTCGGGCAGGTTCTCGTTGCTCGTGCCGTCGCGTTCGACCAGGTAGGGGATGGCATCGAGGCGGAAGCCGTCGACGCCCATGTCGAGCCAGAAGCGCATGGTACGGAAGATCGCCTCCAGCACCTTCGGGTTGTCGAAGTTGAGGTCGGGCTGGTGGCTGAAGAAGCGGTGCCAGAAGTAGGCCTTGGCGACCGGGTCCCAGGTCCAGTTGGAGCTTTCGGTATCGGTGAAGATGATGCGCGTGCCGCGATACTTGGTGTCGGTATCGCTCCAGACGTAGAAGTCGCGCTCGGGCGAGCCGGCGGGGGCGCGGCGCGCCGCCTGGAACCAGGGGTGGGCGTCCGAGGTGTGGTTGATCACCAGCTCGGTGATCACCTTCAGGTCGCGCCGGTGGGCCTCGTCGAGCATGAGGCGGAAATCGTCCAGGCTGCCGTACTGCGGATGGACGTCGTCGTAGCTCGCGATGTCGTAGCCGTCGTCGCGCAGCGGCGACGGGTAGAACGGCATCAGCCACAAGGTGTTGACCCCCAGGTCCTTCACGTAGTCGAGCTTGGAGGCCAGGCCCTTGAAGTCGCCCATGCCGTCGTCGTTCGAATCGAAGAAGGCCTTCACGTTCAGCTGGTAGATGACGGCGTCCTTGTACCAGAGGGCGGCATCGTCGAGCACCGGGGCGGCAGCGTCTTCGGCGGCGGCCAGGACAACGGGGGTGTGGGGTGCGTTCATCGTGGCGTCAGCTCAAGCGGCAGGAGGGGGAAACATCGGCTCGTCGGGCACGGGCGGGCCCAGCCTCAGGCGGAACACGTGGGCGGGCGCCCGGGCCGGGTCGAGCAGGACGTAGTTGCGCCGCCCGTGCCAGCTGAAACGCTGCCCGCCGAGCAGGTCGTGCACCTCGTAGTCGGCCGGCGGCTCCGGCAGGAAGCGCGCCAGGTCGATGTCGACCCAGCCCGACTGCGGGTAGCGGGGGTCGAGGTTGACCACGGTCAGGATGAGGTTGGCGGCATCGGGCGTGTGCTTGACATAGGCGATGAGCTGCTCGTTGTCGACCGGGCAGAAGCCGAGCCGCTCCAGGGTCTGCAGGGCCGGGTTCTCGCGGCGGATGCGGTTCACCAGCGCGATCAGCGGCGCCAGGCTGTCGGCCCGCCGCAGATCCCAGTGACGCAGCTGGTACTTCTCCGAATGCAGGTATTCCTCGCTGCCGCTCGAACGCGGCACGTTCTCGAGCAGCTCGAACGCGGGGCCGTAGATGCCGTAGTTGGCCGACAGCGTGGCGGCCAGCACGAGGCGGATGGCGAACATGGGCCGGCCGGCCCCGTGCAGTTGTTCGTTCAGGATGTCCGGCGTGTTGGGCCAGGCGTTGGGACGGAAATAGTCGTGCCCCGGGCCCTGCGACAGCTCGGTGAAGTACGCGGTCAGCTCCTGCTTGGTATGGCGCCAGGTGAAATAGGTGTACGACTGCGAGAAGCCCAGCTTGGCCAGCCGGTGCATCACCTTGGGCCGGGTGAAGGCCTCGGCCAGGAACAGCACCTCCGGATGCCTGCGCTGCAGGCTCGCGATGGCCCACTCCCAGAACGGGAAGGCCTTGGTGTGCGGGTTGTCCACCCGGAAGATCTTCACGCCCTGGGCGATCCAGTGCTCGAACACGCTCCTGAGCTCGAGCCACAAGGCCTGCCAGTCCTCGGTCTCGAAGTTGAAGGGGTAGATGTCCTGGTATTTCTTGGGCGGGTTCTCGGCGTATTGCACGCTGCCGTCGGGACGCCAGCGGAACCAGGCCGGGTGGGCCGCCACGTAGGGATGGTCGGGCGCGCACTGGAAGGCGATGTCGAGCGCGATCTCTATGCCCAGCTCGCGGGCCCGCTCGAGCAGCGTGCGGAAGTCCTCCGGCGTGCCGAGCGCCGGCAGGATGTCCTTGTGCCCGCCCTCGGCGGCGCCGATCGCCCACGGGCTGCCCACGTCCTCGGGACCGGCCTGCAGGGCGTTGTCGGGGCCCTTGCGGCGTTCGCGGCCGATGGGGTGGATGGGCGGGAAGTACAGCACGTCGAACCCCAGCTCCGCCACATAGGGCAGCAGCGCCAGCACGTCCTTGAAGCTGCCGTGGCGCCCCGGCTCGGCGGCGGCCGAGCGGGGGAACAGCTCGTACCAGGTGCTGAAGCGCGCGCGCGGGCGGTCGGCGCGCAGGGGAAGGACGGCCGAGCGGCTGGCCAGGGCGGTGTCGGGATGGCGATCCGCCAGCTCGGCCAGCGCCGGGTCCAGGGCCTCGGCCTTGAGCTGCCCGGGGTCGAGCCGGACGTCCTTGGCCTGCTTGCGCAGGCCCCGGGCCAGCCCCCTCAGCTGCTTCCGGTCGTCGCCCCGCGCGCGGCCGGCCGCGGCATCGAGCAGGTCGGCGCCGACCAGGGCGGCCAGGCGGATGTCCGAGGCCTCCTCGCGGCGCGCCAGCTCGCCGCGCCAGGAGCGGAAATGGTCGACCCAGGCCCACACCTGGTAGCGGTAGCCGCCCGGCAGCGGCGGCACGAAACACGCCGACCACTCGTCGTTGCCCAGGTGCCGCATCTCGAGCTCGTGCACGCCGGGCACGGCATCGGACCACCAGCACAGCCGCACCCGCGGCACGTCGTGCCCATCGGTGAAGCAGTGGACCCGCACCTCGACCGCCTCGCCCGCCACCCGCTTGACGGCGAAGCGGCCCGCATCCACGCAGGGCAGCACGGCATCGATGAGCGCGCGCTCGCGGCCTTCCCCGGGCCAGGGCTCGGCGCCCCCGGGGCGCGCCTCAGGCCTGGCCATGCGCATCCAGCCGCAGGACGATGGTGGACAGCGGCGGCAGCGTGAGCGCCACCGATTGGGCGTGCCCGTGCGCGGCCTGCGGCGTGGTGTCGACCCCGCCGAGGTTGCCCCAGCCCGAGCCGCCGAACTCGCGCGCGTCGGTGTTGAGGATCTCCTGCCAGTGGCCGGCGGCCGGCACGCCCACGCGATAGTGCTCGCGCGGCACCGGCGTGAGGTTGCAGGCCACCAGGGCCGGCGCACCGCCCTGCCGCGGCTTGCGCAGGAACACGATGACGGTGGCCTGGGTGTCGTGGCCCTCGATCCACTCGAAGCCCTCGGCCGAGAAGTCCAGCTGGTGCAAGGCGGGCTCTTCGCGGTAGACGCGGTTGAGCTCGCGCAGCAGGCGCTGCACCCCCTGGTGGGCAGGCAGCTCGGCGAGCCCCCATTCGAGTTCGCCTTCGTGGGTCCACTCGCGCTCCTGGGCCAACTCGCCTCCCATGAACAAGAGCTTCTTGCCCGGGTGCGTCCACATGAAGCCGTAGAGTGCCCTCAGGTTGGCCATGCGCTGCCAGGCATCGCCCGGCATCTTGCCCAGCAGCGAGCGTTTGCCGTAGACCACCTCGTCGTGCGACAAGGGCAGGACGAAGTTCTCGTTGAAGGCGTACACCAGCGAGAACGTCAGCTTGCCCAGGTGGTGCTTGCGGTGCAGCGGGTTCTCCTTCATGAACGACAGGCTGTCGTGCATCCAGCCCATGTTCCATTTCATGCCGAAACCCAGCCCGCCCATGCTGGTCGGGCGCGACACCTGCGGCCAGGCGGTGGACTCCTCGGCGATGCTCACGGTGTCGGGAAACTCGCGGTAGACGGCCTCGTTCAGCTTGCGCAGGAACTCGATCGCCTCGAGGTTCTCCTTGCCGCCCCGCGCGTTGGGCACCCACTCGCCCGGCTTGCGCGCATAGTCGAGGTAGAGCATCGAGGCCACGGCGTCGACGCGCAGGCCATCGAGGTGGTATTTGTCCAGCCAGAACAGCGCCGAGGACAACAGGAAGCTGCGCACCTCGCCGCGGCCGTAGTTGAAGATGCTGCTGTTCCACTCGGGATGGAAACCCTGGCGCGGGTCGGCGTGCTCGTACAGGTGGGTGCCGTCGAAGAAATGCAGCCCATGGTCGTCGGACGGGAAATGCGAGGGCACCCAGTCGAGGATGACTCCGATGCCCTGGCGATGCAGATGGTCCACGAAGTACATGAAGTCCTCGGGGCAGCCATAGCGCGAGGTGGGGGCGAAGTAACCGGTGGTCTGGTAGCCCCAGGAGCCGTAGAACGGGTGCTCGGTGACGGGCATTAGCTCCACATGGGTGAAGCCCATGTCGCGCACGTAGCCGGCCAGCGCATGGGCCAGCTCGCGGTAGCCGAGATAGCGGCCGTCCCGGCGGCGCCACGAACCCGCATGCACCTCGTAGATGCTCAGCGGCGCATCCAGCGCGTTGCGGGCGGCCCGGGAGCGCATCCAGTCGCCATCGCCCCAGGCGGGCGACAGCGCCCACACCTTCGAGGCGGTGGCCGGCGGCAACTCGGCATGCAGGGCGAAGGGGTCCGCCTTGTCGGCCACATGCCGGTTGTGCCGGGAATGGATGCGGTACTTGTAGGAATGGCCGTGGCGCGCCTCGGACACCCTGCCCTCCCAGATGCCGCTGCCGTCGGCCCGCGGGACGAGGGGATCGGCGGCGGGCCGCCATTGGTTCCAGTCGCCGATCACCGACACCGCCTCGGCGTTCGGGGCCCATACCGCGAAGCGGGCTCCAGGCTCGCCTTGCAACACATGGCAACCCAGCTGCTCGTACAACCTGGAGTGGGTGCCCTCGCCAAACAGATAGATATCCTGATCGCTCAACACCCTGTTCCCTGCCTTGTTCGATACGCTGGATGCGGCTGCCTCACCGCGCGGGACAGCGGGCAGTCCTGGCGGGAGAGGCATGCGGTGCACGCCGCCCCCGGGCTCGAGGCTGGAGCGGCAAGTACCGTACCCGGGTGGAAGACGGCCCGGCGGTGCCGCCCGCCGCGTTGCACCTCGGCTCGGCGGCACGGCTGAATCTACGTTCGCCCGGAAAACTTTACGTTGCGCCGCCGGCGCCTGCCTGCGTGGGCATGCCCGCCCCGTCACGCGCACGCGCCTTGCTTGTCACTGCGCAGGCCCGGGCCGCCGAACCCGGCACCCTCGCCGCGGCCCCCCGGACCGCACGTCTTCCGGGCAGCGCCCTGCCCCTGCGAGCCCTTGCCATGACTGCGCCCCGAGAATTCCTGTTCGACTCCCTGGCCCGGCGCCTGGACCGCTCCGGCCCCGGCCGCGGCCCGGTCGGGCGCAACTACCGCTGTGTCTGCGGACGCCCGGTCTTCTTCCGCAACAGCCAGTGCCTGGCCTGCGCGACGCCGCTGGGCTACGAGCCCCATCATTCCTGGCTGCTGCCCCTCGCACCCGGGCCGGTCGAGGGCAGCTGGCACGCCGTGGGGGAAACCGGCCCCGGCGCGCCGCTGTACCGCCGCTGCGCCAACTTCGACTCGGCGGCCGGCTGCAACTGGCTGGTGGACGCGCCCCCCGGCGGCGCCTCGCCCGCGGCGCCGCTGCTGTGTGTCGCCTGCCGGCTGAACCGCACCATCCCCGACCAGTCCGTGGCACGCAACCGCGAATGGTGGCGCCGCGTCGAGGTGGCCAAGCGCCGGCTGGTCTCGTCCCTGCTGCTGCTCGGGCTGCCGCTGAAGTCGCGCCTGGAGGATCCGCGCGGCCTGTGCTTCGACCTGTTGAGCCCGGGCGCGTCGCGTGTCATGACCGGGCACGAGGACGGCGTGATCACGCTCGACGTCGAGGAAGCCGACGATGCCAAGCGCGAGCAGACACGCGCCGAGATGCACGAGCCCTACCGCACGCTGCTGGGCCATTTCAGGCACGAGGTCGGCCACTACTACTGGGACCGGCTGGTCGCGGGCGGCGCGTGGCTGGCGGCGTTCCGGCAGGTGTTCGGCGACGAGCGGCAAGACTATGCACAGGCCCTGCGGCGCAACTACGAACAGGGCCCGCCGGCCGACTGGGCGCTGCGCCACGTCAGCGCCTATGCCGGCGCCCACCCCTGGGAAGACTGGGCGGAGACCTGGGCCCACTACCTGCACATGATGGACACCATGGACACGGCCCTGGGCTACGGCATCGATGTCGATGCGGCCGAGCAGGACTACGAACCCTTCGAGGCCTCGGCGCTGTACCGTCCCGAGGACCCGGGCGGCCCGGCCTTCCTCGCCTTCGTGAATGCCTGGGTGCGCATGAGCAGCATGATGAACGAACTCGCACGCAGCATGGGGCACAACGACCTCTACCCCTTCGTGCTGCCGGTCCGGGCGGTGTGCAAGCTGCACCTCGTCCACCTGGTGGTGATGCAGGCGCGCGCCGAGGGCTCGCCACTGCAAGCGCCGGCCCAGCCGGCCCGCGCGGCCGCCCCTGCCGCGCCCCGGCCGGCGACTTCGGCGCCGGTGGCTCCCGCGGCGGGTGCCGCGCCGGCCGAGGAGTCGGTGGCCGGCGAGGAAGACCCGGGCGCCGGGGTGGACCTGGGCATGTCGGACGACGCGCCCCCCCTTCAACCCGCCGCCCGGGTGGCGGACTGAAAAAAAGGGGCCTGCCCTGCGGCAAGCCCCTTGTGCTGGGTGAAGCGGGAGCCCGGCTCCCACCCCTGGACGACCGGGCCTGCGGCGACGGCGGCCTCGGGCGTCCGCGGATCAATACTCCCAGAAGATGCGCTGCAGTTCGGCCGTGCTGTTGGTGGTGGTGAGTGCCACGGCGGCCAGGATCTTGGCCTTCTGCGGGTTCAGGTCATGGGCCACGACCCAGTCGTACTTGTCGTCGGGCTGCTCGGAATTGCGCAGCACGAAGCCGTCGCCCACACGCGAGGAACGGATGATGTGCACGCCCGAGGCACGGATCGCCTTCAGCGAGTCGACCATGTAGTTGGCCACCGAGCCATTGCCCGTGCCGGCGTGGATGATGGCCTTGGCGCCGGCCTTGACGGCACCTTCGTACAGCGCCGGGCTCATGTTGCCCGAACCGTAGACGATGTGGACTTCAGGCAGGGCACTGATGCGATCGATGTCGAACTCGGAGTTGAGGGTGTGGCGCTTGGCCAGGCTGCGGAACCAGTAGGTCTTGCCTTCGACCACCATGCCCAGCGGACCCCACTGGCTGGAAAAGGCGTTGGTCTTGATGTTGATGCGCTTGGAGGCGTCGCGGCCCGACAGGATGTCGTCGTTCATGGAGACCATGACGCCCTTGCCGCGGGCGGTCGGCGAAGCCGCCAGCACCACGGCGTCGTACAGGTTCAGGCCACCGTCGGCCGACATGGCCGTGCCCGGACGCATGGAGCCGACCACCACGATCGGCTTGTCGCTGCGGATGACCAGGTTCAGGAAGAACGAGGTTTCCTCGAGGGTGTCGGTGCCGTGGGTGACCACGACGCCGTCGACCTTGGGGTCCTTCAGCAAGGCCGAGATCTGCTTGCCCAGGGCCAGCAGCTTCTCGTTGGTGAAACTCTCGGAGGCGATCTGGAAAGCCTGCTCGCCGCGCACATTGGCCACGTTGGCGAGCTCGGGCAGGCCGGCGATGAGCTTGTCGACCGGCACCTTGGCCGCCTGGTAGGTGGCGCTGTTGAGTGCCGTGGCACCCGCGCCCGCGATGGTGCCGCCGGTGGCGACGACCACCACGTTGGGCTTGGCCGGCGGGGTGGCCTGGGTCTGGGCCTGGGCATTGGCATTGGCAATGCTCAAGGCGGCCAGGGCCAGGCCGGTGGCACGAACGAGCGAGAGGGAGAGAGATTTCATACAAGAGCCTCGATAGGGAGAGTTCACTGGCTTCACTGGCGCCCCGTCCGGGGACGCCTTCTTGTCGACACAGAAAAGGATGCCATGACAGCGGCGCAAACCACAAGCCCGGCAGTCGGAAGTCCGCGATCGACCGCGGAGCTCCCGAGGATCGACCCGTGCCGCGGCGATCCCGGGCAGACATCGGATCCGATCCGATACCTGCCCCCTTTCTGCCCTCAGGCTAGCATCGCCAACCTGATCCCAACATGATGCGCATCGGGCTCGTCGCAGCCTGTTTTCATGCCCTGGTTAATACGTATTCACGGCCGACCACAAGCCCTTCACAATGCGCGTTTCATCAGTGTTGATCGGCCCTGTAACGAATCGATGACATCGCCCGCCTCCCGCTGGCGACACTGTCTGCGGGAGCTGACGGACCGCCCCGGAGACGCGGCCGCGGGGCAGGAAACCAGGCTTCCTGACAGGGTCCTCGTGCACCTGCGCGAGAGCGCGCAGGCGTCTCCTCGTGGCACCCTCCCGGCTCAACGGACGGCAGCCGCCCGCAAGCTGTCCGGGCGCGGCGCGGCCGCATCGCCGCCCGCCCGGAACTCCATGGCCTCGCCGTCCAGCGGCACGCGCAAACGATGGCTCAGGCCGGCCGCCGCGGCCGCCTGCCGGACCTGTTCCCGGCTCACCGGGCAGTGGTCCAGCGCCTCCAGATGATTCACCACCACCACGCCGGTGGTCAGGCGGCCGGCCTCGCACAACTCGTCCGCATCCATCAGGATCTCGCTGCCCAGGTCCATGCGGGCGCCGCCGGCCGGCAGCACCGAGACCTCGGGGTCGAGCTCGCGCAGGCAGCGCGCCACCTCGTCCGACAGCACCGTGTCGCCCGCCAAGTAGAGGGTCGGCTCGCCGGGCAGTTCGATGAAATAACCGACCCCGTGCTCCATCAGGCGGCCGACCCAGCCGCGCCCGTGCCTGCAGCGTATGGGCGTGATGTGCCCGCCGAAGAAGGCTTGCCGCTCCATGCCGCCCAGGGGCATCACCTTCAGGCCGCGCCGGACCAGGTAGTCCTTGTCGCGAGGCATGCACAGCACCGGCAGCTGCCGCTCGCGCAGGAAGCGCTTGGCGGCCCGGTCGAGGTGGTCGAAGTGGCCGCGCTGGCAATGCGTGACCAGCGTATGGGTCACTCGGCCGAGCAGGGCATCGGCCGACGCCGGCAGCTCCACCAGCGGATTGCGCCGGCGCTTGCCGACCAGCAGCTTCAGCGGCGGCAACGCCCCCTGGTCCGCCAGCATGGGGTCGACCAGCAGCACCACCGGCTCGCCTGCGGACACGAATTCAAGAACGATGGTGGCGTTGCGGAGCTGGGTGATCTTCATGGAAACCTTCTCGTAAAGATGTCGATGGGCGCATTGTCCGAGGCGCGCCGTGGCCCCACAATGTCAGGAAACGACTGATTCATTGCATTTCATGCCACGCACTTCCTCCGCCTCCGCGCCGGCGCCGCTGCATCTCGGCCTGGTGCTGTTCGACGGCTGCATGCCGGCCGGCCTGTTCGCCGCGGCGGACATGGTCCGCGCCGCCAACCTGCGCGCCGGGCGCAGCTGCTTCCGGCTCAGCTGGGTCAGTGCGGACGGCCGGGCGGTGCACAGCTGGCAAGGCCCGGCCCTGCAGCCCGAGGCCGCGCTGGCCTCGGCCGGCTGCGACGCCTGGCTGGTGCCGGGCCTGTGGACGGCCTCCGAGTCCGCGCTGGCCGAGGCCTTGCGGGCGCAGCGCCCGCTGCTGCGCTGCCTGCGCGATCTGCCGGCATCGGCCCGGGTCTGGAGCTACTGCGCCGGCGTGGCCCTGCTGGCCGAGGCGGGGCGCCTGAACGGCCTGTCGGCCACCGCCGCCTGGTGGCTTCAGCCCTTGTTGACGGCACGTTTCGCCGCGGTCCGCTGGCGCTTCGACGAACCGCTGGTGAGCGACGCCGGCATGGTCACCGCCGCCGGGCCGAACGGCTACCTGCCCCTGATGCTCGCCGCCCTGGCCGGGCAGCTGTCGGACGAGGCCTTGCGCGACGTCGAGGACGTGCTGATGCTGCCCAGGCCGCAGGCCTGGCCGGCGGCCTTCCAGCCGGTCGAGCTGATCTCGGTGGCCGATCCGCAGCTGCGCCGCCTGATGGTGTTCGCGCAGCGCACGCCGGCGGATTCCATCACCCTGGAGCTGGCGGCCCGGCACCTGGGCCTGTCCGTGCGCACCTTGTGCCGGCAGGTGCAGGCCGGCACCGGGCTGGCCGCCGGCGAATGGCTGCGGCGCATCAAGCTGAGGCAGGCCGGCGAACGCCTGGCCCGCACCGACGAACCGGTCAAGACCGTGGTCGACCAGCTCGGCTTCGGCAGCGAGGCGAGCCTCTACCGGGCCTTCCAGCGCACGACCGGCTGCACGCCCCTGCAGTTCCGCCAGCGTTACTCGCGGCGGCGCTGAGCCGCCGGCGGCGTCCCGGTCCTCGGGCCCAGCTGATCGCGCACCGCACTGACATGGGTGCCGACCCGCATGACCGCGTCCTCGAGTTCGTCCACCGTGCAATGCAAGGTGTCGTACCAGTAGTGCAACTCGTGCGGATCGACCGTGTCGACCCGACCGGGATCGAGCGGGGTGAAGTCTTTCAACAATCCATCGCGCATGGGAACCTCCTGGGCAGGAACGACATGACGACAGCCCGAGTGTAGGAGGAAGCGCCCGGCCATGCCGCCGCAGGCGGCATCAGCTGCGCTGCCGGATCGCCAATTCGTCGTATCCCGTGCCCGGGTCGGGCTCGCGGGCGAAATGCCAGGCCGGCAGCACCCCCAGCAGCAGCTCGGCCGTGGTCCGCACCCTGCAACCGTAGGCGGCATGCCCGCCCAGCACCCGGCCTGCCGCATCGGCCAGGCTGATGTGCAGGTGCGAACCGTTGCAGGACACCGTACCGGCCAGCGACAGGATCTCCAGCGGCCCCGGCAGCACGGCCGCCTCCTCGGCCCCTGCCAGGCGCAGGCGCGCCTCGCCCAGGCTGCCGATGCCGGTGATGACGAAGGCGGCGCCGGCGCCCTGGCGCAGCAGGGCTTGTTCGAGCGAGCGGCGCAGGTCGTCGCCGGGGTGCAGGCGCAAGGGCAAGGGATTCATCGCTGGAACGTGTCGGGTTTCGTGCGCGGGACGCGACGGCCCGGCGCCGGCTCGACGGCGCCCCGGGCCTGTCGAGCCACCGGAAAAGCTCCGCCATGATGACGGAAGAAAAGGCCGGATGGCGGACATCCATCCTGCCGTTAACGCTCTTGACAGGCGGGTTGTTTTGGAACTGCTTGACCGGTAGGCGCAGGCATCGGATCCTCGCGATGTACCGGCAGGGCCGGGCGTGTCTCGCTCGTGTTTCTTTTCCGAGGAGCCCACCATGCCATGGCAAACCCATGAGGTCACCAACCAGGTGCCCGAACTCCACGGCTACAACCTGCTGGCCAACGACACCGCCTTGCTCGAGGGGCTGCGCCGTGGCCGTGCCGGCTGGCACGAGGCGGAGCTGATGCGTTTCGGGGACGAGCTCGGTACCCGCGAGGTGCTGGCCCTGGGCGACCTGGTCAACCGCCACCCGCCCGAGCTGTCGACCCACGACCGCTTCGGGCACCGCATCGACCGGGTCGAGTTCCATCCGGGCTGGCACAGCTTGCTCGGCATGCTGCGCTGCGAGAGCCTGCATGCCCTGCCCTGGATCCATCCGCGGCCCGGGGCGCATGTCGCCCGGGCGGTCGGGTACTTCATGCAGTCCCAGGTCGAATCGGGCTCCCTGTGTCCGACCACGATGACTTTCGCCGCCATTCCGGTGCTGCAGCGCGAGCCGGTGCTGTTTGCAGGGCTGCGCCGCAAGCTGTACGCGCGCGAACACGACCCGCGCGACCTGCCCCTGGACCAGAAGAAGTCCATTCTGGTCGGCATGGGCATGACCGAGAAACAAGGCGGCTCCGATGTACGCAGCAACACGAGCTCGGCACGGCCGCTGGGCGGCGGCGGACGCGGCGCGATGTACGCGATCACCGGGCACAAATGGTTCCTCTCGGCACCGATGTGCGATGCCCACCTGGTCCTGGCACGCACCGAGGCCGGCCTCTCCTGCTTCTGGATGCCGCGTTGGCGCGCCGACGGCAGCAAGAACGCCGTGCTGGTGCAACGCCTCAAGGACAAGCTGGGCAACCGCTCCAATGCGAGCAGCGAAGTCGAGTTCCACGACGCCGAGGGCGTGATGATCGGCGACGAGGGCCGCGGCGTGCCGACCATCATCGAGATGGCCAACCACACCCGGCTCGATTGTGTCATCGGCAGCGCCGGCCTGATGCGCCAGTGCTTCGTGCAGGCGGCGCACCATGCGACGCATCGCCACGCCTTCGGCAGGCGGCTCCTGGAGCAGCCCCTGATGCACAACGTGCTGTGCGATCTGGCTCTGGAGAGCGAGGCGGCCACGCTGTTGATGCTGCGCCTGGCCGCGGCCTCCGACCTGCCGGAGGACCCGCTGCAACGCGCCTGGCGCCGTGTCGTCACCCCGGCGGCCAAGTTCTGGATCTGCAAGCGCAGCCTGGCCTTCACCGGTGAGTGCATGGAGGTCTGGGGCGGCAACGGCTATGTGGAGACCGGCCCGCTGGCCCGCATGTACCGCGAGGCGCCGGTCAACTCCATCTGGGAGGGGTCGGGCAACGTGATGTGCCTGGACGTGCTGCGCGCGATCGAACGCGCGCCGGACGGCTTTCCCATGCTGCTGGACGAACTGCAGGCCGCCGCGCGCGGGCACCCGGGGCTGGAGGCGCTGGGCCACGGGCTGCGCCACGACCTGAGCCTGCCGCCCGCCGAGCGCGAAGCCTCGGGCCGGCGCATCGCCCAGAAACTCGTGCTCGCCGCCCAGGGCTGCCTGATGCTGCAGCACGCCCCCGAGGCCGTCGCCCATGCCTTCATCGCCAGCCGCTGCGACGCCGAAGGCGGGCGGGTCCACGGCACCCTGGCCGGATCGGCCGTGGGACGGCACATCCTGCGCCGGGCCTGGCCGCCGGCCGGCTAGGCCGTCGGTGCAATCCGAAGGAAACGGCACCTAGATCTGCGTCAGGCCGCCGTCGACGGTGAGTTCCACGCCGTTGACGTATCCCGCATCCGCCGAGGCCAGGAAAAGCGCGGCCGTGGCGATCTCTTCCGGCCGGGCCACGTAACCCAGCGGCACGGCCTCCTTCGCCTGCTCCTCGAAGGCCGCGATGCGCGCCTCATCCCACTTCAGGCCGTTTTCCATGATGGGGGTGCGCGTGTAGCCGGGGCTGAGCGCATTGACCCGGATGCGGCGCGCCTTGAGATCGTTGGCCCAGGACCGGGCGAACGAGCGCACGGCCGCCTTGGAGGCGTTGTACAGGCTGAGCTGCTCGAAGCCCTTGTTGGCGACCATGGAGGCGGTCAGGACCACCGCCGCGCCGTCCCTCAGCAAGGGCAGCAGGGCCTGGACGCTGAAGAAGACCCCCTTCACGTTGATGTCGAAGATCCTGGCGAACTCGGCCTCGCCGGTGTCTCCGAACCGGTTGTTCTCGGCGATGCCTGCATTGGCGAACACGAAGTCCAGGCGATCCCCTCGCTGTTCGATCTCGCTCCTGAGCCGTTGCAGGTCGGCCGGCTCGGCCACGTCGGACACCACGGCGACGGCGCCGGGCCCCAGCAGGGCGACGGCTTGTTCGAGATTCCCCGCCGATCTGCCGGTGATGTAAACACGCCGCGCGCCGTCGGCGAGCAGCGCCTGGGCGATGGCCCGGCCGATCCCGGTCGACCCGCCGGTGACGACGCCGGTGCAACCGGTGAACCGGCCGGGGCGTTCCTGCGTTTCGCCCTGGCTGGCAAGCCGGGTTCCAGCGATGGAAGAGGCTCGTTCGGGGGTGGTGTTCAAGTGCGTCATGAGACTTCTCTGCAGTGGTGGATACGAGGCCGCCAGTGTGGGCAGACCGTGCAGGAAGATAAAGCCGCCGGGACTTGGGGCTGTGCGAAGCCCGGCTGTGGAATCCCTGCCGGCTCGAGCGCCGAGTCGATCCGCTGCCCGCCGCAGGCGGGCCAGGGACTGTTCCCACCAGCCTGGCGGCAACCCGGACGGTTCACGAAGCCTCGTCGACCCGCAGCGCGCGCAGCCTCAGCGCATTCATCACCACGCTCACCGAGGACAGTGCCATGGCCGCCGCCGCCACGACCGGTGACAGCAGCAGCCCGAACAGCGGATACAGCACGCCGGCGGCGAGCGGGATGCCGGCGACGTTGTAGACAAAACTGAGGAAGAGGTTCTGGCGGATGTTGCGCATGGTCGCGCGCGACAGCGTGCGCGCCCGCACGAGGCCCATCAAGTCCCCTTTGAGCAGGGTGATGCCAGAGCTTTCCATCGCCACGTCGGTGCCGGTGCCCATGGCGATGCCGACGTCCGCCGCTGCCAGGGCGGGGGCGTCGTTGACGCCATCACCCGCCATGGCGACCACCCGGCCTTCGGACTTCAGGCGCTGGACGACCGAGGCCTTATGCTCCGGAAACACTTCGGCCACGACCTCGTCGATGCCGAGCTGGCGGCCGACCGCCTCGGCCGTGGTCCTGCCGTCGCCCGTGAGCATGACGATTCGAAGGCCAGCGTCCTTGAGCGCCCGCAGCGCAAGCGGCGTCGTGGCCTTGATGGGGTCTGCGATGGCGACGAACCCTGCGAGCTTGCCGCCCATGCCGACGAAGATGACGGTCGCGGCCTTTTGTCGCTGAACCTCGGCCTGGGCACCGAGCGGTGACGCGTCGATGGCGTGCTCGGCCAGAAACTTGGCGCTCCCGGACACCACGGCCTGCCCATCGACATGGCCGATGACCCCCTTGCCGACCGGGGAGTCGAAGTCGCTCACCGGGGACAGAGGGAGCTTGCGCTCCTGTGCGTCGAGGACGATGGCCATCGCCAGCGGATGCTCGCTGGCGCGTTCGACGCTGGCGAGCCTTTGCAGCACGTCGTCGGCGGCGAAGCCCGGGGCAGGTTCGATGTGTACCACCTTGGGGCGCCCCTCGGTCAGCGTGCCGGTCTTGTCCACCACCAAGGTGTCGACCTTCTCCATCCGCTCCAGCGCCTCGGCGTCGCGAATGAGCACGCCGTGTTGCGCCCCCCGGCCCACGCCGACCATGATGGACATCGGCGTCGCCAGCCCGAGGGCACAGGGACAAGCGATGATGAGGACGGCGACGGCCGTGATGAGAGCGTAACTGGAAGCTGGCGACGGCCCCCACACCATCCAGGCGACGAAGGTGAGCGCCGCGACGACGATGACCGCCGGCACGAACCAAGCGGCCACCTGGTCGGCCATGCGCTGGATCGGCGCCCGGCTGCGCTGCGCGGCAGCGACCATGTGCACGATTTGCGACAGCAGCGTGTCGGCACCGACCTTCTCCGCGCACATCACGAAGCCGCCGGTCTGGTTGAGCGTCCCCGCCGTGACCTTGGAGCCGACCGCCTTCGCCACCGGGATGGGCTCGCCGGTCACCATCGACTCGTCGACGTTGCCCTTGCCTTCGGTGAGCTCGCCGTCCACAGGCACCTTTTCGCCGGGGCGAACCCGCAGCAGGTCGCCGACCCGGATGGCATCGACCTGGACAGTCTCGTCGGAACCGTCGGCGCCGACCTTCACCGCCGTCTTGGGAGCCAGCCCCAGGAGCGCCTTGATGGCGCCGGAGGTCTTTTCGCGTGCCCGGAGTTCAAGCACCTGGCCCAACAGCACGAGGACCATGATGACGGCCGCGGCCTCGAAGTAGACGGCGACCGCGCCGTCCGTGCCGCGAAGATCAGCCGGGAACCACCACGGTGCGGCCGTCCCGACCACGCTGTAGAGCCAGGCCGCACCCGTGCCCAGCGCGATGAGCGAGAACATGTTCAGGCTGCGGTGCCTCACCGATGCCCACGCCCGGACGAAAAAAGGCCAGCCGGCCCATAGCACGACCGGCGTACCGAGGAGTAGCTGTATCCAGTTCGACAGCTGCCGACCCAGCAGGTGGTCGAGGTTCGTGAGGTGCCCGCCCATCTCCAGGGCGAAGACGGGCAGCGTGAGTGCGGTGCCGATCCAGAACCTGCGGGTCATGTCGCGCAGCTCCGGGCTTTCTCCGGTCTCCTGAGTCGCCAGGACGGGTTCCAGAGCCATGCCGCAGATGGGGCAGCTGCCTGGCCCCATCTGGCGGATTTGCGGATGCATCGGGCAGGTGTATTCGACCGGCTTGCCGGGTGGCGAGGCCGCCGCGGGCCGCTGCGTCACCGGCGGCTGCGGGTGGCCATGGCGAGCCGCCGCATGGTGCGCACATTCCCTGACCTTCCCATCCGGCGGCGTCACGAGGGTGCCGTGCGGGTGCTCATGGTGGTCGTGGTGGCCATGATGGCGGTCCTCCTCCATGGCGGTGCCGTTCTGCACGCCGTGCAAAGCTTGGTGAGCGTGGTCCTTGGACAGCTGCATGACGAGCTCCTCTGGTTATCCTCGTGTGCGGAGTGTGGACCTTCCGGGAGAGGGAAGGTCAAGGGATCTGCGGTCATCGCCCTACCGCCCGCCGTCAGATGGCGAACCCGGCGGCAATCCAGATACCCAGGCCCGCCAGGCAGGCCCAGCAGAGCCAGCAGAGCAGACGCTCCCACCATGCAGGCGGCCCTTGCCGGGTCTCCAGGCGGTATTTGAGGGACATTCCCACGCCATGGACGACAAGTCCGACAACGAGGACTGGCATGCCGTACCAGCCAAGCCACTCGGGCGCAACAAGGCCCATACCCGCGCCCAGAACGACAGCGCCAAGCCCTGAGACTAGCTCTGCGGCCTTGGCAAAGCCGTTGCTACGACCCACCGCGCTCGTCCTGGCGAGGCGAATCCCGACCGTGACGATGGTGTCCTCCGTGCCGGTGCCCGAACACGTGCATCAAGGGGCAGGCCAGCAGGAAGAGGTATGGAATGGCCTGAGTGACATGGGTGAAGTGCTCGGTCAGCAGGTAGTAAAGCCCCATGACCGCAGCCACGAGCATAAAGATGCCGGCCGGCGACTTCAGCGAGGGGCGCTCTTGCGGGTCCATGCCTGAACTCCTTTACTTCGCAGGAGCAGGGGCTCGGCCCGCTTCGCGGTCCATGACCATCCGCATCGTCATGTCCTGCATGGACATGCACTGCCGCATCATCTGTTGCTGACTTTGGGCCTGGGACATCGGCATTCCCGCGGAAGATCCCTTCTCGCCCATCCTCTGGCCCATCTCGCACATCATTGACATGCCGCCCTGCATGGCTTTCATGTGCTCGGCCATCAGGGCCTGCCGCTCCTCGGGCGTTTTCGCCGCCATCATCTTCTGGTGCATCTCCTGCATCAGCTTCAGTTGCTCCTCCGAACGAGCCGCAGGAGACGGCTCAGCTGGAGGGTGATGGGCCGCGTGTTCATCGGCCGGGGCCTTTTGCATCGCGCAGCCCGCCAGGGCCAGCGCGACCATTGCCGCGAAGAGGACTTTTTTCATGGGAATCTCCATTTGATGAGCAGCAGCTTGAACTACCGGAGACAGTAAGGACTTGATGCGAGTCAACTCTTCGCGAACGCGCCAACGCCGCTGGCGGGCAACGATGCCGGTTCGCCAGGACACGATTCGGAGATAAGATCGATCCGCTTTCTGCCCAAGGAACTTGTCCCTCCACCCTCCATCCAAACATCGAACGCATCCCTGACTGCGCCCATTCGACTTCGTGAAACACATCCGCCTCTGGTTGCTGCTGCTTGTCGCATTGCTCCCCATCCGGGGCGTGATGGCGGTCGCCATGCCGTGCCTGCCGTCGCTGGCGGGCAGCCCCCAGAGCAAAGCCGAAGGGTCTGTCCCCCGCACCGGTGCCGCACTCGAAGCCGAGGCCGCGCACGACCATGCGGCGCATGGTCATGGCCATGCCGCCCACGGGGATCCCGCTTCGGGCGGGGCCTCCGGGCCGGATGACCCGGGCGGCGAGCCCGACCAGTGCAACCTGTGTTCGGCCTTCTGTTGCGCGGCCCCTCTGCCCGGCAGCGAGCCCGTCATACCGCAGCGCCAGGAAGTGGCGCAAAGCGTGTCCACCGACGTGCCGGCCCTGGCCCCGAGCTTCCTGCCCGAGGGCCCGGAACGCCCGCCCCGAAGCAGCTGACCCAGGCCGACCTCCCCTCCGGCGAGGTCTGACGGCACCCGCGCGTTCGAGCGCGGGCAGAGGTCGAGCGGGCACGGCCCGGCTCGGCGGTCCATTTGTTTCGAATCATGAACACGACTCCCTTTGCAAGCGGGGCCCTTCCTCCATGGGCCATCGCCCAGGCGCCGGGCGGCGAACCCGCGCCGAAGAGCGGCGCTCGAGCCCCCCGAATTGCCTCGTACGCCGCGACATGTGTATCCTCAACACGGTCATCCGGCTCCGGGAGATGGCCGATGAGGCGCCTCGCCTCCGCCTCGGCGGCAGCCCTTTTCCTCGCCGGCTGCGCCTCGTTCACCCCGGATGGCGGCTTCGACAGGGTGCGCGAGCTGACCCGTGAACGCACCGGGCAGTCGCCGACCTACCAGCGCACCGCGGCCGACACGGACGCGGCCCGGGTCCGAGTGGCCGAGCTGCTGAAACAGCCTCTCACGGCAGACGCCGCGGTCGAACTGGCCTTCCTCGGCAACCGGTCGCTGCAGGCCAGCTTCACGGAACTCGGCATCGCCGAGTCCGACCTGGTGCGCGCGGGGCGCCTACGCAACCCTTCATTCGGATTCGGCCGCCTGCGCGAAGGCAGCGGCACCATCGAGATCGAGCGTTCGCTGATGTTCGACCTACTGGGTCTGCTGACCATGCCGGTGGCGAAACAGGTCGAGCAGCACCGCTTCGAGCAGAGGCAGCTGCAGACGGCCTACGAGGCCGTGGGCCTGGCCGCCGAGGTCCGGTGGAGCTACTTTTCGGCCGTCGCGGCCGAGGAACTCGTTCGGTACGCGCAACAGGTCCTGCAGGCCGCCGAGGCCTCCAGCGAACTGGCCGGGCGGATGCTGCTCGCCGGCAATTTCAGCAAACTCGACCAACTGCGCGAACAGGCCTTCCATGCCGACGCGGTCTCGCAACTGGCCCGCGCGCGGCAGCGTGCGGTCGCGGAACGGGAGCGCCTCACTCGTCTGCTCGGCCTGTCGGGGGAGCAACTGGGCTACCAGCTGCCGCAACGGCTGCCCGAGCTTCCGGAACAGGCGGTGGAACCGCAGAACGCCGAGCAGACCGCGATGGACCGGCGCCTCGACCTGCTGATGACAAGACGTTCGGCCGAGGCGACCGCGAAGTCGCTCGGGCTGACCCGGGCCACGCGTTTCGTCAACGTGCTGGAGCTGGGTTACCGGAACCAGAGTGTCAGCGGGGAGCCGCGCGCCGACGGCTACGAGATCGAATTCGAACTGCCCCTGTTCGACTTCGGCTCCACCCGCACGGCGCGCGCCGAGGCCACCTACCTGCGCGCCCTGCACCTTGCCGCCGACGCGGCCGTCCAGGCGCGCTCCGAAGTGCGCGAGTCGTACTCGGCCTACCGCACGAGTTACGACTTGGCGAAACATTACCGCGACGAGGTCGTGCCGCTGAAGAAACGCATTTCCGAGGAGCAGCTGCTGCGCTACAACGGCATGCTCATCGGCGTGTTCGACCTGCTGGCCGATGCCCGCGAGCAGATCGCCGGGGTCACCGGCTATGTCGAGGCGCTGCGCGATTTCTGGATCGCCGACACCGACCTGCAGACCGCCCTCACGGGCCGCTCGCCCGGTGTGGGTGCGGCGCCCCCGCCGTCCTCCGCCACGGCCTCGCCCCGTGCCCGCGACCACTGAAGGAATGACACCATGAGCAATCGCAGAGATTTCTTCCGGGCCGCCGGCGCCGTGGCGCTGGGTGCCGGCGCCGTGAGCCGTGTGGGCGCCGCCTCCTTGCCCGAGGCCGTGCTCCAGTCCTCCCCCACGATGCAGCCGCCGCTGATCCCACGCACCGGCCGCCCCTACCAGCCGGTGGCCACGCTGAACGGCTGGTCGCTGCCGTGGCGCATGAAAGACGGGGTGAAGGAATTCCACCTGGTCGCCGAACCGGTCGTGCGCGAACTGGCGCCGGGCATGAAAGCCAAGCTGTGGGGCTACAACGGAGCCAGCCCCGGCCCCACCATCGAGGCCGTCGAAGGCGACCGGGTCCGCATCTTCGTGACCAACAAGCTGCCCGAGCACACGACGGTGCACTGGCACGGCCTGCTGCTGCCCTCCGGCATGGACGGGGTGGGCGGCCTGACCCAGCCGCACATCCCGCCCGGCAAGACCTTCGTCTACGAGTTCACCCTGTTGCGTTCGGGCACCCACATGTACCACCCGCACGCCGACGAGATGACGCAGATGGCGATGGGCATGATGGGCATGTTCATCATCCACCCCAAGGATCCGCGCCAGTTCAAGGTCGACCGCGACTTCGTCTTCCTGCTGGCGGCCTACGACATCGAACCCGGCAGCGCCACGCCGCGTCCCTCGGAGATGAGCGACTTCAACCTGTGGACCTGGAACAGCCGGGTGTTCCCCGGCATCGACCCCCTGGTGGCGCGCACCGGCGAGCGGGTGCGCGTGCGCGTGGGCAACCTGACCATGACCAACCACCCCATCCACATGCACGGCCCGCATTTCGAGGTCACGGGCACCGACGGCGGCTGGGTGCCGAAGACGGCGCGCTGGCCCGAGGTGACCACCGATGTCGCGGTCGGCCAGATGCGCGCCTTCGAGTTCGACGCGGTGGCCGGCGACTGGGCCATCCACTGCCACAAGTCGCACCACACCATGAACGCGATGGGGCACGGCCTGCCGAACATGATCGGGGTCGACCATGCAGGCGTGGCCGAACGCATCACCCGGCTGGTGCCCGACTACATGGTGATGGGCGACAAGGGCATGGCCGACATGGGGTCGATGGAGATGCCCCTGCCCGACAACACCCTGCCGATGATGACGGGCACCGGGCCTTTCGGCCCGCTCGAAATGGGCGGCATGTTCAGCGTGGTCAAGGTACGCGACGGGATCCGGCCGGGCGACTACAAGGATCCCGGCTGGTACAAGCACCCTCCGGGCAGCGTGGCCTACGAATTCCAGGGGGAGGTGGCGCCCCCCGCACAGGCCACTTCCCCCCAGGCCGACGACAAGACACTCAGCGTGCGCAAACCCTCCGGCCATGCCGGCCATGCCGGCCATTGAACACCCTGCACGAGGACGGATATGAAAACCAAACGATTTTTCCTGCGGACGCTGGCCGCGGCCGCAGCCCTGGCGAGCACCGCCGTTCAGGCGCACGGCGATGCCGCGCACGATGCGAAGGCCCCGCCCTACGATGCGGCCCGGGTCGAGAACACCGCGTTCGGGCGGGAAGGCGACCCGAAGAAGGTGACACGGACCATCCGCCTGGACATGAGCGACCGCATGCGGTTCAGCCCGGCCGAGATCACGGTCAAACGTGGCGAGACCGTCCGCCTGGTCGCTGCCAACAAGGGCCGGACGCTGCACGAGATGGTCCTCGGCACGCCCGATGAGCTGAAGAAGCATGCCGAGCTGATGAAGAGATTTCCCGACATGGAGCACGAGGAAGCTCACATGACCCACGTGAAACCGGGGCACTCCGGCGAGATCGTGTGGCAGTTCACGCAGCCGGGCGAGTTCCAGTTCGCCTGCCTCATTCCGGGCCACTTCGAGGCCGGGATGATCGGGAAGGTGGTGGTCAAATGAAACGCCGTACCGCACTCGTCGCGCTGGCTGCGCTGCCGCTCTCGGCGCGGGCTGCACCGCTGCCCGAGGTCCAGGTCTTCAAGAGCGCGACCTGCGGCTGCTGCGGCGCCTGGGTGGAACACCTGCAAAGCGCGGGTTTCACCGTCCGGGTCACCGAAGTGAGCGACACCGCCGCGGCACGCAAGCGGCTCGGCATGCCCGACCGCTTCGGCAGCTGCCACACCGCCACCGTGGGGGCCTATGTCGTCGAAGGCCATGTGCCGGCGAACGAAGTAAAGCGGCTGCTGGCACTCAAACCCAAGGCCCTCGGCCTTGCCGTACCCTCCATGCCCGTGGGTTCCCCCGGCATGGAAATGGGCTCGCGCAAGGATCCCTACGACGTGTACCTGGTCGGAGCCGACGGTACCGCCACCGTCTTTGCCCGCTATCCCCAATGAAGGAAACCACTCCATGAAACCGATCGAACTCCTCATGGCCGTCCTGCTGGCCGGTGCCCCCGCCGCCTTCGCCCAGAACCGAGCGGCGGACCACGCCGACCACCATCCCGAACCAGCGGCTTCCGCCGCCACGGCATCCATGGCCGACGGCGAAGTCCGCAAGGTCGACAAAGAGGGCGGCAAGCTGACCCTGCGCCACGGCCCCATTCCGAATCTCGACATGCCCGCCATGACCATGGTGTTCCGGGTTGCCGAGCCCGCGATGCTCGACAACTTGAAGGTCGGCGACAAGCTGCGTTTCTCGGCGGAAAGAGTCGCCGGCGCCATCACGGTCACGCACATCGAGAAGAGCCGATAGAAAGAAAGGCGGCTCGGGCTCCGGTCGCTCAACCGGGATTCGAGTCGGCGAGTCGGCTCAGGTCGGGTCCGGAAAGCCTGTAGCTGAGCCGTTCGACGACCCGCTCGGCACCCAGGCCTTCGTAGAAGGAGATTCCCCTGGCGTTCGATGCCTTGACGGGCCAGTCGATGCGTCGGCATCCGTTCTCGTAGGCGTACCGCGCCAGCCACGACATGAGCGCCCTGCCCACGCCCTGGGCTCGCGCCGACGCCCGCACATAAAGTTCTTTCAACTGGCAATGCCTGCGCTTGTCAGCGGCGGGTTCGACGAGTGAAAAGACCAGGGTGACGGCCGCCAGACCGAGCACCGCGCCGTCGTCTGCGCAGGCCACGATCAGGCGCTGCGGGGACCCGTCGGCCAGGAGGTTCTCGAGCAGGTGCTCCCGCACGAGTTCACGGGAGACCACCGAATCCTCGTTGTAGTAGGTGTGCAGCTCGCACAGCAGGTCTATCAACGATTCGTGCTGGGTGGCAGAGACTAAACCAACGTGCATCGCAATGCCCTAGAAAACGATCTGATGCCGAGATGAACTGAATACGAAACTGGGTCTGGATATGTTCCAGCGACTCGGAGATCGAACGGCTGCGGTGAATGAGAAACTCCACTCGCGAGGACTGCTGCCGAACTGGATCTCCAAGGGCCTTGAAGCGATTCGCATATTACATGCCTCTTATCGCCGCAAGTGATAAGCAGGCGACAGGGGCCAGGCGAGCATCAGGCAACAGGCCCGGGACGGGAATCCGGGTCAGCGCCATCGCGTTCGACGTCGCACTGTCACCAGCATGCTGACCGCCACGATGGCGCTCAGCGCCCCCACGGGGTCGACCAGAAACAAGGCCGTTGCGGCGCAGATGAAGCCGGTGCTCGGAAGCAGGCTCTCCTCGCCACGGACCTCGGTCAGAAGAAAAAGCACGAGGCCGCCCAGCGCCAAGCCGACGGCACCTGTGTCCAGCCATGAGACGAAGACCGCATCGTCCAAGGTGAGCAGCCTTTGTGCACGCATGTCGTCAAGGAGCGGAGCTGGTGGCCGAACCCAGCCGTGGCGCTCGAACCACTGCAGGACAAAGCCCCTGCCCCTACCGGCCTGCAAGGCGAACTGGCGTGCGGCGCAAGCCAGCGCCATGGCCACCAGACCGGGGTAAAGTGAGGCCGAGCCGAATCGGGATGTGTCTGACAGGGGGAACACGTACAGTATGCTTGCGCCGCGAAACGGCACGCAAGGAGATGGCACAATTTGCTGCCGCCCACAGGCCTGCGACGAATCGCATCTCCAGGCAGGAATGTGCGGGCATCGTCGACGGCCAGCCACCGCATTTCGATTCCGCCGGAACCTCAGCACGATTGACCCATGCCCCACCCTGAAGTCCTGATCTTGTGCCTGAATTCGGTGGCGATGCTGCTCGCCTACTTTTACATCTATCCCCGGTTCTGTGGCTCGGACGGCAAGAAGATCGCGAGCAACGACCTTGTCGTGACAGGGGTCCTGCTGGCGATATCCGGCAGCCTGTTCTGGGGGACGGGCCAGACATTCAGCCTGATCTGGTTCTCCACCAATTGGTTCTGGTTCACCTACTTGAGCTGCCTCGCCATCGAGCTTCCGCTCATGCTCTGGTATTTCAACAAGCACGGCGTGTGGCAGTCGTTCAAGAGATGATCGGGCGTTCGGGCGCGGTCATCGCCTCACCCATCGGGCCCTGAAGCCGCATGCGTCGCTTCGTCCTTCTCGCCATTCGCCTCTACCAGCGCTACCTGTCGCCCTACAAAGGGTTCTCCTGTGCCTACCGTGTGCACACCGGCCATGCCAGTTGCTCGGCGCTGGGATACAGGGCGGTGCGCCGCCACGGCATTTTCCGGGGCCTCGGCCTGCTGAACGAACGGACCTACCGCTGCGGCGTGGTTCACCGGCGCCACCACCCTGCCCCCATCCGCCACCACGCGTCCCAGCGAGGCGACTGCGATCCGGGCTGCGACCTGCCGTGCCATTGCGAGCTGCCCGGCGGCAAAGGCCTGGTGGCGCGCGCTTGCGACGTCATGGAATGCTGCGAATGTGCCGACTGCGACTGGTCGGAGCGACGCGACAAGGAAAAACGTCGCGACCGCAAGCGACCGGGCCGCCCCGTCGACCTCACCGCCGCGCGCGACGCTCGCGGGCCCTGAGGCAAGGCCTCCCTGGCGACTCGGTCCGGCCGGGGAGAACGAGCGAGCCGCGTCAACGCGCGACGTTCACGTGGCGCCGGCTCATGGCCTGAACGGCCAGCGCCGATGCGCTTGCCAGAAGAAAGGACAGCCCGGTGCCCAGCCTCGGCAGTGCCAGGGCCAACACGAGGCAGAACGACGCGAAGGCGTAGAAGCCGGTGACCATGCCGCGCAACAGCACCACGGCGAACACCGCCCCCTGGCCCCGATGGGAAAAGACGGCCAGCACACTGCCGAGCAAGGGGAACACGGCCAGCAAGCCGCTCCACCTGGGGCCCACCTGGGCGGACGCCAGGGTGACACCCAGCGTCAACAAGGCCCCCGCGCCCATGCGCACCGCCAGCTCGCCGTGGGAAGAAGAGGCGGAACGGGAAGGCGCCACGGCAGGCGCGGCAGGAAAGAGGCGTGGCGCCACCAGCAGCGTGGCGAGCGCCGCGCCCAGGGACAGGCCGAGGGCCGGTGGCAGCAGCGAGAGCAGCGTGGCGGCCGAGGCCCAGCTCAGCAAGGCCACGGCGAGTGCCGTCGGCCACGCCAGCCGCCGGCAGGCCTGGGCATAGGCTGCGCCGAAGGCGGCCGTGCTCAAGATCGCCCCCAGTGCCGCCGAGGCTGCCCCGGCGGCGTACAGCGGACCATGGTCGACGGCGATGAAGAACAGGATGGGACCGGCGACGATCGGCAAGCCTGCCAGCCATCCCGCGGTAGAGGCCCCCCAGCGGCGGCCTGCGAGGGAGACCAGCAGCAGGAAGAAGGGAACGAGCACGAGCTTGAGCAACAGCATGGAGAAAAAACCGGTTGGAGACGTCGGGACTCGGAGGTCGGCGCATGCATGACGCGATTCGGGGCGGTCGTTCCGGGTCCGGTTCGGGGCACGGCAACCGGCACATGGGGAAGCTGGCCTGTCCGCCCGTCAGACGATACCCGATAAGGGATGAACCGGCACTCACCTGAAATTCCGGCTCTCCGTGCTCAGCCGCCCCAGCAGCGGCGTCAGGTTGACCAGGTGCTGCGCGATCAGGTTGCCCACCTCGCCTTGGCGCTGCCACACGCCGTACACCGCCATCAGCCGCGACTCGAGCAACTCGCGGCGCTGCCGTTCGCGCACGCGTTTCCAGATGATGACCTGGGTGGCACCGGTCTCGTCCTCCAGCGAGACGAAGATGGTGCCGCCCGCGGTTTCGGGCTGCTGGCGCAGGGTGACGATGCCGCAGGCCTTGGCCAGCCGGCCATCGGGCAGTTCGCGCAGCTGCCGGTGGCTGAGCAGGCCGCGCGCGGCCAGCCGCGGGCGCAAGAGCGCGAGCGGGTGGCTGCGCAGGGTCAGGCCCGTGGACGCATAGTCCCAGACCACCTCCTCCCCCTCGGCGGCCCCGGGCAGTTCGAGCGGGTCTTCCTCGACCGGCGCCTGCCGCAGCAGCGGCGGCGGTGCATGCAGGGCGGCCGCGTCCCAGACCTGCTGGCGCCGATGGCCCGACAGGCTCATCAAGGCGTCGGCCGCGGCCAGCAGTTTCATCTCGTGCTGTTCGAGCCGGGCACGCCGCGCCAGGTCCTCGCTGCTGTCGAAGGGCGCCTGGGCACGCGCGGCGACGATGCGCTCGGCGGACGCGCTGTTCAGGCCGGCGATCAGGCCCAGGCCGAGCCGCACCGCCGGGGGGCCGGGCAGGCCCTCGAGGCGGGCCTCGACGCCGCTGTACATCACATCGGCCGCCCTCACCTCCACCCCGTGGCGCCGGGCATCCTGCACCAGCTGGCTGGGGGTGTAGAAGCCCATGGGCTGCGAGTTCAGCATGGCGGCCAGGAAACACGCCGGCTCATGGTGCTTGACCCAGGCGCTGGCATAGACCAGCAGCGCGAAGGAGGCGGCATGCGATTCGGGGAAACCGTATTCGCTGAAGCCCTTGATCTGCTCGAAGATGCTGACGGCGAAGGCCTTGTCGTAGCCGCGGGAGGTCATGCCGTCGACGATCTTGTCGTAGTACTTCTCGATGCCCCCCTTGCGCCGCCAAGCCGCCATCGCACGGCGCAGGCCGTCGGCTTCGCCGGGCGTGAAACCCGCAGCGAGGATGCTGATCTGCATCACCTGCTCCTGGAACACCGGCACGCCCAGCGTGCGCTCCAGAGCCTCGCGCAGGGCCTCGCTCGGGTAGACGACGGGTTCCTTGCCCTGGCGGCGGTTGAGGAAAGGGTGCACCATGCCGCCCTGGATCGGCCCCGGGCGCACGATGGCGACCTCGATCACCAGATCGTAGAAGCAGCGCGGACGCAGCCGCGGCAGCATGCTCTGCTGCGCCCGCGATTCGATCTGGAACACGCCGAGGGTGTCGGCCCGGCAGATCATGTCGTAGGTGCCGCTGTCCTCGGACGGCACGTCATCCAGCCCGAACTCGCCGCCACGCCGCTGGCCGATGAATTCGAAGGCCTTGCGCAACGCCGTCAGCATGCCCAGCGCCAGCACATCGACCTTCAGCAGGCCTACGGCGTCGAGATCGTCCTTGTCCCATTCGATCACCGTGCGCTCGGGCATGGAGGCGTTCTCGATCGGCACCATGCGCGACAAGGGGCCGCGCGTGAGCACGAAACCGCCGGTGTGCTGCGACAGGTGCCGGGGGAAACCGATCAGCTGGCCGGTCAGGCTCAGCAACTGGCGCACGCCCAGGTCGTCGCCCGACAGGCCGATTTCCTGCAGGCGCTCGCTGCGGACCTCGCGTCCGTCCCACCATTGCTGGCCCTTGGCCAGGGCGTCCAGGGTCGCGGCCTCGAAACCGAGCGCCTTGCCGACGTCGCGGATGGCCGACCGGGGCCGGTAGCTGATCACCGTGGCCGTGAGCGCCGCCCGCTCGCGGGTGTACTTGGCATACAGGTACTGGATGACTTCCTCGCGGCGGCTGTGTTCGAAGTCGATGTCGATGTCGGGCGGCTCGTTGCGTTCGCGGCTGATGAAACGTTCGAACAGCACGCTCATGCGCGCCGGGTCGACCTCGGTCACGCCCAGGCAATAGCAGACCACGCTGTTGGCCGCGCTGCCCCGGCCCTGGCAGAGGATGTGCCGCGAACGGGCGAAGGCGACGATGTCGTGGACGGTCAGGAAGTAGTGCTCGTAGCGCAGCTCGGCGATCAGCTCGAGCTCGTACTCGATCTGCGCCTGCAGCTTGTGGCTCAACCCCCCGGGCCAGCGCCGCCCTGCCCCTTCATAGGTGAGGCGCCGCAGGTAGGACGCCGGCGTCTCGCCCTGCGGCACCACCTCGTCGGGGTACTGGTAGCGCAGTTCGTCGAGCGAGAAATGGCAGCGGTCGGCCACGCGCAGGCTCTCCGCCAGCAGCTCGCGCGGGCAGGCCTGGGCCAGGCGCAGGCGGGTGCGCAGGTGGCGCTCGGCATTCGGCTGCAGCTCGAGCCCGCACTCGGCCAGCGGCTTGCCCACGCGGATGGCGGTCAAGACATCCTGCAGGGGCTTTCGCGAGCGCACGTGCATGTGCACATCGCCGGTGGCCACCAGCGGGATGGCGGTCAGGGCACTCGCCTCGCGCAGCCTGAGCAGGCAGAGCTCGTCGTCGAGCGAACTCAGCATTTCCACCCCCAGCCAGCAGCGCCCCATGAAGCCCTTGAGCAGCCAGCGGCACAAGGCCAGCAGCTGCCCGGGCAGGGCCTGCCGGTCGGGCACGGCGATGACCAGGCAGTCGTCGAGTTCGGCGGGGGCCAGCTCGTGCCATGGCAGGCGGTAGCTGCCCTTTTCGGCGGCCCGGCGCAGCCGGGTGATGAACTGGCACAGGTTGCCGTAGCCCTCCAGATGGCAGGCCAGCACCACCAGGGTGAACGGCGGCTCGGCCTCGACCCTGAACTGGCTGCCGACCAGCAGCTTGAAGCCGAGTTCCTTGGCGGCCACATGGGCGCGCACCATGCCGGCCATCGAACACTCGTCGGTCAGCGCGAGCGCGTGGTAGCCCAGCTGCCGCGCCCGCTCGACCAGCTCCTCGGGACGGCTCGCCCCCTTGAGGAAGGAGAAATTCGACAGGCAGCGAAGCTCGGCATAGGCGGGCAGATCGAACATGGCCGGTCCTGGCGCGTTCAGGCGAAGTGCCCGTGCAGGTACCAGCCCAGGTCCTCGTGGGCCAGCCGCTCCTGGAACACCCACAACACCCCGGCATAGGCACTGAGCGCGACCCAGTAGTCGCGCTGCACGTTGAGCGTGGCTGCGCCCTCGGGCGCCGCCGCCCGGTGCCACCATCCGCCTTCGACCCGCTCGGGGCCGAGCAGCAGCTGCAGCGGCCCCTGGTACAGCGGCCGGTGGTCGCGCAGCGCGAGCTTGAGGGGGCGCTCGAGCACCCAGGCGGGCTGGGGCAGGCCGCGGCTGCGGGCGCCCTGGCGCGGCGCGGGGGCGCTGGCCGCCTGCCAGCGCTGCATCCATTCGGGGCGGTGGTCCTCGAGCAGCACCGGCCGCTGCACCCGCTCCGGGCCCAGCCGTGCCGAGACCCGTTCGAGCACCTGCAGCAAGGCCTCGCCCTGGCCCACGGCATCGGGCAGCAGCGAGGCACTGGTTCCGGCCAGGGGGACCACCTCCTGCGCCCGCAGGCTGATCTCGCCCGCCGGAGCCGCGAGCTCGACCTTGGCCAGGTGCTCGGACAGCAGCCGGCCGAGGTGCCGGATGTCGCGGGTGGGCTCGGCGGTACGGATCTCCAGCTCGCCGCCCTCGCCCGCGCTGCGCGAGCGCATGCTGTCATGGCACCAGGCGAACACGAAGCGGCTGATGCCGGCATGGCGCGCCGCCAGCCAGCCGCCGAGTTGCAGCAACAGGCGGTGGGCGCCCTGCATCAGCTGCGCGGCGCTGTCGACCCGCCCCGGCAGTTCGAGGCGGCGGGCAAAGCTGTCGGGCAGCGTCACCCAGTCGTGCACGGCGGGACGCAGCCCGTAGGCCTGGTCCAGGGCCGCCAGCAGGCTGCTGTCGAAACGCCGGCCCAGGCCGCCGCGCGGCAGCCGGCGCACATCGCCCAATGTCCTGCAGCCCAGCCGGGCCAGCGTGGGTGCATGGGCGGCCACGGCCGACAGCACCTCGAGCGGCAGGCGGTCGAGCGCGCGGGCCAGGTCGGGCCCGCGGCCATCGGCCACCCCGGCCCGTGCCAGGGCCAGCGCCGCCAGGCTGGTCGGCGCCCAGGCGATCGACACCACCCCCAGTTCGGCCGCCTCGCGGCGCAACCGCTCCTGCAAGGCCTCGGCCCCGCCGAACAGGCGCTCGCTGGCGGCCAGCTCCATCAGCACCGCCTCGTCAAGCTGGGCCACCCGGGGAGTGAACTGCAGGGCCCACAAGGCCACCCCGGCCGACTCAGTGGCCGGCGACGGCCGGCAGCTGTCGTTGAGGCGCAAGGCGGCCCAATGCATCGACATGCGGCACCTCCGGGGAATGGACGGGATGGGACGGGCCGGCATCGAACAACCGGGGCGGCAGGACCGCGCAAAGGCCGCCCGGGATCGCCTGCAGCGACACCCAGCCTTCATGCAGCGGCCCCCGGCGCTTGAGCACCTGCACGTTCACCTGCCAGCGCTCTCCGAGCGTGGCCAGCACCCGCAAGGGAGCCGGCGAGGCCTGGCACTGGGCCACCGCGGGGCGGAACAGGAACACCGGCGCATCGCAGTCCTGGGCGTGCACTTGCAGACGGCGCAACTGCTCCGGCCGGGCCTGCGGCAACCAGGACAGGATGGCGCCGGGAAGATGGGCCTTGATGAGCTGCTCGGTGGCCCAGAGGCGCTCGGCCGGGGTGTCGGCGCGAATCCAGAGCAGGTCTTTTTCGCCCAGGCCGTGGTGCAGCAGGCCGGGCAGGTGCGGCTGCCTGGGCGGGCCGACCAGCATCACCTTCCCCCTGCGGGCCACCAGGCCCTGCAGCGCCGGCCCCAGCAGGCGCCATTCGCACAGGGCAGGCTGTGCCTGCAGGATTTCGGTCAGAGAGCAGCTGGGCCAGCCGCCGCCCGGGAGTTCGGCATCGAGCGCCGCGAAACCGCTGGAGACCGTGGCGATGCAGGGCGCACCCATGTCGGTGCCGCGCCAGACGGCCGCCGGCAGGCCGGCAGGCAGCGGAGCGTCGGCCTGCAGCGCAGGCGCTGGCGAGGGCGGGATGGGCGGCGGTGGCGCGTCTTCGGGAAAGAGCGACAGCGTCACCGGCCTGGACGAGAGGGGGGGCATGGACGGAGATTGCTATACTGTATTTACGTACAGTATAACGACCGCCTTGGCGTGGCTAGGCAGGTTTTCACGGCTGCGCACGGTATCCATGCTTCGCCGATAAAAAGCTCACTCCACCGCCTCACCGCCAAGCTCTTCCCGATTGTGCTAAGGTGTGTACATTCAAAACATGGCTTGAAACGACATGTCCACCACCATGACCTTGCGCCTCGAAGAAGACATCAAGGACCGCCTGGACGCACTGGCAGAGGCGACCCAGCGGAGCAAGTCGTTTCTTGCGGCTGAAGCCATTCGCGAGTTTGTCGAAATCAATGAGTGGCAGATCGCAGAAATCAAGGCTGCGCTCGTTGAAGCGGATGCTGGAGACTTCGCCAGCGACGAGGATGTCCAGGCGCTTTCCAAGAAATGGACTTCGAGTGCAGGTTAAGTGGCTGCGACGGGCGCTGCGTGATCTGGACGAAGAGGCCACGCATATTGCCGCAGACGATCCGCAGGCTGCAAGACTGGTCGTGAGACGCATCTTGCAGGCCGTTGCCCTGCTTGCCGAGCAACCGGCGCTTGGTCGACCTGGCCGGGTCTTGGGTACCCGTGAATTGCTCGTTCCCAAGACGCGGTATCTCGTCCCTTACCAAGTCCGAGCGGGTACGGTCCAGGTGCTGCGGGTCTTTCACACTTCCAAGCGTACGCCGGACAAGTGGTAGCCCAGTTCGGTACTTTGGCCAAGATCACCAAGGCGATCCCGCTGCACGCTTCATGCTGATTCCCACGGGCCGCCGTCCTCCTCGGCCGACGACCCGGGAAACCCTCAGCTGGCCTGGATCTGGATGCGCCGGGGCTGCGCATGCTCCTGCTTGGGAATGCGCAAGGCGAGCACCCCGTCCTTCAGGTTGGCCTCGATGTGCGACGGGTCGAGCTCGCGGCTGAGCACGAAGCTGCGCCGGTAGCGCGGCACCCGCAGCTCGGCGTAGACGGGCTCCAGCCCTTCGGGGGTCAGCGGGGCCACTTCACCCTCGATGAGCAAGGTGTCGCCATCGACCTTCAGGTCCAGCTGGTCTTTCGCCACGCCGGGCAGGTCGGCCAGCAGCGTGATGCCCTTGTCGTCCTCCAGCACGTCCACCCGCGGCACGATGGCCTGGCTCTCCTGCCGCGAGGCGGCCTGGTTCTTCTGCTCGGTCCGTTGGTTCTTTTCGGTTTGCAATGCGTTGCTCATGGTGTCGTCTCCTTCGGTGTGGGCCGGTTCACTGAACGGTGATGCGCTTGGGCTGCGCTTCTTCGCGGCGGGCCACGCTGATGTGCAGCAGGCCGTCACGGTATTGCGCGTTCACCTGGTTCGGATCGATGTCGTCCGGCAGGCTGATGGCACGCCGGAAGCTGCCGCTGACCCGTTCGTTGACATAGGCGACACGCTGCTCGCCCGAGCTCTCGGCCGGCAGGCGTTCGCCCGCCATCGTCAGCACACCGCGGTCGAGCGTGATCTCCACCTTGCCCGGGTCGATGCCCGGCGCGAACGCATAGATTTCCACGGTGCGTGGCGTGGTGCCGATGTTGACCGGCGGAAAGGTTCCCGGCGCCACCGAGCGGATGTTGGCTGCCCGGCCCGATGCCAGGCCGAAGGCTTCATCGAAGTTGCGTTGCAGGCGCTCCAACTCGCCGAACAGGTTGCTCGGAAAACTGACCAATGATGAATACATGACATCCTCCTTTCAGACTGGCGATGCGCTTCGCAGGCCCGACTGCCGCGATGGCGCCTCAGGCCGAAATTAGTGGCAGCGTCCAGGCGTTTCAAGAGGATGTCCGGCGATTTTTTTCGGGCCGGCGGATCGCCATCCGCCCGCGGTCTCAATCCCCGGGATCGCCGCAAGGCGATTGCCACTCCCGCAGCTCCTGCTCGAGCAGGCTGTCGCCCCGTTGCCTGGCGATGTCGATCAGCGCGAAGACATTGGCGTCGTTCACCAGCTCATGGCCGAGGCCTTTCTTGAGCTGCCGGTAGATGGCCTCGACCTCGCCCTGCGAGGCCGTGGTGGAAGAGTCGGTCATGGTGGACTCCTGGTTGGCAAGACCTGCCCGGAGAAGGGCTTCAGGTCGAACGTTTTTGCAAGAAGGCGCCATAGGCCAGCAACAGCATCACGGCGCCCAGCACCGAGAGGAAGAACCCGGCACCTTCGCCCGGCTGGTACCAGCCCAGGCTGCGCCCGACGAAGCTGGCCGTGAACGAACCGGCCACGCCCAGCAGCGCGGTGACGAAGAATCCCATGGGATTGCGCCCGGGAAGGATGGCGCGGGCCACCAGCCCGACGAGGAAACCGATGAGGAGGGTCCAGAGGAGGGTCATGACAGTCCTTTGAAATGAGGATGGGGGCGAGGAGATCCGCGATGGATCAGAGCTTCGGCTCGGCCGGCACCTTGGCGCCATTGCAGGCCGGTTCGTTCATCGGCGGCTGGTGCAGCCGGATGTCGCCGCCGGGGCGATGCGGTGGCGGCAGGCGAAAGAAAGACGTGCTTGTCGAAGAATCTTGCCGAGCATGCTCATGAATTTTTTCATAACGATCCCTCCACCCTACCGGAAGCGCCGCGCCCGCGCTGTCGGACAAGCGCCCGAACCGGCGTGGGCCGTTGCGGGTTCAGCCGCGCCGGGCCACCGCTTCGAGGTACAGCGCCTCGTAGGCGCGGGCGCTGCGCTCCCAGTCGAAGCGCTGCGCCATGCCGCGCTGCTGCATCTCGAGCCAGGCGCCGGGTGCGCGGTAGAGGGCCAGGGCGCGCGCCACGGCGGCCTGCAGGGACGGCGCCTCGGGCGGCATGAAGCAGAACCCGGTCTCGCCGTCGCGCACCGAATCGGCCAGGCCGCCCGTCGCATGCACGATCGGCGGCGTGCCGTAGGCCAGGCTGTACAGCTGGTTCAGGCCGCAGGGCTCGAAGCGGGACGGCATCAGGAAGGCATCGGCCCCGGCCTCGATCAGGTGGGCCAGCGACTCGTCGAAACCCAGCGTCACCGACACCTGGCCGGGGTGGCGCCCGGCCAGCGCCTGGAGCTGCTGCTCGAGCGCCGCATCGCCCTGCCCCAGCGCGGCGAACTGCCCGCCCTGCTCCACCAGCCAGGGCACGAGTCCGGCGAGGAGGTCGATGCCCTTCTGCGCCGTCAAGCGGCTGACCGTGCCGAACAGCGGACGCTCGGCGGCGGCCTGCAGGCCGAGCCGCCTCTGCAGGGCCTGCTTGGCCTGGCGCTTGCCCTCCCGCACCGAAGCGGCGTCATAGGGCTGCGGCAGGTGCGGATCGGTGGCCGGGTTCCAGACCCGGGTGTCGATGCCGTTCAGGATGCCGCGCAGCCGCGCCGCATGCTCGCGCAGCACCCCTTGCAGGCCGAAGCCCAGCGGCTCTTGCTGGATCTCGGCCGCATAGGTCGGGCTGACGGTGCTGATGGCGTCGGCGAACTGCAGCCCCGCCTTGAGGAAGGACAGCTGGCCCCAGTACTCCAGCCCGTCCATCTGCAGCCACTCTCCGGGCAAGGCGAGCGAGGCGGCATGGTCCATCGGGAACAGGCCCTGGAAGGCCAGGTTGTGGATCGTCATCACGCTGGCCGCCCGGCCCGGCAGGCGGCTCAGGTAGGCCGGTGCCAGCCCGGCCGTCCAGTCGTGGCCATGAAGCAGGTCCGGCACCCAGGCCGGCCAGGGACTGGCGGCGCTGGCCAGCAGCGCCGCCACATGGCTGAAGAAGCCGAAGCGGCGGGCGTTGTCGGCATGGTCGGTGCCGCTGCCGTCGAGGTACGGCCCGCCGGGCCGGTCGAACAGCTCCGGGCAGTCGAGCAGCAGCAAGCCGAAGCCGGCCTCCCGCCGGACCGCTTCCGGGGCGCGCAGCAGCCGCGCCGCCGGCCACGGGGGCTGCGCCTCCCACCCGGCGCACGGCTCGGCCTGCTCCACCAGGCCGCGCAAGGAACGATAGGCCGGCAGCAACAGCTCGACCTCATGGCCGAGGCGGCACAGCGCCGGCGGCAGCGAGGCGCAGACTTCACCCAGCCCGCCGGTCTTGACCCAGGGCGCGCATTCCGGCGTCGCGAACAGGATCTTCATCGGGCGAGCGGACGATGCCGTCCGTCGTGCTCCGGCGAGGGCCGGCGCTCCAGCACCGCCACCGGCAGTTCGGCCAGCAGGGCCGACAGCGGCAATGTCAGGGCGGCACCGTCATGCGCCGTCCAGGTCCGCCCGGTCAGCACGTCGCACCAGTCGCCGGGCGGGCCCGCCGGCAGGCCGAGCCGGGTGTCGCCCCAGCAGTCGGAGCCGAACAAGGCGGCCGCGTCGCCCTTGACGAGCGTGTGCAGCAGGCGGCCGCCGACGCACACGCAACAGGCCTGTTCGTGCTGGCGCGCGTAGGCGACCACATGGGCCGCGGCACGCCCCTCGGCGGCGATGGCCTGGTAGGCTCCATCGCGAAAGAGCGCCGCCTGCCGCTCCCGCAGCTGCAGCAGGCGCCAGGTGAGCAGCATCTTGAGGCGGCCGTCGCGCCACTGCGCCCGCAGCTCGGCCAAGGCGCGCGGATCGGCCGTGCCGTCCGCGGCGAACAAGGCCTGCAGGCTGGCGAACTGCCGCTGCAGCAGCGCGACATCCACCGGTCGCCGGTTGTCGGGGTCGACCAGGCTCCAGTCCCAGGTCTCCTGGCCCTGGTAGATGTCGGGCACGCCCGGCGAGCTCAGCTTGAAGGCCACCAGGCCGAGGCTGTTGAAGCAGCCGAACGCGGCCACGCCGTCGACGAAGGACTGCAGGTCCTTCAGGAAGGGATTGGGCTCGCGGGTGCCGAGCAGGGCCGCGACGAAGCGCGACAGCGCGGCCTCGTAGTCGGCATTCGGATGGATCCAGCTGGTTTCCTCCTTGGCCTCGCGCACCGCCTTCAGCATGTAGGCCTGCACCCGCTGGTGCAGCAGCTCGAGCGCGGCATCGTCGGGCGGCTGCAGCGGCCACACGCCGACCAGCGTCTGGTACAGCAGGTACTCGTCGTTGCGGGTCGGCGCCAGCTCGCTGTCGATGCGGGTCGCCCGCTTCTGGTTGAGCGCCGACCAGCGCTCGAGCGCGTTCTGCCATTCGTCCGGGATCTCCGACAACACATCGAGCCGCGTGCGCACGTCTTCCGAGCGCTTGGCGTCGTGAGTGGAGCTGCCGAGCATGGTGTGCGGCGTGAAACGCGCCCGGTACTGGTTGGCCGCATGGAAGGCGCTCACCGAGGTGCCGAAATGGCGCGGGTCGCCGCCCACATCGTTGAGCGAGGCCAGGCGGTGGTAGCGGTAGAAGGCCGTGTCCTCCATCGCCTTGGCCATCACCGGCGCGGTGAACTGCTGCCAGCGCATGCCGAACTGCAGCATGGCCTCGCGCCGCGCGGGATCGGCCTCGCCCGCGGCGTTCAGCAGCACGTCGCGCAGGTAGTCGATCTCGCTCGCGTCGGCGGTGCGGCAGCGCCGCTTGGCCGCCGCGCAGGCCCAGTCGAGGTGCTGGCGGTCGGCATCGCTGGCGCCGCGCGCGCCCAGGTAGCTGCGGTAGACCGGGAAGGCCGCCGCCACCGCCGTCAACGCCCACTTGAGCCGGTTGCGGGTGAAGTCGCAGGTGCGGCGATCGCCCAGCGCGATGCGGTGCAGCGCTTCGGTGAGCACCTGCAGGTCGGCCGCCAGCGAGCTGGAGATGATGCCCAGCTTGGCGCCGTGCAGCACCTCGTCGTAGACCAGCCGCTGCCCGATGAAGCCGGCGTAGAGCCGGTCGAAGGCGGCTTCGTTCTGCGCATCGACGAACAAGCCGTTGACCAGGTTGGAGAAGCGGTAGCCGGTGTCGCCGTGCACCGGCCATTCCTGCGGCAGGCGCTCGTGTTCGGCCAGGATCTTCTCGACCACCAGGTACAGGGCGCGCGGGCCCTGGGTATCGTCCAGCGAACGCTGCGCCGCGGCATGGCGCGATTGCAGGCGGGTGAAGTAGCCCAACGGGTCGGCCAGGCCGTCCGGATGGTCGACGCGCAGCCCGTGCACCTTGCCCTCCTGCAGCCAGCGCAGGATGGTGTGGTGGGTCGCCTCGAACACTGGCTCCCTTTCCATGCGCAGTGCGGCGAGCGTGTTCACGTCGAAGAAGCGGCGGTAGTTGACGTCGTCGCCGGCGACGCGCCAGAACGCCAGCCGGTAGGCCTGGTCGCGCAGCAGCCCGTCCAGCCGGTCGAAGCTGCCGGCCTGCCCCACCGTGCCGTTGAAGGCGGCCAGGCAGGTGTCGATCCAGCCGCCCAGCCACGGCAGCCGCGCCACCATCTGGGCCAGCCGGCGCTTGTGGATGGTCTTGTCGCGGTGGCGCACCGCGCGCTCGGCGGCGCCGCGGGCGCGCGGCGGCAACTGGGCCAGCGCATGCAGCAGCGACTCGACTCCGTGCAAGGCCTCCTGGTCGGCCTCGCCGGAAAGGGCCGGCGGCGGCGCCGCGGCGAAGATCCTGGCGTAGTGCTGCGGGTCGATCGGGAAACGATGGTCGTGGTAATGGATGCGGAACTCACCCGCGGCCGCGTCGAAGCACAGGTTCAGCTCGCCCGCCTCGAGCAGCTTGCCGTAGTGGTCGCCGAGCAGCGGCAGCAGCACCTGGCCGGCCATCTCGGGCGCGGGCGGGCGCCAGTCGATGTCGAAGCTCTCGGCATGCACCGAGGCGGGGCCGTTCTCCAGCACGTCCAGCCACCAGGCGTTGTCGGCCTGCAGCACGCCCATGTGGTTGGGCACGATGTCGATCAGCTGGCGCATGCCGTGCTGCGCCAGCGTCTCGCACAAGGCCTCGAAGGCTTCCTCGTCGCCGATCTCCGGATTCAGTGCGTTGTGGTCGATGATGTCGTAGCCGTGGGTGCTGCCGGCCCTCGCCTTGAGGTAGGGCGAGGTGTACAGGTGGCTCACCCCCAGCGCCTTCAGGTACGGCAGCATGCGACAGGCATCGGCGAAGCGAAAGCCGCTGTGCAGCTGGACGCGGTAGGTGGCCCGCGGCACCTCGGCGGTGTCGAGCGCCGGCAGCTCCGGCGGCAGGCCGGTGCTCGCGGCCGGGCCCGGCCGGGTCTGGTGCATCACGTCGACCAGGCTCAGCAGCCTCGGGTCGTGGGCCAGCGCGTCCAGGTCCACCAAGAGTTTGCGCCGCCAGTTGGGGAACTGCGATTCGCTCGTGCCCGGCACGTTGACCTGGATCGGCTGCTGGGTGATGTCCTCCAGCTGCACGCCCAGCAGTTGCGAGGGCGTGCGGCCGAGGAAGGCGTGGACGGCGTCCGTGAAGGCCTGGGTGATCTCCGGCATGGCGCCCGGATGCACGCTGGCGCCCTCGGGCATCAGGCCCTCCTGCTCCAGGGCCAGCAGGAGCTGGGCACGCTCCTGGGCGCGCCCGACCACCTGCCTCACGCGGATGTCCTCGTTCGGGTACAGGCCGAGCCGGGCGCGCAGATCGATGTCCACCCCGTCCCAGAAGCCGCGCAAGGTCGGCAGGTCGTGGGTGCTGACCACCGCCAGCGCGTGGCTCACCCACTGGCCGGGCGGCTTGAAGCTGCCGTCGGCCAGGCGCTCGAACAGCAGCGGACGGTACGACATCAGCTGGTGCTCGGCCATGGCCTCGCGCATGCGGTCCGGCACGTTGCCCAGGTCCTCGCCGATCACCATGCAGCGCTGCCGGTGGCTCTCCAGCGCCAGCACGCCGACCAGGTCCTCGAGCGGATAGCACACGTAGGCGCCGGCCGAGGCGCCCAGCGACGGCACCACCCAGAACAGGCGCATCAAGGCCATCACATGGTCGATGCGCAGCGCGCCGGCGAACCTCATGTTGGCGCGCAGGGTCTCGATGAACGAGGCGTAGGCCGTGCGGCGCAGCTGCATCGGGATCAGGGGCGGCAGCCCCCAGTCCTGGCCGGACGGGTTGTACTCCTCCGAGGGCGCCCCGGCATGCGCGCCCCTGGCGTACAGAGAGGTCTGCGCCCAGGTCTCGGCCCCGCCCTCGTTCACCCCGACGGCCAGGTCGCGGTACAGGCCGACCGCCATGCCCAGCGACTCGCCGCGCGCGTGCACCGCCTGCAACTGCAGCTCGGCCTGCCACTGCAGGTATTCGAAGAACTCCACGCGCGCCTCGTGCTCGCGGGCGAACGCGGCCACCTCCGGCGAATGGATGTCGCGGTAGGCCTCGGGCCAGAGCGACCAGCCCCAGATGCCGGCATCCTGCGCATGGAAATGGCGCTGCAGGGCGTCGAACAGGGCCAGCCGGCGCAGCTCCTGCCCGCGCGCCCGCTGGAAGCCGCGGAAGGCCCGGGCACGGCGCGTGTCGGCGCCCAGATGGTGCAGGCGGAAATGCTCGAACAGCATCTCCAGGATCTCGAACTTCAGCTCGGCCACGCCGTCGTAGTCGACGAACTCGGCCTCGCGCAGGGCCTGCAGCCGTTGTTGGAACTCGACCCGGCCGACGATCTCCCGCGCCGGCCGGCATTCGGCGAAGTCGGGGATGGCCTCGACATCGAGGTACATCACGTTGAGGGCGTTGCGGCTGGACGGGCTGTAGGGGCTGGCACGCCCGGGTTCGTGCGGGAACAGCGCGTGCAGCGGGTTGAGCCCGACGAACGAGGCCCCCTGCGCGGCGAACAGCTCCATCAGCCGCTTCAGGTCGGAAAAATCACCCATGCCCCAGTTGCGGCCGGAGCGCAGTGCGTACAGCTGCACCGCCGGGCCCCAGACGCGTTCGCCGTGGCGCAGCGCCACCGGCTGGTAGCAGCGCTGTGGACAGACGATCAACCGGCAACGGGCGATGTCCGCGGCACCCGGGTCGGCACGCCGCAGGGTCAGCAGGTGGTAGCCCAGGCGCAGGCCGGCGGGCAGCTCGATGCGCCACGACGAGGCCGCGGCGTCGCCGCCGAGCACCCCGTCCACGCGCTCGCCGTTCTCGCATGCGATGGACCACGTATGGCGCCTGCGCAGCTGCGGCGACGGCAGCCGGACCGTGACCGAGGCGGGTTCGCCCTGCCGCACCACAGCCACCGGCGGCAGGACTTCGGCGTCGCGTTCGGCACGCAGCCGCTCCAATGTCGCCCGCGCCTCGGCCTCGGTGCCGGCGGCGAGCCCCATGGCCCGCAGCAGCTCGCGCAGCGCACGCAGCGGCACCTGATGGGTATGCCCCCAGAAGTCCCCGTACTCGGGCGCCAGCCCGGCCCATTCGCACAAGGCGGCCAGCGCGGGATGCGCCGGCAGGCCCCCCTCGAACTCGTGCACCGCGGATCCAGGCTGTTCATTCATGCGACCACCACCATCCTCCTGCCCAGGGGCCCAGTGAACCGGCATCGACCTCGCCCAGGCGGAACAAGGCCGGTACCGCCATGAAGCCGGTGTCGAAGCCCGGCGGCAAGGCCTGCGCGCTGCCCGACAGGTTGACCAGGGCCCGCAGCACCATGCTGTCGTCGAAGCACCAGCGCACGGCCAGGGCGCGGGGCCCGAGCGGTTCGGCCTCGTGGCCCTCGAGCTGCAGGCGCGGCAGGTGCGGCACCAGCACCTGGTGCCGCAGACGCAGCAGCGCGCTGTAGTAGTGCCGCCACGCTTCGCCCTCGGGCCGGTTCAGCGCCGTCCAGTCGAGCTTGCTTCGTTGGAAGCTGGTTTCCGAACAGGGGTCGGGAATGCGCTCGAGCAGCGCCCGGTCGGAAAAGGCGGCGAACTGCGCGAACTCGCGCCGGCGGCCCTCGGTCACCGCCGCCTTCAGCTCCCCCTGCCAGTCGCAGAAGTACAGGAAGGGCATGACGGCGCCGCACTCCTCGCCCATGAACAGCAAGGGCGGGCCGGGATGCATCAGGTGCAATGCCGTCACCAGCCGCAACGGCTCCACCTCGACCAGTTGCGCCAACCGCTCGCCGAAGGCGCGGTTGCCGACCTGGTCGTGGTTCTGCAGGAAATTGACCATGGCCGTGAGCGGCACCGGCCGCTCGGCACGCCGCCGCGGCTGGGCCGGCCCGTCAGGCTGCGGGCTGCCCGTCCACACGAAACCGTGGGTCAGGCTGCGCGCCAGCTGCTCCATCGTGTCGCCGGTGTACTCGGCATAGTAGCCGTCGCCCTCGCCGGTGAGCAGCACATGCAGCGGATGGTGGAAGTCGCCGTTCCACTGCCCCTCGAAACGCCCCGGGGTGCCCGGCGCGCCCAGGCGCACCGGATCGTTGCGGTCGTTCTCCTGCACCAGGTGCACATGGCGGTCGGGGAAGGCCTCGCGCACCCGTGCCGACAGGCTGGCCAGGATGTCCGGGCTGGAATCGTCGAGGATGGCATGCACGGCGTCGAAGCGCAGCCCGTCGAAGCGGTACTCGCCCAGCCAGTAGAGCGCGTTGTGGATGAAGAATTCGCGCACCATGGCGCTGTCGCGGCCGTCGAAATTGACGGCCGCCCCCCAGGCGGTATGGTGGCGGGTCGAGAAGAAGCCCGGCGCGTAGCGGGCGAGGTAGTTGCCGTCCGGCCCGAAGTGGTTGTAGACCACATCCAGCATGACCATCAGCTGGAGCTCGTGGGCCGCCTGGATGAAACGTTTCAGGTCCTCGGGCCGGCCATACGAGGCATGCGGCGCATAAGGCAGCACGCCGTCGTAGCCCCATCCGAAGCGGCCCGGAAAATCGGCCAGCGGCATCAGCTGGATGACGGTGACCCCCAGCGCGGCCAGCCGGGGGAGCTTCTCCTGGGCGGCGGCGAAAGTGCCTTCCGGCGTGAAGCTGCCGACATGCATCTCGTACATCACCGACTCGTGCCAGGGCCGTCCCTTCCAGTCGCCGTGCCAGGCGAAGGCACGCGGGTCGATCACCTCGCCATGGGCATGCGGTCCCTCGGGGTTGAAGCGCGAGGCCGGGTCGGGCACCTGCAGCTCGCCGTCGATGCGCCAGCGGTAGCGGCTGCCCGCGCCCGCATGGGCGACGAACACCTGGTACCAGCCGTCGCGGCTGCGGGGCACCTCCAGGAAGCCGTCGAGCCCGCCCTCCTGCAGCACGAGTTCGACCCGGCCGGCCGCCGGCGCCCAGAGACGGAAGGTCACGCCGCCGCTCTCGAGCAGCGAGGCGCCGAAGGGCATGACATGTTCGTGGGTGTTCATCCTGGACCTTGTCTCAAGACCACCATGGAGCGGGCGATGGTGGGATAGAACTGGCCTGCCACCCAGTCGCGCTGGCGCGGCTGCCCGTCCGGATAGCGGGTGTCGAAACAGGCGGTCCACTCGCGCTGGTCGAAATGCGGCGGCAGGGTGAACACCACTCGCTCGTGGTGGCCGTTGATGAGGATCAGCAGCGTATCGGCGTTCGCCTGCCGGCCGGCCTCGTCGCGCGCGCCGGTGTGCCGGCCGCAGAACATGGCGGCCACGGTGCGCGCCGTGGGGCGCTCCCAGGCACGGGGGGTCATCTCCTTGCCCGAGGCGCTGAACCAGGTGACGTCGCGGTGCCCCTCGGCATCCACCTGCCCGCTCAGGAACTCGGTGCGCCGCAGGCCCGGCTGCTCCTTGCGGAAGGCGATCAGCCGCTGCACGAAGGAGAGCAGCTGCAGCTGGCCCGGGTCCAGCCGCCAGTCGTGCCAGCAGAGTTCGCTGTCCTGGCAATAGCCGTTGTTGTTGCCGCGCTGGGTACGCCCTATTTCGTCCCCGCCCAGCAGCAGCGGCGTGCCCTGCGAGAGCAGCAGCGTGGTCAGCAGGTTGCGTTGCTGGCGGGCGCGCAGTTCGTTGACCCGGTGGTCGGCGCTGTCGCCCTCCACGCCGCAGTTCCAGCTGCGGTTGTGGCTTTCGCCGTCGCGGTTGTCCTCGAGGTTGGCCTCGTTGTGCTTCTCGTTGTAGCTGACCAGGTCGCGCAGGGTGAAACCGTCGTGAACGGTGATGAGGTTGACGCTGTCGTTGGGGCAGCGGCCGGAATGCTGGTACAGGTCGCTGGAGCCGCACATGCGCCGCGACAGCTCGGCCACCGTGCTTTCCTGCCCGCGCCAGAAGTCGCGCACGGCATCGCGGTAGCGGCCGTTCCACTCGGCCCAGCCGCAGGGAAAGCCGCCGACCCGGTAGCCGTCCTCGCCCAGGTCCCAGGGCTCGGCGATCAGCTTGACCTGCGACAGCACCGGGTCCTGCATCAACGCCGCGAAGAAGCTGCTGCGCTGGTCGAAGGCAGCCTGGCCGCGGCCTAGCGTGCTGGCCAGGTCGAAGCGGAAGCCGTCGACATGCATCTGCGTCACCCAGTAGCGCAGGCTGTCCATGATCAGGCGCAAGGCCACCGGATCGTGGCTGTTGACGGTGTTGCCGGTGCCGGTGTAATCGAGGTAGCGGCCCGGCTCCTGGGGGTTCAGCCGGTAGTAGGTGGGGTTGTCTATGCCCTTGAAGCACAGGGTCGGGCCGAGGTGGTTGCCCTCCGCCGTGTGGTTGTAGACCACGTCGAGGATGACCTCCAGGCCGGCGGCGTGCAGGTCCTTCACCATCTGCTTGAACTCGGCGACCGGCGCCCCGCTGCTGTAGCGCGCCTCGGGCGCGAAGAAGCCGATGCTGTTGTAGCCCCAATAGTTGCGCAGCCCCGCATCGACCAGGCGCTGGTCGTCCACGAAGGCATGCACCGGCAGCAGCTCGACCGCGGTGACCCCGAGCTTCTTCAGGTACGCGAGGATGGGCTCCGAGGCCAGACCCGCGTAGGTCCCGCGCAGGGCCTGCGGCACCTCGGGATGGCGCTGGGTCATGCCCTTCACGTGCGCCTCGTAGAAGATGGTGTCGCGCCAGGGCGTTCGCGGGTGCCGGTCGCCCCCCCAGTCGAAGCTTTCGTCGACCACCTGCGACTTGGGCATGACAGGGGCGCTGTCCTCGCTGTTGAGGGAGTAGTCCTGCGACTCCGCGTTCAGCTGGTAGGCGTAGTGCGCGGGCGACCAGGGCAAGGGGCCGACGATGGCCCTGGCGTAAGGGTCGAGCAGCAGCTTGGCCGGGTTGAAACGCCGGCCCGAAGCGGGGTCGTAGGGCCCATGCACACGGTAGCCGTACAAGGTGCCCGCGGGACAGCCGCGCACCCGGCCATGCCAGACATGGTGGCTGCGGTGCGCCAGGTCGGCGCGCCAGATCTCGTGCCCGTCCGGATGGTAGAGGCACAGCTCGATGCGCTGCGCGCCGCTGGCGTACACGGCAAAATTGACCCCGCCGTCGTCCAGGCTGGCTCCCAGCGGGTAGGCCGCCCCCTCCTCCAGTTTCAAGGAGGCCGTCGAAAATTCGGTCATCGTGGCTTCTCGTCCGCCTGGTGGTATCAGGCCGCCCGCCCGCTGAGGGCGGGGTCGGCGAAATAGTTCCGGGGCACGACCACGACCCCGCCTTCGCTGACGTGGAAGCGCTCGCGGTCGCGGGCGAGGTCGTAGCCGATGGTCTCGCCGGGCGGAATGTGATTGCTCTGGTCGACGATGGCGCGGCGGATGCGCGCACCCGAGCCGATGACGGAGCGCTCCATCACGATGCAGTGCTCGAGCCGCGCGCCTTCCTCCACCACCACCGAGCGGCGCAGCATGACGTGGTCGAGCTGGGCGTCCTTGATCAGGCTGCCCGAGCCCACCACCGAGCGCCTGATGACCCCGGACTCGATCTGCGGCGACTCGGCCGGGTCGGTGCTCGCATAGATGGGCCACTGCGGGTTGGTCAGCCGGAATTTCGGCCGTGCCCCGAGGGTGTCGAAGTGGGCCTCGAAATAGGCGTCTATGGTGCCCACGTCGCGCCAGTAGGCCGCCTCCTCGAAATCGGCCGTGCCGGGAACCACGTTGGTGGCGAAGTCGTAGGCCACGAGCCGGTGGCTGGCCACCATGCGGGGCAGGATGTGGCGCCCGAAGTCGCTCTCGCCCGACTCGCTCGCGCGCCGCAGCTCGGTGCGCAGCACATCCGCCGAGAAGATGTAGTTGCCCATCGAGGCCAGGGCGTAGCCCGGACGCCCGGGCATGGAGGGGGCGCTCAGCGGTTTCTCGATGAAGTCGGTGATGCGATGCCGCTCGTCGGTGTGCACGATGCCGAACGAGGCCGTCTGCGACAGCGGCACCGGCAGCGTGGCGACGCTCACGTCCGCCTGGGCCGCGAGGTGGAACTCGATCATCTGGCGCACGTCCATGCGGTAGATGTGGTCGGCGCCGAACACCGCCACCAGGTCGGGCCTCAGGGAGTCGATCAGATGGATGTTCTGGTGGACGGCGTCGGCCGTGCCCTGGAACCACTCGGGGCCGTTGCGCATCTGGGGCGGCACCACGGTGATGAAATGGTTGGGGATGAAGCGGGTCATCGTCCACGACTGCCGGATGTGCTCGATCAGCGACTGGGACTTGTACTGCACCAGCAGGTAGACCGAGTAGATCTCGGAGTTGATCAGGTTGCTCAGGACGAAGTCGACGATGCGATGCTTGCCGTTGAAGGGCACGGCCGGCTTGCAGCGGTCGGCGGTCAGCGAATGCAGGCGCGTCCCCTCGCCCCCGGCCATGACGAAGGCCAGCACGTTCTTCCCGGCGATCATGGTGTGTCCTCCGGAAGGTTCCACGGGTGTCGGCCGCGCGCATTCGCGGGCCCTGGCAGGTCGACCATCATCGTGTTCATCGAGGCTCCCTTGATGCAGGTTCCAGACACGTACAGCAAAGGCCGTGCCGCAACGATCGGGCACGAGGTTTACCAGCTGAAACGCCTACAGCCCCATTGGGAGGGCGCAGCTTTTACGGGTCGTCCTTGCAAACGGACGTAGGGTCGCCTTATGGGCGACGGGGGCGGCTGCGCGGCCTGCCGCGCCATAGACGCTGCACGCACAAGTGCATGCCAAACGCTTCGTTCACACACTGGCGCCATGGTTGAACAATGGCCCCTCGCCCGGAGCCCCGAAGCTCGCCCCGCCTCTGTCCCCCTTCCTGTCCCCGAGGATGCCGCGATGCCCCTGAACGACCCCGTTCTGACCCTGCCCGAATCACCCGCCCTCGCCGTCTCGATCCGTGCCAAGGCCATGCTGTTCCACGATCCGGTCTCGCAGGCGCTGCTGCGGCAGGTCGAGCGGGTGGCGCGAAGCGAAGCGACCGTGGTCGTGATCGGCGAGACCGGTACCGGCAAGGAACTGATCGCCCGCCATCTGCACACCGCCAGCGGCCGCCGCGGCCCCTTCGTCGCCGTCAACTGCGGGGCGTTCACCGACACCTTGATCGACGCCGAGCTCTTCGGGCACGAGGCCGGCGCCTTCACCGGCGCCCAGGGGGCGCGTGCCGGCTGGTTCGAGGCGGCCCACGGCGGCACCCTGTTCCTGGACGAGATCGGCGACCTGTCGCTGGCGCTGCAGGTCAAGCTGCTGCGCGTGCTGCAGGAGCGGCAGGTGGTCCGCCTCGGGTCGCGCCGCCCGATCCCGGTCGACGTCAGGCTCGTCGCGGCCACCAACATCGACCTGCACCAGGCGGTGCAGGCGCAGCACTTCCGCGCCGACCTCTACTACCGGCTCAACGTGGCGTCGCTGGCCTTGCCGCCGCTGCGCGAGCGCGCGGGCGACATCCTGCCGCTGGCCCACCACTTCGCCGGCGTCTATGCCGCCCGCATGGGATGGGACGAAGTCGACATCGCCGAGGACGCGAAAGCGGCCCTGCTGGCCTATGCCTGGCCGGGCAACATCCGCGAACTCGAGAACGTGATCCACTTCGCCCTGGTCGTCTGCCGGGACGGCCTGATCCGCGCAGCCGACCTCAAGCTGGCGCCGATCACCCTGGCCGGCAGCGTTCCGCCCGCGCACGTCCCGCCGGCCGCCGCCGCGGCCGTCCCGGCCAGCGGTCCCGCTGCCTCCGCGGGCGAGACGCCGCAAGCCTTGTACGGCCAGCTGGAGAAGCTCTTCCTGCGCCTGGTGGCCTCGGGCGATGCCGACGTGTTCCAGTCGGTCGAGGAGACCCTGGTCCGCGCGGCCTTCGGCCAGTGCCGGGACAACCAGGTGCGGACGGCCCGGGCGCTGGGCATCACCCGCAACTCGCTGCGCACCCTGCTGAAACGATACGGGCTGATGGCCCCGGACGGCGGCGAACCCGCGCCGGCCCTGGACTCGGGGCCGGTCGAAGACAGCTGCCAATTTGCCCACTGAGCGCCCACCGGCCCGCTGAGGCCCGTCCGCAGCGGCCGGGACGGGCCAGTCCTCCACGCGGCGCCGCGACAGCGCCTGCGGCGCGTCTTGCCGGCACGCCAAAGACGGGTCACACTGCCGGCATCTCTGCAGGCCCGTCCTGCGCCCGTCCGTGCACCCGAAGCGCATCGCCATGCTGACGTCCGCCCTCTTCGACCAGGTCTCCGATCATCTGCGCGAGGTGGCCGACCGGCTCGTCCTGCCGCGTTTCCGCCGGCTCCAGGCCGACGAGATCGAGGAGAAGTCGCCGGGCGAACTCGTCACCGTCGCCGACCGCGAGGCCGAGGCGGAACTCACGCGACGCCTGCGCAAGCAACTGGCGGATTCGCGCGTGGTGGGCGAAGAGGCCTGTGCCGCGGACCCGGACCTGATCGCCCATCTCGACCAAGGCCTGGTGTGGCTGCTCGATCCCCTGGACGGCACCCGCAACTTCGCCAGCGGCCGGCCCGAGTTCGCCATGCTGGTCAGCCTGCTGCGCGAGGGCGAGACCCTCGCGGCCTGGTTGTTCGAGCCCCTGAGCGGCCGCCTGGCCACGGCCCAGCTGGGCGCCGGCGCCTGCATCGACGGCGAGCGCGTGCACTTCCCGCGGGCGGGCTTCGGCTCGGGCGCCTTGCACGGCGTGGTGAAGACACGTTTCCTGCCCGACCCGCTCAAGGCGGCCCTCGCCGGGGACCTGCCGGACCTCACCCTGTCGAGCCCGGGCACCGGCAGCACCGGGCTCGACTATCCGGCACTGCTGGCCGGACGCTGGGACTTCCTGATGTATTGGCGCACCCTGGCCTGGGACCACGCGCCCGGCTGCCTGTTCGTCAACGAGGCCGGCGGACACGCACGCCGCCTCGATGGCAGCGCCTACCGCGCCGGCGACCGGCGCGACGGCCTGCTGGCCGCGCGCAGCAGCGAGGTCTGGCACGAGGCGCGCAGCTTGATCCCGGGGTGAACGCACGAGCCTTCGCCCGCGTTGACAGGCTCTTCCGGGCAGCTTCGCCGGCGATCACATGATCGTCCTCATCCCTTGATGAAGCACTCGCCGGACGCGGTTCGATCCGAATTCTTTTCGAAGATCGCGTCAACCGGACGCGAAAGGCCCGCGTTGTGATCGCGAGGCCGAGAGGCCCGCAACGACCCCCTCCACTTTGAAGGATCCTCATGAACAAACTCGTCGCCATCCTCGTCTCCAGCCTGTTCGCCAGCGTGGCCATCGCCCAGCCAGCAGCACCGGCCGCATCCGCCCCGGCCGCCGTGAAGGCGGAAGCCAAGGCCGACAAGGCCGGCGCCAAGGCCGCTGCCACCGAGAGCAAGGCCGCCGCCAAGACTGAGGTCAAGGCCGATGCCAAGGCCGAGAAGGAAGGCGCCAAGCCGGCCGACACCAAGGCCGACAAGAAGACGGCCAAGGCCGAGGTCAAGGCCGACGCGAAGCCGGCTGCCGCCAAGTGATGCACGGCACGGCCTCGTGACACCGGAAGGACGGCGCAGGCCGTCCTTTTTCTGGCGCGAAGCCACCCGCATCGGGGCTTGTCCTTCCTCATGTTTGTCGAGCGCAACACTGCCTGCAGGATCCTGTGGCAGGATCGTGCTCCCGACACGACTGCGCCAGGAAGACGATCCCATGCTGAAGCTGTTCTACGCCCCGGGCACCTGCGCCCTCGCCACCCACATCGCGCTGGAGGAGGCGGGAGCCGATTACGAAGCCATTCGTGTCGACCTCGCGGGCGGCGGGCAGCGCAAGCCGGAGTTCCTCGCCCTCAATCCGAAAGGCCGGGTGCCGGCCCTGCTCACCGCGCAAGGCGTGCTGAGCGAAACGCCGGCCCTGCTCGTCTATGTCGCGCAGCGCTTTGCGCAGGCGCGCCTGGCCCCGCTCGACGACATCCATGCCTTCGCCCGGGTGCAGTCCTTCAACAGCTACCTCTGCTCCACCGTGCACGTGGCCCACGCCCACCGCCCGCGCGGCAGCCGCTGGGCCGACGACGAGGCGGCCATCGAGTCGATGCGCCGCAAGGTGCCGGAAAACATGGCCGCCTGCTTCGAGCTGATCGATCGCGACCTGTTCGAAGGGCCCTGGGTGATGGGGGCCGACTACACCATCTGCGACCCCTACCTGTTCACCATGTGCCGCTGGCTGAAGGACGACGGCGTCGATGTCGCGCGCTTCCCTCGCATCCAGGCCCACATGCGCAGCATGTCGGAGCGGCCCGCCGTGGCCAGGGTGCTGGCACGGGAGGCGGCACCCGCCTGAGCAGACACGCTCAGCGCCGCGGCCGGAGCCGCTGCGCTCGCTGCTCCGCGAGCTCGGCCACGACCGGCTCCAGGCGGTCGAACGCACTTCGCAGGATGCCGCGCGAGGTGGCGAAACAAATCCGCAGGTGGCCGGCGGCACCGGGCCCGAACCAGCGGGCACTGCCCGGCACCAGGGCGACACGCGCGTCTTGCCTCAGCAGGTTCACGCCGGGGCCGACATCGGCAGGACGACGCCGGCATGCCGGTCAGGCGCCAGGAAACGCTGCGTCAGCGCGCGACCGGCGGCGATGTGCACCAGCGCACGGCTGGCAACAATGGCTCAAGCCGTGCCCGTTCCTCGTCGGACCGTCCGTGGCGGTGTTGTTCCACGACAATCCTCCCTGGTCGCCCCCGGCTGCGGATTGCAGTGGACGGTGTGCCGGCCCGTCAGACAAACCCCAGACCTCCAGCAGAAAATCCAAGATGAGCGCTTCCGACTTCAAACTCTCGCCCTTCGTCGCGGGCTGCTGGCGCATGAACGAGTGGGGCTGGACCCCGGCACAACGGCTGGACTGGATCGAAGCCTGCCTGGACCTGGGCGTCACCAGCTTCGACCACGCCGACATCTACGGCGACTATGCGGTCGAGTCCTTGTTCGGCGAGGCGCTGTCCCGCAAGCCGTCGTTGCGCCAGCGCATGCAATTGATCAGCAAGTGCGGCATCCAGCTGGTCAGCGGCCAGCGCCCCGCACATCGCTCGAAGGCCTACGACACCTCGGCCCGGCACATCGAGGCGAGCGTGGACCAGTCCCTGCGAGCCCTGGGCACCGACCGCCTGGACCTGCTGCTCATCCATCGGCCCGATCCCTTGATGGACGCCGACGAGGTATCGGAGGTGTTTCAGCGCCTGCAGCGCTCAGGCAAGGTGCGGGCGTTCGGGGCGTCGAACTTCACCCCGGCCCAATTCGCGCTTCTGCACAGCCGCATCCCCTTGGTCACCAACCAGGTCGAATGCTCGCCGCTCCAGCTGGACCCCCTGCATGACGGGACCTTCGACCAGGCGCAGCAGCTGCGTCTGGCGCCGATGATCTGGTCTCCGATGGCGGGGGGACGGCTGTTCACCGGCGACGATGAGGCGGCGCGCCGTGTCCGCGCCATCTTGTCGGCGGTGGCCGGGCGCCTGGGGGTGCAGGCGGCCACCGTCGTCCATCTGTGGCTGCGGCGCCTGCCTTGCCGGCCCCATCCCATCGTGGGGTCGAGCCGGGTGGAGGCGTTCCGCGATGCCGTCGCGGCGCTGGACCTGCAGCTCGATGCCGCGACCTGGCATGAGATCTGGTCCGCCGCGGCCGGCCGCGACCTGCCGTGACGCAGGCGCCCAGGTCGCCGACCCGGCGCGCGGGCGGCTGTCGCCGACGCGACGGACGCCAGCGTGCCGATCCGCTGCATGCCAGGGCCTGTTCGCACAGGCTGTGAACAGGCCCTAGCCCCAGCGCCGCGGCGCCGCCAGCGCCGGGTTGGACAGGCTCCAGCACTCCTCCACCCGCTCCCGGTTGAAGCGCAGGATGTCCACCCCGACCCGGGTGAAGGCTTCCAGGCCATCGCCCCCGGGCGTCTTGTCGCAACCCACGGCCTGCCAGTAGGCGACGATCTTGTCGTTGTCGACCATCGGGCCGAGGGTGACGTGGTAGCTCAGTCGCCGCGAGCGGCTGCGTGTCTGCGCCACCCAGTTCGCCACGCCGGCGGGGTCCTTGGCCTCGATGGCGGCCAGGCCGGCCTCGGCGCTGAGGTGGGCCTTGAAACGCGGGGCGATGATCTCGTCCGCGATGCGCAGGTCTCCATTCCACATCGCGATCCAGCGGCGGTGGAGATGGAGTGCGGTACGGCGTTGTGCTTCGTTGTCCATGCGAGGAATGCTGGCAGGGCCCTGCTGACACCGTCGTGTCAGCAGCCCATCGTCCGGCCACGGCAAAACGGGAGGCGGGTGCACCACGACCGGTCGATGATCCGAATGTTGTCCGCACCCTGCCGCCCGGTGCCGCCCTCCGGTGCCGTGGCGGCTGCGCGACGTCCGGCCCGCGCCCCTTGAATTTGCGTGCAAAGTCGACGCCGATGGCTGTGTGACAAACCGGCATTTCGGAGAACATCCCGGCATCTCCACAGTTGTCCCGGCCTTCGCCATGGTTCACCGATCTGGCCGATGGCTCTTGCTGGCGGCCTTGCTGTCCGCCGCCCGGCCTGGCCTGGCCGCCGAGCCGCCCGACGACAGCCTGCCGCTGTCCGACCTGGCCTCGGCCCTGTCCGATCCCTTGTACGGCAGCACCCGGCTCTCGGGTGCGGCACGGCGCGGGCAGGATGTCTCGGCCGCTCCGGCCAATGCCATCGTGCGCACTGCGGGCGAGATCCTGGTGCATGGCTACCGCACGCTGGGCGAGGTGCTCAACAGCATGCCGGGCATCCATCTGCGCCACGACCGCAGCTACGAATACGCCGGCGTGCGGGGCATCAGCCGGCCGGGCGACTTCTCCTCGCGCCTGCTGGTGCTGGTCGACGGCGTGCGCAGCAACGACGGCCTGTACGAGTCGGGGCCGGTCGGCCTGGAATTCCCCGTCGATGTGTCGATGATCGACCGGGTCGAGTTCATTCCCGGTCCGGGCTCGTCCATGTACGGGTCGAGTGCCGTGCTCGGGGTGGTCAACGTCATCACCCGCAACCCCTCGCAGCTGCCGGGACTGGGCGGTGCCATCGACCTGTACCCCCGTTCGGGCCGCAAGCTCGCCACCAGCTGGGGCGGTGAGCTCGGTCCGGCCCGGGTGCTGCTGGGCGCGTCCGCCGAACGCCGGCCCGGCCGCGATCTCTACTATGCCGAGTACGACCAGCCGGAGAACAACCACGGCTGGGCCGTCGGGCGCGACGCCGAGCAAAGCGACAAGCTCTTCCTGAAGGCGAAATGGTCCGAGCTGGTGCTGATGGCCGCCTTCTCGCAACGCGACAAGTCCATCCCCACCGCCGCCTACGACCGCACTTTCAACCAGCCCAACGACTGGACCGACGAAACCGCCCTGCTGGATCTCTCGTACAACCACCTGCTGGGCGCGCACGGCGAGGTGGCGGCGCACCTCGGGCTGGGGTCCTACCGCTTCGACTCGCACGAACCTTCCGGTCCGGCGGGCGAGCTGGCCTACATCAGGGAACAGGACCGGGCACGCTGGATCTCCGGCGAATTGCACCACGAATGGAGCGGCTGGGCCGGCCACCGTGTGATGACCGGCTTCGAGTTCCAGGCCAACCGCCGCCAGTCGGTGCATATCACCCAGATGGGCGCACCGCAGGCCAGCCTGGGCGACTTCCAGCTGCGCAGCTCCCGCCACGCCTGGTTCGTCCACGACGAATGGCGCCTCGCACCACGGCTGTCGCTGACGACCGGCCTGCGGCTGGACCGCCGGCTCGACGGCGCCTGGACCACCACGCCTAGCCTGGCCGCGATCTGGTCGCCCTCCTCCGACTGGACCTTCAAGTGGCTGCAGGGCCAGGCCTATCGCGAACCGAACGCGATCGAGCGCTACTTCGCGGCACCGGCCGAGGGCGGCGGCAAGCGCACGCTCAGCGTCGAGAAGCTGCACTCGACCGAATTGGCGACCTTGTGGCGGCCGGCCGCGGACTGGAGCCTGAACCTGTCCTTGTTCCGCTTCCGCATCAGCGACCTGGTCGAATCGGCCGAGACGGCGGACGACAGCACGGCCGCCTACATCAACCGCGGCTCGGTGCGGGCCAAGGGGGCGGAGCTGGAAGGCACCTGGGTCGGCCGGGCCGGCCTGCAGCTGCGCGCCTCCGCCTCGGCCCAGTGGGCCGAGGACGGCACGACGGGCGAGCGCCTCAGCGATGCCCCCACCCGGCTGGCCAAGCTCGCGCTGACCGTGCCCGGACCCGTCGAGGGCGCCCGCCTGGGACTGAACCTGCAGCATGTGGGCGAACGCGTGACGCTGGGCCGCGGCCGCGCTCCCGCCTACACCGTGCTCAACACCCATCTCATCCTGGCCCCGCCGGGACAGAGCTGGTGGCTCTCGTTCGGTGCCTACAACCTGGCGGACCATCGCGCGCTGGACCCCGGCAGCCCCGAGCAGCGGCAGGACACGATCCGCCAGGACGGCCGCGAGATCCGCCTGCAATGGGGGCGCAGGCTGTGATCCGCGGTGCACGCCTGATCGCGCTCGGCGGACTGGCCATCGCGCTCGGCTGGGCCGGCGCCGCGCGGGCCCAGCAGTTCGCCAGCGACGCGACGGCCAAGGTGCGGCTGACCGTGGCCCTGAGCCGCTTCGTACAGTGGCCGGACGCCGTGGCCGCCGACGAGCGGCCGCTGCACTTGTGCGTGTTCCATGAAAGCGACGTCGTCAGCACCGCCTTCGCGACCCTCAGCGGCACCAGCCTGAACGGCCAGAAGGTGCTGGTGCTGTTCAACCCCCGGCTCGCCAACGGCCACTGCCAGCTTCTCTTCGTCGACGACAGCGCCGCCCGGCGTGCCGCGGCGGCCCTGGCCTCGGTCCGCGACAAGCCGGTGCTGACACTCGGTGCCCACGACGGTTTCCTGGCCGCCGGCGGGATGATCGAGCTGGTCAACGTGGACGACAAGCTGCGTTTCGACGTCGACCTCGTCTCGATGCGCAACGCGCGCCTGTCCCTGCGCGCGGGGGCGCTCAAGCTGGCCCGGCGGGTGAAGTCATGATCGCGCCGTTCCGCAAGTTCCGCGTCTTCGATCACCACGCGCCGCTGATGTCGCGCCTGAGTTCGCTGCTGGTGCTGTGCGCCACGGTCACGGCCACGCTCAGCCTGTTGTCGGTGGTCACCATCGGGCTGTGGTTCCAGCAGGACCGTGCGCTCGAAGACGCCGGCCAGCTGGCCGAGACCACGTCCTACGCCTTGCAGGCGCCGCTCGCCTTCGATGACCGCGGCGCGGTGGAGGAGGCGCTCGCCATGCTGCGCGGGCGGGCCGACGTGAACGGCGCCTGGGTCTACGACCTGCAGGGCCGGCTCGTCGGCAGCTACGGCGCGCATGCCGGCACGCAGCAGCAGCCCCTGGCACCGGGGCGCGACGGTCTCACGCTGGTGGTGCGCGAGCACGTCCGCGCGGGCAGCGACGTCATCGGCACGCTGGTGATCCGCAAGGACCTGGGCGCGCTGTACCGCACCCTGGCGATCGAGATGCTGGTCATCGTGATCGGCAGCGGCGCCGGCCTGCTGCTGGCGCTGCTGATCGCCCGCCGGGTGGCGCGCCGCATCACCGCGCCGATCGCCGACCTGGCGCAGGCCTCGACCGCCGTCGCGCTGGGCAACGACTACTCGCAGCGGCTGTCGGGCGGCGGCGAAGACGAGATCGGCCATGCGGTGCATGCCTTCAACCACATGCTGGCCGAGGTCCAGGCGCGCGACTCGGCGCTCGAGGAATCGAACCGCTTGCTGGAGCAGCGGGTGCGGGCCCGCACGAGCGAGCTGCAGGTCGAGAAGGAACGCGCCGAGGCCGCCTCGATGGCCAAGACACGCTTCCTCGCCAACATGACGCACGAGCTGCGCACCCCCTTGAACGCCGTCATCGGCGCCGCGCAACTGCTCAGCGACACCTCTGGCGAACGCGACCAGGCCCACCTGGTGGAAGCCATCCGGCAAAGCGGCACCAACCTGCTCGGCCTGATCGAGAACATCCTCGACATCTCGCGCATCGAGTCCGGCGCGCTGCAGCTGTGGGAAGAGGACTTCAACCTGTTCGAGGCGGTGGAGGCCGCGGTCGCCACCGCCGCCGTCGGCGCTCATGCCAAGGCACTGGAGCTGGCGGCCATCCTCGATCCGGCCCTGGCCGGCTGGCGCCATGGCGACCCCACCCGGCTGCGCCAGGTGCTGCTCAACCTGCTCGGCAACGCGGTCAAGTTCACCTCGGCAGGCGAGGTGGTGCTGCGGCTGCGCGCCGGCGACATGCCGGACACGGTGCACTTCAGCATCACCGACACCGGCATCGGCATCGACCTGCAGTCGACGCGGGACATCTTCGAGCCCTTCCGCCAGGGCGACGACACCACCACCCGGCGCTTCGGCGGCACCGGACTGGGCCTGGCGATCTCGCGCCAGCTGGTGCGAGCCATGGGCGGCGAGCTGCGGGCGCACAGCCTGCCGGGCCAGGGCTCGTGCTTCGAATTCGACGTGCGCCTGCCGCCCTCGCACAACCTGGCGGCGTTGCCCACCAGCCTGGGCCACCACGTGGCCTATTTCGAAGCGCACGATGCCAGCGCCCAGGCCCTGGCCGGGCTGTTGGCACGCAGCGGCTGCGAGGCGACCCGGGTGCGCTCGGTCGCCGACCTGCGCCGCCTGATGGACCGGCCCGACCCCGGCCGGCGGCCGGGATGGCTCTTCGTCGCCATCGACGACGAACAGGCCTGGACGCTGCTGGAAGCCGCCCAGGGCCTGTTGCAGACCTCTCGCATCGTGGCGATGAACCACGGCGACTGCGCCGCCACGCGGATGGTGCGCGAGACCTTCCATCTGGCGCGCATTCTCACCAAGCCGGTGTCGCGGGCATCGCTGGTGAGCCGCATCGGCTCGCTGCACCCACGGCCATCGCCGGCCGGATCAGCGGCCGGCCCGGGCGATGCCGACCCGCGCCACCGGCTGCTGGTGGTCGAGGACGACCTCACCAACCAGATGATCGTCACCACGATGCTCGACAACGCCGGCTACCGGGTGTCCACCGCCGACGATGGGCGCGAAGCCCTGCAGATGATGCGCGACCATGCGTTCGACCTGGTGCTGATGGACTGGCACATGCCCGAGATGGACGGCCTCGAGGTGACCCGCCGCGTACGCCACGGGGCCTCGGGCGCGCACGCGCAGGGCGTGCCCATCGTGGCCCTGACCGCCAACGCCTTCGCCGAGGACCGTGCCGCCTGCCTGGCCGCCGGGATGAACGACTTCCTGACCAAGCCGGTGCTGGCCACCCAACTGATCAACGTGGTGCAGCGCTGGCTTCCCGCCCCCACGTCGCCGCGGCAACGGCCGAAACCGGGCTGAGGCGCGGTGTCAGGCCGGCGGCACCCGGGCCGCGTCCGGCACGGGCAGACGGGACAGCAGTTCGTCCAGGCCGCGGATGGTGGCGCCGCCCCTGTCCCGGTGCTGTCCCGCCCGGTCGAGCAACAGGCCGGCCAGCCCGGCCTGCAGCGCGGCCTCGTAGTCCAGCTCCGGGGAGTCGCCGACCATGAGCGCCTCGCCGGGAAGCAGGGAAAACCGCTCCACCACACCACGGAAAGCCGCTGCCAGCGGTTTGCTGAAGCCGGTTTCCTCGCCGATCGCGACATGGTCCACCTGCTGTCCGAGGCCGCTGGCCTCGAGTTTTCGCCTCTGGCCGTCGGCCGGCCCGTTGGTCAGGATGGCGGTGCGCACGCCCCGGGCCCGCAGCGCCTGAAGCACCGGGAGCACATCGGGGTACAGCAGGGGCGCGTCATTGACGCAGTCCATGAAGAGCCGGTTGAGCCGCGCGACCAGCGCCTCGTCGGGCGTGACGCCCATGTGCAGCAGGGGCTCGGCGAAACGCCGCTCCCGATACGCCTCGCGGCTCAGCCGGCCCTGCTCGAACAAGGCGAACAAGGGGCGTTCGCAATCGGCGCAGCCGCGAAGGAAGGCGGCCGAGTCGATCCCCTGCTCCTGCAGGTGCCCGGCCAGGCGGCGATAGGCGTTCTCGCGCGTGGACGCGAAGTCGATGAGGGTGTCGTCGAGGTCGAATATCACCAGCTTCATGCCGGGCCCTTCCTGGAGCGGGGCATCACGCCATGTCGTCCCACACCGGCCGCAGGCCGATGGTGGTCGTGCCCAGGCGCTCCCACTTGCCCCGGCTGCTGGCGATCTGCAGGAAATGCGGGTCCTTGCTCCAGGCCCCGCCCTTGACCACGCGCTCGAAGCGGACATGCGGCGCCCCCGGCGGCTGGTACACATCCTGGCACCACTCGCTGAGATTCCCCGCCAGGTCGTACAAGCCGAGCTCCGACGGCGGAAAGCTGCCGACCCGGCTGGTGCCGCCGAAATGCTCGCCGAAGTTCGCCAGCTGCGGCGTGGGCGCCGCGTCGCCCCAGGGGTAGGGCCGCGCCGGATCGTTGCCGGAGGCGAAGCACACCCATTCCCTCTCAAACGGGAGACGCGCGTCCAGGTGCCGGCAGATGAGCGAGGCGCCGGCCCAGTTGATGCCCCAGACCGGATGCTCCTCCAGGCCGGACACCACCTGCCAGCACTGCCGCTCGGCATCGAACCAGAGGGGGCAGGACGGGTTGTGCACGTTGATGTGGCGGTAGACATCGCCGGGCTCGGCGGGCAGGCCCAGTTCGTTGAGCACCGCCGCCGCCACGGCGCAGGTCAACAAGGTGCGGGCCACCCGGATGGAACGGGCGGACTCCCCGGAGGATGGCGCAAGCCTCAGCGCGATGGCCTCCTGCCGATATTGTTCGGCCAGCTCGGATTTCAGGCGCATGGCAGGACATCCTCGATCACGCGGATCTGCTCGGCATCGAGATGGCGTTGCCAGCCGCGCTGCACGTCGTCGGGTGAGCGGAACGAAGAAAACGTACCGCCGCGGGTCTCGACCTGCCGCTGCTCCAGGAAGGAGAGCTGCCGCTCATGGGGCTCGACACCGAGGAAGCCCGCGATCGAACGCAGGTTCTCGACCGGCTCGCGCATCAGCCGATCGAGGTGCAACTCCAGGTGATCGACCTGTTGCAGCGCGCGGCGCGCATATTCGTAGCGGACCGCCACGCTCATCGCCACCAGCTCCGCGACCGCGGTGGAGCGGCCGGCCTGGGGAAAGCGGCTCACATAGTGGGGAAAGAGTTGCCGGAAGGCGGGAGGCACGAGCTTGGCATAGTCCCAGAATTCGAGCAGGTCGGTGCGCAGCACGGAGGACACGATGGAGCGCGGATCGCGCTTGAGGAACACGATCTTCAGCGAGGGCATGAACGCCTTCAGCCAGCCTAGCTTCTCGAACAGCACCGTGTCCTTGAAGCCGATGACGCGCTGCGGGCTCGACTGCGAAAGGTAATCCCTGAACTGGAGCAGGTAGTCGCGCACGCCGGCATGCGCGGCCAATGCGGGATGGAACAGCTGCGGATCGAATTCCTCCTCGGTCCAGGGATCGAGATCGCATTCGCGGAAATACCGCGTATGCATGGAGAACGGTTCGTTGAGGCACTCGATCCGCGGATGGGCCTGCAGAAGATCGTTGAGGAAGTTGGAACCCGACCGGTGGTGGGCCATCAGGAAGTACGGGGAACAGGGGCGATTGGAACTCATCACGTCTCGTCCATACGGCGGCCGGCCGCACGTTCGAAATCAGTATCACGGGGCGGCACGGGTCCGGCGTATAGGGATTGACCCGGGCGGGCAACCGTCTCGTCGGGGGCTGTCCAGGCGTGCGCCCGAGGCGTCGACGCCGCGGTGTCGCACCTACGCAACCCTCCCACTGTCATGTCTTACAGGTTGCGCCGTCGTGACCGCACCCGTAACATCTGTCGGCGGACGAGACCTCACGGCCGAGGTGCCGGTAAAGCACGACGGCAGCTTGTCCAGGACAGTCCAGTCATCTCCAGCTCGCAGGTGACCAGAGCGTCCCGGTTTGTCAAGCCCGGTGGACGACAACGTCGTACTCGATCATCACGCGAGAGGAGAAGTCATGTGGGCTAGCGACACGCTGCACGACCGCCGCCGGAGGCTGCTCGTCGCCGTGCCCACCTGGGCCTTCGGGCTGCTGCTCCTGCTGCTCTTGCTGGGTGCCGGATGGGGCTTGTTCTCGCGCCCCTCGCCCGCGCCGGTCGAGAAACTGAACATCGCCCTGCCCACCACCCCGCATGCCGCCCTGTTGCACATCGCCGCCGCGAACGGCTATTTCGCCGAGGAAGGGCTGGATGTCAACGTCATGCCCGTCACCCACGGCAAGGCCGCCGTCGACCTGGTGATCCAGGGCGAGGCCGACCTCGGTTCCGCCGCCGAGGTGCCGTTCGTCATCTCGGTCCTGAAGGGCGCGCCGCTGTCCATCGCCTCCTCGGTCGTCAGCGTGTCGAGCGAGATGGCCCTCATCGCCCGGCGCGACCGGGCCGTCGCGGCACCGCGCGACCTGCAGGGCAAGAAGATCGGCGTCACCTTCGGCACCAGCGGGGAGTACTACCTGTGGGCCTTCCTCATCCGGCACAAGCTGCCGCCGGACTCGCTCACCTGGGTGGACGTCGCCCCGGGCGAGATGGCCCGCGCACTGGCGAGCGGCGAGGTCGATGCGGTGTCGACCTGGGAGCCGGTGAAGTCGAAGGCCCTGGCCGCGCTGGGCGACAACGGCCTGTCCTTCACCGACGCCGATGCCTATACCGTGACCCACGTCGTGGTGGCGCGCAACGACCTGCTGAAGACCCGCCCGGCGGCGATCGAGAAGCTGGTGCGCGCCCTGCTGAAGGCCGAGGCCTTCAACCAGGCCGAGCCGCAACAGGCCATGCAGCTGGTGGCCAAGCGCCTGCAGCTCGACCTCGCCTCGCTCGCCCGCGGCTGGAAGGACATCAACTTCGAGGTCGATCTGCGCCAGTCGCAGCTCGTCACCCTCGAAGACGAGGCGCGCTGGGCCATGGCACGGGGCTACGCCGACCAGGCGGCCATGCCCAATTTCCTGCAGCACCTGCACCCGGACGCACTGCTGAACGTGCGCGCCGAGCGTGTCACCGTCGTGCGCTGAGGCGGGGCGCCATGAAGATCAGCACCAAGGGGCAGCTCGTCACGACCACCGCGCTGGTGACGATCGCCTTCATCGCCGGCATGATCTGGTGGGCCAACCTGGAGGTCGAGGCCGCCAACCACCAGCGCCGCCAGACCAACGAACTCGCCCGCGGCCTGGCCGACGCCCGGCTGGTGACCTTCGAATACATCCTGCATCGCCAGGAGCGGGCGCGCCAGCAGGAAAACGAGGTCTGGCGGCGGCTCGACCGGCTGATCGCCGACCATTCGTTCTCCGACCCCGCCCAACGCGAGCTGCTGAGCTCGCTGCGCAAGCGCATCGCCACCAGCCACCGCTTGTTCACCGAGCTCATCTCCACCCCGTCCGCCGAGGCGAGCAACGCCGTCGACAAGGAGTCCGTGCGGCGCTTCGAGGCCCAGCTGTCCAGCCGCCTGCTGATCCTGCAGCAGGAAAACATGGCCGACACCTTCGTGCTCACCGACTCGGCCACCGAGCGCATCAACGCCGCCCAGAAACGGGTCGTCATCGTCATCCTGGCCGGGCTGGCGCTCATCGCCCTCACCACCTGCGTCGCCGCCTGGCTGATCAACCGCGCCGTCCTGGCCCCCATCGCCCGGCTCGAGCAGGCGACCCGCGAGGTGGCCGCGGGCAACTGGCAGTACCTGCTGGACACCGGCAGCAACGACGAGATCGGCGACATGTCGCGCAATTTCAACGCGATGACCCGCTCGCTGAACATGTCCTTCGACCAGATCGAACGCAGCAACCAGGAACTCGCCGCCCTGAACCAGGAGATCGAAGCCTTCAGCTACTCGGTATCGCACGACCTGCGCGGGCCCTTGCGCAGCATGGACGGCTTCTCGCTCGCCCTGCTCGAGGACTACGGCGACAAGCTCGACGAGGAGGCCCAGGACTACCTCAACCGCATCCGCAACGCCAGCCAGCGCATGGGCAGGCTGATCGACGAGCTGCTCGGCCTGTCGCGGGTCACGCGGGTGGAGCTGATGGTCAAGCCGGTCAACCTGAGCGACCTGGCCCAGGAAATCGCCGATTCCATCGACCAGCAACATCCGGAACGATCCGTGCAATGGATCATCGAGCCCGGCATGACCGTGCATGCCGACAGGTCCTTGATCCAGATTGCAATGCAAAATTTACTTGAAAACGCTTGGAAATTCACCGGCAAAACCGATAAACCGACCATCCGTGTGGGGACATCCGAACAGGATGGTAAAAAAGTCTGCTTTGTGGCGGACAACGGTGTAGGGTTTGACATGGCGTATGCCGACCGCCTGTTCGGTGCCTTCCAGCGCCTGCACCATGAAAGTGAATTTGCAGGCACCGGCATCGGCTTGGCCATCGTGCAGCGCATCTTCCGGCGGCACGAGGGCAAAATCTGGGTGCAGGCGAAACCCAACCTGGGAGCGACTTTCTTTTTCAGTCTGAAGGAACAGGGGCATGAGTGACACTCACAAGGCCATTCTGCTGGTCGAGGACAACGAGGACGATGCCACCCTCACTCTGCGGGCGTTCAAGCGCAGCCATGTCATGAACACCATCGCGGTCGCACGCGACGGCATCGAGGCGCTGGACTTCCTGTTTGCCCGGGGCGCCTATGCCGAGCGCGCCCACCTCCCCCTGCCCACCCTCGTCATCCTCGACCTGAAGCTGCCCAAGCTCGACGGACTGGCCGTGCTGAAGGCCATCCGGGGCGACGAGCGCACCCGGCTGCTGCCGGTGGTCATCCTGACCTCGTCCAAGGAAGAGCAGGACCTGATCTCCGGCTACTCGCTGGGCGCCAACAGCTACGTGCGCAAGCCTGTCGATTTCGCCGAGTTTCTCGAAGCGGTGAAGGTGCTCGGCATCTACTGGCTGATGATGAACCAGACACCGCCAGAGAGGGTGTCGTGAGCAAGGCAGTCAAGATCCTGGTTGTCGAAGACTCCGACGACGACGCCAAGCTGGCCATCCGCATGCTCAAGCAAGGCGGGTTCGATCCCAGCTACCGCCGCGTCCAGGATGTCGATTCGCTGCGCAAGGCGTTCAAGGAGGAACGCTGGGACGCCGTGCTGTCGGACTTCCGCCTGCCCGGCTTCACCGGCGTCGACGCGCTCGAGGTGTTCAGGAGCACCGGCCTCGACATCCCGTTCATCTTCTTTTCCGGCACCATCGGCGAGGAAATCGCGGTCGCGGCCATGAAGGCCGGGGCCAGCGACTATGTCATGAAGCAGAACCGGGCGCGGCTCGCGCCCGTGCTCGAACGCGAGCTGGCGCAGGCCCTGATCCGCGCCGAACACCGCCGGGGACAGATCGAACTCGAGCTCTCGCGCGACCGCTATGTGGACCTGTACGACTTCGCTCCGGTCGGCTACCTGACCTTGTCGGCCGAGGGCCTGATCGCCCAGTCCAACCTCACGGGTTCGGAAATGCTGGGCGTGGCGCGCGACGAGCTGCTGCGCCGCCGCTTCACCCAGTTCGTGCTGCCGGCCGACGCCGACCGCTGGTACGAGCACTTCCTGCACGCGCTGTACTACGGCGAAAAACAAAAGCTCGAGCTGGCGCTGGTGGACCCCTGCGGCAAGCTGCTGCACGTCCAGCTCGACTGCATGCGGGTGGGCTCCGCCAGCACGGGCCAGATGATGCGCGTGGCCATGACCGACATCAGCGACCGCAAGGAAGCCGAAGCCGATCTGCGCAAATTCGAAGGCAAGCTGCGCGACGTCCAGAAGATGGAGTCCATAGGCACCCTGGCCGGAGGCATCGCCCACGACTTCAACAACATCCTCGGCGCCATCCTCGGCAATGTCGCCCTGGCACGCGAGGAAGTCGGCAGCAACCACCCCGCCCTGCGCAGCCTGCAGGAGATCCACAAGGCCAGCCTGCGCGCCCGCGACCTGGTGCAGCAGATCCTCACCTTCAGCCGCAGGGAGCCCCAGGAGCTGGTGACGCAGCCGCTGGGGCCCATCGTCGACGAGACCTACAAGCTGCTGCGCGCCACGCTGCCGGCGCGGGTGGAGGTGGACGTCGTGCAAGGCGACAAGCCCTTGCATGCGCTGGCCGATGCGACGCAGGTGCAGCAGGTGCTGATGAACCTGTGCACCAACGCCTGGCACGCCCTCAAGAACGACGCCGGACGCATCGGCATCGGGCTGGATGCCGTGACCCTCGACCAGGACGAGGCCCAGGAACTGGGCATCTTCGCGGGCGCGTACGCGCACCTGTGGGTCAGCGACACCGGGACCGGCATGGACGCGGCCACACGCGCCCGCATCTTCGAACCCTTCTTCACCACCAAGCCGATCGGCCAGGGCACGGGGCTGGGCCTGTCGGTGGTGCATGGCATCCTCAGCGCGCACCGCGGCGCCATCTCGGTGCAGAGCCAGCCCGGCCAGGGCAGCTGCTTCCATCTCTACTTCCCGCTGGTCGATGCGCCCGCCGAGCACAACTCGTCGCTGGCGGCCCTGCCTCCGCCGTCCCAGGGGCACGGCGAGCACGTGCTCTACGTCGATGACGACGAAACCATGGTGGTGATGGTGGCGCGCATCCTCGAGCGCTCGGGCTACCGGGTGAGCGGTTTCCAGGACTCGCGCCAGGCCGTCGAGGCGGTACGCGCGCATCCGGACGACTACGACTTCGTCGTCACCGACTTCAACATGCCCGAGTTCTCCGGCCTGGAGGTGGCCCACGAGCTGGCCCACATCCGGCCCCATCTTCCGGTCGTGATCAGCTCGGGCTACGTCACCGAGGAGCTGCGCCACGAAGCCCGTCTCGCCGGCGTTCGCGGCCTGCTGGAAAAACAGAACACCTTCCAGGAACTGTGCGCCCTGGTGACGCATATCCTGTCCCGCGATGGACAACCAGAACGTTAGGCGACCATGTCACCAGAATCGACCCCCTGCACCGCCATCACCCGCCAGCAGCGCGAGGCCCTGAACGGGCACCGGGGCGGCGTGGTCTACATGACCGGCCTGTCCGGCGCCGGCAAGTCGACCCTGGCGGCCCTGGTGGAGCAACGGCTGCACGCCCAGGGCATACGCACCTATGTGCTGGACGGCGACGAGTTGCGCAGGGGCATCGGGCAGGACCTGGGATTCTCCGATGCCGACCGTGTCGAGAACATGCGGCGCGCCGCCGAGATCGCCCGCCTGATGGCGGACGCAGGGCTGGTGGTCATCATGGCCCTGATCTCGCCCTTCCGGGCCGACCGCGACGCCGCCAGGGCCCGCTTCGCGCCGGGCGAGTTTCTCGAGGTGTTCGTCGATGCCCCGCTGGTCGTGTGCGAGGCCCGCGATCCGAAGGGCCTCTACAAGCGGGTACGCCAGGGCGAGATCAAGGGTTTCACCGGCATCGACTCGCGCTACGAAGCCCCCTTGGCGCCCGATCTGCACCTCGACTCCTCGCAGCTCACCCCGCAGCAGGCGAGCCTGCGGCTGCTGGCCCGCTTGACGGAACTCGGCATTCTCCCGCCGGGGGCGGAGATCGATGCGCCGCAGCCGGCACAGCTGCCCGAACCGGCGGTCGACCCGCTGCTGGCCCATCTGCCCCCGCCCGTCGGTGGTGGCCTGTCCGGCGCCGCGTGGCAACCCGGGCTCGGCCCCAACGTCTGACGGCGGGCGCATCCTAGGCCGCCTGGACATACGGCGCCGAAAAGCATCGTTTCACCCCTTTGGCAAAGCCGACGGTGACGGTATGGGCGTCGGCGGCCGTGACCATGCCCAGGCCATAGCGGGCCACCCGCACCGTGCTGCCCACGGCGAAGGCAGGCCGCGGAGCGGGCTCGGGGCGCGTCGCGGGCGGCTCGGGCGAGGAAGCGAGCTGCTCCTGCGCGGCCGCCAGGCGCAGGCAGTTGTCGCAGCGATGGCAACGCTCGAAACCGCCCTCTTCTCCGAAGTGTTCCAGCAACACACGCCAGCGGCAGCCCCCGGTCTGCCCGTAGAACACCATGCGTTCCAGCATGTCCCGGTCGCGCTCGCGCTTGTCGCGGTACGCACCCAGCAGCGCCTCGGCCGAGGCTTCGTCGAGATCGGCCCGGCGCAAGCGCAGGTTGCCGCCACGCGTGAGCGTGACCACGCCCTGCTGGCGCAGCAGCGCCAGGGCGACGCGCAGCTTGGCACGCGGCCGGCCGATCCGGGCGGCAAGGCTGTCGGCGGTCCAGTCCGCCTGGCCGGCGGGGCCTTGCAGCAGGGCGCGGTACACGGCATCGACGTCCTCCAGCGCCGGATACCGCCCGGCCATGAAGAACTGCTGCACCGATTTGTCCCCGGGCATGTACAGCAGGGTACACACCGCCGGCTGGCCGTCGCGCCCGGCCCGGCCCGCCTCCTGGTAATAGGCGTCCAGACCGGAGGGCATCTGGTAGTGCAGCACGAAACGCGTGTCGGCCTTGTCGATGCCCAGGCCGAAGGCATTGGTCGCGACCATCACCCGGGCGCCGCCGCTCATGAACGCCTCTTGGTTGGCGCGTCTCTCGGCCGCGGGCAGGCGGCCGTGATAGCGCGTCGCCGACACGCCGGCGGCGGCCAGCGCCTCGTACACCGCCTCCACCGACCTGACCGTGGCCGCATAGACCAGGCCGTCGCCTTGCAACTCCTGCACCATCGCCAGCAGGCGGGCCAGCTTCTCGTCCTCGCGGCGCACGTGCTCGACACGCAGCTGCAGGTTGTCCCGGTAGACCCCGGTATGGACCACACCGACGGGCTTCATGCCCAGCTGGGCCGTCACATCATCGATCACGTCCCCGGTGGCCGTCGCGGTCAGGGCCAGCACCACCGGGCGGCCGAGCTGCCGCAGCGCCGGCCCGATCTCGAGGAAGGCCGGGCGGAAGTCATGGCCCCACTGCGACACGCAATGCGCCTCGTCGACCACCAGCAGGCTGACGGGGTGCCGGCCCAGGATGTCCAGGAACGCCTTGTCGGCCAACCGTTCCGGAGTCACGAAGACGATGCGCGCCGACCCATCGACCAGCGCCTGCTCGGTGAGATGGCTCTCCTGCACGCCGAGCGCGCTGTTGACCTGCACCGCGGCCACCCCCATCTCGCGCAGCTTGTCGCACTGGTCCTTCATCAGCGCGATCAGGGGCGAGACCACCACCGTGCGGCCGCTCAGCAGCAGTGCGGGCAGTTGGTAGCACAGCGACTTGCCGGCCCCGGTGGGCATGATGGCCACCGTGTGCCGGCCGGCCATCACCCGCTCGATGACGGCCGCCTGGCCGTCGCGCAACTGTCGCAGGCCGAAGGTCTTTTTCAGCTGGCGTCGCAGCGCCGCGTGCCAGTCGGCGGTGACCGCCCGGTGGTCGGGGACAGCGGAGGAGGTCATGAAGGCCATGGTGCCCCCCGGGCCGAGCCTTGCGCGTAGGCAAAGACCTGGGCCTCGCGTAGTCGGCGATCCCGCCTTGTCCCAGAGGATCCCACCGGCGGGAAAAAATCGTCCCGTCCTACACCATGGCCGGCCGTGGAGGTCCATGCTGGAGGCATCGAAGCGGTGAGGAGACCCACATGACCGAGCCGGCATCCCGACCATCGCCCCGGGCCCACGCGAAGGGTCCCCGCCCGGGAAAAGCCCAGCCCGGCGGCCAGCGGCGAAGCGTGACCGAGCCCGGCAGCCCGGCCGACCTGGACGGTCCCCGCCCCGGTACCAACCCCGACGGGGTCACTCCGACCGAACTGCCGCAAGCATTCCGCCACGGCAGGGCATCGAAGCCCGGCTGAGCCCACGGCCCGGAACGCACACCGGTTTGCGGATATCCTCCCTGGCCGGGCCTGCCACGACGCCAGCATCGAACGAGGTGACCACCATGCCCAACGAGATCCGACGCATTCTGGTGGTCGACGACAACGTCGACGGCGCCGACAGCCTGGCCATGGTGCTGTCGCACCCGCACTACCAGATCCGCACCGCCTATCACGGCGCCCAGGCGGTGGCGGTGGCCGCCGAGTTCAAGCCCCACCTCATCATCCTGGACATCAACATGCCGGTGATGAATGGATTCGAGGCGGCCCGCACGCTGCGCGTGGCCGACCCCGCCGGCACCACGCTGCGGCTGATCGCCCTGACGGGCATGGTGGCCCCCACGGACCGCGTCGAAGCCCTCAATTCAGGCTTCGACATGATCCTGCCCAAGCCCATCGAAGGCAGCGCCATGCGCCACCTGGTGGACAGCGTGCTGGCCGAGACGCCGCCGGCATGACGACCGCCCGCGCCTCGGCGCCGGGCGCGGCCGGGCCAATCAGGCGCTCGCGCCCGGCGGCACCGGGTTCTTGCTGACGAACGCGGCCAGCGAGGCGGCCGCGCGGGCCTGCACCTTGCGGCGCAGGAAGGAGGAGCCGCCCAGCAGCCAGCCGGACGCGCCCAGGGCCTGGCGCGCCCAGCGCCAGAAATCGAAGCTGTCGACATGGCGGACGATCAGCCCGTCGCGGAACTCGAAGCGTGCGTCGATGCGGTTGAGCACCTTGCGGCCGGTCGCGGAGAAGGTATAGCGGGCATCCCAGTGCGCCCGGCCGCCGTGCTCGTTGGCATCGATGCCGCTGACGGCCAGCGACAGGTCGCGGCCGTTGGTGCAGAGCATGTGCCACATGCGGGCCGCCTGCTCGCCGTGCAGGTCGAAGACCGGATCGCTGAAATGCACCTCGGGGTGATAACACGCCGCCATGCCGCCCGCATCGCGCTCGCCGAAGGCGGAGTAAAACCGTTGGATCAGGGCGGCGTGGGCATGCATGCGGCGGTTCCTCTAGAGTGCTGGAATACCCAGTGTGCCACCAAGGGATGTCATGATGGCGGGGTATTCGCGACACTGCTGCCGGCTCTTGCCGTCCGGCCCGGCCCGTCCCGTCACCAGGAGGGTCCGGTCTCCGTACCCGATCCACTTCACAGGAAAACCGATGTACATCGCCTCCAAGACCTCGCCCACGCTCTTCCACCGACGCGAGCTGCTGGCCGCCGCGTCCGGCTCGGCCCTTGCGCTCGGCCTGGGCGCCCTGCCCCTGACCGCGTCCGCCGCCACGGTGCACGCGCTGCCTCCGCTGCCTTATGCCGACAGCGCGCTCGACCCCGTCATCTCGGCCAACACCATCGGGTACCACTACGGCAAGCACCACAAGGCCTACGTCGACAACCTGAACAAGCTGGTGGTCGGCACCGAATTCGCCGAGACCCCCCTCGAGAAGATCATCACCGCCACGGCTGGCCGGGCCGACAAGGCGGCCATCTTCAACAACGCCGCCCAGCTCTGGAACCACACCTTCTACTGGCGCAGCCTGCAGCCCAAGGGCGGCGGCGAGCCGCCGGCGGAGCTCAAGAAGCTCATCGAGGCCTCGTTCGGCAGCGTGGAGGCCTGCAAGAAGGAACTGGCCAGCGCCGCCTCCGGCCAGTTCGGCAGCGGCTGGGCCTGGCTGGTGGCCGAGGGCGGCAAGCTCAAGGTGGTCAAGACCTCGAATGCCGACCTGCCGCTCACCCAGGGCCTGAAACCCCTGCTGACCCTCGATGTCTGGGAGCACGCCTACTACCTCGACTACCAGAACCGCCGCGGCGACTACATCAACGCGCTGCTCGACAAGCTCGTCAACTGGAAGTTCGCGGCCGACAACCTGGCCTGACACCAGCGTCCGGGCAGGGGCCGGGCGGCTCATCGCCGCGCCCCCTGCCCGGCCCGTCCCCCGTCGAAACGTCCAGGTCGCACCGACGCCGAGAGTTCCCATGCCCCGCTTCATGATCGGTATCGACATCGGCACCACCAGCACCAAGGCGGTGGTGTACACGCTGCAGGGGGGCGTCGTGGCGCAGCATGGCGTCGACTACCCGCTGCTGAGCCCGGTCCGCGACGCGGCGGAACAAGAGCCGGCCGAGATCCACGAGGCCGTGCTGGAGAGTCTGCGTTGCAGCCTCTCGCTCAGTCGCGCCGCCCCCGCCGACATCGCCTGCGTGTCCTTCAGCGCGGCCATGCACAGCCTGATCGCGGTGGATGCCGCCGGCGCGCCGCTGACCCGCAGCATCACCTGGGCCGACAACCGCGCCGCCCCCTGGGCCGCGCGCATCAAGGCGGAATGGGGAGGAGACGCCCTGTATCGCCGCACCGGCACGCCGGTGCACCCGATGTCGCCGCTGGCCAAGCTGGTCTGGCTGCGCCACGAGGCACCTGGCGTGTTCGCGCGCGCGGCGCATTTCGTGGGCATCAAGGAGTACGTCTTCTTCCGCCTGTTCGGCGACTGGCTGGTCGACCAGTCGACGGCATCGGCCACCGGCCTGCTCGACCTGGCGCGGCTCGACTGGGACGCGCAGGCCCTGGCGCTGGCCGGCATCGGCCGTCATCAGCTGTCGGCCCTGGTGCCGACCACGCATGCCCGGCGCGGGCTGCCGCCCGGGCTCGCCCGGCAGCTGGGGCTGGCGGCGGACACGCCCTTCGTCGTCGGTGCCAGCGACGGGGTGCTCTCCAGCCTGGGGCTGGACGCCCTCCGGCCGGGCGAGCTGTCCCTCGGCATCGGCACCAGCGGCGCCCTGCGCACCGTGGTCGACCGGCCGATGACCGACCCTTCGGGGCGCAGCTTCTGCTACGCCCTGACGCCGCGCCACTGGGTGGTCGGCGGGCCCGTCAACAACGGTGGCATCGTGCTGGACTGGCTGCGCGACGGCCTGGCGGCCGCCGAATGCCAGGCTGCCGAGCGCTCGGGAGACGATCCCCACGCGCTGCTGGGACGGCTTGCCGAGCAGGCGCCGCCCGGTGCCGAGGGCCTGCTGTTCCACCCCTACCTGAGCGGTGAACGCGCGCCGCACTGGAATGCCGAGCTGCGCGCCTCGTTCTTCGGGCTCGACCTGCGGCACCGCAAGGAGCACATGATCCGGGCCGCCCTGGAAGGGGTGGTGTTCAACCTCCACGGCATCCTGCCGATCCTCGAGTCGCTGGTCGGCCCGACGACTTGCATCAAGGCCTCGGGCGGCTTCGCGCGCTCAGGCCTGTGGCGCCAAATGCTGGCCGACATCTTCGACCGCGAACTGGTCGTGCCCGAGGGTTTCGAAAGCTCCTGCCTGGGCGCTGCCGTGCTGGGCCTGTACGCGCTCGGTCTGGTCGATTCGCTGCAGGTGGTGGCCGGCATGGTCGGGCCCACCCAGCGCCATCGGCCCATCGCCCGCAATGTCGCGGTCTATGCGCGGCTGCGCGCCGTCTTCACGGCCCTGCCGGGCAAGTTGCAGGAGGAGTACCGGCTGCTGGCGGCGTTCCGGCGCGACATCGTGCAGGACCCTTGAGTCTGCCATGGCCAGGCGCTGGCAAGGCCCTCCTCCGGGCCGCTGACATCCCCTTGCCGAACGGTCCGGGTTCCTGCGCGAGACCCACGCCCGCCCGGGTTCCGGACGGCATGAACCGGCCGCTAGGGAGTGTGACTCCCCCCGGTTGGGAAAATACTGGTTCCGACCCACGACACCGTCGAACAAGCCCCCTCGCGAGGAGCGGAGCACCGATCGGACCCGTGGAGGAGGACGCGCGATGAAACACCATCCAGCACTGGCCGCCCTGATCACGAGCGCCTGCCTCATGGCGGCCGGGCCCGCCGCGGCCCAGGGCTACCAGGCCGTGGAACTCGAGAACCTGGGCGGCCCGACGACCCATGCCAATGCCATCAACAACGCCGGCGATGTCGTCGGATACGCCACTCGCCCCGGGGACACCGGGATTCATGCGGTCCGCTGGGACGATGCCGAGGTGACGGATCTCAGCGTGACGGGCGAGATCAACAGCGTCGCCGCGAGCATCAACGCCGCCGGCCGGGTGGCGGGGATCTCCACGATATCGGGCGCCCCCGGCGACCAGGCCATCGTCTGGAACGGCACGACCCCCACCTACCTGGGCGCGCCGCCCGGCACCAACGGCACCTGGGCCTTCGGCCTGAACAATGCGGGCAGGGTCGTGGGGTCGTCGTCGCTGGTCGGCAGCGGCGAGCAGCGCGCCACCGCGTGGACAGGCGGCACGGGCACCCTGCTGCCCACGCTGGGCGGCGGCGACAGCGGGGCGACCGCCATCAACAATGCCGGCCGCATCGCCGGCTTCAGCACGCTCCCGGGCGACCAGCAGAGCCGTGCGGTGGTCTGGAACGGCGACACCATCACCGCGCTCGACACGCTGGGCGGCACCTTCGGGCGAGCCACCGACATCAACAATCGCGGCCAAGTGGTCGGAGGCTCGACGCTTGCGGGCGACGTCGAGGCTCATGCCACGCTCTGGAACGGGACCACGGCGACCGACCTGGGCACCCTGGGCGGCAGCAGCAGCCTGGCGGTGGCCATCAACAGCCGGGGGCAGGTCGTCGGTCAAGCGGCGACTCCCGGCGGCGACGGCCATGCGGCCCTGTGGGACGGCAGCACTGCGATCGACCTCAACCTGCACCTCGATCCGGGCACGGTGGCCGAGGGCTGGGTGCTGATACACGCCTCCGACATCAACGATAGAGGCCAGATCATCGCCAACGGGATCAACAGCCAGACCCATGAATACCGCGCCTTCGTGCTCACGCCAGCCCCCGAACCCGCCACCGTCGCCATGCTGGCCGCCGGAGTCGGCCTGGTGGGGCTGGCACGTCATCGGCGCAGGCCCCGGTGAATCGGACGGCCTCGTGCAGGAGGCCTGGCCGGTTCCGGGCACCGGGGCGGGCCGGCACGCGGCTCCCACGGCGTCCGATCGTTCCGATCCTCGGCATCACTCCAGGAAGACACCGGCATCCGGTCGCGCGAAGCGCCTCCGGAGTCCCGGGCCGACCGCGGTGCGGCCGGGTTGCCGGCCCAGGCCGTGGTGGGCGGAATGCCCTCGCCTTCCATCACCAGCGCCATCGGCCGTGCCGGATCCTGAAGCACCACCCGGCCGCGCGGCGCTTACCTTCCCTGTAGGCAGGCGGCTCGCGGCGTATCGCGCGACGTCCGCCGATACGCTGCCCCATGGTCCTGCCAACCGCCTTCAGCCAGGTGACATTCACGGCAGCGGCGATCCTCGGCTGACGTCCCCTTGCCGAACGGTCCGGGTTCCTGCGCAAGACCGGCGCCCGCCCGGGTTCCGGACGGCGTGAACCGGGGGCTAGGGAGTGTGACCGCCCCCCGTTGGGAAAATACTGGTTCCGACTCACGACCCCGTCGAACAAGCCCCGCTCGCGAGGAACGGGGCACCGATCGGACCCGTGAAGGAGGATCCGCGATGAAAAACCATCCAGCGCTGGCCGCGCTGATACTGAGCGTCGGCCTCATGGCGGCCGGGCCCGCCGCGGCCCAAGGCTATCAGGCCGTGGAGCTCGAGACACTGGGCGGCTCGGCGAGCCATGCCCAGGCCATCAACAATGCCGGCGATGTCGCCGGATACAGTTTCCTGCCCGGAGACACGACGATCCATGCGGCCCGCTGGGACGATGCCCAGGTGACGGATCTCGGCGCGCCGGGCGGGACCTACAGCCTCGCCCTGGGCATCAACGCCGCCGGCCGGGTGGCGGGCTTTTCGCTCGCGCTGGACGACCCCGCCGACCGCGGCCAGGCCATCGTCTGGAACGGCACGACGCCCACCATCCTGGGCACGCCGCCCGGCACCGACGGCAGCCTGGCCCTGGGCCTGAACAATGCAGGCAGGGTCGTGGGATCGTCGTCGCTGCTCGGCAGCGGCGAGCAGCGCGCCACCGTGTGGGCAGGCGGCACGGGCACCCTGCTGCCCACGCTGGGCGGCAGCAACAGCGAGGCGACGGCCATCAACAGTGCCGGGCGCATCGCCGGCTTCAGCACGCTCGCCGGCAGCCAGGAGGGCCGCGCGGTCGTGTGGAACGGCAACACGATCACCGCGCTCGACACGCTGGGCGGGACCTACGGGCGAGCCAGCGACATCAACAATCGCGGCCAAGTGGTGGGCACGTCCAGGCTCGCCAACGAGGTCGACGTCCATGCCACGCTCTGGAACGGGACCACGGCGACCGACCTGGGCACCCTGGGCGGCAGCGAGAGCCTGGCCATGGCCATCAACAACCAGGGGCAGGTCGTCGGCCAGGCGACGACGACCGGGGGCGCCCGCCATGCGGTCCTGTGGGACGGCGGCACCGCGATCGACCTCAACCTGCGTCTCGATCCGGAGACGGTGGCCGAGGGCTGGGTGTTGATGCACGCCTTCGACATCAACGACCGGGGCCAGATCGTCGCCGACGGCATCAACAGCGTGACCAACGAGTACCGCGCCTTCGTGCTCACGCCGGTGCCCGAACCCGCCACCGTCGCCATGCTGGCCGCCGGAGCCGGCCTGCTGGGGCTGGCACGGCATCGGCGCAGGCCCCGGTGAACCGGACGGCCCGCCTCGCGCGCAAGGCCTGGCCGGTGGCGGCGGCGGGTGCCCGGGTGGCCCGGCACGCGCGTCCGCGGCGCCTCGATGCTTCCTCTGCGCCGCATCGCTCCGAGAAGCCGTCGGCATGCGCTCGCGAGGCGCCTCCCCGGGGCCTCAGGCCGGACGCGGCGCGGCCGGGTTGCCGGCCCAGGCCGTGGCGGGCGGGATGCCCTCGCCCTTCATCACCAGCGTCATGGGCCCGAGCTGCGCCCCGTCGCCCACGCTGGCGCTGTAGAGTACCGTCGAGCGGGGGCCGATGTTGACCCGCGAGCCGATGTGCACCTGGTCGACCTTCATCACCCGGTCCTCGAAGAGATGGGTCTGCGGGCACGTGAGGGCATTGAGTTCGCTGTGGTCGCCTATGCGCACGCAGTCGAACTCGGTGATGTCGGTGGTGTCCAGGTAGACGCCCCGGCCGATGCGGCAGCCGAGCAGGTTGAGCGCCAGCGGCAGCCAGGGCGTGCCGCGCAGGTAGCGCATGAAGTTGGGCACGGCGATGCCTTCGTAGAGGTTGGTCGCCGCCTCGGAGAGCCAGACGAAGGGTGTCCACATCGGCGCCGCGCGCCGGCGGTAGCGGCGGATCAGCAGCCACTTGAAGGCGGCCACGAAGACGAAGGTGCACAGGCCGAACAACAGGCCGTCGCAGGCCAGGTCCCAGGCCACCTCGCCCCAGTGTCCGGCCTCGGCCGCCGGCATCACCGCGAGCACGATGCCGTAGCCGGCCGAGATGACGATGGCGTGCGGGGCGACGATGCGGAAGGCCTCGATGAGCCCGCGGCCCAGGCGGCGGATCGGCGCGGGCCGGAAGGTCAGCGACTCCGGATGGCCTTCGACACGCTCGCGCGCCGGCAGGTGCATGGGCGGCGAGCCCAGCCAGGTGTCGCCGCTGCGCACCCTGCCCGCCTCGGGCGCACGCGACAACACGCCGATCAGCACATCCTCGGGCAAGGTGGTGCCGTCGGGGATGTAGGCCCCGTTGCCGACGAAACTGCGCCGCGAGATCACGGTCGGCCGTATCGTCATCCAGCCGCCGTCGATGTCCTCGTCGCCCAGCAGCACCGCGTCGGCGATGAAGGTTTCGTCGCCCAGCGTCAGCATGTCGGGCACCACGCCGAGGGCGGTGGAGATCTCGGCGTCGCGGCCGACCTTGGCGCCCAGCAGGCGGTACCAGGCCGGAGCGAACACGGTGGCGTACACGCCGTGCAGGACCTGCAGGCTGGACTCCTGGATCTGGTTGACCAGCCACTTGGCGCAGTAGGCGTTGCTGTGGACCGGCCAGCTGCCGCTTCGCAGCCGCGGCAGCACGCTCCAGCGGATGGCCGCCGACAACAAGGCCGTGCAGACGATCATCACCCCGCTCGCCGGCAGGGCGAGCAGGAAGTACTTGGACAGCAGCACGGCGGTCGAGGAGCCGCCCAGCCCGGCGAAGACCTCGCTCTCGTCCAGCCTGTCGATCAGCATGAAGGTGGGGAACACCGGCAGGAAGAAGAGCGTGGACACCAGCAGCGCGCCAAGCGCGAAGAAGACGCCCTCGCCCACCGAACGCGCCGTCGTCAGGGCCGGCCGCGGCGGCAGCGTGGCCGGGTCGAACGCGCCTTCGTCGCGTGCCGGCGAGCCGCCGAAGATCCGCCCCGGCGGCAGCCGCTGCCCCTCCGACAGCGCCGACTGGGCCTCCAGGTGCGCCCAGTCGCCCAGGCCGGTGTCGCCTTCGAGCACGGCGTACGAACCGACACGGGAATGCGCCCCGAGCGTGATCCGCCCGAGCAGGAACTCGCCCTGGAACACACGCGCGTTCTCGAAGTTGACGGCATTGCCGACGCTGGCGCCGTCGCCTATGCTCAGCAAGTCGGGGGCGCGCAGCGTGATCGAGCCGACCAGCACATCGCGTCCGATGCGCGCGCCGAGCGCGCGCAGCCACCAGGCGTGCAGGGACGAGCCGCTGATGAAGTAGGTGGGCGCGGCCTCGAGCAGGCGGTCGCTCAGCCACCAGCGGTAGTAGGTCAGGCCCCACAGCGGGTAGCGCCCTGCCTCTAGGCGTCCGGCAATCAGCCATTTGCCGGCCACGGCGATGGCGAACTCCAGCACCGTCGCCAGCAGGAACACCAGCACCGACATCACCACCGCATGGGGCACGGAGTCGCCGGGGCCGCCGGTGAAGAAATGATAGGTGAAGAACGGGGCCAGCCACTGGCCCATGCGGATCGTCAGCAGCAGGGGCATCGCCGCGGCCTGGGCCAGGCCGCAGCGCCAGCGCCGCCAGGCGGACGGAGGCGTCCAGCCGGCCACCGCCGCCTGCGCCCCGCCGTCGCCGGCCTGCAGCGCCGCGGCGATGCGGCCGACCACGCGGTGCCGGTAGATGTCGCGCACCGTGACATGCGCGAAACGCGGATCGGCGCGCAAGGTCGACGCCAGGCGGGCGGCGAACAGCGAATGCCCGCCCAGATCGGAAAAGAAGTCTGACGTGCGGCGGATGGGCTGGCCCGGGAACAGGCCGGCCAGGATGCCGAACAGGGCCTCCTCGAGCGGGGTTTCCGGAAGGTCCGAGCCTTCGACATCCCCGGCCTCGCCCAGCGGGGCCGCCTTGAGGGCCTTGCGATCGATCTTGCCCGAGGTCAGCCGCGGCATCGCGTCCAGGCGCTCGAAGCGGCTGGGCACCATGTAGGGCGGCAGGCGCAGCGCCAAGGCCTCGCGCAGCTGCCGGGGAGCGGGCCCGCCGCCCTGCGCGTCGGCCTCCGGCACGATGAACGCGACCAGTTGCTCGACCCCCTGCTCATGGCGCAGCAGCACCGCCGCCGTGCCGACCCCCGGCTGCTCGGCCAGCACCGCCTCGATCTCGCCGAGTTCGACCCGGAATCCGCGGATCTTCACCTGGTCGTCCGCCCGGCCCAGGCACTGGACCCGCCCGTCCGCATCGATGCGGGCCAGGTCCCCGGTGCGGTACAGGCGGGTGTCCCAACCGGTGCACGACCACGGGTTGGCGACGAACTTTTCCGCCGTCAAGTCGGCCCGCCCCAGGTAACCTGCCGACACGCCCGGCCCCGAGATGCACAGCTCGCCGACCTCGCCCCGCGGCAGCAGGCGCAGGCCGTCCGCGCCATCGGCCCCGATCACCAGCAGGCCGTAGTTGGGCAGCGGCGTCCCGATGGTCACCGCCTCGCCCACGCGCAGCTCCGCCAGGCTGGCCGAGACCGTGGCCTCGGTCGGGCCGTAGGTGTTGAAGACCTGCCTGCCGGGCCGGGCCCAGCGCGCCACCAGCGACTCGGGGCACATCTCGCCGCCGAGGTTGATCAGGCGCAAGCCGGGGACATCCTCGCTGAACAGGGCCAGCAGGGTCGGCACGGCGTGCAGCACCGTGATCGCCTGCTCGTTCAGGATCCGCGGCAGGGCCTCGGGATCGGCCGCCACCTCCTTCGGGGCCAGCCACAGCGTGGCGCCCACCAGGTAGCTGATCCAGATCTCCTCGAACGACATGTCGAAGGCGACCGAAAACCCCTGGTAGACCTTGTCGGAGGAACGCACGCCGAGAACGGCGTTTTCGCTGCGCAGGAAGTGGCAGATGCTGCCCTGGGTGACGGCGATGCCCTTGGGCTTGCCGGTCGAGCCGGAGGTGTAGATGACATAGGCGGGATCCTCCGGCCGGGACTGCCGGCGCCGTTGCAGCACGCTGCCGGCCGGCGGATCCTCCAGCAGTGCCTCGGCGGTCCAGACCCTGCGGCCCAGGCCGGCCAGGCGCGGCGCCAGCAGCGCCGAGGTCACGACACCAGGCGAGTCGGCATCCTCCAGGCAGACCGCGATGCGTTCGACCGGCATCTCGGCATCGCAGGGCAGCCAGGCGGCACCGGTCTTGGCGATCGCCAGCTGCAGCACCAGCAGCTCGATGCCACGTTCGCACCACAGGCCGACGATCCGGCCGGGCCCGACGCCTTGGTCGATCAGCCGCGAGGCGGCCACGTCGGCGAGACGGTCGAGTTCGGCATAGCTCAGCCGGCGCTCCCCCGACAGCAGCGCCGGCTGGGTGGGCGAACGCGCGGCGGTGGCCTCGAACAGGTCGGCCAGCACTTCGGCACGAAGCAGATCCGGGCGCCGGGGCCCCAGCAGTACGTCGGGATGCAAAAGAGCCGGCACGGCATCGGAAAGCGTCATACGTTCGGCAAGCTGTCGAAGAGAAAGCCACGCACCCACCGAGGGCCGGCCGAAACCCGGTGTCGGCGGCTGGCGGCGGGGGTGTGCTCGAAAGGGGCTCAGGGGGGAGAGGAAAGCTCGCGCAGCAGTCGCACGCCCACCAGCGGATAGCGGGTTTCGGGCGTGTTCCAGTTGCGGAAGGCACTGCGCGCATACAGCGCCCAGGTGTGCCACGAGCCGCCGCGGCGCACGCGCACCTTGCCCGTCGGGGGACCGGCGGGGTCGTCGGGCGGGGACTCGGCATAGTAGGTTTCGCCGTACCAGTCGGACACCCACTCCCAGGCGTTGCCATGCATGTCGTACAGGCCCCAGGCATTGGGCGCGAAGCGGCCGACCGGCGAGGTGAAGGCATGGCCATCGCTGCGCGCCAGGGCGCGTGCCTGCCAGGCCGGCCAATGCCGGGCCGAATCGGCATCGAAGACATTGGCCGCCGCCGACAGCGACGCCGGTGCGTCACCGCTGTGGTAGCGGCTGCGGCTGCCTGCGCGGCAGGCGTATTCCCACTCGGCCTCGGTCGGCAGGCGATAGCGCCGCCCTTCCCGGCGGCTCAGCCACTCCGCCAAGGCGACCGCATCGTTCCAGCTGATGTTGACGACCGGGTGATCCTCTCCCTGGGGGAAACCCGTGCGGTCCCAGGCGTACTTCGGATCGCGTCCATCGAAGGCATCGCCCCGCTCGGACAAGGCGGGATCGTAGGCGGGATCGAAGCCGTAGGCGCCGCTGCCGTCGGCGACCGATTCCGGCACATGGCCGGATTGCGCGAGAAAGCGCCTGAACTGTCCGACCGTGACCTCGTGCTGACCCAGCTCGAAGGCACGCGTGATGCGTACCCGGTGGCGCGGCGCCTCGTCGGCGAGCGCCGAGAACCGCACCCGCTCATAGCCCGGATAGTCGCGCGCCAGGCTGTCCGCGGATTCGTCGCTGCCCATCTCGAATTCGCCGGCGGGAATGCGGACGAACTTCATGCCGATCGAATTCTCGGCCGGGACCGGGGCGAGCGGCGGGCTGGCACGGGCGAAAAGCCCGAGCAAGCCCAGCGACAACCCGGCACCGAGACGTGCGACAGCAGACATCAAAGACATGGGCGCTAGTTTGGCATGCGGCCCGGCATTTGTCGTTCAGTTGCCGTTCAGCTTGTGCTGAAGTCCGCGAACCCGGGCAGGACTGTCGCGCCGCCCTCGACATCCCGCGCGCCGGCCCGCCAGCCAGCCAGGAGGCAGGCTGCCTCGCCCGCCTGCTGCGCCTTCGCATCGCCCGCGGCCTTCGCGGTGCATGCGCGACACCCCCGGCTTGCCCCCGTCGGCCCGGCCAGGCCGGAGTATCTGCCGTTACACACTCAATCCAAATTTCGCAATATGTAAGCCTTGACAGGTATACAAAAACAGAAAAACACCCGCGCATTCCATGCCGAAAAAACGACCCTCAACGAAGCTCCCGCACCCACCCTTCGACCCCGGGAAAACACCTCTAATTTTTATTTTTTCGGCAATATGATGGCCACTCCAGGAAGAGACCTGCAGGACCGCATCGCCCAGCGGCACTTGACAGGACTCAAGAGACGAGTCGGTGAAGACATAATGCCCAAAGAACACGTCAACCCAGAGTTCGAGCAGTCTGTCAGGAATATGCCATTGCGTCATTTCCGAGGGCAGTCGGGCGGAAACCGATCACCGGGATACATGCCTCGCATCCCCGGCTCCCGTCACCGGGGCGCACACTGGCGCCACCGGCCAGGAACACCTCCGCCCCTTCCCCACTGATTTCAATGAAAAATCCGTAGGCGATCCGCCCGCAACGGCGGCGCCGGGACAGGTGCGCCCGAAATTCCTCGACATGGCTTTTCGGAGGGTCGCCAGGCATGAACCATCCTGCAGGCAGAAATTCACATGTCGAACATACGCAATATTCTTGAAGTGATCTGCAAGGCATCGAACGAATATCTGCAGAACATCGATCGCCGCAGCGATGAATGGGTCGTTCTTTCCAGCATCGTCGACCATGACGGGTCGATCAACGATGCCGTCAGGGACAAGGTCGTGATGTCCCTCTATAACATCAGCCGCGAGAATTTCGTCAGCACCTACAACCCGGCTAAGGCCGGCGCCGATTCATTTGCGATCGTCCGGCCGACCATCTATGTCAGATTGCACCTGATGTTCATGGCGAATTTTTCAGATAAGAATTACGCGGATGGGCTGGCGGCAATTTCGGGAATACTTTCCTATTTCCAGCAAAACCCCTGCTTCGACCAGACGAATGCACCCGACCTGGGCCCGGGCGTCGAGAAGATCACCCTCGAGATGGAAAGCCCGGACCCTGTCGACGTCAACTACATCATGGGCATGCTGGGCACGAAGTACCTCCCCAGCGTCTTCTACAAGCTGCGCCTGCTGCCCTTCGCTTCCTCCGCCATGCAGGCGCGCGCCTACCCGGTGACGGGCGTCGGCGTCTCGGAAGCATCCGACCAGCGGGACCCGGCATGAGCTCGAAACATGTAGCCCGGGACCCGATCGGACTGGTCTTCGGGCCGAAGGAGGCCTCGGACACCTTCGTCAAGTTGTTCAGCGTCACCGTGACGCACAGCTACTACACGCTGAACGGCGCGCTGTGCCCCGACTTCAGGACCTCGCCGACGCCGTCCACCTCGGCCTTGATGGCGTCTCTGGGAATGATCTTCAAGAACGAGGCGGCCGGATTCAGCGTCTTCATCCAGCACAGGAAATTGCGCCCGCTGATCGCCTACCTTCGGCGCACCGCGCAGGAGCCGGACGGGTCCTCGGGTTTCTGGGGCCGACTGAGCTTCTCGATGCGCCTGACCAACCCGCTTTTCGTCGGCATCACGGCTCTGCCCATCGACACCAAGACGACACAGCTCAACCTGTATGGCTGCAATGAGCAGGCCCACCAGGAGGCGGGCATGGCCATCCTGCCGGCCGGCAGCCATATGGGAGCCGAGGCCTTGTATCCGGTGATCGGCAGCGAGGTGACGCTCACCCTGCCGCCCACGGCCAAGCGTGTGACCGTGACTGACATATCGGGGGCGATCGTCATTCCAGCGCCGGATGCCGACGAGGTTCCCCTCTTTCCCACGCGCGAGGGACCTGATTCGCCCAAGCGGGCGATGCTGGATTTCAGCGGCCTGCCCTATGACCTCTACACCATTTCGGTGGTGGATGCAGAACAACGGCCGGTCGAGACCAAGGCATACCCGAGAACGGTGCTCTACGTGGCAGCGCAGCCGGACGGCATGGTCCTGCTCGACATGTTGTTCACCCAACCCACGCCGGACAGTGCGGGGATCTATCCGATTCCGCCGCTTTTCGACGCCGACGCCGACGTCGACCTCGCCAAATGCGGCCATGTCGCCTATCGACTGCCCTTCGACGCCCGCCGTACCTATTGGCAGTATTTCGTGGTGTCGCAAAACCCCGGCGGACAACTCTGCAACCTGCAGATCGAGGGCCAGGGATCCGGCTTCCGGCAGGAAGCGCAGCCGGTCCTGCTGCCCAACGGAAGCTCGGCAGTCCTCTTCAAGGCGGACACGCCCCTGCCCTTGCGCCAGAAGTCATTGCAGCATTTTCAGTTGAGCGGCCAGCGGCGCGATGCCGATGGACAAGAAAACGCCATCAGGATCAGTCGCCTGCCGGTAGCCGCAGGGGCACCCGTGTGGCCCGCCCCCGCCGCACCGGGCACCTCGGGAATCTCCGAAATCTATGTCTACGTTTGACTTGCCATTTTTGCCAGCCCTTTAACAGCGAAGGATGAAGACCATGTCAACCAGCACGACGACTCTTGCCAAGCAGCGTAAGACACCGGGCGTCTACGTCACCGAGTTTCCCTCGTTCCCGCCGTCCATCGTCGGGGTCGCGACCGCGGTGCCGATCTTCATCGGCTATACCCAGACCGCTGTCGATCCGTCGAGCAAGAAGCAGCTGTACCTGCAGGCCGTCTCCCTGAGCTCGATGGCCGACTACTACAGCTATTTCGGTTATGGCTTCGATGCCCAGGGCGTGGTCGAGGCCGCCGCCACGCCGGGTGACTACGACTTCCAGGCCAGTTCCTCGGACGGCACGACGGCCACGACCAATGCCTACCAGGTCGGCACCTCCTCGACCACGGCCGGCGTCGTCTCGTTCACGCCCCAGTTCAATCTCTATGCCGCGATGCAGCTGTTCTTCGCCAACGGCGGGGGCAACTGCTTCGTCATCTCGGTCAACAACTACTGGGGCCAGAAGAGCGTGACGCCCACGCCCAACCAGCCGGCCGCGCCCATCAGCAAGGACGACCTGCTCGCCGGCCTGGCCGTGTCCAACGTCACGCGCGGCGGCACCATGCTGGTCGTGCCGGATGCCTGCCTGCTGGTGCAGGCCACGACCACCAACGGGGTCACCACCTACACCTACCCCGACTACCAGCCGGTGGCCTACGAGATGTTGCGCCAGTCGGCCGTGCTGCAGGACCGGGTCGCCATCCTCGACATGCCCGGGGCGCTGGTGCCGGCGAACTGGTCGGTGACCGGCATGGCGGCCGAGGCCGATGCCTTCTATGCCGCCATCAGCGCGGCGTCGGCCTATTTCAGCTACGGCGCCGCCTATGGCCCGGCGCTCGAGTCCTCGCTGCTGTCGACGAGCGACATCCTCTACACCAACCTGGCCGGCACGCCCGACAGCGTGACCCTGGTGAACAACCTGCTGACGACCCAGGCCTTGTCGCTCTATCCGCCACAGGGCACGACCTACAGCAGCACCTTCGTCAGCGTGGCCGCACGCATCGCGGCCGCCTTTCCCGTCGCGGGCAGCACGACGCCGGTCGGGACCCCGGCCGGCATCACCGCCACCGTGTCGACCACCGCGACGCCCCCGGCGACCTTGCTGGTGTCGCTGCCGAACACCGCGGTGTATGCCCCGCCGACCGACTCGGCCGGCAACCTGGCGCTGGACCAGTACCTGCTCAATGCGGTTCCGCTGCTCGGCGAGATCCAGCAGATCCTGGCCGGCAAGCTCAACGTCGTGCCGCCCAGCGGCATCATGGCCGGCATCTGGACGCAGAACGACGCCAACCGCGGCGTCTGGAACGCCCCGGCGAACATGGCCCTCAACGAGGTGATCGCACCCAAGGTCATGCTGACCGACGACCAGCAGGGGGACTACAACGTGCCGCTCAACGGCAACGCCATCGACATCCTGCGCTCGATCGTCAACCGGGGCACCGTGGTCTGGGGCGCGCGCACCCTGGACGGCAACAGCCTCGACTACCGCTACATCCAGGTCCGCCGCACCCTGATCTACATCGAGCAGTCGATCAAGACCGCGCTGCAGCAGTTCGTCTTCGCGGCCAACGACGGCGGCACCTGGGCGACCGTCACGGCCACCATCTCGAACTTCCTCACCCAGTTCTGGCAGGCCGGCGGCCTGATGGGCGACAAGGCCAGCGATGCCTTCAGCGTCGCCTGCGGCGTGCCCACGACGATGAGCGGGCTGGACGTGCTCAACGGCTACATGATCGTCAACGTGACGGTCCAGCTGGTCCATCCGGCCGAGTTCATCGAGCTGACCTTCAGCCAGACCATGCAAGGCGTCTGATCGCCGCCAGCACAGCAGCAAGCCAACCCAACCCGATAGCAGGAGATCATCATGGCAGGCGATACCCAATCCAAGACCATCTGGCCGCTTCCGAAGTTCTATTTCTCGGTGACCGGGCTTCCCCCGGGCACGGTCAGTTTCCAGGAGGTCACGGGCCTGAGCACCGAGACCACGCCGATCGAATACCGCCACGGCGACAGCCCGAGCTTCTACCCGATCAAGATGCCGGGCCTGGGCAAGGTCGGCAACGTGACCATGCGCAAGGGCATCTTCGTCAACGACACGGCGCTGTGGGACTGGTTCAACCAGATCAAGCTGAACACCATCGCGCGCCTGACCGTGGTCGTCAGCCTGCTCGACGAGACCGCCGCCCCCAAGATGGTCTGGACCCTGAACAACGCCTTCCCCATCAAGGTGACCGGCACCGACCTCAAGTCCGAAGGCAACGAGGTGGCGGTGGAAAGCGTCGACATCGCGTTCGAGACCATGGTCATCTCGGCGCCCTGATGAAGACGAATGTCTATTACCCGCCACCGGCGTTCTACTTCAACGTCACGGTGTCGGGGACGGGCACGTCCTTGCAGATGAGCAACCCCGTCGACGCCAGCTTCCAGGAGGCGTCGGGGCTGGAGGCCAGGATGGAGACCGAGGCGGTGCCCGAAGGCGGCGAGAACCGCTTCGTGCACCAGCTTCCCGGTGTCACCAAGTCCCCCAACCTCGTGCTTCGGCGGGGCTACGTCACCCAGGCCTCGTTCCTCTCGGAATGGGCGGCGCAGACGGTGGGCTCGACGCTGAACCAGCCGATCCTGACGCAGACCCTGGTGGTGATGCTCCTGGGCGCGAACCGGGAGCCGCTGGTGTCCTGGAACATCTACAGGGCCTGGCCCGTCCGCTGGGTGACCGGCCCCTTCGATGCGTTGAAGAACGAGGTGCTGACCGAGGTGCTCGAGTTCTCGTACGCCACGATCACGCGCATGCCCGGCAACGAGACGTCGAGCATGGTGTCCTCCGTCTCGTCCCTGATCGGCAGTTGAGCAACGATGTCATTCGAAATCAGCGAAATCACCGTCCGCCTGGCCGTGAGCGACCCCGGCGGCCAGCACACGGCGGCCGACGGCCCCCGTGCCGACAGGCCGCACGAGCTGACGCCCGCGCAACGCGACGACATCGTCAAGGAGTGCGTGCGCGCCGTGCTGCAGACGCTGCGCCTGCTCGAGGCGCGCTGAGATGTCGGGCAGCCTGGAGCACATGGTCGTGCGGGCGTTCTCCGACCCGGAGTACAACAGCCCGACCGGCGAGCCGTTCACGGTGTGGATCAACCCCGCCACCTACACGCACGACTACACCATCAGCTATGCCGACCGGCAGGCACCGGGCAGCAACGGCCCCTCGCCCGAATTCAACCGGGTGGGCCAGGAGAGCGTCTCGTTCGACCTGATCTTCGATGCCACCGGGGTCATTCCGCCGCCGATCCCGGGGACGCCGCTGCCGGCCGACGGCGTGGCCGGGCTGATCGACACCTTCATCAAGCTGGTCGCGACGGTGAACGGGGACATCCACCGGCCGAACTACGTCAAGCTGTCCTGGGCGCAGTTGCAGTTCCAGTGCGTGCTGAGCAAGCTGAACGTCACCTACACCTTGTTCAAGCCCAACGGCACGCCGCTGCGCGCCAAGCTGGCGGTCAGCTTTCTCTCCTTCACGAGCGAGAAGCAGCTGGCCGCCGAGGCCAACCTGCACTCGCCCGACATGACCCACCTGGTCACGGTCCTGGCCGGCGATACGCTGCCGGCCCTGTGCCACAAGATCTATGGCAGCAGCATCTATTACCTGAAGGTGGCGGAATTCAATGGCCTGCCGGGCTTCCGGCAGTTGCGTCCGGGCATGCAGCTGGTGTTTCCTCCGCTGTCGGGGGCACGGTCATGACCGCTCCCTCGCCGGCCCAGCTCGCCGGGACCGTCGTCACGATGAAGATCCGTGCCGGCGGCCAGCCGCTCAACAGCGCCTACCAGGTGGTGTCGGTCGACGTCTGGACCGGCGTCAACAAGCTGCCCAAGGCGCGCCTGGTGATCTCCGACGGCAGCCCTTCGGAAGCCAGCTTCCCGATCAGCGAGACCACGGCGCTGATCCCGGGGGCGGCCTTGTCGGTCTCGCTGGGCTACGACGAGAAGGAGACCGAGGTCTTCTCGGGCATCGTCTATCGGCAGGGCCTGGACGTCAGCCAGAACGGGCCCTCGCGCCTGATCGTCGACGCGACCGACCGGGCGATGGTGATGACGCTGGCGCGCAAGAACGCCATCTTCGAGGACATGAGCGACAGCCAGGTCATCCAGAAGCTCATCGGCGAGGCCGGGCTGACGGCCAAGGTCCAGTCGACCAGCCCCGTGCAGCCGTCGATCGTGCAGTTCTACTGCTCCGACTGGGACCTGATGCTGATCCGCGCCCAGGTCAACGGCATGGTGGTGACCGCCGCGGACAGCGTGGTGACGGTCGCCGCGCCCGACACCAGCCGCGCGCCCGTGCTGAGCCTGACCTATGGCGAGTCCATCCTCGACATCAGGACCGAGATGGACGCGTCGACGCAGTACACGGCCGCCGCCATCCAGAGCTTCGCCTGGGACCCGGCGGCGCAGGCGGTGGCGGCCTCGGGCCGGGCGGACACCAGCGTGAGCTCCCCCGGCAACCTGTCTTCCGACGACCTGGCCAAGGTCTTCGGCGTCACGCAGTATCCGCAGCAGACCGGCGGCACGCTGGAGAGCTCGGAGCTCACGGCCTGGTCCTCCGCCGAGCTGCTGAAGACCAGGCTGGCCAAGATCCGCGGGGAGATCCGCTTCCAGGGCAACGCACTCGCCACGGCGGGCTGCATGGTCAGCCTGTGCGGGCTGGGCGACCGCTTCAACGGCAACGCCTATGTGTCGGGCGTGCACCACCGCGCCGCCGGCGGCCTGTGGCTGACCTCCACCGAGATCGGGCTGTCGCCGCAGTGGTTCGCGGCCAGCGCCCCCCACATCGCCGCCCCCGGGGCCTCGGGCCAGTTGCCCGCCGTCGCGAACCTGCAGACCGGCATCGTGCTCAAGACCGACGCCGACCCCGACGGGGAGTTCCGCGTGCAGGTGAAGCTGCCGCTGCTGCAGGCGGGCACGCTCGGCCTGTGGGCCCGCCTGGGCAGCTTCTATGCGTCCAGCGGCTTCGGCGCCGAGTTCTATCCCGAGGTGGGCGACGAGGTGGTGGTGGCCTTCATGAACGGCGATCCGCGCTTCCCCGTCATCGTCGGCTCCCTCTACAGCAAGAAGAATGCGCCCCCCGTGACACCGGATGCCAAGAACAACCAGAAGGCCATCGTGACCCGTTCCAAGCTGCGCATCGATTTCTTCGAGGAGGACCAGGCGGTGGAGATCTCCACGCCCGGCAAGCAAAGCGTGCGGCTCGACGACAAGGCCCAGAAGGTCGTCATCAAAGACTCGAACGGCAACACCGTCACCATGGCCGCCGGCGGCATCAGCATCGACAGCGCCACCAAGATCTCGATGACGGCCAAGACCGACATCTCGCTCAACGCGCAGGGCAAGCTCTCGCTCAGCGGCACGGCCGGGGTGGCGATCGCGGGGCTGACCATCAAGGCCGATGCCGACACCAGCTTCTCCGCGCAGGGCTCCGGCGAGGCCAAGCTGAGCTCCACCGGCATGGTGGTGGTCCAGGGCAGCCTGGTGAAGATCAATTGATTGCATGACACACCACGAGGAACCACGACCATGCCACCAGCCTCCCGCGTGACGGACTTCCATGTCTGCCCGATGGTGACCCCGGGCCTGCCGCCGGTGCCGCACGTCGGCGGCCCGGTCAGCGGCCCGGGGACGCCGACGGTGCTGATCGGCGGGCTGCCGGCGGCCGGCCTGGGCGACATGTGCGTCTGCGTCGGCCCGCCCGACACCATCGTCAAAGGCTCGGCCACCGTGCTGATCGGCGGCCGGCCGGCCGCGCGCATGGGCGACAGCACGGCGCATGGCGGCACCGTCATGCTGGGCCTGCCGACCGTGATGATCGGAGGCTAGCTTGGGCAACGACATCAAGACGACACAGACCTTCCTCGGCACCGGGTGGACCTTTCCTCCCACCTTCGACCGCCTGTCGGCCTCGGTGGTCATGTCCAGCGACGAGGCCAACATCAGGCAATGCCTGTGGGTGCTGTTCTCGACCACCATCGGCGAGCGCCTCATGCTCGCCACCTACGGAACCGGCCTGCGCCTGAACGTCTTCGATGCCATGACCACGACCGTGCTCAACGACATCCGCTCGCAGATCCTCAAGGCCGTGCTCGACTGGGAGCCGCGCATCGACGTGACCGGCATCGACATCAAGGTGCCGTCGGCCCTGGACGGCGAACTGTCCATCTGCATCGATTTCATCATCCGCCAGACCAACTCGCGCAGCAACATGGTCTATCCGTTCTACCTGAACGAAGCCACCCTGGCGCTGCCACCTCTGTGACGTGGGCGAGATGATTCCGCACGACCAGCTCCAGGCCCTGAACAAGGCCGTCAGCCAGGGCGAGCGCCTGCGCGCCGCGCCCTCGCCCACGCGTGTGAAGGTGGACGGGCGCAGCGTCGCCGAGCTGCTCGGCTTCGCCGCCGAATACGGCACGCTGATCCGCTACTACGACCTGACCGACGGCCCCGACGGCGATTGGTCCGCGTTCTTCCAGGACGACCCGAGCATCGCGCTGGCGCTGCGCGCCGGGCTGGACATCCCCGACATCGAGGCCCGGCTCGACCGGACGCTGCAGCAGATGCGCGCCGCCACCAGCTTCGAGACGCGGCTGGAGCTGCTGCGCGTGGTGACCCGGGCGATCCTGCGCCTGGTGCGCGTCCTCGAGCTGGGCAAGGTCCAGCCCCTGGACCTCGAGCAGGCCTTGCGGCACATGATGGCCTCGGGCCGGCGCGACCTGGTCGGGGCGCCGGCGCAGCGGCTGGTCGTCCACCTCGGCGGCCAGGCGCCGGAACACGGGCTGCGCCGCGAGCTGGCGGACATCGCCGGCGAGTGGTTCCAGCTGCTGATCGAATTCCTCGAAGACCTCATCGCCGCCCTCCTCACCGCGCTGGCGCAGGAGCGCAGCGCCTCGCTGGCCGCGCTGGAAGCCTCGCTCCACGACGCGGACCATCCGCCGCAGTCCGGCCTGTGGGACGCCTTCGTCCTGCTCTTCGGCCACGCGCAGAAATCGATCAACGAGTTCCCGCAGCGGCTGCTCCGCTTCTACCAGGACTCGGTGCTGCACCAGGACTGCGACGCGGGAAGCGCCGACCAACTGGTCCTCGCCTTCACGCCGGCCAAGGGCCATGCCCAGGTCACGCTGCCCAAGGGCACCGAATTCTCGGCGGGCACGGCGGGCGACGGCGAGTCCATCGCCTACGCGCTGGACTCGGCGCTGACGGTGGATGCGACATCGGTGGCGGCGCTGCGCACCGTCACCGTCAGCTCGCTGGCCCCGGTCGCCGGCGCCCCGCGTGCGCCCGCGCAAGTCCTCAGCGGGACCGTGGCGCTGTCGGCGACGCCGCCGGCCATCGCCGCGCCCTTCCCGCTGTTCGGCGCCACCAGCGCCGGCACGTTCGGCTCGCTGACGAGCGTCAAGGCGAGCCTGGGCTTCGCCGTGGCCAGCCCTTGCCTGATGCTGGCCGGCGGCACCCGGGTGGTCAAGCTCGGCCTGGGCCTGTCGTCCGACAGCCTGTCGGCGGCGACGGCCCTGCTCGACACCCTCGGCCCCGCGGCGGGTGGCGTCGGGTCGCCCTCACTGCTCGCGCAGTTGCTGCAGGGCGCGTTCTCCCTGCGCTATTCGACCGCGGGCGGCTGGGTCGGCATCTCCGGCTACACCGTCGCCGCGCCCACGGACGAGGGCGGGCCGTTCGTCCTGTCGTTCACGCTGGGCCCGGATGCCGACGCCCTGGTGGCCCTGTCGACCCAGCCGCCCTCGGCCGACGCCACACCCGCCGCGCCCGGCAGCGCCGTGCCCGACACGGGCACGCCGACGCTGCTCGCCAGCCTGCTGCAGGACCCGGTCACGCTGGGCACGGACGGCTCCAGCGTCGAGGTCTACCCCTACGCGGTGCTGTCGGAGATGCAGCTGGCCAGCCTGGGCATCGAGGTGGACGTCACCGGCCTGGCCGATCTGCACGTGTCGTCGCCGGCGGGCCAGGTGGATGCCAGCCAGCCCTTCGCCCTCTTCGGGACGCCGCCGGTCCAGAACGCCGCGCTCGAGCTCGGCGCGCCCGAACTCTTCGCCAAGCAGCTGGACAGCTTCCGGCTGTCGATCGACTGGTTCGGCCTGCCCGTCACGAGCACCGGCTTCTACGGCTACTACAAGGCCTACATCGTCGACGCGAACGGCGACACCGTGCCGCCCGGCAGCCTGTTCGACAACCTGAGCTTCACGGCGCACCTCGACGTGGTCAACCCCGGCCAATGGAACCTGGACGCCCAGTCGCGGAACCTGTTCCAGACCGCGCCCGACGCCTCGGCGCCCAAGACCGCCCCGCTGCTGCCGCAGACGCTGCTGGACGCATCGGTCAGCGCCCACCAGCCCGGCGTGTACTACGACCCGGCGATGAGCGCGGTGCGGCTTTGCCTGGACCAGCCGAGCTACGCCTTCGGCAACGTCCTGTATGCCGCCAATGTCATGGCCGCCTCGGTCCAGCTGACCGCCGCCGCCTCGGCCTGCGCGCAGAAGTGCAGCCGCCCCGGTTGGCTGGCCTCGGCCTCGGCCCAGCTCGAGCAGATCGCCACCGCCAGCGCGGCCGCGAGCGACTCCGAGCTGGACGAACGCATCCGGACCGCGGTGCAGGCGGCCGTGAGCAGCCTGGACGCCGAGGCCGCGAATGCGCTGCGGGCCGCCATCGCCGGCAGCGATGTCTCGACGGCCCAGAAATCGAGCTGGACCGACAGCCTCTCGGCCGCGCTAGGCCTGCCCGTGCCGGCCTCCTTGCTGCAGCGCCTGCGCCCTTTCGGCAAGCCGGCCTCCGACTTCGCCGCGGCGCATGCCAGGCTGCAGCAGTGGCTGGGCGAGCACTCGGCCTCGCTCTGCGCCCATGCGCCGGCTGCCGTCGACCAGGCGGGCACCTTGCTGTCCGCGGGGACGGGCGCCCTGGACGTCCAGGCCCGGGTCGCGGGCCAACCGGCCTCCGCCGCACGACCGCTCGCCTCGGCGGGCGTGCGCAGCGCCCAGGCCTCGCTCGACGACGCCGGAGGGCGCTCCTCGCAGAAGTGCATCCAGGACTGCCTCGCCGGCTGCGACTCGACCGGTTTTCCCAACCAACCCTGGTTGCCCATGGCGGCGGGGATCAGCGTCGACTACACGGCGGCCACGGCACTGCCGGCCGCGGCGCCGCAAGCGGGCTTCTTCCACCTGCTGCCCTTCGACCAGGTCGAGGCGGTGGACTGGCCGGCCGGCACCAGCGTGCCGCTGCTGGCGCCGGTGCCGCAGGCCGGGGCGCTGTACCTCGACCTGTCCGGTGCCGCGGATTCCCTCTCCCTGCTGTTCCGCCTCGCGCCCTCGGCCAGCGGCTGGCCGGCCGAGACGCCGCCGCTGTCCTGGGCCCAGGCGGACGACGCGTCGACATGGACCGCCTTGACACCCGGCAGCGACACCACCCATGGAATGAGGAACTCCGGCATCGTGAGGCTCGCGCCGGCCGCCTCGCCCGCCGGCGGGCCGACCTGCCTGCGCCTGGGTGTCGCGCGCGACACCACGTGTTTTCCGGACCTGGCGGGCATCGCGACGAACGCGGCCACGGCGACCTGGGTCGGCCCGGGCGGCGCCGCGGACCTGGGCCTGCCGCTGCCGGCGGGCACGGTCACCAAGGCCGTGGCCGCCCTGCCGGCCATCGGCAGCGTCGAGCAGCCCTTGCCGTCCTCCGGCGGCCCCCCCGCGGCCAGCGGCCCCGCCTTCGACCTCTGGCTGGC
>CBIHOH010000001.1:0-123614 GCA_966211755.1 uncultured Rhizobacter sp. | reverse complement strand
CAGCCTCAGCCTCACGCGCCTCGCACTCGGCGATGGCATAACGCATCAGCTTGCGCCGCAGCTCCAAGCGGCTGTGCTCGCGCTGGGCCAGCAACTGCAGGCCCCGCCCTTTCAAGGACAGCTTGGGTTTCATCGCCATGTCGGCTTCATGAGCGCCACCTCATGCCCGGCCCAGCCGGCCGGGAAGCGGCGCTTTCACGCTGCGCCATGACCGTAGGCTTCGGCCGACGGACGGCATGTGCTGCCGAGACAAGCTGCGGCACGGCGACTGCGCTCAACAGATCAAACACCGCCCGGCCACGCGAAAGACGGACTCGGACGACGGGAAAGACGTGCATCGGCGGCAGAGGACTTGCTCGGGCCACCACACGGCCCGAAGCGGCACAGACCCGGGCCGAGCCCGCCGAGAACTCGGCGCAGGACTTACTCCGCTGCAGCAGCCTTGGCCTCTTTGGGCGCCTTGGACTTGCTTGGTTTGGTTTCTTCCACAGGTTGTGCGCCCGGCAGCAGGGGAATGCTGACGGCAGCACGGACCTTGTTTTCGATCTCGGCACGCAAGTCGAGGTTCTCGCGCAGGAATTCGCGTGCGTTGTCCTTGCCCTGGCCGATTTTCTCGCCGTTGTAGGCGTACCAGGAACCCGACTTCTCGAGCACCTTGGCTTCGACACCCATGTCGATGATTTCACCCTCGCGGCTGATGCCCTCGCCGTAGAGGATGTCGAACTCGGCCGTCTTGAAGGGCGGGGAGACCTTGTTCTTGACGACCTTGACCTTGGTCTCGTTGCCGATGACCTCTTCGCCCTTCTTGATCGAGCCGATGCGGCGAATGTCGAGACGGACCGAGGCGTAGAACTTGAGGGCGTTGCCGCCGGTGGTGGTTTCGGGCGAACCGAACATCACGCCGATCTTCATGCGGATCTGGTTGATGAAGATGACCATGGTGTTGGTCTTCTTGATCGTGCCGGTGAGCTTGCGCAAGGCCTGGCTCATCAGGCGGGCCTGCAGACCAGGCAGGGCGTCACCCATTTCGCCTTCGATTTCGGCCTTCGGCGTGAGTGCGGCCACCGAGTCGACCACCACCAGGTCGACCGAGGCCGAACGCACCAGCGCGTCGACGATTTCAAGCGCTTGTTCGCCGGTGTCGGGCTGGCTGATGAGCAGGTCTTGCAGGTTGACGCCGAGCTTTTGGGCGTACTGGACGTCGAGCGCGTGCTCGGCATCGATGAAGGCGCAGGTGCCGCCGAGCTTTTGCATCTCGGCAATGACCTGCAGCGTGAGGGTGGTCTTGCCGCTGGACTCCGGACCGTAGATTTCCACCACCCGGCCGCGCGGCAGACCGCCGACGCCGAGGGCGATGTCCAGGCCGAGCGAGCCGGTGGAGACGACTTCGATGTCGTCGATCACCTCGCCTTCGCCCAGGCGCATGATGGTGCCCTTGCCGAATTGCTTTTCGATCTGGGCCAGCGCGGCCTGCAAGGCCTTGGCTTTTTCGGTGTTGAGGGTCGCGGGTTTGACGGGGGCATCCATGCACAATCTCCAAAGGTTGAGGTAGATTATCTACAAGACTGGTTTTTTGTACAGTCTTTTCCACAGTCCCTGCAAGCCCATCCCTACAATGGGCTGCATCCGCCTCGGCGCCGGCCTGAAAGACCTCCGCATGCGCATCCTGATTGCCGAAGACGACCAAGTGCTGGCTGACGGCCTGTTGCGCTCGCTGCGCAACGGCGGCTACGTGGTCGACCATGTCGCCAGCGGCGGTGAGGCCGATGCAGCGCTCGCCGGGCACGAGTTCGACCTGCTGATCCTCGACCTGGGTTTGCCGAAGTTGCACGGGCTCGAGGTGCTTCGCAAGCTGCGGGCCCGCGGCAGCAGCGTGCCGGTGCTGATCCTCACCGCCGGCGACAGCGTGGAGCAGAGGGTCAGGGGGCTCGATCTCGGCGCCGACGACTACATGGCCAAGCCGTTCTCGCTGCAGGAGCTCGAGGCACGGGTGCGCGCCCTCACCCGGCGCGGGCTGGGCACCGCCTCGCAGATCCTCAAGCACGGGCCGCTCAGCTTCGACACCACCGGGCGGGTGGCCTATTTCGACGACCAGCTGATCGAGCTCTCGGCCCGGGAACTGGGCCTGCTCGAGGTGCTGCTGCAGCGCGCCGGACGGCTGGTCAGCAAGGACCAGCTGGTCGAGCGCCTGTGCGAGTGGGGCGAGGAGGTGAGCAACAACGCGATCGAGGTCTACATCCACCGCTTGCGCAAGAAGATCGAGCACGGCCCGGTGCGCATCGCCACCGTGCGCGGGCTCGGCTATTGCCTGGAGAAGATCCCCGGCTGAGCGCCGGACGCCGCCGCCCGAGTGAACCGCGCCCGCCTTCCCGATGTCCCGCGAACAGCGCTCTCTCTTCGGCGAGATCCTCGACTGGATGCTCGCACCGCTGCTCCTGCTGTGGCCGATGAGCGTGGTGCTGACCTGGCTGGTGGCCCAGGGCATCGCCAACAAGCCCTTCGACCGCGAACTCGGCGACAAGGCCCGGGCACTGGCGCAGCAGGTGAGCCGGCAGGCCGGCCCCGACGGGCGCCCCAGGGCCGCCTTCATGCTGCCCGAGGGCGCCGCCCAGCTGTTGCAGACCGACCCCGCCGACAGCATGTACTACCAGGTGACCGGCATGGGCGGCGAGCACCTCGGCGGCGAGCGCAGCCTGGCGGCACCGGCCGGCCACGAAGGCCCCGAACTCGGCACGGTGTATTTCCGCGACGCCGAGGTCCACGGCGAGCCCGTGCGCGTGGCCTACCTGCGTGTCCCGCTGCAGGAAGGCCCGGGGCCGGCCGCACCGCTGGTCCAGGTGGCCGAGACCCTGGGCAGGCGCTCACGGCTGGCCACCGAGATCATCAAGGGGGTGATGCTGCCCCAGTTCGTCATCCTGCCGCTGGCGGTGCTGCTGGTGTGGCTGGCCCTGGCACGCGGCATCGCCCCGTTGAACGCCCTGCAGCAACGCATCCGCCGGCGCGACAGCCATGACCTGAGCCCGATCGATGAACGCGAGGCCCCGGAAGAGGTCTCGCCGCTGGTGCGCGCCATCAACGATCTGCTGGCCCGGCTCGACCGCAGCATGAGCGCCCAGAAGCACTTCCTGGCCGACGCCGCCCACCAGCTGAAGACGCCGCTGGCGGGCCTGCGCATGCAGGCCGAGCTGGCGCAGCGCGACATCGATGCCGGGCAGGTGGATCCGAAGCTGCTCAAGGCCTCGCTGCAGCAGATCGCGCGCTCGAGCCAGCGCGCCGCCCACATGGTCAGCCAATTGCTGGCGATGGCACGGGCCGAAAACGGCGCGCAAGCCACCGACCATGCCAGCATCGACCTGGCCTGGCTGGCCACCGAAACCGTGCGCGATTTCGTCCCGCAGGCGCTGGAGAAACACATCGACCTCGGTTACGAAGGCCCGGGCAGCGCGGCGGGCCCGGCGCCGGGGACCGTGCTGACGGGACAACCGGTGCTGCTGCGCGAGCTGATCCGCAATCTGGTCGACAACGCCCTGCACTACACCCCGCCCGGCGGAACCGTCACGGTGCGGGTGGTCGGCGATCCGTTCGGGCAGGTGGTGGTGCTCCAGGTGGAAGACTCCGGGCCCGGCATTGCCCCGACGGAACGCGAGAAGGTCTTCCAGCCGTTCTACCGGGCCCTGGGCACCAATGTCGACGGCTCGGGGCTGGGCCTGGCGATCGTGCTGGAAATCGCCAGGCAGCACCGCGCCGGCATCACGCTGGAAGATGCCCATCCGCGCCTGCGACCGCCGGGCGGCGAGCCGCCGGCGGCAGGCGCCGGACCGGGCGCCCGTTTCACGCTGCGCTTTCCCACCGCGGCGGCCGCGACCCCGGCCGCCGGACAACCCGCCCCGACCCAGCCCGACCCTTTCCCGCCCCTCCTGCCCTAACGTGGACCCCAAACCCATGCCAGACCCCGTCGGCCCGACCCATCACCACCTGCCGCCCCGCGATCCGCGCCCGCTCAATCTTGCCCTGCAGGGGGGAGGCTCGCACGGCGCCTTCACCTGGGGTGTCCTCGACCGCTTGCTGCAGGAGGACGCCCTGGCGGTGCGCGGGATTTCCGGAACCAGTGCCGGCGCGCTGAACGCCGCGGTGATGATCACCGGCTATCAGGAGGGCGGCCGGGCCGGCGCACGCGCGGCCTTGAGCGGTTTCTGGAACGACGTGAGCCGCTCGGGATCGATTTTCTCGCCCCTGTCGACCAACCAGAAAGGCGGCTTCGCCGACAGCTTCGACGTCTCGCTGCTGCCCGGCTACCAATGGATGAGCTCGTTCTTCCGCTCGTTCAGCCCCTACGAGTTCAACCCGCTCGGCCTGAACCCGCTGCGCGACGTGGTCCGCCGGCACGTGGATCCGGCCGCGCTGCACGCCAGCGAGATCGCCCTGTTCGTCACCGCCACCAACGTCCACACCGGCCAGGGGCATGTGTTCACCGGCTCCGCGCTCAGCGTCGATGCGCTGATGGCCTCGGCCTGCCTGCCGCACCTGTTCCAGGCGGTCGTGATCGACGGCATCCCGTACTGGGACGGCGGCTACGTCGGCAATCCGGCGCTGTATCCGCTGATCTATGAGACCGAGGTGCTCGACGTGATGCTGGTGCGCATCAATCCGCTGCTGCGCGAAGGCATCCCGCGGCGCAGCGAGGAAATCCTCGACCGCTTGAGCGAGATCACCTTCAACGCCAGCCTGATCGGCGAGATGCGGGCCATCTACCTGGTCTCGCGCCTCGTGCGCGAGGGCAGGCTCGATCCGGGGCGCTACAAGGACTTGCGGCTGCACATGGTGGCCGACGACGAAGGCATGACCCCCCTGGGAGCGAACAGCAAGTTCAACACCGACATGTCGTTCCTCGAGGAGCTGTTCGACCTCGGCCGCGAAGCCGCGGCGGCTTGGCTGAAGAAGCACCGCCAGGACGTGGGGGTGCATTCGACGATCGACATCGAACGCGAATTCCTGGCCCCCAAGGTGAGCGGCGCTGCCTGATCCGGCATGCCCCCCGGCTGCCGGGCCGTCAGCTCTGCATCAGGCGGCGGCTCTTGGAGATCGACATCAGGATGCCCAGGCCCAGGCCGAGCGTGACCATGGCCGTGCCACCGTAGCTGATGAACGGCAAGGGCACGCCGACCACGGGCAGGATGCCGCTGACCATGCCCATGTTGACGAAGGCATAGGTGAAGAAACTCAAGGTGATGGCGCCCGCCAGCAGCCTCGAAAACAGCGTGGGCGCGTCGGCGGCGATCATCAGGCCGCGGAAGATGAGGAAGGTGAAGGCGAGCAGCAAGGCCACGCAGCCGGCCAGGCCGAATTCTTCGGAAAAGGCGGCAAAGATGAAGTCGGTGGTGCGCTCCGGGATGAACTCGAGGTGGGTCTGGGTCCCTTTCATGAAACCCTTGCCCTGCAATCCTCCCGAGCCGATGGCGATCATGCCCTGGATGATGTGGAAGCCCTTGCCGAGGGGGTCGAGGCTGGGGTCGAGCAGGGTGCAGACCCGATCTTTCTGGTAATCGCGCAGCATCGGCGCCCAGGACACCCCGGGCTGGCAGATCTGGTCTCCGGACAGCACCAGGGCGCCGATGCCCAGCGTGCCCGCCAGCACCACCGGAATGATGAGCTTCCAGGAGAGGCCGGCAAAGAAAATGACGAACATGCCCGACGACAGCACCAGGATGGCTGTCCCGAGGTCGGGCTGCTTGGCGATCAGCGCCACCGGCACCATCAGCAGGCCCATGGCGGCGACGAAGTCGAGTGCCTTCAGCTGGGACTCGCGGCGCTGGAACCACCAGGCGAGCATCAGGGGCGTCGCGATCTTGAGCACCTCGCTCGGCTGGATGACCGTGCCCACGTTGAGCCAGCGCGTGGCGCCCTTCTTGGTGATGCCGAACAGGGCGACGGCGATCAGCAGGGCCACGCCGACCGCGTACAAGGGCACGGCCAGCGCCATCAGGCGCTGTGGGGGAACCTGCGCCACCAGGAACAGGACGCCGAGGGCGATCAGCATGTTGCGGCCATGGTCGATGAAGCGCGTACCGTGGTCGAAACCGGCGGAGTACATGGTGATCAGGCCGGCGACGGCCAGCAGCAGGATGGCCAGCAACAAGGGGCCGTCGAAACCGAGGAACACCGGCTTGAGCCGGTGCCACAGCGACGGTCGGCCGTAACCGAGGTTCATGCTGACGTTCATGGGCGCCCCTTGGCCGATGCGGTGGGATGGTGCGGCCGCGACGCGGCGGCCACCGGGCCGGACGCGGACGACCCCGCCGCCTCCGGTGCCGGGGCGGCCCCCGAGGCGGCAGCCAGCGGCATCAGCACGGGTGCCGTCGGCGCCGGCTCGGACGAAGCGGCGAGGATGGGGCCGGCGGGGGCCAGCACCGGCCCCATGAAGGCGAAGGTGGGCCCCGTCCCCGGCAGGGCGACACTCGCTGCCGCACGCGGGGTGCCCACGGGCGCGGCCGACTTGCCCTCGCGGGTGAGGGCGATGTCCTCGGTGCTCGGGTAACGCCCGAGCAAGGCGTAGTCGAGCACACGGCGTGCGATCGGCGCGGCCGCGGCCGCGCCGAAGCCGGCGTTCTCGACGATCACCGCCAGCGCGATGGTCGGTTTGTCCATCGGGGCGAAGGCGGTGTACAGCGAATGGTCGCGCCGGTGTTCCTCGAGCTTGGCCGCGTTGTATTTTTCGTTCTGACGCACGCCGACCGCCTGCGCCGTGCCGGTCTTGCCGCCGCTCAGGTACGGCGCGCCGGCGAACACCCGGGTCGAGGTGCCCTCCTGGGTCACGCCGTGCATGGCCCGCAGCACCAGGCTGACGTGCTCCGGGTTCAGCGGCAGGGGTTCCAGGGCCTCGTGGGCCACTTCCCTGCGTTCGCGGGTGACCACGTCCTCGATCTGCCGCACCAGGCGCGGCTTGTAGCGCTGTCCGCCGGCCACCAGCGTCGACATGGCGCTCGACAGCTGCAGCATGGTGAAGTTGTTGTAGCCCTGGCCGATGCCGAGCGAAATGGTTTCTCCGGCATACCACTTCTGCATCTCGGGCCTTTTGTAGGCGCGCTTTTTCCAGGCCGTCGAAGGCAGCAGCCCGGTCACCTCGCCTTCGAGGTCGATGCCGGTCTTGCGGCCCAGCCCGAAAGGCTCGAGCTGGTCGTGGATCAGGTCCACGCCCATGTCGTTGGCCAGCGAGTAATAGTAGACGTTGCTCGACTTGACGATGGAGCGGAACATGTCGACCTGCCCCAGCCCGCCGTCGCCGTGGCTGCGAAAGGTATGGTTGCCGAACTGGAAGGTGCCGCCGTCGTAGATGACCTGGTTGGCCGTGCGCTTGCCGGTGTTGAGTGCGGCGATCGCCATGAACGGCTTGAAGGTCGAGCCCGGCGGGTAGGTGCCGCGCAGGGCCCGGTTGAGCAGCGGCTTGTCGATCGACTCGTTCAGCTCGCGCCAGGATTCCTGGTCGATGCCGTCGACGAACAGGTTGGGGTCGAAGGTGGGCTTGCTGACGAAGGCCAGCACCTCGCCCGAACGTGGGTCCATCGCCACCAGGGCGCCGCGCCGGTTGCCGAACAGCTCTTCCACCAGGGCTTGCAGGCGGATGTCGATCGACAGCACCAGCTTGTTGCCCGGCGTGGCCGGATGGCTGCGCAGGCGGCGAACCGCGCGGCCGCCGGCGCTGGTCTCGACCTCGTCGAAACCGGTCTGGCCGTGCAATTCGCTTTCGTAGCTCTGCTCGATCCCGAGTTTGCCGATGTACTCGGTGCCCCGGTAGTTGTCCAGCTTCTCCTCGGGCCAGTCATCCATGGCGGTCTTCTCGGCCTGGTTGATGCGCCCGATATAGCCGATGAGGTGGGAGCCGACCTCGCCCAGCGGATAGTTGCGGAACAGCCGCGCCTTGATGTCCACGCCCGGGAAACGGAAGCGCTGGGCGGTGAAGCGCGCCACCTCGGCATCGGTGAGGCGGGTGCGGATCGGCAGCGACTCGAAGCTCTTGCTCTCGTCGATCAGCCGCTTGAAGCGCTTGCGGTCGCGCGGCGTCACGTCGACCAGCTTCTCGAGGGCATCGATGGTGGCGTCGAGGTCCTCGACCTTGGACGGGGTGATCTCCAGGGTATAGGCCGAATAGTTGTTGGCCAGCACCACCCCGTTGCGGTCGACGATGAGGCCGCGGTTGGGCACCACCGGCACGACGGCGATGCGGTTGTTCTCCGCCTGGGTGGACAGCTCGTCGTGGCGCACCACCTGCAGGACCACCAGCCGCGAGGCCAGCAGGCCGAAGGCGACCAGCACGAAGGCGGCGGCCGCCAGCAGACGGGTGCGGAAACGGCTGAGCTCCTGCTTGACGTTCTTGAGTTCGGTCACGGACACACCCTGCCGGCCGCACCCGGGCGCGGGCGGCGCGCGGTCAAGCGCTGCCGCCCGCGGCAGCGCGTGTCAGAAAGCCGCGCCGTAGCGCTGCGCGGCCCCGGGAACCGATGCATGAATCAATGCCTCACAAAGGACGGTTTTTGTCATTGTCCGGCGGACGCCGTTGCGGAGCGAGCAGCATCAGCGACACCACCGGCCACAACAGGCTTTCGAACACCGGGGCCAGCATGAGTTCCCAGCCGGGAAACATGCCGCCCACCAACATTCTCACGGCCAGCGACACGGCGTGCGCGGCCAGGAACAGCGGCAGGATGTGCAAGGCCTGGGTGAGCAGATCGAACCACAGCAGGCGGCGGTGGATGGTGATGGCGAAAAAGCTCAGCAGCGTGTAGGCCAGGGCGTGCTGTCCCAGGACGGCGCTGTCGTGCACGTCCATCAGCAGGCCGAACAGGAAGGCCACGCCGACGCCGATGCGCCGCGGCTGCTGCACGTTCCAGAACACCAGGACCAGGGCCAGCAGGTCGGGCAGCGCCGGCGTACGCCCCAGCGGCACCAGGTTGAACGCCAGGGCCAGCAGCAGCGAGAACCAGATGAACACCGGGTTGACGGGCAGCAGCAGCTGCCCGGAGCCGCGCGGCATCATGGGCGGACTCCGTGAGGTCGAGGAATCATTTGCGGGCTCCCTTGCGGGCCGGTTTGGCCGCTTCGTCCGATGGCTCGGGCTTGGCCGGCATCTGCAGGCCCACCGGCTCCAGCACCAGCACATGGCGCACACTGTCGGGCTGGGCCAGCGGCGCCAGGGCGATGCGTGCAAACCCGGAATCGACACGCCGGTCGATGCTGACCACCTTGGCCACCGGCACGCCGGCCGGATAGATGCCGTCGACGCCGGAGGTGGACAACTCGTCGCCCACCTGCACATCGGCATTGCCGGCCATGAAGCGCAGCTCGAGGCCGGCGCCGGAGGAATTGCCGAAGGCCGCGCTGCGCGCCTGGGTGCGGTTGTTCAACACCGGGATGGCCGCTTCCTTGTCGGTCAGCAGGGTGACCTCGGCGCTGTACGGATAGACCCGGGTGACCTGCCCCAGCACGCCGTCTTCGTTGATGACGGGAGACGCCAGCGCCACCCCGTGCTGCGCGCCGCGGTCGATGATGACCTTGCGCGAATACGGGTCGGGGGCGTCGTAGAGCACCTCGGCCGCCTGGGAACGCACCTGCAGCGCGGGACGCAACTCGAGCAGGGCGCGCAGCCGCAGGTTTTCCTGCAGCAGCTGCTCGACCCGGGACGAACGCGCCGCCTGCTCGGACAACTCGCGGCGCGCCGCGGCCTCGGCCGCGCGTGCCTGCTGCAGGCCCATCAGGTAGTCGCTGCCGCTGCTCCAGGCCTCGACCGGGGCCCGCAGCACCCGCTCGATGGGATGCAGCACCGCGGCCATCACCGTGCGCACCGGCTGAGTGAGCTTGAACCGGGTATCGGCCACCATCAGGAACAAGGCCAGGGCCGAAAAGAACATCAGGCGAGTGAGCGCCGACGGGCCCTGCCTGAAAAAAGGCGGGGGAGTTCGGTCGAGAATCCCGATGGCCATGGATGGAGGGGCTGCAGTTCAGTGAGGGGCGCGCGGCGAATCGAGGTCGAAAAGCCGGCCACGTGGGAGACGCGCCGGCTGCGTGGAGTCCATGCCGCTCACTCGGAGGTGAAGATCGAGCCGAGGCGCTCCATGCGCTCGAGCGCCATGCCGCAGCCGCGCACGACGCAGGTCAGCGGGTCTTCGGCGACCAGCACCGGCAGGCCGGTTTCCTCGGCCAGCAGGCGGTCCAGGTCGCGCAACAGGGCGCCGCCGCCGGTGAGCATCATGCCGCGCTCGGCGATGTCGGCACCGAGTTCGGGCGGGGTCTGCTCGAGGGCATTCTTGACGGCGGAGACCATCTGGTTGAGCGGGTCGGTCAGGGCTTCGAGGATTTCGTTGCTGCTGATGGTGAAGCTGCGCGGCACGCCCTCGGACAGGTTGCGGCCCTTGACTTCCATCTCCTTGACCTCGGAGCCGGGGAAGGCCGAGCCGATCTGCTTCTTGATGGCTTCGGCGGTGGGCTCGCCGATCAGCATGCCGTAGTTGCGGCGGATGTAGTTGATGATGGACTCGTCGAACTTGTCGCCGCCGACGCGGATGCTGCCCTTGTACACCATGCCGCCGAGCGAGATCACGCCGACCTCGGTGGTGCCGCCGCCGATGTCGACCACCATCGAGCCGCTGGCCTCGGACACCGGCAGGCCGGCGCCGATGGCCGCCGCCATGGGTTCCTCGATCAGGTAGACCTCGGAGGCCCCGGCGCCCAGCGCCGACTCGCGGATGGCGCGGCGCTCGACCTGGGTCGAGCCGCAGGGCACGCAGATGATGATGCGCGGGCTCGGGCGCAGCATCTTGGAGTCGTGGACCATCTTGATGAACTGCTTGAGCATCTGCTCGGTGACGGTGAAGTCGGCGATCACGCCGTCCTTCATCGGGCGGATGGCCTCGATGTTGCCCGGCACCTTGCCCAGCATGGCCTTGGCCTCGGCACCCACCGCCTGGATGGTCTTCTTGCCGTTGGGGCCGCCCTCGTGGCGGATGGCCACGACGGAGGGCTCGTCGAGCACGATGCCCTTGCCACGCACGTAGATCAGCGTGTTGGCGGTGCCCAGGTCGATGGCGAGGTCGGTGGAGAAGTAGCGGCGCAGGGATGCGAACATGGTTTTTAGGGGGAATCGGTGACCGTGCAGGCTCCATCACGCAGGTGAAGGGGCGGGGCGAGCTGGGCCGATAGGGTTCCGTGGTAGGGCTGAGCGACAAAGCCCGCGCGGCCGGCCTGGCCGCCCGCGTGAGCGCAAATGGATTCCCGCCTCCCGGACAGAACCGCTGCTTGCAGCAATACCTGCCAAAGAGGCATGTGGATAACCGGGGATAATACTGCATCACCCCCGGTTTTCACCTCCGCCGAGACCCCTTCTGGAGCGCATTTCCCCCATGGCCCTGACCCCAGACGACGTCAGCCGCATCGCCCTTCTCGCCCGCCTGGAATTGCAGGCGTCCGAGCAGACGGCCATGCTGCAGCAACTGAACGAGTTCTTCACCATCGTCGAACGCATGAAAGCGATCGACACCAGCGGCATCGAGCCGCTCTATACCCCGCTGTCCGCCGTGCAGGAAGTCGCCCTGCGTCTGCGCGAGGACGCGGTCACGGAAAGCGACCAGCGCGAGCTGAACCAGCGCAGCGCCCCGGCCGTCGAGGACGGCCTGTTCCTCGTTCCCCAGGTGCTCGAATGAAAGCATTGCACTCCCGAAGCTCCGCCGAACTCGGCCGCGCCCTCGACAGCGGCGAGCTGTCCAGCGTCGAACTGACGAAACATCTGCTCGCACGCGTTTCCGATCACCAACAACTCGGCGCCTTCCTCTGCACCGACGAAGCCGCCGCCCTGCGCCAGGCGGCCGCCGCCGACGCACGTCGGGCGGCGGGCGAGCGCGGCCCGCTGCTGGGCGTGCCGCTGGCCCACAAGGACATCTTCGTCACCCGCGAGCAGCCCACCACGGCCGGCTCGAAGATGCTCGCGGGCTACCGCAGCCCCTTCGACGCCACGGTGGTGGAGCGGCTGGCCGCGGCCGGCATGGTGACCCTGGGCAAGCTCAACTGCGACGAGTTCGCCATGGGCTCGGGCAACGAGAACTCGGCCTTCGGCAGCGTGCGCAACCCCTGGGACGCCGAGCGGGTGCCCGGCGGATCCTCGGGCGGCTCGGCGGCGGCGGTCGCGGCCCGGCTGGTGCCGGCGGCCACGGGCACGGACACCGGCGGCTCGATCCGCCAGCCGGCGAGCTTCACCGGCATCACCGGCATCAAGCCGACCTACGGCCGCTGCTCGCGCTTCGGCATGATCGCCTTCGCCTCCAGCCTCGACCAGGCCGGCCCGATGGCGCGCAGCGCCGAGGACTGCGCCCTGCTGCTGAGCGCGATGAGCGGCTTCGACGAACGCGACTCGACCAGCGCCGAGCAGCCCGCGCCCGACTTCGCCGCCGGGCTGGGCGCGCCGCGTCCCGGCGCCACCGCGGCCCAGCCGCTGAAGGGGCTGCGCATCGGCCTGCCGGCCGAGTTCTTCCCGCAGGCGCTGGCCGCCGACGTGGACGGCGCCTTGCGCGGCGCCCTGGCCGAGTTCGAGAAACTGGGCGCGACCCTGGTCGATGTCAGCCTGCCGCGCACCGAGCTGTCGATCCCGGTGTACTACATCATCGCGCCGGCCGAGGCCTCGTCGAACCTGTCGCGTTTCGACGGCGTGCGCTTCGGCCACCGCACCGCCCAGCGCGGCAACCTGGCCGAGATGTACCAGAAGAGCCGGGCCGAGGGTTTCGGCGAAGAGGTCAAGCGCCGCATCATGATCGGCACCTACGTGCTCAGCCATGGCTACTACGACGCCTACTACTTGCAGGCCCAGAAGCTGCGCCGCATGATCGCCGACGACTTCCAGGCGGTGTTCCGGCAGTGCGACCTGATCGCCGGGCCGGTGGCCCCGACCGTCGCCTGGAAGCTGGGCGAGAAGGCCGACGACCCGGTCGCCAGCTACCTGGCCGACATCTTCACCCTGCCCGCCAGCCTGGCCGGCCTGCCCGGCATGAGCCTGCCGGCCGGACTGGGCGAGGCCTCGATGCCCGTCGGCCTGCAGCTGATCGGCAACTATTTCCAGGAAGGCGCGCTGCTGCACGCCGCGCATGCCTTCCAGCAGGCCACCGAGTGGCACACGCGCGCGCCGGCGGGTTTCTAGGATGACCTCTTTCACACGCCGTTCGTCCACCGCCCCGGCGGCGGCCGCGCGGTAGAGCACTGACATGACAAACACAGCCAACAACAAGCTGATCCGGGGCTACGAGGTGGTCATCGGCCTGGAGACCCATGCCCAGCTGTCCACGCGGAGCAAGATCTTCAGCGGCTCGAGCACGCAGTTCGGCGCCGCCCCCAACACCCAGGCCTCGCCCGTGGACCTGGCCCTGCCGGGAACCCTGCCGGTGATGAACCGCGGCGCGGTCGAGCGGGCCATCCGCTTCGGCCTGGCCGTGGGCGCCAAGGTGGCGCCGCTGTCCATCTTCGCGCGCAAGAACTACTTCTACCCCGACCTGCCCAAGGGCTACCAGATCAGCCAGTACGAGATCCCGGTGGTGCAAGGCGGCACGGTGTCGTTTTTCGTCGGCGACGCGGCGCACACGGTGAACCTGACCCGCGCCCACCTGGAGGAGGACGCCGGCAAGTCGCTGCACGGCGCCTTCGCCGGCATGACCGGCATCGACCTGAACCGCGCCGGCACGCCGCTGCTGGAGATCGTCACCGAGCCCGACATGCGCAGCAGCGCCGAGGCGGTGGCCTATGCCCGGGCGTTGCATGCGCTGGTCGTGTGGCTGGACATCTGCGACGGCAACATGCAGGAAGGCAGCTTCCGCTGCGACGCCAACGTGTCGGTGCGCAAGCCCGGGGCGCCGCTGGGCACCCGGCGCGAGATCAAGAACCTGAACAGCTTCAAGTTCCTGCAGCAGGCCATCGACTCCGAGATCCAGTGGCAGATCGACGAGATCGAGGATGGCCGCAAGGTCGAGCAGGCCACGGTGCTGTTCAACCCCGACCTGGGCGAGACCCGGGCCATGCGCAGCAAGGAAGACGCGCACGACTACCGCTACTTCCCCGACCCCGACCTGCCGCCGCTGGTGATCGGCGCCGACTGGATCGAACGGGTGCGCGCCGGGATGCCCGAACTCCCGCAGGCCATGGCCGAGCGCCTGCAGCGCGAGTACGGGCTGCCCGCCTACGACGCCGCCAACATGGCGCAGAGCAAGGCCTTCGGAGCGTTCTTCGATGCCGCGGCACGCGCCTGCGGCCAGCCCAAGCTGGTGGCGAACTGGCTGATGGGCGAGGTGTCGCGGCGCCTGAATGCCGAAGAGACCGGCATCGACAGCAGCCCGGTGGACGCCGCCACGCTGGCGCAGATGATCTCGCGCATCGCCGACGGCACGCTGTCGAACAACGGCGCCAAGCAGCTGTTCGACAGCCTGTGGACCCAAGGTCCGCAAGCGGGCGATCCGGTGGCGCGCATCGACGCGCTGATCGAGGCCAAGGGCCTGAAGCAGATGAGCGACACCGGCGAGCTCGAACGCATCCTCGACGAGGTGCTGGCCACCAACGCCAAGTCGGTGGAGGAGTTCCGCGCCGGCAAGGAGAAGGCCTTCAACGCGCTGATCGGGCAGGCCATGAAGGCCACCAAGGGCAAGGCCAATCCCGCGCAGGTGAACGAACTGCTGAAGAAAAAGCTGGGCTGAGGCCGCCCGGGAAGGCGGGGCCCGCCCCGCCCCTGGCCGGCCTACTTGGCCGCGGAGCGTTTCGGCGTCGGCGTGGACGCGGGGGGCAGGGAACCCGGCGGCGCGCCCGCCCACAGCTTTTTCAAGCGCTCGAGTTCGGCGTCGTACAGGCTGTCGATGCGCAGGATCTCTTCTTTCTGGTTCTGCACCAGCGAGCGCTGCGCCGCCGCGGCGGCATCGTTGGCATCGAGCTGCTGGCGCAGCTTCAGCGGCAAGGGCTTGTGGAGATAGAACTCGGCCTCGGCGAGCAAGGGCTTGCGCTCCTTCTCCAACTCCTGGAGACGCTGCTCCGAAAAGAGCACGCCCTTGCCGACATCGTCGAGCGCGGCCGCGCGCGCCTTCTGGTGGGCGGCGAGGTCGGGAAAGCGCGCCAGCAGGTTGCGATCGCGCCGCACCGCATCCTGCTGGGCGGCACGTTCGAGGGCGGCACGGCGCTCCCTGGCCTCGGCCTCGGCTTGTTCATCCGCCGTCATGGTGGGAGGCACGATGCGGCGCACCGAACCGTCGGCGTTGAGCAGGCGCTGCTCGCGGGTGGAACACTCGGCGATGGGACGGTCGGAGGTCAGCCGGCGGCCGTTGCTGTCGACGCAGCTGTAGATGGCAGCCGCGCTCTGGCCTGCCGCCGCCAGCAGGACCAGCCCGGCAAGCAGCGGAAAAGCAACAGAGGCGTACGCTTGCGGCAAGGACATTCACACCCCGTAGAGGTTGCGATACGCGGTCACGCGGGCGAGATGTTCACGCAGGGCCGGATCATGGTTGGTCTCCAGATACTGCAACAAGTCGCGCAGGGTCGCAATGGCACAGACCTTGAGATTCAATTGCGTCTCCACGAACTGCACCGCCGACCAGGCGGCGTCGGCCTGGCCGTCGGAGGCTTTTTCCTGGCGATCGAGGGCGATGGTCACCGCCGTCGGCACGGCGCCCGCCGCCTGGATCATCGAGATCGATTCACGCACGGAAGTTCCCGCTGAAATCACATCGTCGATGATGAGAACGCGGCCGGCCAGCTTGGCGCCGACCAGGGTCCCGCCTTCGCCGTGGTCCTTGGCCTCCTTGCGGTTGTAGGCATATGGCACGTTGCGGCCGTGGCGGGCCAGTTCGACCGCCACGGCGGCGGCCAGCGTGATGCCCTTGTAGGCCGGCCCGAAGAGCATGTCGAACTCGAGGCCCGAGGCGAGCAGGCGGCGCGCATAAAATTCCGCCAGACGGCCCAGCTTGGCGCCGTCGTCGAACAGGCCGGCGTTGAAGAAGTACGGCGACAGACGCCCGGCCTTGGTCTTGAATTCCCCGAACCGAAGCACACCCGCCTCGACCGAGAACTTGACGAAGTCTTGGGCGAGGGGGTCGGCTGGCGGGTGGGGTGTCATGGGAGTGGGTCCGTGTTTCGTCTGGTGTCTTTGAATTTGAACGGCATTCGTTCCGCCGCCACCAAGGGCTTGTTGCCCTGGGCCGAGGCCATCGGCGCTGATTGTATGGGGGTGCAGGAGATCAAGGCGCAGGCGGCCGACATCGCAGGGCGCTTCGAACGCCTGCACGACATGGACGGCCACTTCCACTTCGCCGAGAAAAAGGGTTATTCCGGGGTGGGGCTGTACACCCGCAAGCCCCCCAGCGAGGTCATCGTGGGCTTCGGCTCGCCCGAATTCGACGCCGAAGGCCGCTACCTCGAACTGCGCTACGACACGCCGGAGCGCCGGCTGAGCATCATCAGCTGCTATTTCCCCAGCGGCTCCAGCGGCGAGGAACGCCAGCTGGCGAAGTTCCGCTTCCTGGCGCTGATGACACCGCATCTGCAGAAGCTCAAGGCCGAGCGCGAATTCATCCTGGTGGGCGACGTGAACATCGCCCACCAGCAGATCGACCTGAAGAACTGGCGCAGCAACCAGAAGAACAGCGGCTTCTTGCCGGAGGAGCGTGCCTGGATGACCCACACGCTGGAGGAGGTGGGCCTGGTCGACGTGTTCCGCCGGCTCAACACCCGGGCCGAGCAGTACACCTGGTGGAGCAACCGCGGCCAGGCCTGGGCCAAGAACGTCGGGTGGCGGCTCGACTACCACCTGGCCACGCCGGCCATCGCGGCGTGCGCGGTGCGCGAGCAGATCTACCTGGAGCAGCGCTTCTCCGACCACGCGCCGCTCATCATCGACTACGATTTCAGCCTGTAGGGCATGGGGGCGTCGAAGCGCCGCCCATGAGATGGCCTGAGTCCGCAGCCCCGCTTCGACCTTGGTGATTTACCGCACGGAAGCCGGCGTATTCCCTCTTTAGCGCCCGGCCGGGCTGCCGAAAATCCGGCTTGCCTGCACGGTGCAGGTGTCAAAAGGGAGTGGCTCCATGAAGAATCTTCTGATCGCGCTGGCACTGGCAGGCGGATGTGTCGCAGGCGCTCAAGCCGGCGAGGTCTACGCCGGCGTCGGCGCGCCGGGTGTCATGGTGGGTTATGCGCACACGCTCAGCCCGTCGATCACCGTGCGCGGCGACTTCGCCACCCTCGGCAGCAAAAGCGAGCGCCGCAACGAGGAAGGCGTCAACTACGACGCCAAGCTCGGTTTCCACCGCGTCGGCCTGTTCGCGGACTGGTTCGTGAGCGGCGGATTCCGCCTGGTGGGCGGGGTGACCTTCAACAAGCTGACGGCCGACCTCACCGCCCGGGGCGACGGCACGACCCAATTCACCATCGGCGGCACCACCTTCACCGCCGCCTCCGACGACCGGATGGACGTCAAGATCACCTATCCCAAGGCCACGCCCTACCTGGGTCTCGGTTACGGCCACCATCAGGCCGAGGCCGGCTGGGGTTTCGTGTTCGACCTCGGCGCCTCCATCGGCAAGGCCAAGGTCAGCGAGACCCACTCGGGCTCGAGTTTCGACAGCAATATCGTCACCCAGGCGGATATCGACCAGGAAACCCAGGAAATCCGCGACGGCGTCGCCAAGGTCAGGTTCATTCCCCAGTTGAGCATCGGCGTCAACTACCGGTTCTGAACCCACCCGCGGCGCATCGAGCCGGCTGCGGCCGAACGCGCGCCGCCAAGCCGGCCAGATGCCTCCGGGACGGCCCCGGGCACCGGCTTCGCGCACGCCAAGCCGGTGCGCGCTGCCCGCCGGCCGGGAACGACGCGGCCGGCACAGCCGCCACCGCGGCACGCCCACGCTCCAGCAGGCCCCCGGCCTCCGGGACACCACCGGCCCCCACATCGACGCACTTGTCAACCCCGGCCCAACCGCCGCCGCCGCCTTCCGCGCCTGCACATGGCAAGCGACAGCGGGGTGGGAGACAATGGCTGCGGGTGCGCCGGCACAGCCCCGTGCCGCCGCCCCTCGTTCCACTTCAAGTGAGCCCGATGACGTCACCTTCCCTTCCGTCCGCCACCGCGACATCGGCGCCCGCCCTGTCGATCCTGATCGTGGACGACAACGTCGACGCCGCCGACAGCCTCGGCATGCTGCTGGGTTTCGAAGGCCATGAGGTCACCGTCGTGCACAGCGGCGCAGAGGCGCTGGAAGCGGGCGCGCGCGTGCGGCCGCAGGTGGCCTTCATCGACATCGGCATGCCGGTGATGGACGGCTACCAGCTGGCCCGGCATATCCGCGCCCAGGCCTGGGGCGCGGGCATGCTGCTCATCGCCTCCACCGGCTGGGGCCAGGAAGACGACAAACGCCAGGCCAGCGAAGCTGGCTTCGACCGCCACATCATCAAACCCGCCGATCCGGTCACGCTGATGGCGGCCATCGCCGAATGGCAGGCCGATCGGCAAGGGACCTCGCCGGTGGGCTGAGCAGGCCGGGCCCGCTGCAACGACGAAGCCTCGCCGCGCGCCCTGGCCGGGCGGCCGCGGATGGCGGATGTGTCATCGCAAGCGCTTGACGATCTGGTCGGCGTGTTTCTGGATCAGCCCGCGCGAACTGCCCCATGCGGTGACGTTCTTCGAACTCACCGAAAATTGTTGCGTCACCGCGCCGTCGCCGGGAGCCCGGACCGAAATGGTGCTGTCGAGCCGATCGGTGCCGGCCATGACACCGGCCCAGGCGCGCGCGGCGCCGGGGCGCATCTGGTAGCGGGTCATCACCACCTCGAGCGTGGCCGCCGCGCGGCCGCTGCCCAGCAGGCCGGCCTGGCCGAGGGCCGCCTGCAGCCTCTGACGGAAGATGTCCCGCGCCTCCTCCGACATCTCAGGCGGCAGCGTCAGCTGCAGTCTGTACACGGTATCGGCGGCGGGCGCGCCGGAGCGCGGCCGGGCTGCCGCAGTGCCGGCGCCGCCCACCAGCAGCAGCAGGGACACGAACAGGTTCAACAAGGCAGTCGGTTTCACGGTCACTCCGCAGCAGGGCCCGAGGGCGATGGGCTGGAGTCTGAGCGCGGGCGCGCAGGCCGTGAACCCCCAAGGGTGGGAAGCGATGCACGGGCGGTCACCCTGGCGCCGACACCGCCTCAAGGCGCGCCGGCGCCACTCGGTTTGCCCAAGGCCGGGCGCCTGTCGGCCCGGCGGCGCTGGATGCCCAGCGCCAGCAGCAAGGCTCCGACCAGCACCGCATGCAGGCTGACCAGCCACACCAGGGCGAGGGCCCCGGCGCCCGGATAGACCAGCACCAGCACGCCGAACACGATGGACAGCAGGCCCACGGCGCCCAACAGCCAGCGCGAAGGCAGCACCGCCTTGAGGCGCAGCGCCGTGACGATGTCCAGCACGCCGACGATCAGGGCGTTGACCCCCATCAGGATGACCAGCGCGAGCGCGGTGAGGTTCGGGTAGATGATCGCCAGCACGCCGGCGGCGATGTTCACCAGCCCGAGCAACAAGATGAGCCAGTCGCGCCGCTCGCGCTGCTGCAGGGCGCCCGCCACCATCACGCCACCGGAAACGATGGCGTAGGCCGCGAACAACGCCACCAGCAGCAACAGGGTGATGCCGGGCCAGGCGACGGCCAGCACGCCGAACAGCAGGGCCAGCAGGCCGCGCAGGGTGAAGGCCCACCAGGGAGGGCAATTTCGTTGAGCCATGCTCGTCTCCTCAGGGGAAAACCGTGGAATGACCGGAGCCCGGCCGCCGGACGACCACCGGGCCCGGCCCCGGGACCGGGGCACGGGCAAGGCGCGGGCCGCGGCGGCAGCCCTCATCAGGGGGCGGACGCTGCGGTGCTCACGTCTTGGCATGGCCGAGGCGGAAGGCGCGCGGGGTGGAGCCGGTGTAACGGTGGAACACGCCGGTGAAATGCCCCTGGGTGCGAAAGCCGGTGCGCAGCGCCACCTCGCGCACCGGACAGTCGCTTTCGCGCAGCAGGACCTTGGCGCGTTCGACCCGTTGCATCAGCACGTAGAGATGGGGGGCCTGCCCGGTCGCCTGCTTGAAGGTGCGGGCGAAATGAAAGGGGCTCAGGCGCACCTCGGCCGCCAGCAGGTCGACCGGCAGGGGCTTGTCGATGTTGGCTTCGACGAAGGCCCGCACCCGCTCGACCTTCTGCGTCGGCAGGCCGCCGCCTTGCACCGCCGGCGGCGCCGACTTGCGGTAGTGCCGCGCCAGGTGGACGGCCACGACACAGGCCAGCGACTGCAGATAGCGCGCGGACGGGGGACGCTGCTGCTGCAGATCGTTGTACAAGGCGTTGCCGACCTGGCGCATGAAGGGGTCGACGGCCGCGTGCGGCTCGACCAGGTCGAGTTCGTGCCGGCCAGGCAGGTTGCGCACCTCCTGGGCATAGAACGACGGCTCGACACTGATGACGATGAGGTCCAGCGGGTGCTGGGAGCGCACGCTGCAGGACTGCTGCGGCAGCACGGCGATCAAGGGGGCACGCACGAAGGTCGTGCGCCGCAAGCCGGCCTGCGTGTCGTAGGTGGCGGCCACCAGCCGGGCGTTTTCCGCCGGGATGAGAATGTCGATGGCCTGGCCCTGGCGGTCGTGGCGTTTTTCGGCGGCACCGCCCACATGGCTGACACACATCGCGGGGCAAGCGACACTGCTCATCGGCCGCACGCTGCGCGAGCTGGCGGCCTTCGGCGGATCGGACACATCGTGTTCGAGTGTGGGCTGTTCCATGGTCTCCTCGTTGTTGGCTGATCGGATCGGGTCACTGTAGGGCTGCCCCCTGGCCCCAGCCATTGCACCTTGGGTCAGGTGCGGCTCGGCGGCCGCAGGCGCAGCAAGGCGCAAGCCGAGCGCACCGCGCCCAGCAGCTCTTCCTCGGCAAACGGCTTGCCCAGGAACGCCAGCGCCCCGCCCTGCGAGGCCTGGGCATGCAAGCGGCCCCCGCGGTCGTCCACGGCACTGAGGAACACCACCGGCAGGTACCGGCATTCGAGGTTCAACCGGGCCTGCAGCTGCAAGCCGTCCATGCCCGGCAAGCCGATGTCGAGTACGGCGCAGGCCGCCTGCTGCGGGAACGGCGAGGCGAGAAAGGCCTCCGCGGAACCGAAACCCACCACCCGGAAGCCCACCGAGCGCAGCAGGCTGTCGAGGGCCGAACGCAAGGCGCGGTCGTCGTCGACGATCGCGATGCAGGCCGCGCTGCCCCGATAGTCCATCATGTCGATGCCCCCATGCCTGCGCTACCCTACGCCGCCCCGTGCCGCAACGCGATTGAACCAAGGTATAGGCGCCTCCGGGCGACGCAGGCTCAGCCCAGCCTGGCTCGCGCCCGGCTCACGGTTTTTCCAGCGGCAGCGCGCAGGCCGGCGCCGTATGGACAGGCCCCAGGCGTTCGGCCATGCGCACCAGTTCGGGCAAGGAGCCGGCGCCCATCTTTTCCATGATGTGGCGGCGGTGCACCTTGACGGTGATCTCGCTGATCTTGAGCAGCGCGGCCGTCTGCTTGTTGAGCAGGCCCTTGACGACGAGTGCCATCACCTGCCGTTCACGCGGGCTGAGCAATTCGTAGCGCACGCGGACATCGGCCAGGGCACCGTCGATGCGCATCGCCTGGTCGTGCCGGTCGAGCGCGAGCGCGATCGCGTCCAGCAGGTCCTGGTCGCGAAAGGGCTTGGCCAGGAACTCGGCGGCCCCCGCCTTCATCGCCCGCACGCTCATCGGGATGTCCCCATGCCCGGTCATGAAGATGACCGGCAGGGGATCGCCTCGCGCACTCAGCTCGCGCTGCACGTCGAAGCCGCTGGCCCCGGGCAGGCGCACGTCGAGGACCAGGCAGCACGGACGGAGATCGCGCGGATGCGCCAGGAAGTCCCGCGCGTTGGTGAAGACCTCGACACGCAGGCCGACCGAACGGATCAGGCTGTTCAGGGCCTGGCGCATCGACGCCTCGTCGTCGACGACGAACACCACCGCCTCGCGCCCGCCGTGCAGGGGCCGGCGTCCCGTCCTGGCGTGGGCAGGGGCGCTGGTTTCCTGCACGTCGCGCAGCCCGCTCATGCGATGCCTTCCGCGGCCACGGGCAGGGTGAACTGGAAGGTCTCGCCCGGTCCGTCGTTCGGGGTCGCCCACAAGCGGCCGCCGTGGGCCTCGACGATGGAGCGCCCCAGGGTGAGCCCGATGCCCATGCCTTCGGCCTTGGTCGTGCAAAAGGCGGCGAAGACACGGTCGCGGTCGATGGCCGACAGGCCCGGCCCGACGTCGCACACCTTCACGCAGGCCATGCGCGGACCGAAGAACCCGGCTTCGACCCGCAGGCTGCGCGGCCGCCCGCTCACACCCGCCATGGCCTCGATGGCATTCATGATCAGGTTGAGCAAGACTTGCTGCAATTGCACCCGGTCACCGCTCACGCGAGGCAGATCGGCGGCGATCTCGGTCCGCAGCAGCACCTGGCGCGATCGGACGAGGTCGCCCACCAAGGCGAGGGTCTGGGCGATCAGGTCGGCCAGGTCGACCAGGTCGCGGCGCGGCTCGGCCCGGCTCACGAAGGCCCGGATGCGCGAGACCACCTCGCTGGCCCGGTGGGCGTCGGTGACGATGCATTGCGCCGCCGACAGGGCTTCGGCGATGTTGGGAGGCACCGCTGCCAGCCAGCGCTGGCAGGCGTCGCCATGGGTCGCGATGGCCCCCAGGGGCTGCTTGACTTCGTGGGCGATGGAGGCGGCCAGCTCGCCCATCGCGGTGATGCGGGTCATGCGGGCCAGGGCGTTCTGGGATTCGACCAGGGCCTTCTCGGCCAGTTTGCGCTGGTGGATGTCGTCCACAATGCCGACGAAAAACGGGGCCATGCTGTCGGTGCCCGGCACCAGGGCCACGTGGGTTTGCGTCCACAACAGGCTGCCGTCGCGACGCAGCATGAGCCGCTGCGCATGCGACTCGGGGCATGCGCCGGCGGCCTGTGCGTCCAGGTCGGCACGCAAGGCCGATGCATCGTCGAGCGGGATGAGATCGAACAAGGTCATGCGGCGCAGTGCCGCCTCCTCGTGCCCCAGCATGCGCTCGAACACCGCATTGGCGGCGAGCAGGCGGCCGCCGGTGTCCCAGAGCAGGATGCCCACGGCCGAACTTTCGTACACGGCACGCCAGGTCCGTTCGGACACTTCGCGCGGGTCGTCGCCCGGCGCGGCGGGATCGGAAACGGCCTGGACGGGCGGATGCAGGAACAGGCCGCCGTCCCCGCGGGGGTCGCCCGTGATCGGGCCGTCCGGGGCATCGGCGGTGGCGCTATGGTGTCGAGCGGGCTCGGAACTCGGCATGGATATCCCTTTGTATGGCACAGCCCCGGGCGTTCACCCGCGTCCCGCGCCCACACACCGATGCACGGACCGGGTCGCGCGCATCGCTCACTTCCAGCTTGAAAGCTTGAGACAAACTGCAACATCTGTCCATCCCCTGCGCCGGCCTGCCCGAACCCTGGCACGAGGAGATGTCAGGCCGTAACCGCCGCGCCGGCTTCGCATGCCGGCGACCGAACACGGGGCACGGTGCTTGCCACGGCCAGGCTGCGGTATCCGGCCGATGCCCTCCGGTACCTCGCCCGGGCATCGATGGGAGGGCCTGGCCATGAAGCGCATGCTGTTGTTCCTTGCCACCAACCTGGCCGTGGTGCTGGTGCTCTCGGTCACCCTGCGCCTGCTCGGCGTCGATCGTTTGCTGACGCAGAACGGCCTGGCCTTCGGGCCGCTGCTGGTTTTTTCGCTGCTGGTCGGCTTCACCGGATCGCTGGTGTCGCTGCTGTTGTCCAAGCCGATGGCCAGCTGGTCGACCGGGCTGCGCCTGATCCGGCAGCCGCGCGACGCGAACGAACAATGGCTGTTGTCCACGGTGCACAGGCTGGCGGACCGGGCCGGCATCGGCCGCCCGGAGGTCGGTGTCTACGAGGGTGGGCCGAATGCCTTCGCCACCGGGGCCTTCCGCAACTCGGCGCTGGTGGCCGTGTCCACCGGCCTGTTGCACACACTGGACCGCGAGGAAATCGAAGCGGTGATCGGACACGAGGTGTCGCACGTGGCCAATGGCGACATGGTGACGATGGCGCTGGTGCAGGGCGTGGTGAACACCTTCGTGGTGTTGTTCGCCCGCGTGGCGGGCGTGCTGATCGACCGCTCGGTCTTCCGGAGCGAGCGCGGGTTGGGCCCGGGCTTCTATCTCACGGTGCTGGTCTGCGAGCTGGTGTTCGGGGTGCTGGTCTCGATCATCGTGGCCTGGTTCTCGCGCCGGCGCGAGTTCGCCGCCGATGCGGGCTCGGCCCGCCTGGCCGGCAGCCCATGGCCGATGATCCATGCGCTGGCCAGGCTGCACCGCCTGGCGCCCGGGCAGCTGCCCCCCACGCTGCGCAGCTTCGGCATCGCGGGCCGGGCAGGCTGGCTGCCGCTGTTCGACAGCCACCCGCCCGTCGAGGCCCGCATCGACGCGCTGCGCGGGCGCTGAACAGGCCCTAGCTGGCTTTCGGCGGTGGCCCGAAACGCTGCTCGGGCTTGGGCGCGCGGGCATACAGGCCTTCCACCCGAGGCAGCGAGTTCTGGATGTCCTTGATGCGCGTCGGGCCCGACGGGTGCGTGGACAGGAACTCCGGCGACGCCCCCTGGGCGGCCGCCGCCATCTTCTGCCACAGGCTGACGCCGGCGCGGGGATCGTAGCCGGCCCGGGCGGAGAGTTCCATGCCGATGAGGTCGGCCTCGGACTCGTCCTCGCGGCCGAACTTGAGGGTGAGCAGCTGGCCGCCCAGGTTGGCCACCGTGCGCCCGGTGTTGCCCAGGCCGAACAGCGCGGCACCGAGCTCGATGGCGCCCCGGGTGGCAACGGTCTTGCCGACCCGCTCGCGCGCGTGCTCGCGCAGCGCATGGGCGATCTCGTGGCCCATGACCATGGACACCTCGTCATCGCTCAACTGCAGCTTCTCGAGGATGCCCGAATAGAAGGCGATCTTGCCGCCAGGCATGCAGAAGGCATTGACCTGCTTGGAGCCGAACAGGTTGATCTCCCACTGCCATTCGCGCGCCCGCGGGTTCCACTCGTAGCTGTAGGGGATGAGGCGCTGCGCGATGGCGCGCAGGCGCACGACCTGCGGGTCGCTGGCGGGCAGCAGGGCCCCCTTGCCGCCGGCCTGGCGCTTCATGTCGGTGTATTGCTGCAGGGCCGCCTGTTCGATCTGGGCGGCCGGCACCAGCTTGGCGAACTTGGATTCGCTGCCCACCTCCACGCCTTCGCGGGCCAGCGCCGGCATCGCCAGCAAGGCGGTCCCGCCCAACAGCGCGGAAGTGAACAGCCGCCGCCGGTGCAGCATGCAGGCGCAGCCGAAGCAGTGCGAAGCCGACGCTTCGGACGGAAGGAGCATGGGCGGATCGGAGGGGGTGTGGTCGGTTTTCATGACGGCATCAGATCTCAAGATGGGGCGCTTGTTCCCTTGCACAAGGCCCCCGTTAGGCGGCCTTTGGACACGCAGGCCCGGCGGGGACGGCGAGGCTCAATCATCGAGCAGCAGGGTGCGCGGGTCCACCTCGAGGGCCCGCACCTCCGCACGCAGCCACCACAGCAGGCCCAGCGCCGGCAGCGCCGTGAGCGTGGACAGGATGAAAAAGCGCGGCCAGGCGATGGTGGCGGCCAGCACCCCCGCCAGGGGCCCCACCCAGACCCGGCCCACCGCGGCGAAGGCCGACAGCAGCGCGTACTGGGTGGCGGTGAAACGCTGGTTGCACAGGCTCATCAGGAAGGCGACGAAGGCCGCCGTGCCCATGCCGCCCGAGAGATTCTCGACGGCGATCACCATCAGCAGGCCGCCGTCGACCTCGGTGGCTCGCGCCAGCTTGACGATGCCCCAGTCGAAGGCCGGGATGAGCAGGCCGGGCAGCCCCCCCTTGCCGTTCACCGCCAGCCACCAGAAACCGAGGTTGCTGAGCATCTGCAGGACCCCGAACAGCATCAGCGAACGCCACAGCCCGAGCTTGAACATCAGCGCCCCGCCCAGCAAGGCGCCGCCGATGGTGAGCCACAGGCCGATGAGCTTGTTGGCCACGCCGAACTCGGCCGGGCTGAAGGCCATCGACTTCAGGAGGAACGGGGTCATCAACGAACCGGCAAAGGCGTCGCCCAGCTTGTACAACACGATGAAGGCCAGGAAGGCGCCGGCGCCACGCTGGCTGAAGTAGTTGCCCAGGCCGCCGAGCAGGGTTTCGAAACGCGCCCGGCGTGCCGCCCAGGCGGCCAGCGGCAGCGTGAAGCCGACCCCCATCAGCAGGGTGAGCAGGTCGATCCACTTGCCTTGCAGCTCGGCCGTGAGCAGGCTGCCCTGCAGCCACGGCTGCAACACGGCGGCGGCGAGCGGCTTGAAGATGCCGCCGGCCAGCACGGCCCGCAGCCCGCCCGGCGCGCAGGCCTCGGGGGCGCTGCACAGCAGGGACACGGCCCAGGGGTCGCCCAGGCCCGCCGTGAGCCCGTAGCCGGCCCCGATCGCCAGGGCCACGCACAGGAAACCGCGCAGGTCGTTGGCGGCCAGGCTCCGCGGCTGCAGCGTGACGGGCAGCCGCGGCAGCGCCAGCGCCGAGATGCAGGCCGCGCCCACCATCAGCGCGGCCATCACCCGGTACACCTCCGGCCAGGTCCAGCCGCCCCCCTGGGCCGGATCGACCCAGATCAGCGCGATGCCGCCCGAGAGGATCATCGCGAGCCGATAGCCCAGCACGCTGAGCGAGGAGCCGGCGCCGCGTTCGGAGGCCGACAGCAGGTCGGTGCGGTAGGCGTCGATCACCACGTCCTGCGAGGCCGACACGAACGCCACCAGCACCGCCAGCAGGGCGAAGCCGCGGGTGGCCGCGGTGGGAGAGGTGCCGGCCATCCACAGCAGGGCGCCGCCGAGCGCCAGCTGGGTCAGCACCAACCAGCCGCGGCGGCGTCCCAGCCAGGGCGGTTCGAAACGGTCCATCAGCGGCGCCCAGAGGAACTTGAAGGTGTAGGGCAGCCCGACCAGGCTCAGGAAACCGATGGTCGCGACATCGACGCCCGCCCCGCTCAGCCAGGCCTGCATGGCCTGGCCGGTCAGTGCCAGGGGCAGGCCGGACGCGAACCCGAGCAGCGTGACCACCAGCAGGCGGTGCAAGGCGCCCAGGCGGGCATGGAGCGGGCGGGCGGCGGCAAGGGATTCGGACATCGGGTGATTCTAGGAGGAGGGCCGCGCGCGCCGCTCGGAGGACTCGATGCGCTCGCCGATCCAGCGCAGCAGGTCGACCCACATCTGCTGCATCTCGGCATCGCCCGGCGTCTGCGAGGCGCTGGGCAGCTCGATGGTCACCACCGGAATCCCCTTGTGCACACCGCCGTAGTGGCCGAGCGAGCCGGGGAAGACACCCACGCGGTCGAGGTACAGGCGGCCCAGGCGCCGCGGCGGGACGCTCGGCCCGTCGTAGTCGAGCACGCCGTAGGGGGCATGGATGCTGACGATGAAGTCGGGTTTCCAGCGGTTCATCGTGTCGGACACGAAGCGGCTTTCGGGCTCGGACAGCGCTTTCGGCCCGGGGTAGCGCCGCGGGTCGCGGCCGGTCCGTTGCACCCAGTAGGCCTGGGCTTCCTGGTCCCAGCGGGGGGTGGGAAAGTTGCGGTTCAGGTCGACGCCGCGGGCGTTGACCCGGGTCGGCCGCTGCAGCAACAGGCCGTCCGGGTTGAGGGCCGGCACGAAACGCCAGTCCATCCGGGCCGGGCCGGCGCTGGCCAGGGCGATCCAGTGGAAGACCAGCGACGCCGACGACCGCTCGTCGCCATGGGTGCCGCCGATCACCAGCACGCGGCGGCGGCGTGGCGCCTTGCCGGAGGCGGCGGCCTCGTCGAGCGCGGGCGCCGCCACGACATCACGCTGGTAGAGCGGAACCCCGTTGACCGACGAGCTGCCCGACGGGCTCAACTGCGCCGCCTCGCAGCGCGCCACGCTGACGCCGGGCAGGCGCCGCGCCAGTTCGGCGCAGTGGCCGGCGTGGGCCGCGGCCGCCCCGGCCAGGCCGCAGGCCATGACAAGCAATTGGCCCCCCTGGCACGCCAAAGCCCGTTTTCCAGATATTGTTGCCATGGGCCGCGAGTGTAGATGCGGCCCCTGCCCTGCTTTCGCCGACAATGAAGTCATGAGCACCCCCTCCCGCGCCCTGGCACCCAGCTTTTCGTCCCCGGAATTCCGCAAGGCGCTCGGCATGTTCGCCACCGGGGTGACGGTGGTCACGGCGCGCGCGCCGAACGGTCAGATGGTGGGCCTGACGGCCAATTCGTTCAATTCGGTCTCGCTGGCGCCCCCCCTGGTGCTGTGGAGCCTGTCGACGCGGGCCGGCTCGATGCCCGCCTTCGCCCGGGGTTCGCACTACGCCATCCACATCCTCGCCTCGGACCAGCGCGAGCTGGCCGAGCGTTTCGCCTCGAAGAACATCGACCGCTTCGCCGGCCTGGCGCTGAGCCAGGGCGCGGGCGGCGTGCCGGTGCTGACCGGCGCGGCGGCGGTGTTCGAGTGTTTCAACCGCAGCCAGTACGAAGAAGGCGACCATGTCATCTTCGTCGGAGAGGTCGAGCGCTGCGAGCACCGCGAAGGCGCCCAGCCCCTGATCTACCACGGCGGGCGCTACTTCACCGAACTGCCGCTGTAGCCGGCCGGCCCGGCAGGCATTGCAATACCGGGGGACGCCACCATGTGCCGACCCAGGAGCGCCCGAACATGCACATCGTCTGTCCCCACTGCCTGGCCACCAACCGCGTACCCGATACCCGGCTGACCGAGAACCCCGACTGCGGGCGCTGCGGCCAGCCGCTGCTCGACGGCCGGCCGGTGACCCTCACCGAGCGGACTTTCGAGACCTTCGTCACCAAGACCGAGCTGCCGGTGGTGGTCGACTTCTGGGCCCCCTGGTGCGGCCCCTGCCGCATGATGGCGCCGCAGTTCGAGCGCGCGGCGCAGGAGCTGAAAGGGCGCGCCGTGCTGGCCAAGGTCGACAGCGACGACAACCCGGGGCTGTCCGCACGCTTCGCCATCCGCAGCATCCCCAGCCTGCTGATGCTGCAGCGGGGCGTGGAGCGCAGGCGCCTGGCCGGGGCGCTGCAGGCGGCGCAGATCGTGGCCTGGATCGCTCAGACCTGAGCAGCGCTCCCTCCGGCCCGGTTCATTTGGCCCGCGGCTCGATGTCCATGTACTGCCAGGTGTCGTTCCAGAAATTGGGCCGCCGGTAGCCGATCACCCACGGATGGGTCAGGTCGGTGGCCATCATGTACACATGGAACTTGTAGGGCATGTAGGCCGTGACGAGCTTGTTCGCCTCGGTGAACAGGGCCTCCCGCTCGGGACCGTCCGGCAGGTCGTTGATGCGCCGGTACAGGGCGTCGAAGGCCGGCAGCTTGAAGCGGGCGAAGTTGCCGCTGCCGCTGGACGGCCCATAGGCGCGGTCCAGCGCGCCCTGCCCGTCGGGCGAGGTCGACGAGGAGCCGAGCTGCCACATCATCAGCTTGCCGGCCCGCGCCAGCTTGATCTGGTCGGCCCATTGGTTGACCTTGAACTCGATGCGGATCTTCAGCGCATCCATGGATTTCTTGCGCAGTTCGTCGAACTGGCGCGAGGTCGCATCGGACTGGGTGGCGTACTCGATGAGCAGCGGCTTGCCGTCGGGCAGGTCGCGCCAGCCGTCGCCGTCGCGGTCGATGTAGCCGTACAGGTCGAGCAGGGCCTGCGCCTTCGGCAGGTTGAACTCGCTGTTCTCGGAGCGGTAGGCCGGGTCGAAGCCGAAGGTGTGCGGCGCCACGCCCGACTGGGCGGGGACGCCCACCCCGCGGCGGATCAGGTCGATCTCCTTCTGCACGTCGGTGGCCAGGCCGATGGCCCGGCGCAGGGCCACCTTCTCGGGCGTGTACCCGCCCACGACCGGATCCTCCATGTTGAAGTAGGACATGGTCACCGTCGACCTCAGCACCCGGTACAGCGCGATGCCCCTCTTGGACAGGTTGGGCGCCACCTTGCCCTGGGGCGCGGCCACGGCGACGAACTCCACCGGCACCTCGACGATGTCGAACTCCGAGTTGAGGAAGGCCAGCCAGCGCGGCTGGCTCTGCTCGATGACGTTGACCTCGACCCGGTCGATCATCGGCAGGCGCCGGCCCTTGAGACGCGCCAGCAGCGCCTGGCCCTCGGCATCGTCCGGATTCGGTTCGGCGTCATAGAAGACCTCCCGGAAATTCGGGTTGCGCTCGAAGGCCATGAACGAGCTGCGGCGCCACTGGACCAGGCGATAGGGCCCGGTGCCGACCGGGTGCTCCATGATGTTGTCGCCATAGGTTTCCACCACCTCCCGGGCCATCAGGGACACTCCCGCCAGGGTGTACAGGAAACGCGGGCGCGGCCGCTCGAGCTTGAACTGCACCGTGTAGCGGTCCAGCGCCTTGACCCCCTCGACCTCGCGGTCGTAGTCGAAGTCCTTCTTGCGCTTGAGCGCATCGGCGCGCACCGCGTCCAGGCCGACGAAACCTTCTTCCTCCATCCCCGAATACGCGGGGCTCTTGGTCTTGGGGTCGAAATAGCGCTTGAAGCTGTAGACCACGTCCTGGGCCACCAGCTCCCGCTTGCGGCCCTTGAAGGCAGGGTCGTCGGCGAAGTGGACGCCCGGCTTCAGGCGCACGACGAAGCGGCGGTAGTCGTCCGCCACCTCGGGCATGCCGGCGGCGACGTTGGGCTTGATCTTGTACGGCCGGGCCAGGTGGTCGTAGTGGTACAGGGCCTCGAAGATGTGGTCGCTGGCGATGGCCGAATAGATGTCGCTGGTCTGGACCGGATCGAAGCCGGTCTCGGCGGCATTGAAGACGATGCGCAAGGTCTTCGGTGGCGCGGTGGCGGCGGCCGGGGCCTGCGCCCAGACCGACAGGGAGGTGGCCAACGAGAACAGAAGCGTTGCCGCCGCGCCGCACAGGCGCCGGAAAGAGAGCTGCCTTGGATTCATACGGTCAAGTCTAGTGCGGCCCGGCCCCGCGCAGCTACCCTCGAAGAGATAAATGGGCTATCTTGCAGGCTCCCGGCACCTTAGACTCCCGGCCGTACGGTTCCCTGGACGAGGCTCCCTGCATGACGGCCTACCTGTTGCGACGATTGTGGCAAATGATCCCGACCCTGCTCGGGGTGATGCTGCTGGTCTTCTTCCTGTTCAAGCAGTTCGGCGGCGACCCGGCGCAGATCCTGGCGCGCCAGAACGCCACCCCCGAGCAGATCGCCGCCATCCGCGAGCAGCTCGGCCTGAACCTGCCGGTGTGGGAGCAGTTCGGCATCTTCGTGCGGCAGATCGTCACCTTCGACTGGGGCCGCAGCTGGGCCACCAACGAATCCGTCTCCGAGCTGTTCGCCAGCCGCCTGCCCGCCACGCTCACCGTGATGGTGCCGATCCTGCTGCTCGAGGTGACGCTGGCGATCCCCTTCGCGCTCGGTGTCGCCCACCTGCGCGGCTCGCTCACCGACCGCATGGTGATGACGCTCACCACGGTGGCGATGTCGGTCTCCTTCCTCGTCTACGTGATCGTCGGCCAGTACCTCTTCGCCTTCCGGCTCGGCTGGTTCCCGGTCCAGGGCTGGAGCGACTCGCTGTGGACCAACCTGGTCCGCTACGCCCCGCTGCCGGTGCTGCTGGCGGTGCTGGTCTCGCTGGCGCCGCAGACCCGGCTGTACCGCAGCTTCTTCCTGGACGAGATCGGGCAGGACTACGTGCGCACGGCGCGCGCCAAGGGCCTGACCGAAAAACGCATCCTGCTGAGCCATGTGCTGCGCAATGCGATGATCCCCATCCTCACCGGCATCGGCGCCGGCCTGCCCGGCATCTTCGTCGGGTCCTTCCTGATCGAGGTGTTCTTCTCTATCCCCGGGGTCGGCCGCGAGGTGATGCTGGCGGTCAATCGCAGCGACTTCCCGGTCATCCAGGCGGTGACCATCTACCTGGCCGTGATCACCATGGCCGTCAACCTGCTGACCGATGTGATGTACAAGGCGGCCGACCCCCGGGTGGTGCTCAAATGAACGCGGTCCTCGCTCCCGCGGCAGCGGCCCCGTCCGACGACCTCTGGCAGGCCGCCTGGCGGCGCCTGCGGCGCGACCGGGTGGGCATGGTCTCGCTGGGCGTGGTGCTGGCCTTCGTGCTGATGGTGCTGCTGTCGGCACTCGGGTTGATCGCCGGCGACTGGCAGCGCGAACGCGGGGTGGCGAACGCGCCGCCCGGCTTCATGGGCCCGGCCGAGAAGCTGGCGCAGGGCGCGCTGCCGGTGCCTGCCGGCCCCGCCGTCGACCTGTCCGACGTGGACCCGCTGGCGCCGCGCTACCGGGAATGGGCCGAACGCACCGCCGCCCTGAGCCAGCGCAGCGTCGAACCCGCCGACACCCTGCCCTTCGGCGCCGACCGGCTGGGCCGCGACGTGCTCGCCAAGGCGGTCAAGGGGGCGCAGATCTCGGTCTTCGTCGGCGTCCTGGCGGCCCTGCTGGCCACCCTCATCGGCACCGTGCTGGGGGCGCTCGCCGGTTTCCTCGGCGGCCGCACCGGCGACCTGCTCGAGTGGATCTACAACGTCTTCACCTCCATTCCCGGCATCCTGCTGATCCTCGCCTTCGCCGCGGTGGCCGGGCGCGGCGTGCAGTCGGTGGTGCTGATCCTCGGCCTGACCGGCTGGACCGGCATCTACCGCCTGGTGCGCGCCGAGTTCCTGAAACACTCGGTGCGCGAATACGTGCGCGCCGCCGAGGCCATCGGGGCCGGCCGCGCGGCGCGCATGTTCCGCCACATCCTGCCCAACATCAGCCACGTGCTGCTGGTGCAGCTGTCCATCCACGTGGTCGGTTTCATCAAGGCCGAGGTCATCCTGTCCTACCTGGGCCTGGGCGTGGCCGTGGACCAGGTCAGCTGGGGCACGATGCTGTCCGAGGCCCAGAGCGAACTCATCCTCGGCCACTGGTGGCAGCTGGCGGCGGCCACCGCCTTCATGGCGGTGTTCGTCACCGCGTTTTCACTCTTCACCGATGCGCTGCGCGACGCGCTCGACCCGAAACTGCGTGGGCTGGAGTAGACGATGTTGCTGAGCATCCAGGATCTGCAGGTGTCGTTCCGCCTCGGCCGCGAGGCCGGCCGGGTGGAGCGGGTCGAGGCCGTCGGCCGCGCGACCCAGGGCGTGAGCTTCGACGTGCCCGAGCACGGCACGGTGGCGCTGGTCGGTGAGTCCGGGTCGGGCAAGACGGTCACGGCGATGTCCATCCTCAACCTGCTGCCCGACAACGCCGAGCGGCGCGGGGCGATCCGCTTCCAGGGCCGCGACCTGCTGCAGGCCCCGCTGGCCGAGTTGCAGCGGCTGCGCGGCCGCGACATCGCCTGCGTGTTCCAGGACCCCATGAGTTCGCTCAACCCGGTGTTCAGCGTCGGCCGGCAGATCGCCGAGCCGCTGCGCCGCCACCTGGGGCTGAGCGCCCGCCAGGCCGCGGCCCGCGCCGAGGAGCTGCTCGCCGAAGTGGGCATGCCCGAGCCGAAACGGCGGCTCGGCAGCTATCCGCACGAGCTGTCGGGCGGACAGCAGCAGCGGGTGATGATCGCCATGGCCTTGTCCTGCGGGCCCAAGCTGCTGATCGCCGACGAACCGACCACGGCGCTCGACGTCACCATCCAGCGCCAGATCCTCGAGCTGCTGGCGCGGCTGAAGGACAAGCACCGCATGAGCATGCTGTTCATCAGCCATGACCTGGGGGTGGTGGGCGAGATCGCCGATCAGGTGGTGGTGATGCGCCACGGCACGGTGCGCGAGCAAGGCCCGGTCGCCGCCGTCTTCGAGCAGCCCCAGGACGCCTACACACGCGCCCTGCTGGCCTGCCGGCCCACGCTGGCGCGGCACAGCGCACGGCTGATGGTGGTCGACGAGCACATGTCGGGCGGCACGGCGGAGGTCGCGCCCCGGCCCAAGGATGCGACGGCACCGGTGATCCTCGAAGCCGGCAGGCTGACCAAGAGTTTCTGGATCCCGCGCGGGGTGTTCGGACGGCGCGAGTTCCATGCCGTGAAGGGCGCCAGCTTCCAGCTGCGCCGCGGCCACACGCTAGGCGTGGTCGGCGAGTCCGGCTCGGGCAAGACCACGCTCGGCCTGGCCTTGCTTCGCCTGCACGAGCCGAACGGCGGCAAGCTGGGCGGCCAGGTGCGTTTCGACGGCCGCGACCTGCTCGCCCTGTCGCCGCGCCAGATGCTGCCGATGCGCCGCCGCATCCAGGTGGTGTTCCAGAATCCGTATGCCTCGCTCAACCCGCGCTTCAGCATCGGCCGTACCCTGGTCGAACCCATGGAGCTGCACGGCCTCGGGGGACAGCGCGCCGAACGCGAGGCCCGGGCGCGTGCCCTGCTGGCCAAGGTCGGCCTGTCCGAGGACGCGATGCACAAATACCCGCACGAGTTCTCGGGCGGCCAGCGCCAGCGCATCGCCATCGCCCGCTGCCTGACACTGGACCCGGAGGTGCTGGTGCTCGACGAGGCGGTGAGCGCGCTCGACGTCTCGGTGCAGGCCCAGGTGCTCAACCTGTTGAAGGACCTGCAGGACGAACTCGGCCTGGCCTACGTCTTCATCAGCCACGACCTCGCCGTGGTGCGCTTCATGGCCGACGAGGTGATGGTGATGAAGGACGGGGAGGTGGTGGAACAAGCCTCCGTCGACCAGGTGCTGAACCATCCGCAGCAGGAGTACACGCGCCGCCTGCTGAGTGCCATTCCCCGCGGCTACCGGCCCGGATCCCAGACCCACGTTTCATGAAAAAACTCGCTTCCGCGACGCTGCGGCGTCCCGTCTCACGCCCCCGCGAAACCCGCCTCGAACTGATCGAACTCGATCTTCCGGCGGGCGACGGCGACCCCGCCGCCCGTTGCGTGCTCACCGTGCGCCAGGGCGAACTCCAGGGCGGCGTGCTCCTCGACGCCAGCGAATCCTCGCTGACCGCCGTGCCGTGCCGGCGCGACGAGGCCGAGCGCCGCGCGCTCGATTTCCTGCGCCGGCGGCTGGCCGCCGGCGAGCTGCTGCTGCGCAGCGAAGGCTTCCCCGGACTGGGCAGCGACGGCCCCATCCCGCCCCGCGCCGAAGCCCCCCCGGCCCCGGCCGCCCCCCAGGCCTCTCCCGCCATCCTGGCGCTGGTCGGCCGCTTCCAGCCCGACCGTTGGCGCCTGCTACCGGCGGCCAAACAGGCGCGCAGCGTCTGGCGGGTGGGCGAGTGCAGCGACCCGGCGGCCGCCGGCAACGGCTCGCAGCAAGCCCTGCGCGCCCTGGTGCCGCGGCTGGTCGGCCTGCTCGAGAGCGGCGACGACCTGCTCGACCACTGCCTCGCGGTGGCCATCGCCCGCCTGGGCGACCCGGGTGCCGCCTCGGCCATGCGCAGCCTGTCGACACGCGGGCGCAGCCCGTCGACGCGTCGCGCGGCCCACCAGGCCTGGCTGCTGCTCGAAGGCCCGGGACTGCGCGACCTGTTCCTCGACGGGCTGCTCACCGACGAGGTCTGGCAGCCGGCGCTGCGCGGCGAGCTGCAGTGGGAGAGCCTGGAAGCCACCCTGGCCGAGCACCGCAAGAGCTGGAGCGAGCTGCTCGTCGACTGGTACGACCTGGCCCTGGTGCGGCCGCAGGCCCATGCCGCCCTGCGGGAGCTGTTGCGCCAGCTGCCGCTGCGCCCGGGCTGCTTCCAGGCGGTGCGCCGCGTGTACAAAGCAGCCGAGCTGCGCCGTGATGCGCCGATCCTTGGGGTGCTGCACGCACGCTTCGAGAACACCCCTGCCAACTTCCACGACAGCAGCCGGCGCGGCTTCGTCTCGCCGGCCACCGGCCGCTGGGTCGCCCGCCCCATGCGCGAAGAGATGGCCCGCCCGGATTCGCAGCTGGCCTACGGCCAGCGCACCCGGGACTACCTGCGCCTGCGCAACTGGCGCAGCGTGCGCCGCCTGGCGGCCATCGAACATCCCCATGCGGCGGAACTGGCGGTGCAGCTGCTGCTCGGCCTGCGCGACGAGGAGCTGCCCGCCGCACGCCAGGAAGCGCGCTGGGAGTACGTCGACGGCCGCCATGCCCGCATCGAACGTCACTACCATCCGGCCAGCGGCTGGCTGCTGGTGCAGCGCCTGCTGCTGGCCCGGCATCCCCAGGTCCGGATCGGCGCGCGCGCCACCCGCTGGCACAGCCTGCAGCCGCTGGCCACCGAGTCGGCCATGGCCTCGCGCACCGACGGACTGCCAACGCTATGGGACCGCCATCCCGAGGCCCTGGTGGCGCTGGCCTTGCACAGCCGCGCCGCGCTGGTGCATGCGGTGGTGGCGCGGGCCCTGCAGGACCACCTGCCCTTTCTCGAGTCCCGGCCCGCCCCGCTGCTGGTCTCGCTGCTGCAAAGCCCATATGCGCCGACCGCCCGTGTCGCCTTCGAGGCGGTGCGCGCGCGGGTGCGACACAGCGGCATCACGCCCGACCAGCTGATGTGGCTGGCCCTGCTGGCGCACAGCAGCGACAAGGACGCACGCGACTTCGCCCTGCTGCACATCGCCTCCGACCCCGCCGGCTATGCCCCGCACAGCGGGCTGGTGGCGGCGCTGCTGCTCGCCCCGGCCGCGGAGGCCCGCCGGCAGGGCGCGGGGCTGGCGGCGCTGGCACCCGCCGCGCCCCTCGTGGCCGAGCTGCAGGCCGCGTTGCTGGCACTCGACGCCGGGTCGCCCGGGCTGCGCGAAACACTGCCGGACCTCGACCGCCTGCTGCACGGCGCGCTGGGCAGCGCCGCCCGCGAGGCGGCGGTCGAACCGCTGCTGTGCCTGCTCGACCATGCGTCGGCCGAGGTGCTCTCCCTGGCGGTGAGCTGGCTGCTGCTGCACGGCCACGGCGCCGCGATGGTGCCGGCGGCGACGCTGGCACGCCTGCTCGCCGACCCCGCCCCCGAACGCCGGGCCAGCGGCGTGCGCCTGCTGGCCGCCCTGCCCGACGAGGTGCTGCGCGGCCAGACCGAGCTGCTGTGCGAGCTGGCCCTGCACCCGCACGCCGCCATCCGCGCGGCCATCGGGCCCGCCCTCGAGCGCCTGTCGGCCCGCGACGATTTCGCGCGCCCGCTGGCGCAACGGCTGCATGCCGCGCTGTTCGTCACCGAGGCCGGCGAGGGCCTGTTCGACGACAGCCTGCGCCTGCTCACGACCACGCTGGCCGCGGTCGCGCCGGCACGCGACGCCGCCGGCACCTGGCGCGCCCTGCAGGCCCGCAGCAGCGGCGCGCAACGCTACGGGGCCTGGGCGCTGATGTCCCTGTCGGCGCTAGCCTTCAGCCTGCGCCAGCAGGCCACGCTGGCGCGCCACGCCGAGGTGGCGGTGCGCCGCTGGGCGATGCAGGCCATCGACAACAGCCTCGGCGCCCTGCCCGGCCCGGAGCAGGTGGCGCAACTGCTGCCGCTGGGCGACAGCCTGTTCGACGACGCACGGGCCTATGCCGCCCAGCTGTTCGGCGAACGCCTGGCCGACAGCGCGCTCACGCCCGAGCTGCTCATCGCCTGGATCGACCATCCGCAGCCCTGGATGCAGGCGCTGGGCCGCAGCCGCCTGGTGCGCCGCATGGACGCCGCCGAAGCCAGCCTGTGCCTGACCCGGCTCAGCCAGCATCCCAGCCCGCAGGTGCAGTTGTTCGTCACCCAGTGGCTGCTCGAGCTGCCGCGCGACAACCCGGCCGAACTCACCGAGCGCCTGCGCGCCCTCAAGCCCTATTTCGTGACCGTGCTGAGCCAGGTGCACCGCGGGCGCACGGCCAAGTCGCGTGTCACGGACTTCCTGCGCAGCCTGACCGACGACCCTGGCACCGCCTCGGTGGTGGCCGAGATCTTCGCGCGCCAGGTGGTCAGCGCCAGCCTCACCGACAAGCCCCAGTACATCGCCGGGCTGCGCGACATCGCCGCGCGCCACCCGCAGATCGAGCTGCCCTTCGTCGCCTGGAAACCGACCCCCTCCCGCACCGGCGTGGCCCGATGAAATTCGAATACAAATACTACGGCGCGACCAGCGTCGACAACAGCGACCGCGCCCAGGCCTTCAGCTTCGCGCCCGACACCCTGCGCCCGCCCACGTATTTCGAGGGCCTGCTGCGCCGCGACTCGCATGCGCACCTGGCGTTCCGCGAGGCGCTCTCGGCCCTGCATTCGGTGGTGGTGAGCGACGCGCGCTACCGCGGCCGCGATCCGCAGGCCTACCGCAGCTGGCTGGAAGCCAACGAGAGCTCGCTGCTGGCCGAGTTCATGCAACGCGGCAAGGGCCTGGCGGCCGAGGCGGCCCAGGTCCGCGAGGAACTGCAAGCCCTGCGCTCGCGTCGCCGCTCGCTGCTGGACCCCTTCTACCGCGCGCGCCAGAAGTACTTCAACTGGCTGTACGAGGCGAACCGCGACGCCTGGTACGTGCTCGACCCGGTGATCACCGTGCACCCCGGGCGCCTGCTGTTCGAGGCGTTCAGCCAGGACGAGTCCAGCTACTGCGCGGTCAGCGTCAAGCACGATGTCTTCGATCGCACCGGCGAGATGGCCTGCGGCACGACCAACATCGACTACTCGAGCAGCCTGTTCGAGGAGTTCCAGAAGATCCGCGGCTACAAGGAGACGCGCTTCCAGGTCGACCCGGCGGGCTTCAGCGTGGCCACCGGCGACGACCCGGCCTTCGTCGAGGAGAAGATCGACCTGCCCGACAGCTGGGTGCGCGGTTTCCTGCAGGTCTCCAGCGCCATGACCCTGCCGGCCACGGTGGTGGAGCTGCACCCGATGGACCTGCACAACCTGTGCGCCACGCTGCGCCAGCACAAGGAACGGGCCGGTCCGCGCTCGCTGCGCTTCGAGCTGCAGCCCGGCCAGCCTGCGCGCCTGGTGTTCGAACCCTGGAACATCAGCCTGCAGGCGCCGCGCAGCCGCATCGTCGGCGACCCGCTCACCGAGCCGCGGACCGTGCGCCTGTGGGGCCGCCGGCGTCTGCTGACCCTGGAGCGGCTGATCGCCCTGGCCACCCGCGTGCGGGTGCACCTGCTGGGTTCGGGCCTGCCCAGCTTCTGGGTGGTCGAGATGGACGACATCACCGTCACCCTCGGCCTGTCGGGCTGGACCGCCAACGACTGGTCGGCCGCGGGCCGTTTCGACCTGCTGCAGCCGCGCCAGGACGTGCCCGCCGGCAGCCTGCAGGCGGTGGGAGAGGCCCTGCAGCGCGACTGGATGGCCAGCCCGGCCGAGCTGGCCGCGCGCACCGGCCTGCCGGCGGCGGACGTCTCGGCCGCGCTGTCGCTGTGGGTGCAGGCGGGGCGGGCGGTCTTCGACCTGCCGGCCGGCCAGTACGCCTGGCGCGAACTGGCCCGCGACCCCCTGCCGCTGGAGGCCTTGCGCTTCGCCAGCCCCGAGGAGGCGCAGGCCCTGGCGCTGGTGCATGCAGGCAAGGTGAAACTGCACGAGGTGTCGGAGAACGGCGCGCAGCTGGTCGTCACCGGCAGCGTGCAGGAAGCCAAAAAACGGCTGCTCGAACCCCGGCTGGTGCTCAATGCCGACGAGCAGCTGCAGGACGCCCGCTGCGGCTGCAACTTCTACCAGCAGAACAAGCTCAGGCGCGGCCCCTGCGCCCACATGCTGGCCCTGCGCCAGCTGGCCCAGCCCCGGCTCAACGAGCGCCGCGCACCGCGCGCCGCCGCCCCTCAAATGTCCGAGACCATCTGATGCTTTCGATTAAACTGAGCTGGAGTGCAGCGCGTCGGCTCTTGCAAACCGGGCGGTGTTTCGCCGTCCATGTTCTCTGCCGGCCTATGCATCACGGGTGCCGTCTTCACTGTGCCGCACCCCGGCCCCATGCGCAATACCGGTATGGCTTGCTTCAAGCATATTGGCGCATGGGGCCGGGTGCGGCGTCGAGTGGACAGCCCCCGTCCTCGAAGCCCTTCAGGCTCTTCGATGAGAGACGCGCTGCACTCACCCTCTCCGGTCTTTCCAGCGCGGTGGCCCCATGAGCGAGCGCCAACCGACCCGCGCCGAACTCATCGCGCGCATCACCGCCTCCAGCAAGGACGCGGTGGTGCTGGCCGAAATGCAGCGCCTGGGCTTCTGGCCCGCCGGCAGCGGGCAACCCGGCCTGGAAGCCGGCCTCATCCAACGCGAAGCCGAGCTGATGCAGGTGCTGCAAGGCCTGCAGCGCCAGCTGCACGACCGCGAGGACCCTCAGGCCGCCCTGAAGGCCATGCGCAAGGAGCGCATGGCGCAGGCGCTGCAGCGCCGCGAGGCGAACGCCCAGGCCCGCGAGAAACAGCGCCACGAACGGGCGCTGCGCTGGCATGAGACACGCCATCGACAGCTGAACTATCTGGGCCACGGCGTCTCGGGCGGGCTGGGGCAGACCGGCGGCGACCCGGCGCGCCTGGCCGCCCGCGGGCTGCCCGGCTTCGACACCCCCGGCGCCCTGGCGCAGGCCATGGGCATCAGTCCGGCCGAGCTGAAGTTCCTGTGTTTCCACCGCGAGGTGGCGCGCATCAGCCACTACCGCCGTTTCGCCCTGCCCAAGAAGACCGGCGGCGAACGCATCATCTCGGCGCCCATGCCGCGGCTCAAGCGCGCCCAGTACTGGGTGCTCGACCAGATCCTGGCCAAGGTGGGCTGCCATGCGGCGGCGCACGGCTTCGTGCCCGGCCGCTCCATCCTCAGCAACGCGGCACCGCACTGCGGCCAGGCGGTGCTCGTCAACATCGACCTGAAGGACTTCTTCCCCAGCGTGACCTACCCGCGCATCAAGGGGGTGTTCGCCGGCCTGGGCTACAGCGAGGCACTGGCCACGGTGCTGGCCCTGTTGTGCAGCGAGAACGCAAGCGACGAGCTCGAGGTCGACGGCGAACACTACTTCGTCGGCGGCAAGGCGGGCGAGCGGGTGCTGCCGCAGGGCGCGCCCACCAGCCCGATGCTGACCAACCTGCTGTGCCGCCAGCTCGACCGGCGCCTCAGCGGGGCGGCGCGCAAGCTCGGTTTCGTCTATACCCGCTACGCGGACGACATGAGCTTCTCCGCATCGGCCGCCACGCTGGCCGCGGGTGACCGCGATGCCTTGTGCGGCCGCCTGCTGCGGCAGGTGCATTTCATCGTGCGCGACGAGGGCTTCACGCCGCATCCGGACAAGCAGCAGGTGATGCGCTGCGGGGCGCGGCAGGAGGTGACCGGCATCGTCGTCAACCACACGCCCTCGGTCCCGCGCCGGCAACGCCGCGCCTTGCGCGCGGCCCTGCACCGCGCGCGCACCCAGGGCCTGCAGGCCGTCACCTGGCAGGGCCAGCCGGCCACGCCCTCGGTGCTGCTGGGGTATGCGCAGTTCGTGCAGATGGTGCACGCGCGCCAGGGCACGGCGCTGCTGGCCCAGGCCCGCGCACTGGCCCAGGGCACGCCGCCCGCCGCGCCCGCCATCGATGTGTTCCGGCAACACGCGGCACGCGGCGAGGCGCCGCCGCGGCGGCAGGGGCCCTGGTGGCAAGCGGCCGAGCGGCCCGCGCCGCAGCTGCTGCTGACCGCTGGCCAGATCAAGACCGCGCGACAGGAACGGCTGCGGGCAGCGCGGCAGGCCGGCGTGGCGGGCGCGGCGGCACGGTCCCCCTCCAGCCCCGCCGCCGCGCCCCGCGACCAGGCCGGCCCCGGCAGCGGCGACACCAGCACACCACCCAGCGCGCCGGTGCCCTGGTACCGGCTGGGCGTCCAGACCCTGCTGCTGATGTCCATCGCCTCGCGCATCGACAGCCCGCTGATGCTGGTGCTCGCCTCGTGCTGGATGGGTTTTGCCCTGTACACCCGGCGCCTGGGCTGGCCGCTGTTCGTCGCGGCGCTGCTGGTCATGCTCTGGCTGTCGAACCTGGCCCGCTGAAGTGGCCCCAGGCCGGCCGCCCCTCGGCGGGCGGCCGGCGCGCCGTGCGGGTTCCGACACCTGCGGATGGTCTTCGTCCTGCCGACGACGCGGCGGATTGACATTTCGCACGATCGTGCTAGATTCCCCCCATGGAAACGAAAACCGGACGCAGCGAACTCACCCTGGCGACCATCGTCGACACGGCGCTCGCCATGGCGCTCGCCGAAGGCCTCAACAGCCTGAGCCTCGGTGAAGTGGCCAAGCGGCTCGGCCTGTCCAAGAGCGGCGTGTTCTCGCGCGTCGGTTCGCGCGAGGCCTTGCAGAAAGCGGTGGTCGACGAGTTCGCCAAGCGTTTCCTGCAGGACGTGTTCGTCCCGGCCATGCGTGAACCCCGGGGCCTGCCGCGCCTGAACGCCATCATGCAGCGCTGGTTCAGGCGCGCCGATCCGGCCGGCAAAGGCGAAGGTTGCCTCTATTCGGCCGGCGCCTTCGAGCTCGACGATTTCGAGGGCCCACTGCGCGAGCTGCTGCTGGAGCATCTGCTCTATTGGCGCAGCGCCTTGAAGCGCAGCGTGACCCAGGCGATCGAGGCGGGCCACCTGCGGCCCGACACCGATGCCGACCAGCTGGTCTACGAATTGGACAGCCTGTGTGTCGGCCTGGTGCGGGAAGCCCGTTTCCTGCGCGATCCACGCGCGCCCGAACGATGTTGGATCGCCTACGAACGTTTGATCAAAGCCATGCAGGCCTGACCCCCGCCATCCACCCGACCACCCCGGCGAAACCTTGTTTCGCCCTTTTTCTCCACCAATTTCGCACACACGTGCGAAGAAAGGAACTCCGATGCTGATCCTGTTGACCGCCCTGGGCATCGCCGCCGTGACCGGCCTGGCTTGGACCTGGCAATCGCTGTCCGCGCAGCTGCCGCACAGCAACGCCGACTTCGGGATCTGAGGCATGTCGGCCCCCACGCCCGCCCAGCCGTCCACCAGCGCCGCGATTTTCGGCCAGGGCCACCTGATGCGCCTGCTCGGCGCGGTATTGCGCAGTGTGCAGGACCGCCGGCCGCAACTCGGCACCCGGCTCGCGCTGCGGCTTTTCTGCACGCCGCTGCCGCTCAAGTTCGCCGCCGCGCGCCGCCCCGTCCCCAGCGCCTGGGCCGCGACCCGCTGGCCCTTCGAAGGCGGCGACCTGGTGGCCTACCGGCGCGGCGGCGTCGCCCCGGACGCGCCCAAGGTGCTGCTGGTGCACGGCTGGGCCGGGCACGGGCTGCAGATGGCCGCGCTGGGCGATGCGCTGGCCGCGGCCGGCTTCGACCCGGTGCTGCTCGACTTCCCCGGCCACGGCCGCAGCCGCGGGCTGCGTTCGACGCTGCCGCAGTTCGTGCGCGGCATCTGGGCGGCCTCGTCGCGGCTGGGTCCCTTGCACGCGGTGGTCGCGCACTCGATGGGCGCCCTGGCCAGCGCCCATGCCGCGGCCTGCGGCCTGCCGGTGAAACGCCTCGTGCTGCTGGCGTGTTCACCACCGCCCAGCCAGGTGTTGCGCTGGTTCACCCACAACTTCGGCCTCGGCGCGGGCCTGCGCGAGCGCATGCGGCAGGCCATCGAGCACCGTGAGCCGATCCCGCTCGACCATTTCGAGGGCGAGTGGCTGGGTCCGCGGCTGCAGCAGCCGACCCTGGTGCTGCACGACCACAACGACCGGGTCTCGGCGCTGGCCATCGGGGAACACATGGCCCGCAGCATCGCGAACGCCTCCTGGCACTCGACGCGCGGGCTCGGCCACACCCGGCTGCTGGGCGATGCCGAGGTGGCCCGGCAGGTGCTGGCCCATGTCACAACAAGCGACGCCAAGCGACCAAACGAGTCAGCTGTGTAACGACGCGCTTACCTCCCCGTCGGAATTCGGTGGCATTTTTTGTCTGCCGGAGTCCGGGCGGCCGGAAATCACATTGGCACGGAAGCTGCGCCTCACTCCGCACCCGGAGGTCCGGTGCCTGTCCGCACCCGCCGATCCGAGGCTCCGAGGACCTCGCGCCATGCCGCTGTTTCAGTCACGACCCCACCGTCCCGCGCGCCCGCCGCGCCGTGCCAACCCCAGCTGCCGCGGCGGCGCCTCCTCGCTGCTGCGCCTGGTGCAGCCCGCGGCGACGCGCCGGGGCGGCTTCGAAAACCCCATGTCCACCTGGCTGGCCCGCGCGGCCGGCGTGCTGGCCCCGGTGGACGCGCCCGTGCTGACGGTGCGTCCCAGCGAATTCGCCCCCAGCCAGTGGCTGCTGGGCCACTGAGCGGCGAGACCGGCATGACCTCCACTCCCGCCCGCCCCATCCTCGCCGCGCTGCCGGCACGCCCGCAGACCGCGGCCGCACCGGCGCCTTCCCCTCGCCCGGTGCTGCAGCTGCGGCGCGCCCCCGCCCAGCTGCCCTTGTTCCCACCCCCCGGTTCGCTTCGCAGGGCCGGCTGAGACCGTTTGGAGGACGCTGTGGCGTCCGCAGGGAAGCGGGCAATCCGGGGAGGATGAGAGCGAGACCCCGGACACCCGTCCCGCTTCCCTTCTTTTTGGCCACCCGTGCCGGATGCCGGCGCACCACCCGGGCAGCCCCGCCCGCTTCGTGGCATGACAGCCCCCTCGTGGACCGACTTCCGAGCCGCATCCGCTCACGCGCACGCGACAGGGCGGCCCCGAACCGCCCCGCAACACATCAAGGCGCAAGCTTGAACGCCGCCACCGCATCCACCAGGTGCTGCGCCTGCAGCTTCAGCTCGCCGGCCGCCGAAGCGCTGCCCTTGACCAGGGCCGCGCTCTGCTGGGTGGCCTGATCCATCTGCACCACCGCCTCGCCGACCTGGTTGACGCCGGTACTTTGTTCCGCGCTCGCCCGGGTGATCTCGCCCATGATGTCGGTCACCCGAGTGATCGAGACGACGATTTCCTGCATGGTCTCGCCGGCGCGATCGACCAGCGAGGTCCCCTCGGCCACGCGCTCCACGCTGGCGGAGATGAGTGTCTTGATCTCCTTGGCCGCCTCGGCGCTGCGCTGGGCCAGACTGCGCACCTCGGCCGCGACCACCGCGAAGCCCCGGCCCTGCTCGCCCGCCCTCGCCGCTTCGACGGCCGCATTGAGCGCCAGGATGTTGGTCTGGAAGGCGATGCCGTCGATCACGCTGATGATGTCGGCGATGCGCCTGGAGCTGTCGTTGATGCCTTTCATCGTATCGACCACCTCGCCCACCACCTCGCCGCCCTTGATCGCCACGGCGTTGGCCCCCAGCGCCAGCTGGTTGGCCTGCTCGGCGTTGTCGGCGTTCTGGCGCACGGTGGCGCCGAGCTGTTCCATCGACGCAGCCGTTTCCTGCAGCATGCGGCCCTGGCGCTCGGTGCGCTCGGTCAGCTCGTCGCTGCCCTGGGCGATCTGCTCGCTGGCCCGGGTCACGCCTTCGGCGCTGCAGCGCACCTGCGACACCGAGTTCGACAGGCTCTCGCTCATGCGGGCCAGCGCGGCCATGACACTGTGCGGCCGCCCGCCGTGGGCGGCCATGCCCTGCACCAGATGGCCGGCGGCGATCTTGTCGACCACCTCGACCACCCGCTGCGGCTCGGCCCCCAGCCGGCCCTCGATCCAGCGGCGCGCGATCCACAAGGAGCCCATGCCGGCGGCCACCAGCAGCGCGGCCGTGCCGACCAGGGCGGCAAACCAGAACCGGCGGGCCTCGGCCGCCTCGTTCACCGCGGCCTGCGTGCGCTGGTCGACCATCCTGAAGAATTCATCCACCGGCTTCATGATCTTGGCCTTGAAGAGGTGGTAGTTCTTGTCGTGCATCATGGCCTGGGCGGCCGCGCGGTCGGGTTCGCCCTTCTTGGTGAAACCGCCGGAGCCATCGGCCAGCTGGCCCTTGACCAGGTTCATGGCCACCGTTTCGGTGTTCACCAGGTCGTCGGAATTCGCCTGCGCTTCCTTCAGCTTGGCAAACTCGGCCTCGGTGAAACCCGCGCCTTTCATCATCTCCGCCAACGCCACCTGGGTCGCTGCGCCGCGCTGGGGCTCGACACCCGCGGCACGGAAATCCCAGTAGATCTTCTCGTACTGCGCCGGCCGCGCCTTCTTGCCGTTGCGTATGTCCAGCACCTCGAAATACTGCTGTTCCCACATCGGATCGCCCGAGACCACATAGGTTCTGGCCAGGCGGGTGAGATCGTCGGAGCTTTGGCGCAACTCGTCCGCCAGCAGATACGACAGGTAGCGCGTCTCGTGCACGGCCGAGATCCGGTCGGTGGCCTGCACGCTGCGGTACAGCGCAAGACACAGCAGCGCGGCGGCCGCGGCCACCGCCAACAAGGACAGCTGGAAAAGTTGCCGGAGGCTTTTCATGGATCGAGATTCCCGGGAGAAGAAGACACAGGGACGCTGGAGCCGCGGATCGCCCGCCCACCAGCTCCATCGAGAACCCGCATCCCGCCGGCGGATCCCCTGCAAGCAGACGCGGTGACACACGGTGCACGGGGCCGCCGCCCTGAGGCCGCCCCCGGCTTCCATCATCGCCTCGAAACGATCGGGCCATGCGTCGATTTGGACCGTTCTCAGCCGTTGTTTCCATACGCTTGGGCGATACCGCCCGGCATGCAGGCCCGGTCCGTCCCTCGACAGGAAAAACCCTGAAAGAATCACCCCCCCCCCGGGCCCGGCGGCGAGGCCGAGGAGCATGAACTCCTACATGGGCATCCTCAAGAAGGCCCGGGCCGACCAGGCCATGAAGTGCGTGTCGAACGTATGCACCCGCTCGCGCCGGTGCCGGTTCACCGGGGAGCGCCGGGCCGCCGCCGTGTCGTCGCGGCGACCGGCCGCGCCCCCGCCACCCAGCCCGGCTCGGCGGCCAGCACGTCGGCCACCGACAGGTGCAGGTCGGGCGAGGCCTCGAAATGCGCCAGCAGACCGTCCACCACCACCCGCACGCGGGGCGCCAGGTACTGGCGGTGCGGGTAGTGCACGACGATCTCGCGTTCGCCGGGATCGTGGATGCCGGGCATCAGCAGCTTGAGCCGGCCGGACCGGAGATGCGGCAGCGCATGGTGCAGGCCCGACTGGACGATGCCGCCGTCGGCCAGCGCAAGGTCGACCAGGGTTTCCGGGTCGCTGGCGGTGATCGCGGCCGACGGCGTCAGGTCCATGCGGCGGCCGCCCGGGCGCTTGAAGCGCCAGACCGCCGGCACCCCGCTGGCAAAACGCACGAGCGCGCAGCGATGTCCGGCCAGGTCCTCGGGTGACTGCGGCACCCCGGCCCGGCGCAGGTAGCCGGGGCTGGCCAGCAGCACCACCGGAAGCGCGCAGACACGGCGCGCGACGAGGCTCGAATCCTCGATGACCGCGCCCCGCACGCCGATGTCGTAGCCCTCGGCGACCAGGTCGACCAGGCGGTTGTCGAGATCGACGTCCAGGCTGAGCTGCGGATGGCGCGCAGCGATGGCCGGCAGGGCCGGCAGCACCCAGCCGCGGCCGAAGGCGATGCCCACCGAGATGCGCACCCGCCCGGCGGGCTCGGCCGCCGACTGGGACACATTCGCCACCGCGAGGTCGAGCAAGCGCAAGGCGGCCCGCGCCTCGGAGAGAAAGCGCCGCCCTTCGTCGGTCAAGGCCAGCCGCCGGGTGCTGCGGTTGAGCAGGCGAACGCCGAGCTGCTGCTCCAGCCGGCCCAGGCTTTTGCTGATGGCGGCCGGGGTGAGGTCGAGCCGCTCGGCGGCGGCGGTGAAGCTGCCGCTGGCCGCGGTTTCGACGAAGGCGAGCAGGCCCTGGAGATTCTTCATCGCCCTATTCTCAACCGAAAGTCATCAATCATTCAACTTTCATTGTCTTCCGTTCATGAAGCGCGCTGCCTACAGTGGAGCCATTCCAACCCAACTTGCTTGAAAGGCAGATCATGAAAATCGGTATCCTCGGCTCCGGCGACGTCGCGAAATCCCTCGGTGCGGGCCTGCGCCGCAAAGGCCACGAGGTGCTGCTCGGCACCTCCGACCCGGCCAAGCTGGCCGACTGGGCGGCCGGCAGCGGCGGCGTGCGCACCGGCAGCTTCGCCGAGGCGGCCGCCTTCGGCGAACTGGCCATCCTGGCGGTGAAGGGCTCGGCCGCCGTGGCCGCCTTGAAGACGGCAGGTGCCCAGGCACTGGCGGGCAAGACGGTGATCGACACCACCAACCCCATCGCCGACCGCCCGCCCGAGCACGGCGTGCTGCAGTTCTTCACCGGGCCCAACGAATCGCTGCTCGAGACCCTGCAACGCGAGTTCCCGGCGCTGCATTTCGTGAAGGCCTTCAACTCGGTCGGCGCCGCCCACATGGTCGACCCGGCCTTTGCCGGCGGCGCACCGACCATGTTCATCGCGGGCAACCACGAGGACGCCAAGGCCGCGACGGCCGCCCTGGTGCGTCAGGCCGGCTGGGAAGTGGCCGACATGGGCCGTGCCGAGGCGGCGCGCGCGATCGAGCCGCTGTGCATGCTGTGGTGCATTCCCGGCCTGCTGCGCAATGAATGGTCGCATGCCTTCAAGCTCGTCAAGCCGGCCTGAGGAGGGCACCACCGGACGCTCGGGCGCCGGCATCGGGTCCGGCGCCGCGCCTGGCCCGGCTAGGCGCGGGCCGCGCGCCCGTGCGCCCGCTCGCGGGACCAGCCGGCCAGCAAAGAGGCCAGCACCATCGAGTCGGCGGGCTTGACCAGGTGGTGGTCGAAACGGGCCTCGGCCGATTTTTCGCGGTCGGCGGTCTGGCCGTAGCCGGTGAGCGCGATCAGCAGGGCCGAGGCGTGGGCCGGCCGGGCCCGCAGCCGGCGCGCCAGCTCGATGCCGTCCATGCCGGGCAGGCCGATGTCGAGGATGAACACGTCGACCTGCTCGCGTTCCGCCAGCGCCAGGGCCGACAGCCCGTCGTGGACGACCTGCACCGCATGCCCTTCCAGCCTGAGCAGCTGGGCCAGGGTCTGCGCCGCGTCGATGTTGTCGTCGACGACCATGACCCGCAAGCGCTGGCTGCCGCCCGGCGGAGGCTCGAGCGCCTGCGGCACCGTTGCGGCCGATGCCGCCACACGCGGCAGGCGCACGGTGAAGGTGGCGCCCAGCCCCGGGCCGGGGCTCGACGCCTCGACCGAACCATGGTGCACCGCCACCAGGTGCTTGACCAGCGCCAGGCCCAGGCCCAGCCCGCCGAGGTGCCGGTCGACCGTACGCGCGCCCTGGGTGAACAGCTCGAAGATCTCCGGCATCAGCTCGGCCGAGATGCCCGCCCCGTTGTCCTGCACCACGAGGCTGACCTCGTCCTGCGTGGCGCCGACCTCGACCCGGATCCGCCCCCCCGCGGGCGTGTACTTGGCCGCATTGGTGAGCAGGTTGCTGAGGATCTGCACCAGGCGTGCGCGGTCGGCGCGCACCGCCACCGCTTCCGGCGGCATCGAAACCGTGAGCTGGTGCTGCAAGGACTCCAGCAGGGGTCGCACCTGCTCGACGCCCGCGGACACGACGTCGGCCATCTCGATCACGGATTTGTCCAGGGTGATGAGGCCGCGCGTGACCCGCGACACGTCGAGCAAGTCGTTGACGATCTTGGTCATGTGCCCGACCTGGCGGGCGATCAGCTCGCTGGTGCGCGCCACGCGCGGATCGGGGTCCTGGATGCGACGCAACAGCTCGGCCCCGGCGCTGATGGGAGCCAGCGGATTGCGCAACTCGTGTCCCAGCATGGCGAGGAAGTTGTCCTTGTTGCGGTCCGCCGCCTGCAGCGCCTGGGTGAGCCGGGTGAGTTTCTCGCGCTCGACCAGCAGCGCCGAGTGCTGCTGGTTCAGCCGGTCCAGCATGTCGTTGATGGAGCGGGCCAGGCTGGAGACCTCCTCGCTGCCGCCCTCGGGGGCGCGTTCGGTGCTGAGCCCGCTGCCGAACAGCTTGCTCGAGAACGCCTGCAGGCGCTGCAGGTCGAGGGTGAGCAGCCGGGCCAGCTGCATGCCGGCCAGCACCACGGCGCTGAACAAGGTGAGCGAGATCAGCAGCACATGCAGATAGGGCGCGTCCTGCCGGTTCACGTTGGAGCCGACCCAGCTCTCGGCGCGGACCCGGAAATGCAAGGGCGCGAACACCGGCGGGCTGCGCACCGGCGCGGACAGCCGCGGTGCGCCGGCCGCGGCGGGCAGCTCCGGCCCCCACTCGAGCTTCATGCCGGGACCGACCTCGATGTCGCGCAGCTCCACCTTGTAGAGCACGGCCCCCTCGGGAGACGTGGTGCGCGAATAGACCAGCGGCTCGAGGGCCACCACCTCGGCGCCGCGCGACGAGGGAAAGATCTTCGCGATGGGCTCGCCGGCCTCCAGGTGCTCGCGCAGCCAGCCCATCTGTTCGGGGGAGAACGGGATGTCGGTGTTGCGGGCGATCTCGGTGCCCTGGAAATCGGTGAACAGCACATGCACCGGAATGCCGTTGATCTGGCGGATCCCCGCCAGAAAAGGCGACAGATAGGTCTCGCGGCCGGCGCTGTCGACCAGGCCGGTGGCCAGGATGGTGCTGCTGGCGATCTCGGACATGCGCAGCGCGAGGGCGTTGAGGTCGCTGCCCACCGCAGCGGCCCGGTACTGGGTCTCGCGCGAGGCCAGCTCGCGCACCGCGTCCTGGTGCTGCTGGTCGATCAGCCACCACGACACCAGCGAGGTCGCCACCAGGGCGGCGGCCACCAGGGCCGCCGAGGCGAAGGCGAAGCGCCGCGCCAGGCTGGCGGGAAACCACGGCCGGACACGGATCATCTCAGCGCTCGACCGGTACGATCACCCCGTCTTCGCGAAACCGGGCCATGAGCAATTCAGCGGTACCCAGGGCTTCGTGGCGTGAGGCAGTGAAGGGAGGGGCATAGCGTTTCACCAGCCCGTCGTGCGAGCGCAGTGCCTCGAGTGCGTCGCGTATGGCAGCCCGGTCGGTGCTGCCGGCCTGCCTGATGGCCTTGGCCAGGAGATGGGTCATGTCGTAGGCGTGGGCCACGCCGACCGGGCTTTCGATGTCCTCGATGCGCCGGATGCCAAACTTGCGCGCGCTGGCCATGAAGCGCTCCAGCGGCTGCTTGCGCGCCTTGAAGAAGCTGAAGGTCTGGACCACGCTGAAGTCGATCTCGCTCAGCGCGCTGCCGGCGAGCTCGTGGAGCTTGCCGCCCGTCACGCCCCAGTGGCTGAGCACGGGCAGCCGCCGGGCCTTCGGCAAGGCGGCCATCTCGCGCACCAGGATCGCCGCCTCGTCGTCGTTGGCCACGAGGAGGATGACCTGCGCTCCGGCATCCTCCAGCTTGTAGTACTTGTCGATGAGGCTGCGTTCCTGCCAGTTGTACCAGGCGGTGCCCACCACCTTCGGCGACTTGTGGACGGCGGTATAGGCCTCCACCGCGCTGAGGTTGCTGCGGCCCCAGGCGGTGTTGGTGAACAACAGCCCGACACGCTCCAGCCCGCGCTCGCGGATCTTGTCGAGCATGAAGGGCATGGCCAGGCTGTCGCGCAGCGAGACGCGAAACGCATAGTTCGGCACGCTGCCGTTGTCGATGATCACATCGGCCGCGGACCACACGGCCAGGAAGGGCACCTTGGCCTGCTTCAGGACGGGCAGCTCCTCGATCACCACCGGACTGAAACGCCCGCCCATCACGGCCACCAGGTCCGGCATGGCGATGAACTCGGAGATGTTGCGGATGCCGCGGGCGGGGATCGAGCGGTGGTCCTTGATGACGATCTCGAGGGGCCGGCCGTCCAGCACGCCCCCTTCGGCGTTGATCTGCTCCGCCGCCACCCGGGCCCCCAGCTCGATCGCCTGCGCCGAGGTGCTGTTCTGCAGGCCGAACTCGCCGTCGATGCCCAACAGCACCGGGCGGGCCTGGGCCGAGACGGCCAGGGGGGCACCGGCCAGGGCCAGCAAGGAGGCCTGGAACGACCGCCGGGTCATTCCGGCGCGGGGGGCGCGGGGAGGACGCATGAGTGTGGGACGATGACCTGCCATGTAGACGAATGTCGCTGATCGAAATCAATCCAGCAAGGCTATCGTACGCCCTGCCGGGTGAATGACGCTATGGTGGATCGCCCGGTTCCGCCCCCCGGGGGGGCCGGCCTCGCGGCAGGCCCCCGGCGAGCTTCAAAGATGGGGTTGCGGCAGCGCCACGCTGTCCCAGAAATCGCACTGCGCCCCGCCGTCGCCCCGCTTGACGGCCGGCACGGCGTCGATCTGCAGGTAGGCATCGGCCGGCGGGTGCGCAGCCCAGGCCTGCGCAACGCCCGCGGACGGGTCGCCCGAACGCGCGAGCGCGCTCCAGTGGCCGATCATCAGGCGCTGCACCGCCAGGTCGGTCGCGGTCGGGCGGTACTTGCCCTGCCAGGCGAAAAAGAACGGATGTTCGATGGTGTGCACCGCGCCCAGGGCCTTTTGTTCCGCGTCGTTCTCGAGCACGTGGGTGAACAGGTAGCGGTGCACCGGCTCCTTCTGCGACTGCGACAGCAGGCGCGCCACACGGCGGCTCTGGCAGGTGAACAAGGCATCGGTGGTCAGCCGCACCATGGCCTGGCGCGGCGAGACGTAGGACGCGGGCGGATAGGCGGCCAGGATGCGCGCCACCGCCGCCTCGCCGAACACCTTGCCGATCGCCGCCCGGTACTGGGCCGCATCGGTGAGCGGGCCCAGCGCGTTGACGAACAGCATCGTCTCCTGGTCGCTGTTGCCGATGATGACCGGCACCGCCATGTGGGCGCGCCTTTCGATGGCGGCGCGGGGCTGCTCGGGGAAGACCAGGCCGTCCACGTTCGGGCCGTACAGGCGCGGCATCACGCTGAACGTGCCGGGCGCCGCCCGCACGACCTCGGCCGCGGACTTGCCGCGCAGGCAGGCGGCCGTGCCGTCCTCGGCACAAGCCAGCTGCCGGGCCACCAGGCGGCCGGTGCCTTCCTGGGCCTGGGCGAGCGTGGGCAGCTCGCAGCCGGTCGGCACGCTGGCCTGCATCGCCGCGCGCTGGAACAGCCCGCGCGCCTGCGGGGCGGCCAGCAGGCTGCAGATGTTGCCGCCGCCGGCCGAGGTACCGAACACCAGCACACGCTTCGGGTCGCCACCGAAAGCGGCGATGTTCTGCTGCACCCAGCGCAGCATGGCGATCTGGTCCAGGCTGCCGTAGTTGCCGGACACCTTTTCCGGCCGCTCGGCATCCAGCGCCGGGTGTGCCAGGAAACCGAGCGCCCCCAGGCGGTAGTTGAAGCTGACGTAGACCACGCCCTCGGGAACCAGGCGCTCGCCGTTGTAGGCGACCCCGCCGAACACCGGTGCGCCCTGCCCGGAGAACGCATGGTTGCCGCCTCCGGTGAAGAACACCATCACTGGCAAGGGCGCGCCCTGCGCGGCCTGCGGCTTCCAGACGTTGAGGGTCAGGCAGTCTTCGTCGCCGATGACTTCGCTGCCCGCCAGCTGCGGACAGGCCGCGCCGAACCGGCTGGCGTCACGCACGCCCGCCCACGCAACGGGCGCCGCGGGCGGCTGCCAGCGCAAGGCGCCGACGGGAGCCTGCGCATAGGGAATCCCCTTGAAGGCCAGGCTGCCGTTCTCGGCCACGCCCTTGACGGCCCCCTGTGCCGTGCACACGGTCTCGGGACCGGCGGCCTCGCAGGCCGGGGCGCTTCGGGAGGCACATCCCGCCGCCACGGACAAGACCCACGCGAGCAGGCCCAGGGCCAGCGGGCGGAGGATCCGGACGGCGGCGCCAGGCGCCGGGGACATAGCCGGGGACATGAGACTGAGCGGCATGGTACTTCCTCCTCCCATTGGTCGACCGGCCACATCATCGTGATTGGCATCGGAACAAGCAAGTCCGTCTTGCGGCACACCGATTGCAAATTGGCGCTCACTCTGGTGTACTGTCCCCGAGAAAGCCAACCATGCCATCGACGACTCCCGAGCCACACGAAGCATGTCGCGGCAGGCGCCGCGCCGGCCCGGCACAGGCAGCCGGCCCGGGTGGCCGGGCCACGCCGGCCCAGGGCCTGTTCACACTACGGAAGCCTGTGCGAACGGACCGCCTGGGGCGCAGAGCAAGGCGCGGGACGCTGCCCAGGCGTCCGCCTGGGCGAGGAGCGCAACGCGGCGCTGCGCCCCAGGCGGCCCGTTCCCTTCGGGTTGCAGCCAGGAAAGCCGTGCGCGGCGTTGCAAATCCTCGCCGGGTAGGCAACCCGGCTCCGGTTTGCGCCTTGCTCACGGCTTTCCTGGCTGCAACGCACAGGCTTCCGTAGTGTGAACAGGCCCTAGCGGAACGCGCCCATGTTCGACTGGATGGCCGACCCCCACGCCTGGCTCGCGCTGGCCACGCTGACGGCACTTGAAATCGTGCTGGGCATCGACAACATCATCTTCATCTCGATCCTCGTCGCCCGTCTGCCGCCCGAACGTCGCCAGGCGGGGCGCCGCCTGGGCCTGCTGCTGGCCATGGGCACGCGCATCCTGCTGCTGCTCTCGCTGGCCTGGGTGATGCGCCTGACCACGCCCTTGTTCACCCTGGTCCAGGAGATCTCCGGACGCGATCTCATCCTGATCGCCGGGGGACTGTTCCTGCTGTGGAAGAGCGTGCACGAGATCCACGACTCGCTCGAAGGCGCGGGGGAGGAAAGTCCGGCCGGCACGGGCGCGGCGGCGGGTTTCGGCTCCGTGCTGCTGCAGATCGCGCTGATCGACATCGTCTTCTCGCTCGACTCGGTGATCACCGCCGTGGGATTGGCCGACCAGGTGGCCGTGATGGTGCTGGCCATCATGCTGTCGGTGCTGCTCATGATGTTCGCCGCCGCGCCGATCGGCCGTTTCGTGGACCGCCATCCGACGGTGAAGGTACTCGCCCTCGCCTTCCTGGTGCTGATCGGCATGACCCTGATCGCCGAGGGCTTCGACACCCACGTCCCCAAGGGCTACATCTATTTCGCCATGGCGTTTTCAGTCGGGGTGGAGATGATCAACCTGCGCATGCGCAGGCGCATGGCCGAACCGGTGAAGCTGCGGCGCGACCTGCCCTGAACCCGCGGCCGCCCACGCCGTGCCGCGGCGCTGCCAGAACGGCGCCTGCGCCCAGCGGTCCTCCAGCGCATAGCAGGCGGCCCGCTCGACCAGGTAGCGGGTGCACTCGCGGTCGCAGGCCGCCTCGTAGGCCCGCAGCGCCTCGGCGCGATCGGCGTCGCCGCCGGCCTGCAGCCATTGCAGGGCTGTCTCGCAGGCGGCCTGCCCGGCCCGCAGGGCGCGCACCACGCCGCTGCCGGAGATGGGGTCCACCGCCAGGGCCGCATCGCCGGCGGCGAACCAGGCCGCGCACGGCAGCTCGCGCCGCAGGCGCTGGCTGACGGCCGAGAACGCATGCGGTCCCCAGCGCAGTGCCCTGGCGGCCTCCCGCAGGCGGCCCTGGGTGAACGGGGCCTGCCCGAGCGCCTGCAACCAATGCGGCGCCTGGGTCAGCTTGAGCCGCCCGCACACGTCGGCATCGGTGAACAGCATGCCCGCCAGGGTGCTGCGCGACGCGGGCAGGGGCGCCGAATACCACCAGCCCTCGGCACAGGTCTCGATCTGGACGTAATGCGGCGACGGCGCGCCGTCCCGGGCCCGCGGCGGCCCGCCAGCGTCGTCCATCCAGTGCGTGGCCACGCAGACCAGGTTGTCGAGCAGCATCCGCTGCGCGCCCAGCGAACGGGCCAGGCTGGCGCTGCGTCCGGTGGCGTCGACGAGCAGGCGCGCGCCGGCCGGGCCGGGCACGGACTCGTCCGGCACGGCCCCGTGTCCGGCGCCCGCCTTGGCGAGATGCACCCGCCATCCGGCCTCCGCCCGGGGCTCGCAGCCCGCCACCACCGTGCCGGTGAGCAGCACCGCCCCCGCCGACGCCGCCTGGTGGGCCAGCATGCGGTCGAAGGCCAGGCGGTCGACATGCCAGCCGCCGTCCAGGGCCGGGTTGGCGTGCGCATGGGACAGCGGGTTGTCCCGGCCCCAGACGCTGCGCAGGCCCCGCGAGGGCCAGGGCCGCAGCGCCAGAAAGGCCTCCCACAGGCCCAGCTCGTGCAGCAGCGGCTGCACGGAGCGCGGCAGCGACTCGCCGATGCGCGGGCCGCCGAAGCGGCTGCGCTCGAGCAGCAGCACGCTGCAGCCCGCCTGCGCCAGGCGCAGCGCGGTGGCGCTGCCGGCCGGGCCGGCTCCCACCACCAGCACATCGAAGTCCTGCCGCGGATGGCGCGGCGCCCCGGCCGGGAAACGGTTTGCAGTGTCAGACATCCTCGCCCCTCCTGCGGGCGACGCCGATGGCCGGGAGAATCGTGGACATGATGGCCGTGAGGGGTCGCTTCCGCTGTTGCCGCGCCGGCACGGCCGGCGTCCGCTGCAGCCCGAGGGCATGCAGGTTGTCATCAGATGCCTTTGCTCAGCAGTCCTCAAACCCCTAAAGGTGGGAAATCGCAGGACAAGCTAGGGAGAAGGCGGCCGCGAGCCTCGGCAAGCCCGGACAAACCCTTTGGACGCGGCGGCGCACGGGCGGCAAAACGGCGCACCGGCCCGGCTAGACTCCGTGGCCCCCGCCCGCGCCCCATCCGCATGACCGAGCCGCAGTACCCCCTGTCCCCTCCCCCGCGCCACCCGGCCGGGGCCGTCTGCCTGGCCTTGGCGTTGGTCGCGGCCTGGGTCCTTTTCGCCGCCCTGCTGAACAACGCCCAGCAAGGCGACAATTTCGAGCAGTTCACCTGGGCCCACAGCCTGCAGTGGGGTTATCACAAGCACCCGCCGCTGCCGACCTGGCTGCTCGGCGCCTGGCAGGGCCTGCTGGGCGAGTCGCCCTGGTCGAGCTTCGCGGTGGCGGGCCTGTGCACCCTGGCCACGGGCTGGTTCACCTGGGCCATCGCACGCATGCTGATCGGGCCGGGGCCGGCCGGCGTGGCCGTGCTGTTGTGGGGCCTGCACCACGCGTACAACATGAAGGCGCAGGTGCTCAACCACAACACGGCGATGATGATGTGCATCGCCGCCTGTGCCTGGGCCGCCCTGCGCGCGCTGGGCTCCCGCGGGGCCCGGACCTGGCTGGCCTGGCTGGGGGTGGGCCTGGCCGGCGGCGCGGCCCTGCTGTCCAAATACCAGTCGGCCATACCGCTGGCCGGCATCCTGCTCGCGCTCGGCCTCGGCGGCGCCTGGCGCGATCCGCGCCACCGGGTGGGTACGACAGGCGCGGTGCTGCTTGCGCTGGCCCTGTTCTCGCCGCACCTCGTCTGGCTGGTGCAGCATGACTTCGTCACCCTGCAGTACGCCTCGCTGAGCGCCAAGAACCTCGGCCCGCTGGAGCGGGTGGCGCGCATTGCCGTCTTCCTGCTGCTGCAGATGCGGGTGATGGTCGCCCTGCTGGGCTGCGCCGGGCTGTGGCTGCTGTGGCAGCGCCGGCGCGGCAACAGCCCGTTGCCGCCGCAGGACTTGCCCGAAATCTCCCCCGGCCTGCGCCGCGCCTGGCTGATCGGCCTGCTCGTGTTTCCCCTGGCCATGGTGCTGCTGGTCTGCCTGCTCGGCGGGGTGCGGCTGCAGGACCACTGGGGATTCCAGCCGCTGCAATTCATCAGCCTGTGGCTGGCCTGGCGCCTGCGCGGCCAGGCCCGGGACGGGATGGCCCGGCTGATCCTGCTGGTCCTGCTGGCCCACCTGCTGCTGGCGCTCACCTATTCGCGGCCGGTGTGGCATCCGCAGGCCGCGGCGCGCCAGTCGCGCGACTCGCAGTACTTCTTCCCCGCCCAGGCCGTGGCCGACCAGGTCATGAAGGACTGGCGCTCGGTCACGGGCTGCCCGCTGCGCTACGTGGTCGGGCGGCCTTTCGAGGCCGCCCTGGTGTCGGTCTACTCGCGCAGCGGCGCGGTGGTTTTCGAGGACGGCCTGTCCTACAAGTCACCCTGGGTGGACCTGGCCGACCTGGCCGCGGCCGGCGCGGTCCATGTGGGGCGGGACCGCGCCCCCGACGCGCCGGGTGCGGTGAAACGCGGCAGCGCCGACCCGGCCGGGCGCGGCGAGACCACCCACTGGGCCATCGTGCCCCCGCGTGTCCCATGCGGGCGCTGAAGGCCCTGCCGCCGCTGTGGCGCTACGTCCTGGTCGGGGTGCTGGCCACGGCGGTCCACTACGGCGTGCTGACGGCGGCCGTGGAAAGCGGCTGGCTGCCGGCCTACCTCGCCTCCGGGCTGGGCGCGGTGCTCGGGGCCCAGGTGGCCTACGCGGGCAACCGCTGGTTCACCTTCGAGCACCGGGGCGGATTCGGCGCCTCGTGGCGCAAGTTCCAGCTCACCGCCCTGCTGGGCGCCGGAGTGGGCATGGCGGTCGTGGGCGCACTGGTCGCCCTCGGGCTGCACTATCTGGCGGCCCAGGCCCTGGCCACCCTGCTGGTGATGGGGCTCACCTTCCAGCTGAACAAGGTCTGGACCTTCCGCTGAAGGGGTAGGCGACATGTTGGCCGGACACTCTCACATCGCTCATGCGAAGCAAGCTCGGCGCTGGGTATGGATGATGGATGTCTTGTCGGGCTCCTGCGACGGAAATCTCTGGAGACACCGGCCAGCAAGGGCACTCGACACGCACGCCAAGACGGGACAAGACACACGGTTTTTTGTCATACGACACGAATCACCTATTTCTCCGATTCAGCCTGCAATCAGAAATTCGTGCCGCAGAACGACGCAGTTCGTTAAACGACTTCATGTCGCCCAACTTTCAGGAGGATTTTCCGTCACGGCATGATTGGGTCATGGTCGCCCGGAAGGCTGACGCGTTCGGGATCCTGGCGTTCGCCGATGACCCGCACGACGTCGACGTGGTCGACCCGCTCGAAGTACCACACTGCCGTCGAGAACCCGTTGAGCCGCCAGGTGCGTAACCCGGGCGCCTCGATTTCCTTCCCGAGACGCGGCGAGCCGATCCCCGGGTTGGCCTCGAGTTGCGCGATGGCGTCTTTCACTGCCTGGGCAAAGCGCAGGGCCACCGCCGTCCCTGCGGCCTGCCGATAGTAGCGTGCGTTCTCAACAATGTCGGTGCGTGCCTGCGGCCGCCGGCGCGCCGGCTTCACTCGGCGTCACCGCGCGCTACAGCGTCGAGATCATCCCAGTCGGCCGACGTGAACGGCGTGGCGGGTCCGCTCGCCATGCCATCTTCCAGCAGCGCGCGCAGTGTTTGCAGGCGCTGAACCTCCTGGTCTTTGCGGATGAGGTCGCGCACGTACTCGCTGGCGTTGCCGTAGGCGCCCGACTGTATGCGCCGGCTGACGAAGGCGCGCAGCTGGTCGGTCAGGGCGACGTTCATGGTAGTAGGGGTGCTCATGCAGGTGATGGTGGGCGCATTGGCAATGTTTGTCAATTCGCCCTTTGTCTAAGTGCCATCAGAATGGCATTCATTCACTGGACTGAGGACAAAATCCGGGAAAAATTGCAGTGATTCCGAGGCTCTCAGGGAGAACCCCACTGGCGACAACGACTCTTACACGGCCGCCTGGGTCGCCCCCGCTTCGCCCACCTGCGCGCCGTCGTGCAAGGCGTCTCCCCGACCGAGAACGCAGCCGAGCGGTGTTCAGCCGAATCGACTGCTCGGCACAGGATGAACCGGGTCCTGTGACGCCAGGACACTGGATGGCACGAGCTTCCGGAACGACTCGTCTACCTGTTTCGGAGCAATTTCACTGGTGTAGCCCCCCCTCAACGCGACCAGGCCGGCCCGAGCGTCACCCCCGCCTGGGCCAGGTCGGCGACGAACTCGGGCCCGGACAGGTAGGCATGCTCACGCACCCGTGCCGCCGCGATCGCGTCGCCCGGCCCGGCTGCGCCAGGGTGGCAGAACAGCAGCCCGCCCTCGGGCGGCACCCGCCGCAGCCACTGCTGCATCAGGCCGCGGTAGTCGGTCGACTCGAAATCGTAGGCGCCCAGGAGCAAGGCGTTGTGGCGATGGCCCTCCGCGCGCAGGGCGGCTTGCAGGGCGCGTCCGCCGGTATGCCGGATGGCCCAGCGCTTGATGCCGAAACCCGGCCCGGCCACGCGCCCGGTGTTGCGCACCGCCGGTGCCATAGGCAGCGCCCGCAGCGCCGCCAGCACCAGCTCGCGCACGCCGGGCAGGTGATGCACGTGCTGATGGCCGTCCACGAAACACGGGGCCTGGCCGGTGTGTTCGGTGAAGGCGGCCCATTGGGCGGCCCACTCCGCGCGCAAGGCGGCCAGCGGCAGGCGGCCCAGGTGGGCTTGCAGGATCAGGCTCGGCAGGGTCGGCAGCCGTGGCCACAGCGCCGCCAGCTCGCGGCTCAGCGGCGCGCCGTCGGTGAGGTTGAAATGCAGGCCGATGTCGACCCGGTCGCGCACGGCCGGCAGCAGCCTCGCCGCCGCGGCCCAGTGCGCCCCGTTGGTCAGGCAGGACACCAGGCTCAGGCGGCCGCGCTGCGCCAGCCCGGCGATCGCCTCGGACACCGGCATCGACATGCCGTAGTCGTCCGCGCAGACGGACAGCCGCCGCGCAGGCGCCGCGCCGCTCATGGCCCCGTGTCCGGGGCGGGCGCCACGGAAAGCGTGCCCTGGGCCGTCATCGCGCCGCTGCCGCTCTCGCTGTGCAGCAGGTAGACCGGCCGCTGCTTGACCTCATCGAAGATGCGGCCGATGTACTCGCCCAGCATGCCGATCGACAGCAGCTGCACGCCGCTGAAGAACATCATGCCGGTGACCAGGGTGGCCCAGCCCGGCACGTCGTGGCCCTGGACGAAGTGCTCGACGATGATCCAGCCGCCGAAGAACATGGCCCCCAGGGCCACCAGCGAACCGACTGCGCTCCACATGCGCAGCGGCGCATTGGTGAACGCCGTCACCCCGGTGAAGGCCAGGCGCGCCAGCCGGCGGGTGGAAAAGCTGCTCTTCCCGGCGTGCCGTTCGCGTGGCGTGTAGTGGAGGGTCTCGACGCCGAATCCGACCCAGGCGTACAAGCCCTTCATGAAGCGGTTGCGTTCGGGCAGGGACTTGAGGGCGTCGATCACCGCGCGGTCCATCAGCCGGAAGTCGCCGGCATCGGGCGGGATCTGCACCGCCGAATGGGCATTGACCAGCCAGTAGAAGAGCTTGGTGCCGAGCCGCTTGACCAAGGTTTCGTCGGCCCGCGTGGCACGCACCGCGCAGACCATGTCGGCCCCCTGGCGCCAGCTGGCCAGCATCTCGGGCAGCATCTCGACCGGGTGCTGCAGGTCGGCGTCGATCAGCACGACCACGTCGCCGGCCGCGTGCTCGATCCCGGCGGTCAGTGCGGCCTCCTTGCCGAAGTTGCGCGACAGCCGCAGATAGCGCACGCCGGGCTCGCGCAGCCAGGGGAGCATGGCCAGCGGGGTGTGGTCGCGACTGCCGTCGTCGACCACCAGTACCTCCCAGCGCGCGGCCATGGCCGGCAGCTGGGCGCTCAGCTGCTGCAGCAGGATGGGCAGGTTGGCCGCTTCGTTGAAGGCGGGGACGACACAGCTGATCGAGGGTGCCGTCAGGGCGCGACCGGGGTGGGGGAATGCGTTCACGTGCGGGAAAAAGTTGGGCCTGCGGCCGAAGACATGCCAACGGACCACACGGGCCGTACTATAGCCACGCCCCGTCCCCGGATGAAGGGTGAAGTACGTATCTTCTGCCTACCCTCGGTCCATGCCCGCACCTCGATTGCCGACACCGCACCCGCCCTCTCCCGCCGCGACCCTGCGCGACGACCTGCTGGCCGGCTTCATCGTGGCCGTGCTGCTGCTTCCCCAGGGCCTGGCCTATGCGCTGCTCGCCGGGCTGCCGCCCGAGGCCGGCATCAGCGCCAGCCTGTTGCCGCTGCTGGCCTATGCGGTGCTGGGTTCGAGCCCGCTGAACGCGATCGGGCCGGCGGCGGTGCTCGCGCTGATGACCGGGCAGGCCCTGGCCGGCGTGCATCCCGCGCAGGCCGGCCCGGTGGAGGCGGCGCTGGTGCTGTCGGCCGAGACCGGCCTCTTGCTGGCCGCCGCCGCCCTCCTCAAGCTGGACGCGCTGGCCTCGCTGCTCAGCGTGCCGGTGCTGCAGGGCTTCACCACCGGTTCGGCGCTGGCGATCGCCGTGTCGCAGGCTCCCGCCCTGCTGGGCAGCCCGGCCCGCGGGCTGGACGTCCCGGCGCTGCTCGTGTCGTGGTGGGACAGCGGGCAGGCGGGCAACGCGCTCACTGCGGCATTCGGCCTGGCGTCGCTGGGCCTGCTGTGGCTGGCCCGGCGTTGGCTGCCCGCCCTGGCGGGCCGCTACCTGTCGCCCTCGCGGGCCCGGCTGCTCGCCCGGGCGGCCCCGCTCGGGCTGATCGTGGCGGCGATCCTGCTGGCCTGGCTGCTGTCGGCCGAGCGCCCCCGCGGGGGGGGGGGCGGGGGCCCGGCGGCCCACGCCCCGGGGCACGGCCGGGCGCGCCGGGCGGCCGGCGGCGGGTGGGGGCGGGGGGCGGCCGCCGGCGCCATCGCGCTGGTCAGCTTCGTCGGCAGCCTGGCGGTCACCGAACGGCTCGGCTTGCAGCGCGGCATGCCGGTGCGGCCCCGGCAGGAGCTCGCCGGCCTGGCGGCCGCCAATCTCGCCGCCGGCCTGAGCGGCGGCATGCCGGTCGGGGGCAGCCAGTCGCGCACGGCGGTGAACGCCGAGGCCGGTGCCCGCACGCGCTGGGCCGGGGTGTGGGCGGCACTGTTCATGGCCCTGGCGATGGCCGTGCTGGCCCGTCCGCTCGGTTTGCTGCCCAAGGCGGTGCTGGCCGCCACCATCATCGTCGCGGTGCTCGGCACGGTCGAATGGCAGGCCTTCGCCGCCGCCTGGCGCTATGCACGCGCCGAAGCGGGCGTGATGGCGATGGTGGCCGCGCTGGTGGTGCTGCGCGATGCCCAATGGGCGCTGGCACTCGGCGTGGGCGCGTCCATCGCCCTGCTGCTGCAACGCACGGCCCAGCCGCACGCCGTGCTGGTGGGCCGCATGCCGGGCACCGAGCACTACCGCAACGTGCAACGCTACGCCGCCGAACTCACCCCCGGGGTGCTCGGCCTGCGCATCGACGAAAGCCTGTTGTTCATCAACGCCCGGCAATTGCCGGGGGTGGTGGTCTCCCACCTCGACCGTTTCCCGGGCACGGCCCGCGTGCTGCTGCAGATGTCGCCCGTCAACCGCATCGACTTCAGCGGCCTGGAGGCCCTGCGCTCGCTGCAGGACGTGCTGGCCGGACGCGACGTGCGGCTCGACCTGTCGGAGGTAAAGGGGCCGGTGCTCGACCGGCTGCGGGCCGGTGGCTGGAGCGCCTGGTTCAAGGGCCGCCTGTTCCTGAGCCACCACCAAGGGGTGCTAGGCCAGCAGGACATGACGGCGGACTGAAGCCGGCTCCCGTCACCGGGCGGCCGCGGGTCCGAAGAGGAAGGCCCGGGCCGGCACGGGCACCATCGCGAGCCTTTGGCGTACCCACCCCTGCGAACCGCGGGGCTCACTCCACCTTCACGCCCTTCCAGAACGCCACCCGACCCTTGATTTCCGCCGCCGCTTCCAGCGGCTCGGGGTAGTACCAGACCGCATCCGGGTTCATTTCGCCGTTGACGAACAGGCTGTAGTAGTACGCCTGCCCTTTCCAGGGGCAGCCGCTGCGGTGATTGCTGAAAGTCACGTACTCGCGCTTGAGGCTGCTCTCGGGAAAATAGTGGTTGCCTTCGACCACCACGGTGTCATCGCTCTCGGCGATGACGACGCCGTTCCAGGTTGCTTTCATCGCGTCTCCTTCGAATGGGGTGGGCCTGCGGCAGATGCTGCCGTCGCGGATCCGGCGCGGTGGCACGGCACCGCGCCAGGCGATACGCCAGGCCAGGGCACGAATGGTAATGGTAGCGGCAAACCCCGCTGCACCATCCAAGTGGATGGTGCTAGGATGGCCAATGGCTGGAAAATCCATCTCTCGTGTAGACCGCGGCACTCCTGAGGCCGAGAAGATCACCGTCAACCTGGGTTTCGTCGACCTGGGCCAGATCGATCTGCTCGTCACCGAGGGCTTTTATTCCAATCGCACCGACTTCATCCGCACGGCCATCCGCCAGCTGATCTCCCAGCACGGCGACAGCGTGCGGCAGGCGGTCGCCCGCAAGACCCTCACGCTCGGGCTGCAGCACTACACACGCGCCGATCTCGAGGCCGTGCAGGCCGCCGGCCATACCTTGCAGGTGCGGGTGCTGGGCCTGGCCAGCATCGCCCACGATGTCCCCCCCGAACTGGCGCGCGCCACCATCGCCTCCCTGGTGGTGCTCGGCGCCCTGTATGCCAGCCCCGAAGTCAAGGCAGCGCTCGCCGACCGGCTTCGCTGAGCCTCCGAAGGAACGCCCATGAAATCGCTCCATCCTCTCGTGGCCCGATGGCTCAGCCAGACCGGCAAGCTGGTCCCCTCCGGCCGGCTGAAGGACGCCGGTGCCATCATCCAGAACGCGCTGCGCGTGCTGCAGCCGCATCCGCCCCCGGCGCCTGCGTCGTCACCGACGCCGCCTGCGGCCGAGCCGTCCCCGGTGGTCCTCGACGGCCTGGTGCGCGAGGTGCGCGGCGACACCGAGCCGCCCCGGCCGCACCACGTCGCCCACGGCCAGGCACCGGCCGGGGAGTTCAGCCCCCAGCTCCACACCAGTGCCGCCGGCATCCGCGCCTACAAGCTCTATGTGCCCAGCGGCTACGAGGGCAAACCGCTGCCGCTGATCGTCATGCTGCACGGCTGCACCCAGGACCCGGACGACTTCGCCCGCGGCACCCGCATGAACGAGCTGGCCCAGGAGCACGGCTTCCTGGCGCTGTATCCGGCCCAGGCCCAGCGCTCCAACAACTCCAAGTGCTGGAACTGGTTCCAGCCGGCCGACCAGCGGCGCGGCGGCGGGGAGCCCGCCCTGCTCGCCGACATGACCCGCCACGTCATCGCGACGCAGGCCGTCGACCCGGACCGGGTCTATGTCGCGGGGCTGTCCGCCGGTGGCGCCATGGCGGCCATCCTGGGCCGCGAGTATCCCGACCTGTTCGCCGCCATCGGCGTGCATTCGGGCCTGGCGCACGGCGCGGCGCACGACATCGCCTCCGCCTTCGCGGCCATGAAGGGCAGGCCGGGCCAACCCCGGCGGACACCGCCCGGCTCGCGCGACACGGACTTCCACGTGCCCGCCATCGTCTTCCACGGCGACGCCGACGGCACGGTCCATCCCAGCAACGGCCGGCAGGTGATCGACGACGTGCTGCGGGCGTCGGCCGGCGGCGCGACGCCGCGCACCCGCAACGACATGGCCTCGGGCCGCCTCTTCACCCACTCGGTCTACCCCGACGCACACGGCCGCCCGTACGCCGAACACTGGGAGGTGCACGGTGCCGGCCACGCCTGGTCGGGCGGCAGCCCGGCGGGTTCGTATGCGGATGCCAAGGGCCCCGATGCCTCGCGCGAGATGCTGCGCTTCTTCTGGCAGCACCGGCGCAGCGGCATCCACCGCTGAAGGGCACGCGGGACCGCTGCGCCGGCGCTGCCGTTGCTCGGCGGCCGTGCCGCTCAGGCGTAGCGCGCCAGCGCCTTGCCCAGCCGCGCCTTGATGGCGGCGGCGAGGGCCTTGTCGCCGGTCACCACCACGTTCTCGCCGTGGCGAAGAATGTCCATCGCCAGCTCGGTGGGGTCACTGTAGGGCACCTGCAGCTCGTAGCGGCCGTCCGGCAGCCAGCGCGACTTCTGCCCGGCGTGCCACTCCTCCACCGCCACCCATTGGGCCGCGTCGGGCTGGAAGACCAGGGTCGCCCACTTGACCTTGCCCCCGCCGCCGCCGTAGATGCCATAGCCGGCGTCGAGCTCGGCCTCCAGGTCCTTCACCGCCACGTTGCGCGCCTTGACGTCCAGCGGCTTGGCATCCTGCACCGCATCGAGGGCGAAGCGGCGCAGGCCCTCGCTCGCATGGCACCAGGCATCGAGATACCAGGTGTTGCGATAATTGACCAGCCGCTGCGGCGACACCTGGCGTTCGCTGGTGCTGCGATCGCTGCGCTTGAAGTATTGCAGCCACACCCGCTTGCGCTGCACCAGGGCGCTGCCCAGCAGCTCGAAGTAGCGGCTGGGCGTGCGGCGCCGCGCCGTGACGATCACCTTGACGCGGCGCATCAGCTCGCGGGCCTCGCTTTCGTCCGCTCCCAGCATGCCTTGCAGCTTGTCCATCATCGGCTGCAGGTGGCGCGACAGCACGCCGTCGTCGTCGAGGCCGGTCATCAGCTGGTGCATGGTCAGCAGCGCATGGATCTCCTTCTCGCTGAACCACAGGCCGGGCAGCTCGTGCTGCGCGTCGCCCGCGGCGGCCTGCTCGAAGCGATAGCCGTTGTCGAAACGGTCGTAGACGATGGGCGCGCTGAGCCGGTCCCGCAGGTACTGCAGGTCGCGCTTGAGCGTGGCCCGGGACACGGCCAGCTCCTCCAGCAGCGCCTCGAAGCTGACGCAACCGCGGCTGCGCAGCAACAGTTCGATCTTGTAGAAACGTTCGGTGCGATCCATGTGCCCTCTTGCCCGACAACTGGCTCACCAGATGAGCCATGAGGCGCCAAGCATACATGTGTTTTACCGGGCCGGAAAAATTTCGATGGCTCACGCCATGAGCCACCAGGCGGACACACTGGACCCATCGCTGCAACGGTTGCAGTGAACCCGACCGGACAATCGCCATGATCACGGAACTGCAACTCCCCGCCACCGCGCTGACCACCCACGAGCACATCGGCTTCGAGCTGGGCTGGGACTACGCGCACTATCAGGTCACCCCGCCCGCCCCCTACGGCCAGGAGCACTCGCCGCTGCGCAACGGCCTGCTGGCCGGTGCCGCCACCTTCGGCAACCGCACCCTGCAGCCGACGCGGCATGTGCGCAAGTGGCTGCAGCTGCGCCTGCATGCGTGGCTGCGCGGCCGCAGCATCGAGCTGGTGCAGGTGACGCCGCACTACCTGCAGCAGATCGATGTCACCCACTGCCCCATCACCCGCGCCGCCCTGAGCAGCGCCACCCTGGAGTCGAGCGACGCCTCCATCGACCGGGTGCGCAGCGATGCGGGCTACGCGGCCGGCAACCTGGCCGTCATGAGCGCGAAGGCCAACCATGCCAAGGCGGCCCACGGTTTCCGCGCCTCGCTGCAGATCGTCAAGCAGATCGAGGCGGGCCAGCTGGGCGGCCAGCACGGCCTGAGCGCCGAGCAATGGGCACGGGTGGCGGTGCTGTGCAGCTTCGTCGAGCCGCTGCCCCATGCCGAGGCCTGCACGCTGCCCATGCTGGTGCTGCCGCCGAACCGGCTGCGCCTGTTCAACCCGGTGCAGGCGCTGCAGGCCTTCATCAGCCAGCAACTGATGATGCCCGGCTGGAGCAACCGCCTCGCCCGCTTCGAGGACCTGCTGCCCGGCAAGGCCGTCAAGCGCAGCTTCCAGATGTTTTTCCATGCCTTGCTGCCCCGGGTGATGGCGGCCGGCAAGACCACGCAGGCCCACGAGCTGCGCTGGGCGATCGAGGATGCCTGGCGCAACCCCCTGGCGCTGCAGCGCTGGGTGGCCTTCGCCAGCCAGCTCAGCCCGGCCCAGTGCGAGGCCATCGTGGGGCGCGCCAGCGCCCGCAAGCTCGGCACCTTGCGTACCGAGCGCGTCAGCGACGAGCAGGCCACCGACGGCTGGAACCTAGACTCGCGCGGCTACGTGCCCCATGCGGTGCTGATGCGCCGTTCGCTGCCGCGAGCGCGCCCCCCCGCCGATCCGGCGCCCACGCTGCGCCTGCCGCAGCAGGCCAACCTGCCGCTGCAGTGAAGGGCCGGCCGGGCGCGGCGGCCGCCCGGCCCCGACGAGCCGACGCCCCCCCTAGATTGAAGCCCCATCCGCGCCAGGTTTCAAACAGTCGTGTGGTTAACTTTGCTACCGTGCGCGGGTGGCCAAGGCTCCTACCGCCCGGGTGCGGCCGCACAGCCCCCCCGGCGAGCAATCGCGCGAGCGCCTTCTCCAGGCAGGGCTGCGCCTGTTCGCCGACCAGGGTTTCAGCAAGACCTCCACCCGCGACATCGCCGAGGCGGCACAGACCAATGTGGCCGCCATCAGCTACTACTTCGGCGACAAGGCCGGGCTGTACCGGGCGGTGTTCTTCGAGCCGCTGGAAAAGACCGAGGACAGCATCGCGCGCTACAGCGACCCGGCCCTCTCGCTCACCGAGGCCTTGTATGGCCTGTACGCCACCTTCATCGAGCCCTGGCAGCGCGACGAGACGATGCGCGACTGCATGAAACTGCATTTCCGGGAGATGCTGGAGCCCACCGGGCTGTGGGAGGACGAGATCCGTCACCACATCCGTCCCCAGCACGAGGCCCTGGTGACGGTGCTGTGCCGGCACCTGGGCCTGCAGCGCGCGGACGACGACGTGCACCGCCTGGCGCTGAGCATCGCCGCGCTCGGCGTGCACCTCTACGTCGGCCGCGACGTCACCGACACCGTGGCGCCTCGGCTCAACTCGCAGCGCCAGGCCGCCCGCCTGTGGGCCGACCGCCTCGTGATGTACGCCGAGGCCATGGTGCGGGCCGAGGCCGGCCGCCGTGCCGCACTGCCCGCAGCCTTGAAAGACAAGAAGAAATGAAGACGCCCGCCCTCCTGCCGATGCTGCTGACCGCCTCCTTCCTGGCCGGCTGCGCCGGCCCGGCCGCCGTGCCCGCCGCCGCCCCGGCAGATGCCGTCGCCCCGGCCGCGTGGCAGGCACCGCTGCCGCACAACGGCCGGCTGGCCGACCTGGACACCTGGTGGCAGCAGTTCGACGACCCCGTGCTGTCCTCGCTGATGGCCTCGGCGCAGGCCGTCAGCCCGACACTGGCGGCGGCGCGTTCGCGCATCGAACAGGCACGCGCCGGCCGCACCGCCGCCGGCGCCGCCTTGCTGCCGCAGCTCGACGCGAGCGCCAGCGCGGCACGCGGCAGGCAGGACCTGACGCTGCCGGTGGGCACCAGCGAAGCGGCCGGGCTGCAGGCCGGCTGGGAGATCGACCTCTTCGGCGGCCGCCGCGCCGGGCGCCGCGCCGCACAGGCCCGCTTCGAAGGCGCCCAGGCCGGCTGGCACGAGGCACGGGTGGCGCTGGCGGCCGAAGTCGCCGGCAGCTACCTCGGCCTGCGCAGCTGCGAAGCCCTGCTGGCCCAGGCCCGGCTCGACGCCGGCTCGCGCAACGAAACCTCCCGCCTCACCGAGCTGAGCGCCAAGGCCGGCTTCCAGGCGCCTGCCGTGGCCGCGCTGGCACGCGCCAGCGCGGCGCAGGCCGACAGCCAGCTCGAGGCGCAGCGGGCGCAATGCGAGCTGCAGCTCAAGTCCCTGGTGGCACTGGCCGGCGTGGACGAAGCCGCGCTGCGCAGCCAGCTGCTCGCGGGCCAGGGCCGGCTGCCGCAGCCGGCCGGCTGGAGCGTGCAGGCGGTGCCGGCCGACCTGCTCAACCAGCGTCCCGACCTGTACGCCGCGGCACGCGAGGTGGCGGCCGCCGCTGCCGAGGTGTCGCAGGCGCGTGCCGACCGCCTGCCGCGGGTGAGCCTGAACGGCTCGATCGGCGCCGTGCGCCTGCAGTCAGGCCTGGGCACGGCCGAGGGCAGCACCTGGAGCATCGGCCCGCTGGCCGTCACCCTGCCCGTGTTCGACGGCGGCACCCGCGCCGCCCGGGTCGACGCCGCGCGCGCCCGCCATGACGAGGCGGTGCTGGTCTACCGCGCCGAGGTGCGCGACGCGGTGCGCGAGGTCGAGCAGGCCCTGGTGCAGCTGCAGAGCGCCGACGCCCGCCACGAGAACGCCCGCATCGCGGCCGAAGGTTTCGAGCGCTCCTACCGGGCCGCCGAGTCGCGCTACCAGGGCGGCCTGGGCAGCCTGTTCGAACTGGAGGACGCCCGCCGCAGCACCGTGCTGGCGCAGACCACGCTCATCGAGCTGCAGCGCCAACGCGCCGGCGCCTGGATCAGCCTGTACCGCGCGCTCGGCGGCGGCTGGCACGAGGCGCTCGACACCCCCGGCAACGCAGCAGCCGGCGCCTCGCCCGGCCGCTGATCCCCCCCCGACGCCCACCGGACTCCTTCGCATGCCCACCATGAACCGTCGTCTCCCCCCCCTTCTCCTGACCCTGGCCCTGGCCGGGCTGCTCGGCGCCACCGCCCTGGCCTTCAAGGTGAACGCGGCCGCCCCCCAGCCGGCCGCTGCCGCGCGGCCCGCACTCACCGTCACCGTGACCCGGCTGCAGCAGATGGAGCTGCCGCTGCGTGTCAGCGCCGCCGGCAACATCGCCGCCTGGCAGGAGGCCAGCGTGGGCACCGAGATCGCCGGGCTGCGTCTGGCCGAGGTGCGCGTGAACGTGGGCGACGTGGTCCAGCGCGGCCAGGTGCTGGCGAGCTTCGCACCCGAGACGGTGCAGGCCAACCTGGCCCAGATCCGCGCCAGCGTGGCCGAAGCCGAGGCCGGCCTGGCCGAAGCCGCGGCCAACGCCCATCGCGCCCGCGAGCTCAAGGCCACCGGCGCCTTGAGCGAACAGCAGATCAACCAGTACCTCACCGCCGAGCGCACCGCGCAGGCGCGGCTGGAGGCACAGCGGGCGGCCGCCCGGGTGCAGCAGCTGCGCCTCGGCCAGACCCGGCTGCTGGCCCCGGACAGCGGCATCATCTCGGCGCGCAGCGCCACCGTGGGCGCGGTGCCGCCGCCCGGCCAGGAGCTGTTCCGCATGATCCGCCAGGGCCGCCTCGAATGGCGGGCCGAGGTGCCCTCGGCAGACCTCGGCCGCATCAGGGCCGGCATGCCGGTCAAGCTGCAGGCCGAGGGAGGCGAGCCCATCGAAGGCAAGGTGCGCATGGTCGGGCCGACCGTCGATGCGCAGACCCGCAACGGACTGGTCTACATCGACCTCGGCGCCACCTCCGGCGCCCGCGCCGGCATGTTCGCCCGCGGCGACATCGAGGTCGGCTCGGCACGCGGCCTGGCCCTGCCGCAGAGCGCCGTGCAGCTGCGCGACGGGTTCACCTATGTCCACCGGGTCGGCGCCGACGGCAAGGTGGCCGAGACCAAGGTGCAAATCGGCCGCCGGTTCGGCGACCGCATCGAGATCGTCGGCGGCCTCGACCCGCAAGCCAACGTGGTCGCCTCCGGTGGCGGCTTCCTGGGCGATGGCGACACGGTCCGGGTGGTGCAGGCCGCGGCCGCGGCTGCCTCGGCCGCCCGCCGGTAAGGAGCCGGCCATGCTGAATGTCTCCTCCTGGTCGATCCGCAACCCGATTCCGGCCGTCCTGCTGTTCATCATGCTCACCATCGTGGGCCTGATGAGCTTCCGCTCGATGAAGATCCAGAACTTCCCGGACATCGACCTGCCCACCGTCACCGTCACCGCCTCCCTGCCCGGCGCCTCGCCGACGCAACTCGAGACCGAGGTGGCGCGCAAGATCGAGAATTCCCTCGCCACGGTGCAGGGGGTCAAGCACATCTACACCAAGCTGCAGGACGGCTCGGCCCTCCTCACGGTCGAATTCCGGCTCGAGGTCGCCACCCAGGACGCGGTGGACGAAGTGCGCGACGCGGTCTCGCGGGTGCGCTCGGACCTGCCCGCCGACCTGCGCGACCCGATCATCGCCAAGGTCAACCTGTCCGGCTCGCCCATCCTGACCTACACCGTGGGTTCGACCCGCATGGACGAGGAGGCGCTGAGCTGGTTCGTCGACAACACCGTCACCAAGGCGCTGCTCAGCGTGCGCGGCGTCGGCGCGGTGGCGCGGGTCGGCGGGGTGGCCCGCGAGGTGCGGATCGAGCTCGATCCCGCGCGGCTGCTGGCGCTGGGCACCACCGCGGCGGAGGTCTCGCGCCAGCTGCGCCAGATCCAGACCGAAGCCTCGGGCGGCCGCGCCGACCTCGGGGGCGCCGAACAAACGGTGCGCACCATCGCCACCGTGCGCTCGGCGCAGGAGCTGGCGCAGATCGACATCCCGCTGAGCAACGGGCGCTACGTACGCCTCGACCAGGTGGCGAAGGTCAGCGACACCGTCGCCGAAAAACGCTCCGCCGCCTTGCTCAACGGCCAGCCGGTGGTGGGTTTCGAGATCACCCGCACCCGGGGCGGCGGCGAAACCGAGGTGGCCGCCGGCGTCCGCGCCCGGCTCGAGGCGCTCAAGGCCGAACATCCCGGGATCACCGTCACCGAAGCCTTCAACTTCGTGGATCCGGTGCAGGAGAACTACGACAGCTCGATGCTGCTGCTGTACGAGGGCGCCCTGCTCGCCATCATCGTGGTCTGGTTCTTCCTGCGCGACTGGCGCGCCACGCTGGTCTCGGCCACCGCGTTGCCGCTGTCGGTCATTCCGACCTTCGGCGTGATGTACCTGCTCGGCTTCAGCCTCAACGGCGTGACCCTGCTGTCGATCTCGCTGGTGGTGGGCATCCTGGTCGACGATGCCATCGTCGAGATCGAGAACATCATGCGCCACCTGCGCATGGGCAAGACGCCCTTCCAGGCGGCGATGGAAGCGGCCGACGAGATCGGGCTGGCGGTGATCGCCACCACCTTCACGCTGATCGCGGTCTTCCTGCCCACCGCCTTCATGAGCGGCGTGCCGGGCAAGTTCTTCGTGCAGTTCGGCTGGACGGCCGCCGTCTCCGTGTTCTTCTCGCTGGTGGTGGCGCGTCTGCTGACCCCCATGATGGCGGCCTACGTGCTGCACCGGCCCAAGGGCGAGCACCACGAAGGGCGCTGGGTCGCCATCTACATGCGCTGGGCGCAGTGGTGCCTGAAGCACCGCATCAAGACGACGCTGGCCGCGCTGGCGTTCGTCGTGGCCTCGTTCTGGCTGGTGCAGTTCCTGCCCACCGGTTTCATTCCCGCCGACGACCTGTCGCAGACCCAGGTGACGCTGACGCTGCCGCCCGGCTCCAAGCTCGAGCAGACGCTGGAACTGGCCGAGCAGGCGCGCGCGATCCTGCAGAAGAACCCGCATGTCAAGCTGGTCTACACCGCCATCGGCGGCGGCTCGACCGGCGCCAATCCCTTCGAGCCCCGCGGTGCGCCGGAAGCGCGCAAGGCCACGCTGACGATCAACATGACGCCGCGGGACCAACGCCACGGCATCAAGAAGCAGGAGATCGAGGCCCAGATGCGCGATGCCCTCGCCGTGCTGCCCGGCGCACGGGTGAACGTCGGGCTGGGCGCCTCGGGCGAGAAATACGTCCTGGTGCTGGCCGGCGAGGACGGCCGCACGCTCGGCGAACATGCGCGCCTGGTCGAGCGCGACCTGCGCGGCATGGCCGGCATCGGCAGCGTGACCTCGTCGTCCAGCCTGGTACGGCCCGAGCTCATCGTGCGGCCCGACTTCGCGCGCGCGGCCGACCTCGGCGTGACCTCGGCCGCGATCGCCGACACGCTGCGGGTCGCGACCGCCGGCGACTACGACCAGAGCCTGGCCAAGCTGAACCTGTCGCAGCGACAGGTGCCGGTGGTGGTGAGGCTGCCGGCCGATGCACGCACCGACCTCGATCTGCTGTCGCGCATGACGGTGCCCGGGGCGCACGGGCCGGTCACGCTGGGCAACGTCGCCCAGCTGTCCATCGAGAGCGGCCCGGCCCAGATCGACCGCTACGACCGCCAGCGCAACATCAACTTCGAGATCGAGCTGAACCAGAAACCGCTGGGCGACGTGGAAAAGGAAGCACAGGCGCTGCCCAGCCTGCAGAAGCTGCCACCGGGGGTGATCCAGGCGACCATCGGGGATGCCGAGGCCATGGGCGAGCTGTTCGCCAGCTTCGGGATCGCCATGCTGACCGGTGTGATGTGCATTTATGTCGTGCTGGTGCTGCTGTTCAAGGACTTCGTCCAACCGGTGACCATCCTGGCAGCCCTGGTGCTGTCGATTCCGGGCGCCTTCCTGGCCTTGTTCGTCACCCACACCGCCGTCTCCATGCCGGCGATGATCGGCCTCATCATGCTGATGGGCATCGCCACCAAGAACTCGATCCTGCTGGTCGAGTACGCCATCGTGGCGCGCCGCGACCGGGGCCTGAGCCGTTGGGACGCCCTGCTCGACGCCTGCCACAAGCGCGCCCGCCCCATCGTCATGACCACCATCGCCATGGGGGCCGGCATGCTGCCCATCGCCCTCGGCATCGGGGCCGACCCGGGCTTTCGCTCGCCCATGGCCATCGTGGTCATCGGTGGCCTGATCACCTCGACCTTCCTCAGCCTGCTGGTGATTCCGGTGGTGTTCACCTACGTGGACGACCTGGCGCACCTGGGCGCGCGGCTGTTCAGGCGGCGCGCGCACCACGCGCCGGACGACGGCACGGCCCCCGCCGAGCCGGCGGCCGACAGCCACTGACCGGGCCTGCCCGGGCAGACGCCGCCAGCGCCGCAGGAGGCGCCGGCGGCTGTGCAAGCCGGGGGAACACGCCCTTCAGCGGCTGATCAACGCGTCGTGCTCGTACTCGGAGGGCAGCAGGCGCGCACGCTCCAGGCGGTCCTCGAGTTCGCCGATGCTGGCCGACACGATGTTGGCCATTTCATCCAGCGAGGCCGCCGTCGCCTGCTGCATGTGTTCGAGGCGGGCGGCCACCATCTCGCGGGTCTCCTCGTTCGACAGGGTCAGCTTCTGCAACTCGGTGAACAGGAAACTGCGCAGCTCGGTGAAACGCGATTGCTCGGCCTTGTCGGCCAGCTCGCGCTGCGACTGCAGCTCGCGGCTCTGGCGGCGGTTCTCGACCAGCGTGCTGGCCTGCATGGACACCGCCCACACGGTGAACAGCAGGCCGAGAAACACCACCACGCCCAGCATGGTGAGCCCGAGCGGCGCCTGGACGGTGGTGAACCCGAGCGACAAGGGAACCGGCGTCACGAAGGCCGTCCAGTTGAGCAGGGCGAACAGGCCGACCAGCGTCAAGCCGATGAACAGGGCGAGGGCACGGATCATGGGGGTCTCCTTGAGGTGGAGCGCCGCCGCAGCCGCTGTCTCGACAGGGCTGGCGGCACCAGTCCCCAGCTTAGCCAGCACACCGCCGTGCCGCTGTAGGACGGCGTCCCGTCCGGCGGCCGCGCGCCCCTTCAGGACAGCGGCGCCGCCCGGTCGGTCTCGCCGGCCACCGCCTCGCGCGGGTCGCCTTCGCTGCGCAGTTGCTGCTGCAGCGCCATCATCTCCAGGCCCAGGCGCTCGAGTTGCGGCGCATCGAACAGCTGGCGCACCCGGGGAAAAAGGTGCTCCTCTTCCTCGTGATGGTGGTGTTCGGTCTGCTCGCCGAGCACCTTGAACTTGGGCGCGAAGGTCGGCGCGGCGGGATCGAGCTCGAGCAGGTCGGCGAGCAGGCGCTTGAGCGACAAGTGCTCCTCCAGCGACTCGAGCAGGATGTCCTCGGTCCGCCGGGCCTTGACCGCCGGATAGAAGACCTGTTCCTCGGAAGCGATGTGCACCGTCAGCTGGTCGCCCACCCGGGCCAGCAGCCGGGCCCGCCGTGCCGGGTCTTCGGTGTCGAGCAGGGTTTGCATGTCGGATTCGAGTGAGCGGTGCTGGTCGATCAACAGGTCTACGGCGTTCATGGGCGCTCCCGGAGTGGACGAGGAAGGACTGCACCGGACAGGCGCAGCCCGCCCCAGGTGCAGCAGCAGCGTAGGCCCATGCGAAGCTGCCCGCGAGGCTGTAGGAAAAGATTCCCTGATCCTGCTGCCCTGCGGCGGCGTCCGCTGCGGCGGGCGCCGCCTCAGCCCGCCTGGCGCGCCGCCGCGATCCGCTGCCGGCGCTGCGCCTCGACCCGGTCCCGCTGGGCCTGGCAGCGCGGGGCCGAGAACTCCTCCACCAGCGCCTCCAGAAAGACCCGGGTGCGCGCCGGCATCAGCCGCCGGCCGGGAAAGACCAGCCAGGCCGGCACGGAAGGCAGCGCCCAGTCGGCCAGCACCGGGAGCAGCGCGCCGCTGCGCACATACGGTTCCGCGAAATGGGACGACACCGCGCAAATCCCTGCGCCGGCCCGCGCCATGCGCATCAACAGCTCGGGGGAATTGCCGGTCGCCCGCGAGGGCGGCAGGCCTTCCCAGCGTTCCTCGCCGCGGGCGAGCACCCACGGCCTCGCCTCGCGCTGCTGGTTGACGAGCTGCAAGGCCTGGTGCCCCAGCAGATCCCGCGGGTGCTTCGGCGAACCCTTTCCCGCCAGGTAGGAGGGCGAGGCATACAAGCCCACCTCGAAGTCGGCCATGCGACGCGCCGCCAGCGAGGCGTCGTCGCCGAGATCGCCCATGCGGATGGCCAGGTCGTAGTTCTCGCCGATCAGGTCGACCCGGCGCGGCGACACATCCACCTCCAGCTGGATGGCCGGATAGCGTGCCATGAAGTCCGCCATCAACTGGCCCAGCACGACATTGGCCATGTCTCCCGGCATCGACAGCCGCAGGCGTCCACTCGGCTCGAGCTGGCGGTGCTGGGCCAGGGCCGAGGCCGCCTCGACCTCGGCCGCCACCTGGCGCGCGTGCTCGAGCACGCTGTGGCCCAGGTCGGTCACGGTGAGCTTGCGGGTGGTGCGCAGCAGCAAGCGCTCGCCGAGCTGCGCCTCGAGCGCGGCGATGCGCCGCGACACGGTCGATTTCGGCAGGCCCAGGCGTTCGCCGGCGCGGCTGAAACTGCCCTCCTCGACGACACGGGCATAGAGCAGCAGATCGTTCGCTTCCAGCGACATGGGCGCCTCACTGTTCCCCAAGAGGAACAATATTATCCATTCAGACGGCTTCCGCATCGATTTTGGGACAAATAAAGTCCGTACATCGCCACTTCTCCCACCGAGGTTGTCCATGAAGATCCTGCAAATCCTCTCCAGCGCCCGCACCCAGGGTTCGGTGTCCACCCGCCTGGCCAACACCCTGGTGGAGCGCCTGCTCGCCTCCGAACCAGGTGCCAGCGTCACGTTGCGCGACCTCGGCCGCACGCCCCATCCGCCGCTCGACGAGGCGACCTTGCAGGCCTTGTTCACCCCGGCGGAGAGCCGCAGCCCCGAACAGGCGGCGCGGGTGGCCCAGGACGACGCGCTGATCAAGGAAGTCCAGACCGCCGACGTGCTGGTGCTGGGGGTGCCGATGTACAACTTCGGCGTGCCGGCCGCGCTGAAGAACTGGATCGACGCGATCGCCCGGGCCAAGGTCACCTTCGAGTACACCGACCAGGGCCCGCGGGGCCTGCTGACCGGCAAGAAGGTCTATGTGGCCCTGACACGCGGCGGGCTCTACCGCGGCACCCCGGCCGACAGCCAGGTTCCGTACCTGCAGGCGATCTTCGGCTTCCTCGGCATGACCGACCTGCAGTTCGTGTATGCCGAGGGCCTGGCGATGGGGCCGGAGGCCGAACAAAAGGGCATCGCCTCGGCGCAGCAGCAGATCGAGCAGGCCCTGCCGGCGTGACCCCTCCGGGGAGGCCCGTCCCGCTGCCGGCTGCAGGCCGTCCCGCTCCGGGCAAGGTCTTGCACATGCGGATAATCTGTGGGCCCCATCAGGAGCCCTGTCGCATGACCACCCGTTTGTCGGTACCCAAGGAAAAACTCAAATTCGTCCTGCTCGAGGGCATCCATCCCTGGGCGGTGGAGGCCTTGCAACAGGACGGCTATTCGCAGATCGTCGTCTCGCCCAAGGCCCTGGCCGGGGACGAGCTCGAAGCCGTGCTGGCGGACGCGCACTTCGTCGGCATCCGCTCGCGCACCTTCCTCACCGACGAGGTGCTGGCCAAGGCGCCCAAGCTGACCGCCATCGGTTGCTTCTGCATCGGCACCAACCAGGTGGACCTGCGGGCCGCCGCGAAGCGCGGCATCCCGGTCTTCAACGCCCCGTTCTCCAACACGCGCAGCGTGGCCGAGCTGGTGCTGGCCGAACTGGTCATGCTGGTCCGCGGCATCCCCGAGAAGAACGCCATCCTGCACCGCGGCGGCTGGGTCAAGAGCGCGGCCAACTCGTACGAGGTGCGCGGCAAGACGCTGGGCATCGTCGGCTACGGCCACATCGGCACGCAGATCGGGGTGCTGGCCGAGCAGCTCGGCATGTCGGTCGCCTTCTACGACATCGAGGCCAAGCTGCCGCTCGGCAATGCGCGGCAGCTCGCCACGCTCGACGCCCTGCTCGCCGTCTCCGATGTGGTGAGCCTGCACGTGCCCGAGCTGGCCAGCACGGTGAACCTGATCGGCGCGGCCGAGATCGCACGCATGAAACCCGGCAGCCACCTGATCAACGCCTCGCGCGGCACCGTGGTCGACATCGACGCCCTCGCCGCCGCGCTCGAGGCCAGGCACCTGCACGGCGCGGCGATCGATGTGTTCCCGGTCGAGCCCGAGGGCAACGACGCGCGCTTCGAGTCGCCGCTGACGCGCTTCGACAACGTGCTGCTCACGCCCCACATCGGCGGCTCGACGGCCGAGGCCCAGGCCAACATCGGCCGCGAGGTGGCCGCCAAGCTCATCAAGTACAGCAACAACGGCTCGACCGCCACCGCCGTCAATTTCCCCGAGGTGTCCCTGCCCGAACATGCCGGGCGCAGCCGCCTGCTGCACATCCACCGCAACGTGCCGGGCGTGCTGGCGCAGGTGAACCAGCGTTTCTCGCAGGCCGGCATCAACATCGCCGCCCAGTACCTGGGGACCAACGAGCAGGTGGGCTACGTGGTGATCGATGTCGACAGCTCGGCCAGCCTGGTGGCGCTGGACGAACTCTGCGCCATCCCGGACACGATCCGCTGCCGCATTCTTTATTGATGCATCGCGGGCGGGGGACGCCGGCCGCCTGGGCCCGCGTTCCTAGCACCGAGTCCGGCCAGGCGCAAACCCGGGCCGCCGATGGCCAGGCGGACGTGCGGGTTTGGCGTGTCGGTTTGCGGCGGACAAAGCTGGCTGCTAAGGTGGATTCTCGGGCGCGCACCGGGCGTGCCGGAGACACCATCCCCTTCCGAAGCCCATGGCCGCGCCTCTTTCCGCACTTGCACGAGGACCCGCCCCCAGGTCGCGCGCCGAGTTCGCGGCCCGCTTCCGCGCGGTCCGCGAACGCTCCTGCGAACTGGTGGCGCCCTTGTCGGCGGAGGACCAGTGTGTGCAATCGATGCCCGACACCAGCCCGGCCAAGTGGCATCTGGCCCACACCACCTGGTTCTTCGAGACCCTGGTGCTCGAGCCCTTCGCCGCAGGCTACCGGCCCTTCCACCCGCACTACGCGTTCCTGTTCAATTCGTACTACGAGTCGCTGGGACCGCGCCATCCCCGTTCCCGGCGCGGCCTGCTGACACGCCCCGGCATCGGGGAGGTGCAGGCCTACCGGGCGGCCGTCGATGCGGCCATGCACGAGTTCATCGCCCACGGCAGCGACGCCGCCTTCGCCGAGGCCGAGCCTCAGCTCACTCTCGGGCTGCACCACGAAGAGCAGCACCAGGAGCTGCTGCTCACCGACCTGCTGCACCTGCTGTCGCTGAATCCGCTGCAACCGGCCTACCGCCTCGACCGCAGCGCCGCCTGGCCCGCGCCGCCCCCGCTGGCCCTCACCTGGATCGACTTCGAAGGCGGCCAGCTGTCCATCGGCCACGCGGGCGAAGGTTTCGCCTTCGACAACGAGACACCGCGGCACGACACCTTGCTGCGCCCCTACCAGCTGGCCAATCGGCCGGTGAGCTGTCGCGACTACCTCGCCTTCATCGAAGACGGCGGCTACCGCGATCCGCACTGGTGGCTCAGCGACGGCTGGGCCGCCGTGCAGGCGGGCGCCTGGGAAGCACCGCTCTACTGGAGCCTGGTCCAGGGAGCCGCGACACGGCAGTTCTCGCTGTTCGGGCCGGGCCCGCTGCGGCTCGAGGCGCCGGTCAGCCATCTGAGCCTGTTCGAGGCGGCTGCCTATGCGGCCTGGGCCGGGGCGCGGCTGCCCACCGAGTTCGAGTGGGAAGCCGCCGTTCGGCGCGCCGGCGGCCTCGCCCCGCGCCCCGAACCCGCGCTGCCCACGCCCCAGGCGCCCACACCCGGCCCGGGGCTGCGCGGGCTGGGCGAGGTCTGGGAATGGACCCGCTCGGCCTACGACCCCTACCCAGGCTTCCGTCCCCTGGCCGGCGTGGCGAGCGAATACAACGGCAAGTTCATGGTCGGGCAGATGGTGCTGCGCGGCGGCAGTTGCGCCTCGCCGCCGGGCCATGTGCGGCCGAGCTACCGCAACTTCTTTCCGCCTGCCGCGCGCTGGCAGTTCTCCGGGCTGCGCCTGGCCCGGGACTTGTGAGCCCCGACCCATGACGGCCTGTGTCCCGCACCCGTACGTATCCGGACCCGGCCCGGCGCTCGAGACGTGCGGCGATTTCGAACGCGAATTGCTGTCGGCGCTGGTCCAGCGGCCGCGGCGCATCGCCCCCAAGTTCTTCTACGATGCGGCCGGCTCGCGGCTGTTCGAGCGCATCTGCGACCTGCCCGAGTACTACCCCACGCGCACCGAATTCGCCTTGCTCGCCGCCCATGCCTGCGAGATGGCACGGCTGATCGGCCCGGCGGCCGACCTGGTCGAGTTCGGCGCCGGTTCGGCCACCAAGGTGCGCGTGCTGCTCGAGGCGCTGGAGCGGCCCCGGCGCTACATCCCGGTCGACATCTCGGCCGAGCATCTGGCAGGCTCGGCCGAGCAGCTGCGGCGCGACCACCCGGGCCTCGTCGTGCAGCCGATCGCGGCCGATTTCACCCGGCCCCTGGAGCTGCCGCCCAGCGCCCGCCGGGTCGGCTTCTTCCCCGGCTCGTCGATCGGCAACTTCGACCCGGCCGAGGCCGAGCGCTTCCTGCGCCAGGCGCGCCGCAGCCTGGCCGGAGGCGGCCTGCTGATCGGTGTCGACCTGGTCAAGGAGCCGGCCATGCTGCACCGTGCCTACAACGATGCGACCGGTGTCACCGCCGCCTTCAACCGCAACCTGCTGGTTCGCGCCAACCGCGAACTCGGCGCCGATTTCCGGCCCGAGCAATTCGCCCACTACGCGTTCTACGAGCCGCGCCAGCAGCGCATCGAGATGCATCTGCTGAGCCGGCGGCGCCAGACCGTGCGGCTGGCCGGCCAGTCGTTCGAATTCGACGAAGGCGAAAGCCTGCACACCGAAAACTCTTACAAATTCAGCATCGACAGCTTCCGCGACCTCGCACACCGCGCCGGCTATGGGCCGGGGCCGGTCTGGGTCGATCCGCAGCGGCTGTTCAGCCTGCATTGGCTGCCCTGTTGAACGCCGGACTGCCGGGCGGCGGCGCTACACTTTGCCGTCGGACCCAGACCGGTCCGGCTTCGTCCCGGCACACCGAGGGTGACGGGCCCGTCCACCGCATGTCGTTCGTGCTTGCCGTCTTGCTCACACCGCTGTGCCATTTCCTCCGCCGCGCTGAAGGCCCCAACCCTCGGGGAGCCCAGGCTTGAGCCCGCGCCACGTTCCGCTGCGGCGCCGGCTCTTCCTGCTGGCCGCAGCCGGCATCGTGCCACTGGCCTTGAGCGCCGGCTTCAGCCTGCTCGCCCTGGTGGCCCAGCAACGCGAGGAGATGCGCAGTGCGGCGACCGACATCTCGCGCGCCCTGGCCATCGCCGTCGACTCCGAGCTGCACCGCGCCGTGGCGGTGCTGGAGGTGATGGGCACCTCGACCGAACTGCAGAACGACGACCCGCGCGCCTTCCAGGCGCGCGCGCAGCGGGTGCTGGCGTCGCAGAAGGACTGGGTGCTGGTGATGCTCGCGGACCCGATCGGCCAGGTGCTGATGAGCACCTCGGTGTCGTTCGAGCAGCCCAAGCCGGCGATCGTCGACAAGGCGAGTTTCGTGCACGCCGTGCGCGAGCAAAAACCGGTCATCGGCGAGCTGGCGCCCGGCGCCAAGGGCAGCTACGCCTTTGCCGTGCGCGTGCCGGTGAAGAAAGAGGGCCAGTTGCGCTATGTGCTGACCAGCGCACTGCGGCCGCAGGCCGTGCTCGACGTGGTCAAGCGCCAACAGGTGCCGGCCGGCTGGGTGGTCTCGGTGTTCGACGCCACCGGCCACCGGGTGGCCCGCTCGCGCGACCACGAGAAATCGATCGGCCAACCGCCCACGCCCAGCGTGCAGAAGCTGCTGGCCGGCCGCGCCGACGAAAGCACCGGCCTCACCGTATCGCTCGAGGGCGAGCAGGTCTACACCGCCTTCACGCGCTTGAAGGAGTCGGGCTGGACCGTGGTCATCCACATCCCGGCGGCCGACCTGACCGCCGGGGCCTACGGTTCCCTGATGGGCTACGGCGGCGGCATCCTGCTGTCGCTGATCGGCGCCACGCTGGCGGCCCTGGCCGTCGCGCGCAGCATCAACCGGCCCATCGGCCAGCTGCGCCAGGTGGCGCAGGCCCTCGGCGAAGGAGCGCCGCCCCAGCGGGTGCGCAGCGACATCCAGGAGGTGCAGGCCGTCGCCGATGCGCTGCTGGCCGCCGCCGCGCAGCGCGCCACCAACGAGGCCGAGCGCGAGAGCCTGCTCGATGCCGAGCGGCGCTCGCGTGCGGCGGTCGAGGCGGCGCGGCGCCGCCTGGAGCTGCTGGCCACGGCCGGCTCGGTGTTGTCGGGTTCGCTCGAGCCCCACGCCACGCTGGAAGCCATCGCCTCCATCATGGTGCCGTCCCTGGCCGACTGGTGCCGCATCGACCTGATCGACAGCGACGGCAACCTGCAGCAGGTGCTGATGCACCACGCCGACCCCGACCGCGCACGCGAGGGCGCCGAACTGGTCCGCCAGATGCCGGCGCGGCCCGACGTGCGCGGCTCGCTCGCCTGGGCCGCCGCGCACGGCAAGCCGCACCGCTGGCTGGTCGAGCGCGACGACGCGGCACGTACCATCCGCGACCCGATGCTGCTGAAGTTCGTGCAGTTGATCGGCATGCGCGTGTCCTTCGTGGTGCCGCTGATCGCCCGCGGCCGCACCCTGGGTGCATTGGCGGCACTGCAGGGCGAATCGGGCCGCGACCTGAACGACGACGACTGCGCCCTGATCGCCCAGCTGGCCCAGCGTGCCGCGCTCGCCCTAGACAACGCCCGGCTGTATGCCGAGGCCGAGGCCGCGCGCACGCAGGCCGAGACGGCCAACCGGGCGAAGGACGAGTTCCTCGCCATGCTCGGCCACGAGCTGCGCAATCCGCTCGCGCCCATCGTCACCGCCCTGCACCTGATGGGCAAGCGCGAGGGGGACACCACGGCGCGCGAACGCGGCATCATCGAGCGCCAGGTGGCCCACCTGATGCGGCTGGTGGACGACCTGCTCGACGTGTCGCGCATCACCCAGGGCAAGATCCAGCTTCAGCTGGCGCCGGTCGATCTGGCCGCGGTGGTGGCGCGTGCCCTGGAGCTGACGCAGCCGGTGTTCGAGAAGCGCGCCCGCCGGGTCGAGGTGAGCCTGCCGGACGAACCCGTGCAGGTGATGGGCGACGCGGTCCGCCTGACGCAGGTGCTGTGCAACCTGCTCACCAATGCCGCCAAGTTCACCCCCTCGGCAGGACGCATCGCCTTGTCTGTCCAGCGCGTGCAGGATCAGGCGGAGATCCTGGTCGAAGACAGCGGCAGCGGCATGTCGCCCGACTTGCTGCCGCACGTGTTCGACCTGTTCACCCAGGGACAGCAGGCCATAGACCGGCATGCCGGCGGCCTCGGGCTGGGCCTGGCCATCGTCAAGACCCTGGTGCAGATGCATGGCGGCAGCGTAGCCGCCGCCAGCGAGGGCGCGGGCCGGGGCAGCCGGATCAGCGTGCGCCTGCCAGCCGGCGTGGCGGCCCCGCCCGAGGCCGAGGCGACCCGTCCGGCACCGGTGCGGCCGCGCGGCAGCGGCCGCATCCTGGTGGTCGACGACAACGCCGACGCCGCCCACACGGTGGCCGAACTGCTCGATGCGGAAGGCTACGAAACCCGTGTCTGCGGCGACGGCCCGGCTGCGCTCGCGCTGCTCGACGAGTTCCTTCCCGGGCTGATGCTGCTCGACATCGGCCTGCCCGGCATGGATGGCTACGAGCTGGCGCGCCGGCTGCGAGCCGACCCGCGCACCAGCGGAGCGCACCTGATCGCCCTCACCGGCTATGGCAGCGCGCGCGACCGCGAGCGGGCGCGTGCAGCGGGCTTCGATGAACATCTGGTGAAACCGGTGAGCCCGCAACAGCTGCTGGCGGCGCTCGCCGATTGGCTAGGCCGCCGGGCCTGAGCAAGGCCCGCCGCGAAGCCCCCACAGGCCGCGTGGCTGTACATCCATACAGTACCATGCCTGGATGGAGCTCGACCGGAAACTCGCCATCCTGGCAGACGCCGCCAAGTACGACGCCTCGTGTTCGTCCAGCGGCACCGAGGCGCGCCACTCCGGCGGCGGGCGCGGCATCGGCTCGACCGAAGGCGCGGGCATCTGCCACAGCTACACCCCGGACGGCCGCTGCATCTCGCTGCTGAAGATCCTCCTCACCAATTTCTGCAGCTTCGACTGCCTCTACTGCGTCAACCGGGTGAGCAGCAACGTGCCACGGGCACGGTTCTCGGTCGACGAGGTGGTGTCGCTCACCCTGGACTTCTATCGCCGCAACTGCATCGAAGGCCTGTTCCTCAGCAGCGGCATCATCCGCGACCCCGACTACACCATGGAGCAAGTGGTCGAGGTGGCGCGCTCGCTGCGCGAAGACCACGATTTCCGGGGCTACATCCACCTCAAGTCCATTCCCGACGCCAGTGCCGGGCTGCTCGAACGGGCCGGCCGCCATGCCGACCGGCTCAGCATCAACATCGAGCTGCCCACGGCCGAAGGGCTGGCGGCACTGGCTCCCGACAAGGACGCCGGCGCCATCCGCCGCACGATGGCCCGCATGCGGGTGCTCGGCGAGCAGGCACGCGAGGCCGCGCGCCCGGCGCCGGCGCGTGCCGCGGCCGGGGTTCCGCCACGGCGCGCCCCGGCCCCGCGTTTCGCCCCCGCCGGCCAAAGCACCCAGATGATCGTCGGCGCCGACGCCGCCGACGACCGCAGCATCCTCGGCACCAGTGCCCGGCTGTACGGCAGCTACCGTCTCCAGCGGGTCTACTACTCGGCCTTCAGCCCCATCCCCGACGCTCCGCGCGGCCTGCCGCTGAGAGCGCCTCCGCTGCTGCGCGAACACCGCCTCTACCAGGCCGACTGGCTGATGCGTTTCTACGGGTTCGCGCACGACGAGATCGTGCCGGCCGCCGACGGCATGCTGTCGCTCGAGCTCGACCCCAAGCTGGCCTGGGCACTGGCCCACCGCGAGCGCTTCCCCGTCGATCTGAACACCGCCCCGAAGGAGATGCTGCTGCGGGTCCCCGGCCTGGGCCTGAAGACCGTGCACAAGCTGCTGCAGGCGCGCCGGGTCCGGGCGCTGCGCGCGGCCGACCTGGGGCGGCTGCAGCTGGTGTTGCGCCAGGTGCTGCCCTTCGTGCAGCTGGCCGACCACCATCCGCGCGCCAGCCTCGACTCGCCGCACCTGGCCTCGCGGCTGGCAGCGGCGCCACGGCAGGCGTCCTTGTTCGAGGCACGGGATTTGCCCGCTCCGTCCGCATGAGCCCGGCCAGCACACGCGCCATCGTCCTCGATGGACCGACCGACACCGGCGGCTTCCGGGCCGCTGCGAGGCGACTGCTGGCCGAGGGAGTCGCACCCGGCGAGGTCGAGTGGTCCACCGGCGGCGCGGACGAGCTGTTCCAGCCCGAGCCCGGCTCCGCCGGCCCGCCCGTACTGGCCGAGCCCGCGCCGGCCCCCCGTGTGCCGGCCTGGTTCGGCGAGCTCTGCGACCAGGTGTCGCTGCATCGCGAGCCGGCCCGGTTCGAGCTGTTGTACCGCCTGCTGTGGCGGCTCCAACGCGAGCCGGGCCTGCGCCATGACCCGCTCGATGCCGATCGCATCCGGGCCGAGCACATGGCCGCCGCCGTGCGGCGCGACATGCACAAGATGAAGGCCTTCGTGCGGTTCAGGCCCTTGCCCGACCCGGCCGTGGCGGCCGACGCCGGCAGCGGGGACACGACAAGTGGCTTGCCCCTGCACGTCGCCTGGTTCGAACCCGAGCACCATGTCGTCGAGGCCACCGCACCGTTTTTCGCCCGCCGTTTCGCCCGCATGCGCTGGGCCATCCTGACCCCCGAACGCTGCGTGCGCTGGGATGGGCAGGCGCTGTGCTTCGGCCCGGGCGCCGAGCGCGAGCAGGCCCCGCCGGCCGATGCCGGCGAACAGCACTGGCTCACCTACTACGCCAGCATCTTCAACCCGGCCCGCCTCAAGCTCGCCATGATGCGCAAGGAGATGCCGCGCCGCTACTGGCACAACCTGCCCGAGGCACGGCTCATTTCGCCCCTGGCGGCCGATGCCCCCCGGCGCAGCGGCGCGATGATCGAGCGATCCGCCAGCATCCCCGCACGGCGCATTCCCGGGCCGGTCGCTCGCGCGACGGTGGGCATCGCGGCCGGTGCCACAGCGCCCGATACCGATCCACAGGAAGCGCTGGCACGCCTGAAGCAAGCCACCGACGGCTGCCGCGAGTGCCCGCTGGGCGAGCACGCCACGCAATCGGTGACGGGCCAGGGGCCGCCGAAGGCACGGCTGATGTTCGTCGGCGAGCAGCCCGGCGACCAGGAAGACCTGCAGGGGCGGCCCTTCGTCGGCCCGGCCGGCAAGGTCTTCAGCCGCGCGCTGGACGAGATCGGCCTGCCGCGCGAGCAGGTGTACGTCAGCAATGCGGTCAAGCATTTCAAGTACGAACTGCGCGGCAAACGGCGCATCCACAAGACCCCGGCGCAACAGGAGATCGCCGCCTGCCGGCACTGGCTGGAAGACGAGATCCGGCTGGTCCAGCCGGACGCGCTGGTGGCCCTGGGGGCCACCGCCGCCCGCTCGCTGATGGGACGCGCGGTGGCGGTGATGAGCGAACGCGGGCAATGGCTGCTGCGGCCCGATGGGCGGCGGGTCTTCATCACCGTGCACCCGTCCTCCCTGCTGCGCATGGACCCCGACCAGCAGGGCGCGGCCTATGCCGCCTGGGTGCAGGAGCTGCGCACCGCCGCCGGGCGGCCCTGAGGGCCGACGCCCAGCCCGTGCGAGCGTGTCCTGCCCGCCTACAAGCGCCCGACACAAGCCGGCGCACCACAGCGGCAGGCCAGCCGACCCTCATGGTGGGTCTCGCCATAGTTGACGGTGATCTCCTCGCCCACCGCCAGGTCCCTCATCGCATAGAACTCGACCCGGCCCTGGCGGATGCGCAGCGACGCATTGGGCCGGCAGGAGTGGTTGGTGAACCGCAGCGGGTCCGCCGAGGCGGAGGCATCGATGGCGCGCCTGTCCGACAGCTCGACGATCATGATGCGGGCGAGGCCCTTGGCGCGGCGCCGGGCCTCCTTCACGCTGATGGCTTCGCCGCGGATCTCGCCGATCTTGCGCCGTGCCGGCACCGGCTCGGCGGCAAACGCGCCCTGCCCGTCGATGGCACTGGGCTTGACCTCGACCGCGTACTTCTGCGGGTCGGCGGGCCGGCCCTTGACCCGCGGCGCCGGCGCCCCGGCGGCAGGCGCCGGTTCGGGGATGTGGAGTCTGACCCTGCGCGGGCTTGTCGCTTCGCGGCGGCACCGGTCAAGGCCCGCGAAATGCCGACCCTGTCACGAAACGGGGCCCGCGGCATCGAACTGCCGGCCCGATGTCCGGCTTTTCAAGCCTATGCCACGGCCCCCCGGCCGGTAGATTTGATCCCATGAAAGAAGCAAGGGGAGCCCACATGATCCGCTCATCTGCACCAGCCGCCCCGATGCCGGCCAACCAGCGCATCGAGTTCCGCGACAGCATCGACTGGGACGCGTTGTCGTCGCCCGGCGCGGCCCTGGCCCCCGTGCTGCAAGCCGTGCGGGTGCCGAACGCGGCCGAGCAGATCGAGGCCGCCGCCCGCTTCAACCAGGCCTGGACCAACACGCTGCCGGCCGACCTGGTGGAGACCCCCAAGCCCCAGCCTTTCAGCGAACCGCTGCAAGGCATGGTGATGCGCGAGATGAACGAACCGGACGTGTTCCGCCACTTCTTCGGCTGAAGCTGGGCCGAGCCGGGGCCGGACACCCGGTACGGTCCATGCCGTGCCCCGACCGGGACCGGCGCGGGTCGCACGCCACGACGGGCGCAGCCCGGCCGGCCAGGACCCATCGCCTCGCATCGCCAGCCAGGCCCCCGGGTCCCGCGATCACCGAATCCACGCCTGCGGCCTGCTGCGCGCCAACGTCCTGAACACCCGCGGGCAGGCCGTGGCACCAGCTGAGGCCTCGAGGTCCCGGCACGCACCGGGACCCGCGCATCACTTCTCGACGAAGGCGCGTTCGATCACATAGTGGCCAGGGTGGCTCATGTTGCCTTCGGTCATGCCGAGCTTCTCGAAGAAGACGCGGGTGTCCTTCAGCATCTCGGGGCTGCCGCACAGCATGAAGCGGTCGTTCTCGAGGCTCACCGGCGGCAGGCCGATGTCGCCCGTGAGCTTGCCGCTTTCGAGCAGCACCGGAATGCGGCCCTGGTTGCGGAAGGGCTCACGGGTGACGGTGGGATAGTAGATGAGCTTGGACGCCGCCAGCTCACCGAAGAACTCGTTGGCCGGCAGCTCTTCGGTGATGACCTTGTCGTAGGCCAGTTCGTTGACCTGGCGGCAGCCGTGCACGAGGATGACCTTTTCGTACAGCTCGTACACCTCGGGGTCGCGGATCATCGCCATGAAGGGGGCGAGGCCGGTGCCGGTCGACAGCAGGTACAGGTTCTTGCCGGGCAGCAGGTTCTGCGTGAGCAAGGTGCCGGAGGCCTTGCGGCCGATGAGCACGGTGTCGCCGACCTGGATGTGCTGCAGGCGCGAGGTGAGCGGGCCGTCCTCCACCTTGATGCTCAGGAATTCGAGCGTTTCGTCCCAGTGCGGGCTGACCAGGCTGTACGCGCGCAGCAGGGGCTTGCCGTTCACCGGCAGGCCGATCATCGTGAACTGCCCGCTCTGGAAACGGAAGCCGGGGTCGCGGGTGGTGGTGAACGAAAACTGCCGGTCGGTCCAGTGGTGGACGGAAAGGACTTTGGCTTCGTAGAAATTGCTCATGATCTTGGCAGAAAGGGAGATGGGGCAGCAGCGCGCTCAGGCATGCAGGAACGCCCGGTGAGGGCGAGGCTGGCATCCGTGGCCAACCTTGGAGCATAACCGCTGGCTGGCCCAGGGAGTCTGAGGCTTAGTGCAGAAACACGCAAAGACCGATGACTCATATGCTTAGTGTGAATAACGATAGCGCCGGCGGCGCACCGCCCCGGCACCACGCTCTCACAACTGCAGCCTGGCGCCGCCGATGCCGTCGAAATCCACCGACACCGGCTCGCCGGCCTGGGCCGGCAGCATGCCGCACCAGGTGCCGGTGGTGACCACCGTGCCGGCCGGTACCTCCGCGTCGCGGCTGGCATGGCGCAGCCACTCCACCAGCACCCAGCAGGGATCCCCGCAGGAGTGTGTACCCACGTGCAGGCTCTCCCGCTCGCCGATGCGCACCCGGCAGGCCTGGGCCAGCCAATCGCGCGGCGTGAACGCGACCCACTCGCCCAGCACCAGCGCTCCATGCGACAGCACATCCGCCATGCGCAGCAGCGCCGGCGCCTGGAACGCCTGCTGCCAGCGTGAATCGACGACCTCGATGCTGACCGCCATGGCGTCGACCAGGCCGCGGGCCGCCTCCAGGTCCAGCACGGCGGCCAGGGCCGCGTCGACCGGCCGGCCCAGGCGCAACGCGATTTCGGCCTCGATGCCGCGCTGGTGGAAAGGCCAGCCCCCCGCCGCGGCGGGGCTGGGCCAGACCCCGGCGGGCGGCAAGGGCGCATGGGCCGGCACCGCCGTGCGCGAGGCCCCGCCGGACTTCCAGTGCCGAGGCGGCCCGTCGGCGAACCAGCCGAGTTCATTCGCCACCGTCGCCTGGGCCAGGTAGGCGTCGTCGGCGCTGGCGAGCGCGCGGGCCAGCGGCGCGGCATCGGCCGCCGGCCCCTGGCGGGCGGCCAGCAGGGCATCGATCACCGCATCGAAGCTGGAGGACATCGGGATTCCGTTCTATTCAATTCAACGATCTTCGGTCGCGGCCGCTGTGGGACAGCACCTACAGCAAACGGCGCAGCGCACCGACTGACGCGCCGAAGCCGGCTGCCTACGCTCAGGCCTCGTCTTCGGACTGTAGCGCGTGCCCACCGCCGGTCCGCAGCCTCACCCGGCCGGAGCCTCCGGCCCGATTCCTGGAGATTCGCGCCATGCCCACCATTGCCAATGTCATCACCCGCCGCGTCGTCGTGGTCCGCCCGGACGAAACCATCCAGCGCGCGGCCCAGCTGATGTCGCAGCTGAACGTCGGCTCCCTGCCGGTGTACGACGGCGTGCAGCTGCAAGGCATCGTCACCGACCGCGACATCACCGTGCGCGCCACCGCCCTCGGCCTCGATGCCGGCAGCACGCAGGTCTCGGAGGTCATGAGCGCGCAGACCTTGTCGTGCAACGAGGACGACCAGATCGACGACGTGCTCAAGCTGATGGGCGATGCCCAGGTGCGCCGCCTGCCGGTGCTCGACCGCTCGCGCGAGATCGTCGGCATCGTCTCGCTGGGCGACCTGGCCACGCGGCAGAAGAGCGAGGTCGACACCGCCTTGCGCGAGATTTCGGAGCCCGGCGAACTCGACCGCACGGTCGTTTGAGCCCGGCCGACCAGCCCCCCCTGTAAGACTTCACAGATGCCACCGCGCGGCAAAACTGCGTAAATGGCACCGGCGACGCCCTGCCTGGTGGTGGGGCTCGCGTTCGGAGAACACTGCATGCCGCGGCCGAGGCCATTCATCCATCCCGCACCGGGGGGCGACGCCCCCGGCGGCATGCCGCGCCTGCCTGGAGGCGCCTGATGCTGCGCATCCTGATCATCGAAGACTCCCCGGTGAACATGCTGCTCACCGTCGCCATCCTGCAACACGCCGGGCATCAGGTGGTGCAGGCGGAAACCGCCGCCCAGGGCCTGGCCCTGGCACGCAAGGAGCTGCCCGACCTGATCCTGATGGACATCCAACTACCCGACATGGACGGCCTGGCCGCCACCCGGCTGCTGCGTGCCGACCCGCTGACCAGCGACGTGCCGGTGATCGCCCTCACCGCCTTCGCCATGAAGGGCGATGCCGACACCATGCGAGATGCCGGCTGTGACGGTTATGTCACCAAGCCCATCCGCTACCAGGACTTCCTCAAGGAAGTCGAAACGGTGGTCGGCCGGCTGCGGGCCCACCGTTTGCCCGGCTGAGCCGAGCTGTCGGATGACTCCCACGCGCCGATCCTGCGCGCACTGACTGACGTCCCGCGGGTGCGGGCGTAGCCTTCCCTTCAAGCACCCGAAAGGAGAACACGATGTTGTTCAGACACTTTCTGCTGCTGGCCATCCGTTCGAGCGTCGCCTACCGGCTTTGCCACGCACGATCCGACCCACCTTCCGGCCCTGGACGGTCGCCTCCACGCCGCAGGGCGCCGAAAACCGCGCTTCAGCCCTCGTGAACACCCGACGACACCCGCGACTGAGCCCCACCACCTGGTGGCAGCTGACCCGTCAGGCCGCAGCGGCCTGGGTCGACGACTATGCGCCCAGCATGGGCGCCGCGCTGGCCTACTACACGATGTTCTCGATCGCGCCGCTGCTGCTGATCGTGGTCTCGGTGGCCGGCATGTTCTTCGGCCAGGAGGCGGCCCGCGGAGAGGTGTTCAACCAGCTGGAAAGGCTGATGGGCGCGCAAGGCGCCGCCGCCGTCGAAAGCCTGCTCCTGAGTGCCAGCAAACCGACCGAAAGCACCCTCGCCGCGGTGATCGGCATGGTGGCCCTGGTGATCGGTGCGACCACCGTGTTCGCCGAGCTGCAAAGCGCGCTCGATCGCATCTGGCGCGCCCCGGCACGCCGCATCAGCGGGCTGTGGAGCCTGTTGCGGGCGCGGCTGCTGTCGATCGGCATGATCATGGGGCTGGGTTTCCTGCTGATGGTGTCGCTGCTGCTCAGCGCCGCCTTGTCGGCCTTCGAGAAATGGTGGTCGCCGGTCTTCGGCGGCTGGGCCACGCTGGCCCAGGTCGCCAACATCGTGGTGGGTTTCCTGCTCACCACCGCCATCTTCGCCATGATCTACAAGATCATGCCCCGGGTGCGGGTGGCCTGGCGCGACGTGGGCGTCGGTGCCGCGGTCACGGCGCTGCTGTTCACCATCGGCAAGTTCCTGATCGGCCTGTACATCGGCCGCGCCGGCGTCACCTCGGCCTTCGGCGCCGCCGGCTCGCTGGCGGTGATGCTGGTCTGGGTCTACTACTCGGCGCAGATCTTCCTGATGGGCGCCGAATTCACCTGGGTGTACGCCCACACCTTCGGCTCGCGCGCGGGCACCCGCGAGGCCCAGCCGCCAGCCGTGCCGAGCAAGTCCGAGCGGGCCGTGCCCGCCTGAACAACAGGGGCCGGCGGAGCGTGCCGCCGCTCTCAGAGGGCGGCGTCCGCACGCATCAGGGTCTCCAGGCAATGCTCGCGGATGCCGTAGAAATCCTTCAACTCGCGGATCTGCCTCAGCACCTCGTCCGCCGGGCCGGCCTGACTGCGTTTGACGGCCAGGATCATCTTGTTCTTGTTGGTGTGTTCCAGCGCGATGAATTCGAACACGCGGGTGTCGTAGCCGGCGGCTTCCAGCAGCAGGGCCCGCAAGCCATCGGTGAGCATCTCGGCCTCCTGGCCGAGGTGCACACCATGCTGCAGCAAGGGCCGCAGCGGATGCGGGCTCATCAATTGCGGGCGGATCTGCTTGTGGCAGCAGGGCGAACACATGATGACCGACGCCCCCGCGCGCAAGCCCAGGTGGATGGCGTAGTCGGTCGCCACGTCGCAGGCGTGCAGGGCGATCATCACGTCGATCGCCGCCGGGGTGTAGCTGCGCACATCGCCCTCGTCGAAACGCAGGCCCTCGGCCGCCACCTCGCGCGCGGCGCGCTCGCACAGGCGCACCATGTCCTGGCGCAGCTCCACCCCGGTCACCCGGGCGTCCAGGCCCAGGCCGTGGCGGAGGTAGTCGTGCACGGCGAAGGTGAGATAGCCCTTGCCGGAGCCGAAGTCCACCACCTGCACCGGCCGGCCGCGCAGCGGGTCGGCCAGGCGCGCGGCGCCCAGCGCCCCGGCGAAGACCTCGACGAACTTGTTGATCTGCTTCCATTTGCGCGACATCGCCGGAATCACCTGCGCCCGGGCATCGGTGACACCGAGCGCGCGCAGGAAGGGACGGTCCTGGGCGATCCAGCGGTGCTTCTCGCGGTCGTGGGCCTCGTCGACCGGGACCTCATGCTCGGCCCGGGAGCGCAGCAAGGTCTGCTTGCCCTTCTTGCTGGTCAACAGTTGCAGTTCAGCGCCGGTCGTCATCAGGTGCGCATGGCCGAAGCTGTCGTCGACCAGCGCACGCAGCGCCGCCAGGCCTTCAGCCAGGGGCAGGTTGCGGGTGAGGTCCTTGGTCGTGTGGCTGTAGACAAAACACAGGCAGGCCTCGCCCCGCAGGGGTACCGGGCGCACGGCCACGCGCTTGAGCGTCGGTTCGGCGCCGCGGTGCCTGGCGAGCACGAGCTTGACGAAGCTGCGCTCGGCCAGGCTTTGCCGCACCTCGTCCAGGAAGGTCTCGGCAGGAGAGGCCGCGGCGGCGGAAGGGGAAGACTGGGGCACGGGAGGCGTGCCGGCGAGCGGTGCGTCTTGCATGGGAGGCCGGTGTTGTCCGCCACGGGACAGGGACCCCCATTGTAGGAAGCCTGGGAAACCCGGGCCGACGCGGCCGGGCTCAGGCGCGCTGCGCGCCTCCCCCCGCGGCCCGGCCTGCCCCGAAGGCACCGCCGTGCAGGCGCTGCCAATAGTCGACTGCCTTGCCGACCCAGGCCTTGTAATGCGGGTCGTTCAGCGCATAGAACGGAATCCCGCGGGCCGCGAAACGGGCCGCGGCATGGGCCACCGATGCGCGCTCGTCGCAGGCGCCGCATTCGGCCTCGACTTCCAGCGAATGCAAGGCCGCCACACGCTGCATCGGGCTGGGGGCCATCAGCTGTTCGCGCAGCGTGTCGGAATCGATGACGGTAGAGTCGTGGGCCATGGCTGAATCCAATGTGTGCCTCGCAGGCGGTCCACTGTAGTCGGCTGTTTTGAGCGCCGCTTGAGTGATGATCGCCAGGGACGTGGCCTAGTTCACGCAGCCCGGCCTTTCGTGCCGCCCGAAGCGCCAGAATCGAGCCCCGCCCGTCCTCGTCCGTCCGCCGCCTCCCCATGGCCCGCCGCCCGCCCCGTCATCACTACAGCGTCTACGTGGTCGAACTCGCCGACCAGGTGTGGAACAGCGCACGCTTCCGCGCGGCCAATCCCGGCTACCGGCTCGGCATGCCCTTCGTCTACGTCGGCATGACCGGGCTCGACCCGGACCTGCGTTTCGACAGGCACAAGGCCGGCATCCAGGCCAATGCCTATGTCCAGGCCTACGGGCTGCGGCTGTTGCCCCGGCTGTACGAGGTGTTCAACCCCATGCCCTACGACGGCGCCCGCGACATGGAGGTCGAGCTGGGCATCGGCCTGCGGGAGCAGGGCTACGGAGTGTGGCAGGCCTGAGCCTGCCGGGGCCGCCTCAGCCCTGCACGTGGCGCGGCAAGCGGTGCAGCCGGTTGAACAGCGATTCGGTGTGGTGCAACTGACCCACCTGCAGCATGCCGGGACGGCTGAGCAGCAGGAAATCGGTCTCGACCAGGGCTTCGGGCTGCCCGGGGTCGTAGTAAAAGACGATGTCGGAGCGCACGCGGCCGGCCTGGTCGGTGTGCACCCGGTGGATGCACTTGCGGCCCAGGTCGCCCGCCTCGCCGTGCAGCAGGTGCAGCAGCACCTCGCTGCCGTCGGGCAGGCTTTGGAGATGGCGTCGGACGAGTCGGGCGTTTTCGTAGAGTGGCATGGAGGCACCGTGTCGGAAGGACCGAAGCTTAAGGCGCGTGGCGACGACACGGCCCTGTCCTACAGCGCTGCTCGGCCCCTCCCGACACCTTGCAAGCAACGGAAATGCTGCAATACCGGTCCAGCGGATGCGGCATTTTGCCGGACTGCCCGACACCGAAAGGCGACGACACCATGAGCGACTCCCGCCAGCAAGCACGAGAAACCCTCTGGGAACTGATCCACGACATCAAGTTCGCGATGTTCACCACCCGGCACGACAACGGGCACCTGCACTCGCGCCCCATGACGACGCAGAACTCCGAGCTCGACGAGGCGTCCAGCCTGTGGTTCTTCATGTCGCGCCGCAGCGAGGCGGTGGCCGACCTGAGGGTCGATCCGACCGTCAACGTGGTCTATGCCGACCCGGACGCCGACAGCTACATCTCGGTGTCCGGCACGGCCAGCGTGGTCGAAGACCGGGCGAAGAAGCAGCAGCTGTGGTCCAGGCAGTCCGAGGCCTGGTTTCCGGGCGGGGTCGACGACCCCGACCTGGCGCTGGTGCGGGTGCAGATCACCCATGCCAACTACTGGGACGTCAAGGCCAGCAAGATCGTCCAGCTCTACGAGATGGCCAAGGCGGCGGTGACCCACCAGCCGCCGACCGACCTGGGCGAACAAAAAGAAGTCCGGATGGACTGAGGTGAGATGGCGGTCGCGCGGTGTTCGCGGGCACCGCGCCCACCGGCACGGGCCGGCCCGCGAGAGGGGTTTTGTATGACGACCGAACTGCAAGAGCGCATGTCCACCGGGATCCCGGGGCTGGATTCCATCCTCGCCGGCGGTCTCGCCCCGGGTCGGGTGTACCTGGTCGAGGGCTCGCCGGGCACGGGCAAGACCACGCTGGCGATGCAGTTCCTGCTCGAGGGCGTGCGGCGCGGCGAGACGGGGCTGTACATCACGCTGTCCGAGACCGCCGCCGAGCTGCGCAGCATGGTGCGCTCGCACGGCTGGGCACTCGACGGCATCGAGGTGTTCGAGCTGGTCAACGAACTCGGCCTGGCCCCGGACGAGAAACAATCGGTGCTGCTGCCCTCCGAGCTGGAGCTGGGCGAAACCATCAAGAGCGTGGTCGAGCGCGTCGAGGCCACCGATCCGGTACGGGTGGTGTTCGACAGCCTCTCCGAGATGCGCCTGCTGGCCGAGGAACCGCTGCGCTACCGGCGGCAGATCCTGGCGCTCAAGCACTTCTTTTCCAGCCGCCGCTGCACTGTGCTGCTGCTGGACGACAAGACCGGTCCGGAAGGCGACGCGCAGCTGCACAGCATCGCCCACGGCGTGATCAGCCTCACGCAGCATGCGCAGGAGTTCGGCACCGAACGCCGCCGGCTGCGGGTGATCAAGATGCGTGGCATCAAGTACCAGGGCGGCTCGCACGACTTCGTCCTGCGGACCGGCGGCCTGGCGGTGTTTCCGCGGCTGGTGGCGGCGCAGCACCACGCCGAATTCCTGCAGGCTCCCATGTCCACCGGAACACCCGGCCTCGACGCCCTGCTGGGCGGTGGCCTGGTACCGGGCACCAACACCTTGCTCACCGGCCCCTCCGGCATCGGCAAGACCACCACCGCCATCCGCTGCATGCTGACCGCCCTCGAACGCGGCGAGCATGCCACCTACTATCTTTTCGACGAGGGCCTGGGCACCTTCTTCACCCGCGCGGCTGCGCTCGGCATGGACCTGCGCCCCCATGTGGCCGACGGACGGCTGCACGTGGTGCAGATCGATCCCGCCGAGCTCTCGCCGGGCGAGTTCGCCAGCGCGGTCGTGGAATCCGTGCAGCGGCGCACCACCTTCGTCGCCATCGACAGCCTCAATGCCTACCTGCAGGCCATGCCGGGCCAGAGTTTCCTGCTGCTGCACATGCACGAGATGCTCACCTTCCTGAACCAGAAGGGCATCACCACCCTGCTGGTGCTGGGCCAGCACGGGCTGGTGGGCGAAATGCGGGTCGATGTGGACCTGAGCTACCTCAGCGACACCCTCCTGCTCTATCGCTTTTTCGAGATAAAGGGCGAGGTGCGTTCGGCTGTGTCCTGCCTAAAGAGCCGCACGACCGCCCACGAACGGACCATCCGCGAATTCCGGCTGAGCGCGCAAGGCCTGCAGGTCGGCGAGACGCTCGTCGACTTCGACGGCGTGTTCACGGGGCTGCCGTCCTACCGCGGCACCACGCCCATGCTGTCGCCGCCTCCGGGCCCGCCATCGGCCTGATCGCGATGCTAGAACGTGTTCTCGTCCTCGCCCCCTGGGGCCGCGACGCCCAGGTGATCTGCCAGGTGCTGGTGGAGCAGGGCTTGAAGGCCGAGGTGTGCCCTTCGCTGCCAGCACTGGCCGAGCGGCTGCAGGAAGGCGCGGGCATGGCCTTCATCACCGAGGAGACCTTGGTCCCGCCGGACACGGATGTCTTGACGCGCTGGCTGGAGCAGCAGCCCGCCTGGTCCGACTTTCCGCTGGTGGTGCTGGCCACCCGGCGCAGCGGGGCCCGCAGCGCCGAGGCCTTGCACACCCTCGAGCGCCTCGGCAACGTGGTGCTGCTCGAGAGGCCGCTGCATGCGGAAACCCTGCTCAGCGCCGCCAAATCGGCCTTGCGCGGACGCCGCCGCCAGTACCAGACCGCACGCCACCTCGAAGAGCAGATCCAGGCGCGCAGCGAGACCTCGCGCCTGTTCGACGCCGAGCGGGTGGCCCGCGAAGAGACCATGCAGGCCACCGAGAAACTGGCCTTCGCGCTCGACGCCGCCGGGCTGGGCACCTTCCACATTCCCCTGCCGCTGGACACCGTCATCCTCAACGACACCGGGCTCGCCCAGCTCTGGCTGCCCCCCGGCACCAAGCCCGAGCTGGCGTTCGAGACCTTCTGCGCCATGGTGCACGAGGACGACCGCGAACGCGTACGACGCGACATCGAACGCACGGTGGCCCACCGGCAGCCCTACGACACCGAGTTCCGTGCCGTGTCGCCCGACGGCCAGTGCCGATGGCTGCGCGCCAAGGGCATGGCCTACACCGGCCCGCGCGACACCGTGCCCACGCGTCTCGACGGCATCACCATCGACATCAGTTCGCAAAAGGCGCTGGAGCAGCAGCGCGAAGGGCTGCTGGCCGCCGAGCGCGGCGCGCGCATGGCAGCCGAACATGCCAGTCGCATGAAGGACGAGTTCCTGGCCACGCTGTCGCACGAGCTGCGCACGCCGCTCGCGGCCATCATCGGCTGGACCCACGTGCTGCGGCGCGCCACCGGCAGCGGCAACGAGACCGCCCGCGCGGTCGACACCATCGAGCGCAACGCGCGCGTGCAGGCCAAGCTGATCGACGACCTGCTCGACATGAGCCGCATCATCTCGGGCCATGCGCGCCTGGACCTGGAAGCGCTCGACGTGCAGACGGTGGTAGACAACGTGCTGTCCTCGCTGGAACCCACCGCCCAGGCCAAGCGGCTGCGCTTCCTGAGCCGGAACCACGGCGGCAGGGCCCTGGTCTGCGCCGACCCGAGCCGGCTGCAGCAGATCGTCTGGAACCTGCTCTCCAACGCCATCAAGTTCACGCCGGCGCAAGGCGAGGTGCAGGTGGCCGTCGACACCCGCGACGCATGGGTCGAGCTGACCGTGCAAGACAGCGGCCAGGGCATTCCGGCCGGGTTCCTGCCCTTCGTGTTCGACCGCTTCCGCCAGAACGACGCGTCCACCACCCGCAGCCACGGCGGTCTCGGCCTGGGGCTGGCGATCGTCAAGCACCTGGTCGAATTGCATGGCGGCAGCGTGTCGGCCCACAGCGAGGGCGAAGGCCGCGGCGCGCGTTTCTCGATCCGGCTGCCGCTGATGGCCACGCCTCCACAGGCCGCGCCCGCCGGTCGCCAGTCCGCCCGCCAGGCGTCCTCGCGCTGCAGGAGCGGGCCGGAGCAGGCCTCGCTGGCAGGCGCGCGCATCCTGGTGGTGGACGACGAACCCGACCTGCGCCAGTTGCTGCAGCGCGTGTTCGAGGACCGCGGAGCCATCGTGTACGCCGTCGGCTCCGCCACCGAGGCCCTCGACTGCATCGAGGCACGCCATCCCCACCTGCTGATCAGCGACATCGGCATGCCCGACCTCGACGGCTACACGCTCATGAGAGAGGTGCGGCAACTCGAGAAGATCCATGGCGGCCACTTGCCGGCGATCGCCCTGACGGCCTTCGCCGGCCCCGACGACCGCGTGCGCGCGCTGCAGGCCGGTTACAGCCACCACATCGCCAAGCCCGTCGATCCGGAGGAACTGGTGCACCTGGTCGAGGCCGAGTTGCAGGAGCGGCTGGCCGAGGAGGCCTGAGCGGGGGTGGTCCTGCGGCGCGGCACAATGGCGCCTGACCGACATCCACCTTCCCACGCCATGGCTTTTTCCGACAACCTCCAGCAACTTCCCTCGGCCGCCCACCTGAGCGGCCTGCAGCTCCTCGACGCCGGCGGCGCCGTGGTGGGTTCGCTCGAGAACAAACCCGGCCAGGCCGGGTCGGTCGCCGTCTACGCGGCATTGGCACAGCGTTTCGGCGCCATCACGCCCGAGGCGGCGCAGGAGGGCGTGCGCCTGTACGCGGAACACAGCGACGATGCCCGCGCCCATCCCGGCAAACATCCCAACATCGATCGGCTGTTCGGGCTGATCGCGAACGGCAGTTCGCTGACCGTCAAACTCCTGCCCGCGGGCTGAACCGGGAAGCCGATACGCCCGTGCCGTGCCGCATGGGCCGGCGCGGCGGGGTAACACCTGCCGCCCGTAAGACGCAATTCCGTCCAACTACTTAAGCGAGATCGCTTCTTTCCCGCAGCAACAGCGCGTGGCAACATGACCAGTTCGCGTTCCACCGGTAGGCCGCACTCCAGCGGGCTGTCGAGCTCAGTACTGCAGCGGGAGGTTGTATGGCTCCGCAAGATGATTTTGTCGTCGAGATCTCCGATACCTTGGAGCGATTTTTCGGCTGTGCCGGAAGAATGCTCAAACCCTCCAACACCACGGTGAGCTCGCTGCTAAACGAGATACCACGGGCACGGCTCATCACGACCGACGTGCTGCGCAAGGTGCTCGCGCAGCGGCACGGCGTGCAGGTGGCCTGCCCCTTCGACACCAAGCGCGCCCTCGAGGCCGTGGCCCGCGATCCGAATCGCGACGGGCCGTACTGGCGTGTCGTCAAGCGCAACGGGGCGCTGATCGACTGGTTTCCAGGCGGAGTGGCCCGGCAGGCCGCCCTGCTGCGCGAAGAGGGTTTCGACATCGACACCGAAGCCAGCTCGCCCCGGGTGAAGGGGTTCCGGCGCAGTCTGATCGATCTCTGCTGAACCTGCGCCGCGCATTCAGCGGCGCACGGCAGCGGCGGGAGGGGCGCACGGGAACCCGACCGGCAATTCGGCGATGATGGCGGGCGCCGCCGGCCATCCGACTCACTCCCGGCCCGATCCCCATGACCAAACTGCTCCTCAAGTCCCTCGCCGGCACGGCCCTGCTCCTCGGTGCCGCGGCCGCCATGGCCCAGGCCGCCGCGCTGCGGGTCTCGGCGATCCCCGACGAAGCACCGACCGAACTGCAGCGCAAGTTCAAGCCGCTGGGCGACTACCTGAAAAAGGAAACCGGCCTCGACGTGCAGTTCACGCCGGTGACCGACTATGCGGCCGTGGTCGAAGGACTCGCCCACCAGAAGATCGACCTCGCCTGGCTGGGCGGCTTCACCTTCGTGCAGGCCAGGCTGCGCACGAACGGCGGCGCCGTCCCCATCGTGCAACGCGCCGAGGACGAGAAGTTCACCAGCCGCTTCATCGTGCCGCTGGACAGCAGCGCCAGGACCTTGCAGGACCTGAAGGGCAAGAATTTCGCCTTCGGTTCGCCCTCGTCGACCTCGGGTCACCTGATGCCGCGTCACGTGCTGGGCAAGGCGGGCATCAACGCCGAGACCGACTTCAAGGCGGTCGCCTTTTCGGGCGCGCACGACGCCACCGTCGCCTTCGTGGCCTCGGGCCGTGCCGATGCCGGCGTGCTGAATGCCTCGGTGATGGACAAGCTGGTCGAAGCCAGGAATCCCAACGCGGCCAAGGTGCGCGTGCTGGCCACGACGCCCCCGTACTACGACTACAACTGGACGGTGCGTCCGGGGCTGGACCCCGCCCTGGTGAAGAAACTGACCGCCGCCTTCCTCAAGCTCGATCCGGCCCGGCCCGAGCACAAGGAGATCATGGACCTGCAGCGCGCCAGCAGGTTCATTCCGACCCAGTCCTCCAACTACGACGGCATCGAGGCCGCCGCCAAGTCGGCGGGCTTGATCAAGTAGGCCCTGCGGCCAGCCAGGCATCCGCAGCGCGGGCCCGTGGCGCGACAATATCGCCCGAAAGCCCGCAACCCGCTGGAAAGCCCTTCCCTTGAGTACCCGACCGACCACGATCGCAGACATCGGCCAGTTCGACGCGGTGATCGATGCGCGTTCCCCGGCCGAGTTCGCGCTCGACCACCTCCCCGGGGCCATCAACTGCCCGGTGCTCGATGACGAGGAGCGCCGCATCGTCGGCACGCTGTATGTGCAGGTGTCGCCCTTCGAGGCCCGCAAGCTGGGCGGGGCGATGGTCGCGCGCAACATCGCACGCCATCTCGAGCAGCTGTTCAAGGACAAGCCCAAGCACTGGCGCCCGCTGATCTACTGCTGGCGCGGCGGCATGCGCAGCGGCGGCTTCGTCCAGTATCTGCGCCTGGTCGGCTGGGACGCCCAGCAACTCCAGGGCGGCTACAAGCGCTGGCGCGCCCACGTGATCGAACGGCTCGCCGCCCTGGCGCCCATCCTGCCGCTGCGCGTGCTGTGCGGCCCGACCGGCAGTGCCAAGACACGCGTCTTGCACGCCCTGGCCGAACTGGGCGAGCAAGTCCTCGACCTGGAAGCCCTGGCCGGGCACCGGGGCTCGGTGCTGGGCGCCGTGCCCGGCACGCAACAGCCGTCCCAAAAGGGCTTCGAAACCAGCCTGATGGGGCTGATGTCCGGTTTCGATCCGGCGCGCCCGGTCTGGATCGAGGCCGAAAGCCGCCGCATCGGGCGCATCGCCCTGCCCGATGCCCTGCTGGCCCGCATGCGCGCCAGTCCGCTGGTGGCCATCGCCGCCACGCCCCAGGCCCGGCTGGCCTACCTGCTGCACGACTATGCCTGGCTGGGCGAGGATGGCGAGGGCTTCAGCCGCAAGCTCGACAGTTTCAAGGGCCTGGTGGCCAACGAGGTGCTGGCCCGGTGGCAGGCCTGGGCGCGGGCCGGGGAACTGCGGCCGCTTCTCGCCGCCCTGCTGGCCGAACACTACGACCCGCTCTACACGCGCTCGCTCGGGCGCCACTGGGAACGGCTGGCCCAGGCACAGACCGTCGAGAGCGACGACCTCTCGCCCGAAGGCATCCGCCAGCTGGCGCGGCGCATCGCGGCGCTCGAGCCGCCTTCCTGCGGTTGAGGGCCCGCGGGCCCGCCGGCGGCCCCCGGGAGGGGGGTCGCCGGCCGGAGTCCCCGTTGCTAAAGTCCTGCGCAGCCACAATCCCTTGCAGTTTTCGGACAGCGAAGCGCCATACTGTCCGATGCTCGAGCCTGCTCCCGGCCACACGCCGGCCTGTGCCCCAGCCTGGCGTACCACCGATGTGCCCATCCACGGTTCGCTACCGATCGATAAAGGGAAACACATGAACAGAAAAATCGCCATCGTGGGCGCCGGCCAGGCCGGGCTGCCCCTCGCCCTCAGCCTGCTCGCAGCCGGCGAAGCGGTCACCCTGGTCACCAGCCGGTCCGCCCAGGACGTGCGCAACGGCAAGATCATGTCGAGCCAGTGCATGTTCGGCACGGCACTGCAGATCGAACGCGACGCCAGGCTCGCGCTGTGGGAGCAGGAATGCCCCTGGGTGGAGGCGATCGGCCTGACCGTCGCCCAGGCCGGCCAGAAGCAGATCGACTGGGCGGCGCCCCTGCTCCGGCCGGGCCAGGCGATCGACCAGCGCATCAAGATGCCCGACTGGATGGAGTTGTTCGCCCACCGCGGCGGCACCCTGGTCATCAAGGAGGCGGGCATCGCCGACCTGGAGCACCTGGCCGCGACCCACGACCTGGTGGTGGTGGCGGCCGGCAAGGGCGACATCGTCACCCTGTTCGAACGCGACGAGACCCGCAGCCCCTACCAGGCGCCGCAGCGTGCCCTGGCCCTGACCTATGTCCATGGCATGGAACCCGCCGCCCCTTACGGGTCCATCTGCAGCTTCAACATCATCCCCGGGGTGGGCGAATATTTCGTCTTCCCGGGTCTGGCACCGAGCGGTCCCTGCGACATCATGGTGTTCGAGGGGGTGCCGGGCGGCCCGATGGACTGCTGGGACGACGTGCGCACGCCGCGCGCCCACCTGCAGCGCAGCCTGAGCCTGCTGCAGGCCTTCCTGCCCTGGCAGTACCAGCGCTGCCAGGATGTCGAGCTGACCGATGTCAACGGCGTGCTTGCCGGCCGCGTGACCCCCACCGTGCGCAAGCCGGTGGCGCGCCTGCCCTCGGGCCGCGCCGTCCTCGGCATGGCCGACGCGGTGGTGGTGAACGATCCCATCACCGGCCAGGGCTCGAACAACGCGGCCAAGGCCTGCAAGATCTATTTCGACGCCATCCGCCAGCACGGCGACGCCCCGTTCGACACCGACTGGATGCAGGCCACCTTCGACCGCAGCTGGGACGAGGCCCAGCATGCCACCCGCTGGACCAACCTGCTGCTGGCCCCACCTGCGCCGCACATCCTCAAGCTGCTGCACGCGGCCGGCCAGTGCCCGCCGATCGCCTCGGCCATCGCCAACAACTTCGACCATCCACCCGGCTTTTTCCCATGGTGGGCCGATGCCGCGGCCTGCGAGGAATTCATGCTGGAGCACATGGCCGCCACGGCCTGAGCCCGGCCGGGCCAAGCGCTGCCACGCCGCCTCCCCGGCCGTTCAGCCGGCCGCCCGGGTCTGCAGCGCTTCGGCTCAATCCGGCACCTGGATCGTCGCCTTGATGTGCTTGAGCTGGGCCACGATGGTGAAGCTCATCAACACCAGCAGCGTCCAGGCGCTCCACTTGCTGACATGCACCGTGGCCCAGGCGCCGAGCTGGTGCGGATACACCCACAAGCCGAAGAAGGTCCCCAGGTTCTCCGCCAGCCAGATGAAAAAGCCGGTGAGGATCAGGCCCAGCAGCAAAGGCATCCGCCGGTCGCGCCGATGCGGGCGAAAGACCACCGTGGCCCGGGCATACAGACCGAGCGCGCAAGCGGCGAGATACCAGCGATAGTCGCCGATGAAATGGTGGGTGAAGAAGTTCGCATAGATCGCCAGCGCGATCAGCGCCGCCATCCAGTAGGGCGGATGATGCAGCACCCGCAGGTCCAGCAGGCGCCAGGCCTGGATCACATAGCTGCCGACGGCGGCGTACATGAAGCCCGAGAACAGCGGCACGCCGAACACCTTCGAATAGGCGAAGTCGGGATACGACCACGAGCGGATGCCCGCCGAAGTCTTGAACACCTCCAGGACGAAACCGAGCAAGTGGAAAAGACAAATGGCCTTGAGTTCGTCTTTCGTCTCCCTGCCGGTGCGGACCAGCCACACCTGGATGGACAGGGCGATCAGCAGCAACAGATCGTAGCGCGGCACCCCGGCCAGCCCGGCGCGCGGCACCGACCACACCGCCACGAAAAACAACCCGGCGAAGGTGCAGGCCTGAAAGCTCTTGAACGCGAACCGGAGCAACTCCTCCGAAGCGGCGCGCAGCGACGCGGCCACGTCGAGAAGACGATGATCGGTGGTGAAGGTGTCGGACATCTTCTGGCCTCGGGCTGGGGCGCCACGCAGGCGGAGAAACGAGCTGCGGGGCGGCAAGAGCGGCCATCTTGCCGCTGTTGATTGAAATCCGTGAGAAGTCGGCGTGAAGCCCGGAGGGCCTACCGGGGGATGAAGGAAGCCGGGAGCCGGCTGGGATGCTCGATTCCGGACGCCAGGGGGCGGTGCAGGTGTTGCTGCAAGCCGGCCGCTGAAGCTTTCGTCCGATGGCGGCAGGGACGGCCGGCGATCCGCCGCCGTCCCCGAAGCCAGCCCCGGTATGTCCCTTGCCGCGCCGGCCCATGCACAAGCGACGCCCCTCCAGCCACGAGCCCGATGCCGCCCGGGCCGGGACGCGGCTGCAGCAGCCACGCCCGGTGCTGGCCCTGTCCCACGCCGTGGCCATCATCGTCGGCATCGTCGTGGGCGCCGGCATCTTCAAGACGCCGGCGCTGGTGGCCTCGCTGTCGCCCAGCGCGGCCTGGATGTTCGCCGCCTGGGCGCTGGGCGGCCTGGTGTCGCTGATCGGCGCGCTGGTCTATGCCGAGCTGGCCACCGCCTGCCCGCATGCCGGGGGCGACTACCACTTCCTGCACCGCGCCTACGGCCGCTCGGTGGCCTTCCTGTTCGCCTGGGCCCGCTTCGCGGTCATCACCACCGGCTCGATCGCGCTGCTGGCCTTCGTGTTCGGCGACTACATGCAGGTGCTGCTTCCCCTGGGCGCGCAGGGGCCCGCCTGGTACGCCGCGGCGGCGGTCGGCCTGCTGACCGGGGTGAACCTGTGCGGCATCCGCTCCAGCGCCCGCGCCCAGGGCTGGCTCACGCTGGTCGAGGTCGGCGGCCTGCTGACGATCGTGCTGGCCGGGCTGTGGCTGTCGCCGGCCGGGGGCGGCGCCCCGGCACCGGTGCCTGCGGCGGCCGCCGCCGCCGTCCCGCAGGCCAGTGCCGCCGGCTTCGGCATGGCCATGGTGCTGGTGCTGCTCACCTACGGCGGCTGGAACGAGGCCGCCTACCTCAGCGCCGAGTTGAAGGACCGGCGGCGCAACATGCGGCGCGCGCTGCTCGTCTCGATCGGCCTGCTCACGGCACTCTACCTGTCGGTCACCTGGGCCTACTGGCAGGGACTGGGGCTGCAGCGCATGGCCGCGTCCCCCGCCATCGGAGCCGAGCTGCTGGATGCCGCGCTGGGCCCGCCCGGTGCCAGGCTGATGGCCGTGCTGGTGGCCGTGGCCGCGCTGACCTCGATCAACGCCACGATGATCGTCGGCGCCCGGACCAGCTTCGCGCTGGGCCGCGACTGGCCGCCGCTGGCGCGGCTCGGCGAATGGAACGGCGAGCGCGGCACCCCTGCGGTGGCCCTGGTGGTACAGGGCGCGGCCAGCCTGGCCCTGGTGGCGCTGGGTTCGCTGGCCGGCAGCGGCTTCACCGCCATGGTCGAATACACCGCACCGGTCTTCTGGCTCTTCTTCCTGCTCTGCGGCCTGTCGCTGATCGTCCTGCGCTGGCGCGAGCCCCACCTGGAGCGGCCGGTCAAGGTGCCGTGGTATCCCCTGCTGCCGCTGCTGTTCTGCGCAGCCTGCGCCTTCATGCTGTGGTCCAGCCTGTCATATGTGCACGGCCAGACGCTGAACGGCTTCAACGCGGCCTGGATCGGTGTCGTCGTGCTGGCACTGGGAGGCCTGCTGCTTGCCGTGCTCCGCATCGCGTCTCCCTCTTCCACCCAGACCCACAGGAGCCTGCCATGACCCAACTCCCCCTGACGAACCGGCGCACGGCCATGATGGCCGCCCTGCTGCTGCCCTGCGTCGCCCGCGCCCAGGCCCCGGAACGGCCGCGGCTCGACGTGCCCTTCGTGCCCACCCCGATGCCGGTGGTGGACAAGATGCTGCAGATGGCACGCCTGCAACGCGGCGACACCCTCTACGACCTGGGCTGCGGCGACGGCCGCATCGTCATCGAAGCGGCCAAGCGCCACGGTGCCCGCGGGGTCGGCATCGACCTCGACCCGCAACGCATCGCCGAAGCGCAGGCCAACGCCAGGCGCGAAAGGGTCACCGAGCGGGTGAGCTTCCGGCGCGAAGACCTGTTCGAGACCGACCTGTCCCCGGCCGACGTCGTGACCCTGTACCTGCTGCCCGCCGTCAACCTGCGCCTGCGACCCCAGTTGTTGCAGCAGCTGCGCGTCGGCAGCCGCGTCGTCTCCCACAGCTTCGACATGGGCCCGAGCTGGCCGCCCGAGCGGACCGAACGGGTGCAGAACGCGCTGGTCTACGCCTGGACCGTGACCGAGCAAGCCAAGGCCCGGGCCTGACGCGGGCAAGAGACATGGCAGCCGCGATGTCCGATGAGCAGGGGGACCGCGCAGGGCCGGCCCGGCGGCGCGCGAGGCCCGCGACGCCAGCGAAGAACCGAGGGCCGAGCCCCCATTCGGGGGCCGCGCGATGGCCGGCCGCGATGGCATCATTCGGCCTCCACCATCACGGACCGCAGTGCGCGGCGAAGAAACTCCATGACGCATTCGCTTCCCGGGGCCCCCGAGGACGTCGCCCTGGCGCTCCAGACACTGGCCCGCGATCTGTCCGCCCAGGCCGGCGGCAACCTGGCCGGGCTGGTGCTGTATGGAGGCCTGGCCCGCGGGCGCTACCGGCCGGGCCGCAGCGACGTGAACGTGGTGGTGTTGCTGAAGCGGGCGGATGCGGCCTCGCTGAAGGCCATCGCCCCCGCGCTGCGCGACGCCCGCCGTGCCGCCGGCGTCGACGCGATGCTGATGACCCCCGGTGAGGTGCCCTTCGCCGCACTGGACTTCCCCACCAAGTTCCTCGACATCCAGCGGCACCACGTCGTGCTCCACGGCATCGATCCCTTCGCCACCCTGCAGGTGCCGCGCGCGGTGGTGCAAAGGCGCATAGCGCAATCGCTGCGCAACCTCCTGCTGCGGCTGCGCCACCGCTACCTGCTCCTGTGCGACGAGCCGGATGGCCTGCAGCGGGCACTGGCCGATGTGGCCCGTCCCCTGGCCATCGAGATGGCCGCCCTGCTGCAGCTCGACGGGCAGGTCCTCCCCGACGAGGACCGTACCGCCGCCCTCTACGGCCTGGCCGCACAGGCCTTCGATCTGGATGCGGCCGCCCTGGCCGACCTGGCCGCGCTGCGGGACGGGACCCGGGACGTGGATGCGCCCGGGCTGTTCGAGCGCCTGCTCGACCTGCTGTCCCTGCTGGCCGACGAGATCGACCGGCGCGCGGCAGCCGCAGAAGGCGCAGCATGATCTCGGTCATGCTCGGCTGGTCGGGACCGGCCTTCCTGTTCGCCTACGTGCTGGCGATGTTCGCCGCCCTGTTCCTGAGCGGACCCGCGCGCCGGCTGTGCCGTCTCGGCCAACGTGCGGCCGGTGCAACCCCCCCGCTCGCGTCCTCGCCCTACGAACTGGCCTGCCTGGCCGGCGGCGGGGAGCGGGCCATCCAGGCGGCCGTGGTGTCGCTGGCCCAGCGCGGGGTGCTGAAGGCCGCGGCGGATGGGTCGGGCTTCGAGATCGCAGGCAAGTTGCCGCGCGGAGCCCACGCGCTCGAAGCCGAGCTGTACCGCGAGGTCGAATTCGGCAGAGGCGGCGCCAGCCAACTGATGCACACTGGCCTGCGCGCATTGCCGCCCCTGCAGGCGCGCCTGCAGCAAGCCGGCTTGGTCCATTCGTCATCCCCGGCCGACATCCGCTGCTGGCGCTGGGCCGGATGCCTGCCCTTGCTGGCGGTGATGTCGCTCGGCGTCGTGCGCGCCGTGGTCGGCGTGTCGCGCGGCCGGCCGATCGGATTCCTCGTGATCCTGCTCGTGATCTCGCTGCTCATCCTGCTGTTCAAGCTGGCCACCACCCCGGGGCTCACCGTCCGCGGCCAGGCCCATCTGCAGGAGATGCGACGGCGCAACGCCGCCCTGGGCACCACCGCCATGCAACGCGCCACCCAACTGTCCGCCGCGGACCTGGCCCTGGGCGTCGCCTTGTTCGGTGCGGCAGCGCTGGGCGCGGAATCCTTGGCGTGGATGAAGCCGCTGCTCTTTCCCACCCCGCAAGGCAGCGGCGGCGGTGACGGCGGCAGCAGCTCTTCCTCCGGCGACAGCGGCGGATCGTCCTGCGGGTCCTCCTGCGGAGGCGGTTGCGGGGGCGGGGGCTGCGGCGGATGAACACGCCGCTGCCCCGGCTGGGCCTGGGCATGGGCTGGCGGCCCGAACTGGCCCTGATGATCGAGCGCCGTGCCGACCTGGGCTTCGTGGAAGTCGTCGCCGAGAACTTCATGCACTTGCCGCAAGGGCTGCCGGTGGCGGTGCAGCTGCTGCGGGAACGCGGCCTGGCCGTGGTCCCGCACGGGATCGGCCTGTCGCTCGGCGGTGCCGAAGCGCCGCAACGGCAGCGGCTGGACGCCCTGGCGCGCCTGGCCCGCCGGCTCGACGCGCCGCTCGTCAGCGAACACCTGGCCTTCGTGCGCTCCGGCGGTGTCGAGAGCGGCCACCTGCTGCCGGTCCCTCGCACCCGGGAAGCCCTCGAGGTGGTGGTACGCAATGTACGCAGTGCCCAGGCCGTGCTGCCCGCCCCCCTGGCCCTGGAGAACATCGCCAGCCTGTTCGAATGGCCCGGGGCCGAGATGAGCGAAGCGGACTTCCTCGCCGAGCTGGTCGAACGCACCGGGGTCCTGCTGCTGCTGGACCTGGAAAACCTCTATGCGAACGCCTGCAACCTGCAATGGGACGCCGCGGATTTCCTCGCCCGCCTCCCGCTGCAGCAGGTCGCCTATGTGCACATGGCGGGCGGGACGCTCGGCCCGGAAGGGCTCTACCACGACACCCACGCCCACGCCGTGCCGCGGGAAGTGTTCTCCCTGCTCGGTGCCTTGTGCGAGCGCGAGGCGCCGGCGGGCATCATGATCGAGCGGGACGACGACTTTCCGTCCGACGAGATCCTGAACGCCGAACTCGACGCGGTGGCCGCGGCGATGCGCCCCCGGCCGCCCGGCAAGGACACGCGGACGGCTCCCACTCCCCCCGCCGCCCCCGATGTCCCTGGACGATAGGCAAGCCGCCCTGATGGCCGCCCTGGCCGGGCGAGGCCCGGTGCCGCCGGGTTTCGATGCCGGGCGCATCCGCGCCGCCGCCGACATGCTGGCCCGCAAGCGGGCCCACGCCCTGGCGCAGGCCTGGCCGTGCCTGCCCCTCATGCTCGGACCGGACTTTCATGCGCGTTTCGCCGCCTACGCGCAACAGACCACGCTGGTGGCCCAAGGCGGACCGCTGGCCGACGGGCGGCTCTTCGTGCAGTGGCTGCAAGCCGCCGGCCTGCCCTTGACGGATGAGGTCCGCCTGAAGGCCTTCGGCGTCGATCTTCGTTTCACCCGTCGGGCGCAGGGCTGGGTGCCCCGGCGCGGGCCCGCTGTACGGGCGGTATGGCTGCCGGTGGCCCGGTGCTGGGTGGTCGGGCTGTGGGTGCCGGGCCGGGTGGGGGAGCGGCAGCTGCGGATCCGTGTGCCGGGCCGGGGAGCGTGAACTCGGCCGCGGGTAGACGGCAGGACCCACCCGGTGGTCGAACGCGTCCGCCGGCCCCGGGGCATCCAACTTCATGAGACGTGGAGGAAGCTGCCCTTGAAGGCTCACCGCATGAGCTCGTGACGCCTGTTTGACACCGCCTCTACCCGCGTCGAGCGCCGGCAGCCATCCGTCTGCGCCGCTCGCCGAGCGATGAGCCACCGGGGGATGCCCCGTGCAGCGGCCTTGCACGGGGACGGGCAGGACCGCGGCGCAGGTGGCCCTCGCTCGCCACCCGTGCCGCGGAAGCGGCTTACTTCACGTAGGCGCCTGCGATGATGATCAGCGAGCCCTGCTTCTTGACGTAGGAGGTCTTCGCCTGGACTTCACCACTGGTGGGGTTCTTGTACTTGTAGTTCACCCAGCCGCTGCCCTGCTTGTCCGCGACCTCGACGATCTCCTTGCGGAAGAGCTTCCCGTCGACGTCGGGCTCGGCCACCTGGTTCTTGCCCACCAGGGCCGGGGTCACCGGATGGGCCAGCACGGTGCCGGTCTTGTCGAAGACCACCACGTACAAATCGCCCTGCTTGAAGGGGCCGTCCTTCTTGTTGACTTCCGCGACCAGCTGGTCCTTGCCGTTCTTCGTGGCGAAGGCCACGGCCTTCTGGATCGAAGTGCAACAACCTGCTGGGGTGAAGAGCTCTGGTGGACAAGCATCTTCGAGATGCGCTGCCATCCTGCTTCAGCTTGCTGAACGAAGCGAGGCTCTGCTGCCGGCGGATCCCCGGGGCCGCAACGACGTGCTGTCATGGCTGTCCGCGGTGGCGAATGCGGTCGAGATGGCGAGCCTGCCTCGGTTCTTGCTCAAGTTCTGCGGCGGCCACTCCGATTCGCCAGGACGCAAACCCGGGCCTGCGGCTGTTCCCGTCGCCGATGTCGATGCACAAAGCGCCGCCTCCTCCTGCCACCGCTCCACGCGCTCCCCGCAAGACCCGGTCGCTGCTCGAAGCAGGGCATGAGGCCGCCCGCCCAGGCGCACCGGCCGCCTGATTCCAGAAGACGTGCATGTCCAGGCATGCGTGGGGTGACAGGCATCCCCGCAGGACTCCAAAGGCTGTTTGATCCAGTCATGAAATGAAGGACTCCTGCGCGCCGATTTTTAAAATATTCACGAAAACCAATTCATACCGGGAAGACATGGTCAAATATTCGTTTGCGCCGAGCGGCGCAAAATACCAACGGCAACAATAAATACATTCTGAATAATAATTTTGTTGCCTTGTCTTAAAACCAATTCAGGGAATGTCATGCCCACCATATTTTTCGGTAGAAAACCAAATCGCATTTCGTGGTGCGCCGTGCTCGGCGCCATGCTGCTGTCCGCCTGCGGTGGAGGCACGGCGGACAACGGCTCGGGAGAAAGAAACCAGGGATCGGCAAACAGCGCTGTCGGGGCCCCGATGACCGACGGGGACCCGCAGGCGTCCCAGGCCAGCGCCCAGGGCGGTTGGTATTTTTGTGCCAACGAGTGGGCAACCTGCACCTTGAACGGGACGCGGCTGATCCGCTACGGAGCCGAAGGCCGTTATGCCTACCGGAGCGCGACCAGCTCGATCGCCTGCGACAACTCGGTGTTCGGCGATCCGGCGCCGGGGCTGGCAAAGACCTGCTCGATCTCCAGCACGCCCAGCCCGTACAAGCAGGACGCGATGCTGTACGAACTGAGCTTCCGCGACGACTTCAGCGGCAGCTCGCTAGACACCCGCAAGTGGACCGACCACATCTGGTATGAACAGTCGGCCCTCACGCAGGACTACGGCGTCGGCAATGGCTACCTGAAGATCTGGCCGCAAGCGGACGCCAACGGAAAGTTCAACTCCCGCATCCTGACCACCCATCAGAAGTTTTCCCAGGCCTACGGTTACTTCGAGATGGAAGCCAAGCTCCCCGTCGGGCGAGGGGTATGGCCCGCTTTCTGGCTGCTCAACTCCGACAATCCGGACGCCGGCGAGCCCGAGATCGACATCATGGAGGCCTATTCGGGCGGCAAGCTCGGGACCTGGGCGGACGAGAACCAGCATCCCATCGCCTTCGGGGCCAGCTACTACCGGGACGGAAACGGACACACGGCCGACGAGTGGAAAGGTACCCAGGACTACGCCACCGGAGACCTGTCCACCGGTTTTCACAAATACGCCGTCAAATGGGAACCCGACCAGCTGTCCTACTACTTCGACGGCAAGCTTTTCTATACCGCCAAGGTCTCGATGAGCAAGAAGATGTATCTGTTGATCGACATCCAGTACGGTGCGGAAAGCGGCCAGGTGGACAGCACGACACCGCTGGGGCCCGACAACTCCCTGCAGGTCAACTACATCCGCGCCTGGCAATTCAAGCCCGCGAGTTGACGGCGCCCTCGGGCAGGCCCGCCGCCCAGGCGGCTTGACCCGGGTCTGCCGGCCCGGCGCACGGGCTCCCGGCCGGCCCTCTCATCCTGAAACCCGACCTTCGCTTCGCGGGTCTGGTTGGGCTGCAAGTTCGCACAGCCAGGACCAGGGATAAATGCCCCGGTCATGTCCATCGTCGAAGCTCAGCTGCAGCGCGTACAACCCGATCGGCGCCGCGGCGCTGAGGCGTGCGGCGGCATGCGCTGCCGGCCCCTGCTGCAAGGCACGCCTGCGGCAGTCGCCACAGCGGCAGGCCGCGCGCAGCAAGGCCGCCGGCAGCTCTGCCGGCGCTGCGTCGTCCCACTGCAGGCGCAGCCGGTCCGGGTGCAGCTCGACGGCGCTGGGCACGAGGCCGCTCATCGCCCGGCTCCGGCGGGCACCCCCAGGCGCTGCAAGGCCAGCCGCACGGCCTTGCGCACCTCGGGGTCGGGGTCGCCGGCCGCCACGCCGAGGGCGGGCACGGCACGGTTGTCGCCGATCTCACCCAAGGCGATGGCGGCTTCCTTGCGCAGGTTGCCCGCGGGGTGGACCAGCGCCTCGGTCAGCTCGGGCAGCGCCTCGGCATCGTGCAGGCGCCCTAGCGAGCGCGCGGCGCGCAGCCGCACCTGCCAGTAGTCGTCGCTCATCGCGGCGCGCAGCGCCACGGCGGCCTCGGGGGCGCCCAGCTTTCCGAGCGTGGTGGCCGCCTCTTCCCGCACCGCCCACACGCTGTCGCGCAGCGCGGCGCACAGCGAGGGCAGGACCGACGGCACCGCGTCGGGGGCGGCCAGCCCCAGGGCACCCGCGGCGGCACGGCGGACCTCGGCGTCGGGATCGTCGGCGGTCGCGCTCGCCAGCCAGGGCAGCGCCGGCGCATGCTTGAGCCAGCCCAGCACCCCCACCGCTTCGCGGCGCACGCCGGGATCCGCATGCTTCAACGCGGCGATGGCTGGAGCGGCCGCGCCGGGCACACGCAACTCCTTCAAGCCGCGCAAGGCGGCGCCGCAGACGAAGGCATCCGCATCGGCGGCATGCGGCAGCAGGCGTTCGCCGGCCTCCGGGTCCTTCAGCTCGGTGAGCGACCCGGCCGCGGCCTCGCGCACCTCGGGATGGTCGCTCAAGGCCGCGGCCAGGGCGTCCACCACCGCCGCGTCGTCCCAGCCGGCCAACGCCCGTGCCGCCTGCGCACGCAGCGCCGCCTCCGGGTCCTGGCGCAGGACTTGGACGAGCGCCGGCAGCACGGCCTCGTCCTCCAGGTCGGCGAAATCGAGCACGGCCACGCGCCGCACAGCGGCGTCGGGGCTGGCCAGCCGTTGCAACAAGTCCTGGACCTCAGGGGGATGGGCGTAAAGATCGGTCATGGTGTTCAAGTTGCAAAACGCCACTGGGGCGTCACATCGGATGGGCCGAGCGGCGTCAGCCGCTGCAGCACGGGTGCATCCCCCTCGTGCCTCAGCAGCGACAGGCAACGACGCTTCAGGGCCACGAAATTGGGCTGGGTCGTCAGCGCCGCGTGGCGCGGCCGAGCAAAGGGCACTTGCAGTTCCTCGAGGATGCGCAGCACGAGCACACGGTCGGCCAGGTAAAGCGCTTCGTCGATGTCGTGCGTGACAAAGAGAATGGTGGTGCGCATGCGCGTCCACAAGTCCAGCAGCAACCCCTGCATGCGCGTGCGCGTCAGCGCATCGAGCTCCCCGAAGGGCTCGTCCATCAGCAGGCAGGCGGTCAAACGAGTCAGCGCAAGCCGAGCCGCGTCATTTTCTTGATCAAGCCTACACGCGAGATGCCCAGCCGCCGGGCCGCCTCCGACTGGTTGCCGCCGACCGCGGCCATCGCATCGCGGATGAGCCGCAGCTCCAGTTCGGCCAGGGCCGCATCGAGCAGCCCGGTGCCTTCGCTGGACGCGGCGGGGGCCGCGTGCAAGGCTTCGGCGGGGTCGCCGCTGGCCAGCCGCAGCAGGTCGGCGTCGACCTCGCGCTGATCCGGCAACAGCAGCGCGCCGGCCGATTCGACCACGGCCTTCAGCTCGCGCACATTGCCCGGCCAGTCGCGTGCGGTGAGCCAGGCCAGCGCGGCGCCGGACAGGCCGGCGCGCGGCGCGATGCGCTGCAGGAAACGGGTGGCCAGCAGCGGCACATCGGCCGGCCGCTCGGCCAGGGCCGGCGTGCGCAGCACCACGCCCTTCAGGCGGTAGTACAGGTCCTCGCGGAAGCTGCCTTCGCGCACCATGGCCTCCAGGTCGCGGTGGGTCGCCGCGACGACACGTGTCTCGGCGTACTTCTGCACCCGGCCGCCGACCGGCACGAAGGCGCCTTCCTGCAGGAAGCGCAGCAGCTTGACCTGCATCGGCGGCGGCATCTCGCCGACCTCGTCGAGAAACAGCGTGCCGCCGTGCGCGGCCTCGACCAGGCCCGGCTGGTCGCGGTAGGCGCCGGTGAAGCTGCCCTTCATGTGACCGAAGAGTTCGCTCTCGAGCAGCTCGGCCGAGAGCGCACCGCAATGGATGGCGACGAAGGGCCCGCCGCTGCGCGCACTGCAGGCATGCAGCGCGCGGGCGACGAGCTCCTTGCCCGTGCCGGTCGGTCCCAGCACCAGCACACTGACCGTGGTCTGCGCGACACGGCGCACCAGGGCGCGCAGCTGCGCCGTCGCCGGCGCCTGCCCGACCAGGCCCAGGTCGTCGGCGGCCTGTTCGGCACGCAGCGCGACCAGCTCGGCGTCCAGGCGCGCCTTGCGCAAGGCACGTGCGACGATGAAGCGCAGCATGTCGGGATCGATCGGCTTGGTGAGGAAGTCCCAGGCGCCCATCTCGGCCGCGCGCAACGCCAGCTCGTGTTCGCCGTGGCCCGTCAGCACCACCACCGGCACGCGCGCGAAGAGCGGTATCAGCTCCAGGCCTTTTTCCGGGTCCATGTGCGGCGGCATGGCCAGGTCGAGCAGCACCAGCTCGGGCCGCTGCCGTTCGAAGGCGGCCAGCGCCTGCTCGCCGTCGCCGGCGAGCGTGACCTCGTGGCCCAGGCCGCGCAGGAACGAGCCGCCCAGGCGCTGGAAGGCGGCTTCGTCGTCGACCAGCAGCACACGGCCGGTGTCAGGGGTGTCTTGGGTCATGGAGTCAAAGGAAAGCTGAGCGTGAAGCAGGTGCGCCAGGGCGGGCGCTCGGTCAAGGCGATCGAACCGCCATGGGCATTCATGATGCGGGCGACGATCGCCAGCCCCAGCCCGGTGCCGCCCGGGCTGCGCGAGGCGAAGGGCTCGAACAGGCGCTCGCGGATCTCGACGGGCACGCCGGGACCGTTGTCGCAGACGTGCAGCAGCAGTGCGCCCTCGGTCTTCTCGGCATCGATATGAATGGCCCCCGGCTGCGGCGTACCGGCCGTGCCCTCGCCGAGCGACTCGCGGGCCGTGCAGGCGTTCTCCAGCAGGTTGGTCAGCGCCTGGTCGACACGCCGGGCGTCGGCCGAGACCACCAGCTCGCCTTCGAGCCCAGGGCCCAGGCTGACCTCGGGCAGGCGCCGGGCCGCCGTGCGCACATGGGCGGCCAGATCGATGGGCGCGGGCGCCAGCTTCCAGGGCTTCGCGTAGTCCAGCAGGTCGCGGGCCAGGTGCGAGATGCGCGCCACCTGGTCGGCGACCTCCCGCCGCGTCTCGGCCGGCGCGCTGGCCACCGCCATCGCGATGATGTTCAAGGGGTTGCGGATGTCGTGCGCGACCGTCGCCGCCAGCGCGCCGAGTTCGGCCAGCCGCGCCTGCAACTGCCTCTCGCGTTCGCGCGTGGCGATCTGCTGCGCCTGCTCGACACGCACCGCCGCTTCGGCGACCACCGTGCCGAACAGCTCGGCGACATGGCGCGGCCCGGGCGGCGCGGCGTCCCAGCCCCGCAGTTCGGTCTTCCAGCCCTCGCTGTCGCGGCTGCAGGCCAGCTGAGGCGTGCCGCTGTCCACCGGGGCGGCGTCGCCGACGCGCACCTCCACCTGGGTGCCGATGCGCTGGCTGAGCAGCGACCCGGCCTGCCGCGCCAGCGCCTGGGGCGTCTCCGCCGCCTGCAGCGCGCCACGCCAGGCGCTCAGATCGGCGACGGACACATCGCCCCCGGGGTACACCAGCCGCTCGGCAAAACGCCGCACCGGCCCGTTCAAGGCCAGGCAGCTGGCCGCCACCGCGAGACCGCCGACCCAGCGCGACTCGAACGGCAGCAACGGCGTCATCGCGACGATCGCCGCGCCCAGTGCCAGCAGCAGCGCCCAGACCAGCGCCCGGCGCGCCCAGGCATTGGCGACGAAGACGCCATAGCGCAGGATGCCGTAGACGAGGATCAGCGGATACAGCGGCAGGCCCAGCAAGGGGAAGGGGTACAGCGGCAGATCGAGCGCGGAGATGCCATAACCCGTGAGGCACAACATGCCCCAGAGGCAGGAGGCGGTGACGGCGGCGATCTGGTTGAACGCCGGCCGGCGCGTGCGCAGCAGGGCATGCAGCAGCACGGCGACACCACCGATGCCGAGGATGACCCAGGCCATGCTGGCGACGAAACCGACCGTGTTGGCGACGGCGATCCAGCCGATGTAGGGACGTTGGACGATGTGCCCGGGCACCAGGATCTCCGACAAGATCGTCGCCCCGCCCCCGAGGGCGTAGGCCGCGAGCAGACCGGCACGGCCGATGTCCAGGCGGCAGAACACCGTGCAGAAGTGGAAGAACACCGCCGAGGTCAAGGGTGCCGTCGCCAGCAGGACCATCATCGCGGGCTCGGTGCCAGGGCCGAACCAGTTGGGCAGCTCGTTGCCGGTGATCCAGACCGCGATGCCGGTCAGGAACAGCGCCAGCAGACGGGCCCCGGCAACACGGTCCGCCCACGCCAGCAACACACCCGCGAGCGCGAGCGTCGCGAACAGGGAAAAGGCGAGGACGGCGTGGATCAGCATCGGGACGGGTGCTTTCGGCGGGGCGACGGACACCGGCTCGCCTGTCAACGAAGTTGACGACCCGGTGCCCGCGGACTGTATACGAAGTATGCAGATCGCAGCACAGTTTCCAATGAAATCAATGACTTGCGAACGTTTTCCGGGCTGGCCCGGTTCTCGCAAAAGAGTGCTCATCAGCCACCCCGACGAGCCTCCCATGTCTGCCCTGTCGACACTTCTTCCCACACGCTTGCGGCGCACCGGCGCAGCTGCCGCCGCGCTGGACCTTCCCGCGCTGGTCGGCGCGGCCGGCTGGGCGCGCCTGCCGGCAGCCGTGCAGCGCCGCTTCGGCAACGCGCATGCGGACACCAGCTACCTCGGCCGCATGGACCTGCACTGCTCGCGCATCGGCCGGGTCTACGCCTGGCTGGCCCGCCTGGTCGGCGGTCCGCTGCCGCGCATCGATGCGAGCGCGGTACCGACCACCGTGCGCGTGAGCCGCAACGGCCGCGGCGGCGTCGTCTGGGAACGGCGCTTCCACGGCGGCGCGGCACAAGAAGGCTGCACCGTGCGCTCGACCAAGGAAATCGATGCCGGCGGTGGCCTGCTGGAACGCACCGACGGCGGCCTGAGCATGGCCCTCGACGTCTTCGAGGAAGAGGGCAGCCTGGTCTTCCGCAGCAGCCGCTACTGGCTGGTGCTGGGTGCGCTGCGCCTGCCGATCCCCGCGCTGCTGACCCCCGGCGTCTGCCGCGTCACCCACACCGACCTGGGCCAGGGCCTGTTCCGCTTCACGCTCTCCATGGCGCATCCGCTGTGGGGCCAGACCTTTCATCAATCCGGCGTCTTCGCCGACCCCTGCGAAAGCACATCATGACCGCTGTCTTCATCCTGCTCAGCATCCAGGCGCTGATGGGCGCCTTCGACAACCTCTGGCACCACGAACTCGAGGCCAAGCTGCCGCAGCGTGCCTCGGCGCGGCGCGAGCTGAAGCTGCACGCCGCGCGCGAGGCGATCTACGGCATCGTCTTCATCGGCCTGGCCTGGTTCGAATGGCGCGGCGGCTTCGCCCTCGTGCTCGCCGCCCTGCTGGCGGCCGAACTGCTGATCACGCTGGCCGACTTCCTGGAAGAGGACCGCACGCGCCGGCTGCCGCCGTTCGAACGCGTGCTGCACACGCTGCTCACCATCAGCTACGGCCTGTTCATCGGCCTGTTCTTGCCCGTGTGGATGGACTGGGCGCCGCAGCCGACGGCACTTGCCCTCACGCCGCACGGCTGGGTTTCCTGGCTGTTCACGCTGTACGGCATCGGCGTGCTGGCCTGGAGCGTGCGCAATATGCTGGCCGTGGTCCACCTGGACCGCATCGCCAGCCAAACCGATGCGCAGGCGGCAGCGACCCAAAGCCAGCAACCGCCAGGTCACCGCATCACGCCCGCGGTACTCGTCACCGGCGCGACCGGCTTCGTCGGCAGTGCGCTGGTGGCCGAACTGCGGCGCGAAGGCCGCCGCGTGATCGTGCTGTCACGCGACGGCAGGCAGGCGCGCGCCAGCTTCGGGCCGGGCGTCTGGGTGGTCGAGAGCCTCGACGCCATCCCGTCCGAGACACACATCGACAGCGTCGTCAACCTGGCCGGCGCGCGGGTGCTGGGCATGCCCTGGACCAAGACACGCCGGCGCGAACTCCTTGCCAGCCGCACTGGCGTGACCGCGGCAGTGGTCGACCTGATGCGCAGGCTGCAGCAGCCTCCGCGCGTGCTGGTCAGTGCCTCGGCGGTCGGCTTCTATGGGGCGACGCCGGGTGCCTCCTTCGATTCCCGCTACGAGGACAGCCCGGCGCGGCCGGGCGAATTCCAGTCCGACCTGTGCGCCGCGATCGAACACGAGGCACGCCGTGCCGAAGCGCTGGGCGTCCGTGTGGTGCGCATGCGCTTCGGTGTCGTGCTGGGACGCGGCGACGGAGCCTACCCGATGCTGGCGCTGAGCGCGCGCCTCGGCTTCGGTGCCGTGCTCGGCAGCGGACGCCAGCCGGCGCCCTGGATCCACCTGGACGACGCGGTCGGTCTGATCCGCTTCGCCATGGCGCACGAGCGGATCGACGGGCCGGTCAACGCGGTGGCGCCGGACACCCCGCCGCAGGCGCGGTTCGCACGGGCCCTGGCGGCATCGTTCGGACGCCGGGTCTGGATGCGTGTGCCCGATGCGCCGATGCGTGCGCTGGCCGGGGAGATGTCGACCCTGCTGCTCGACGGGCAGAACGCGGTGCCGCGCGCGGCACTGGCGGCGGGCTATGTCTTTCGCTTTGCGCAGCTGGAGGAAGCGTTCAAGGACTTGGCACGAGGGCTTGAATCGCAGACAGATCCAATGCCTTCTCGAGCCGGTTTGAGCCAACCTGCAGCCTTGCCGGGCAGACGCCTTGACGACCGGGTCTGACATGACGATGCCGCAGCAAGCAGCCAAACAAACCACATCACCCGGGCCGATTCGAACCAGGGCGTCGAAGTCCCGGAGGTTCAGCCGGAGATGACACGCTCCATCATGGAAATCTCGGTCCGGCCCAGGCCCTGGCGAACTGCCTCGATACGCCAGTCCTTGATGGCCGCGTCGACTTCGGCCAGTACTTCCTTGGCGCGCCCTTCCGTGATCCGGTACAGCTCAGCGCAGGCCAGCGCCGCCTGGATCTCGGGTTCCGGGCTCCGGCCGTCGATGGTCAACGAATGGAATTCCTTGTGGGGATTCGGATTCAGGTCATAGGCGGCTGCCAGACGCCACCCTGTGGCTTCCCGTATGAACCCATGGTTGCGCAAGTGATCGTCCCGGTTGCCGATGCGGATGTTGAACACCACCCGACGGAACAGCTGTTCGAGATCCGAGTCGATATGGCCCTGGGCTCCTGCATCGCTCAGGAACTCGGCCAGATCCAGGTAACTGGCCCCGTCCTCGCCGTCCGTGAATTCCAGAAGTGTCATCGCGGACGAAAACATCCTGCGACTCGTGCCTTGTCGGTCGAATCGTTTGGAGCAGTAAGTCAAATGCCTGTCGGTGAGCTTCAAACCCTGAGCTTCAGGCACCCAGATCCCTGCGCGATGCGCCAGATTCCGGGTCACGAGTTCCCATGCGCCGACGTCGTGGCGGTCATCCTTGGCCGGAAACTTCGCGATCCACAATGCACCGTCATCCTGGATGAAACTGGCCTTGGGCCGAGCCCCTCCGAGAGAAGTGCCCGGTGCGATCAACATGGCAAGCCACTTCTCGTACTCCGGCAACTTCTCGGTATCGGTGTCTTCGATGGCGCGACTTGCACACGCGAGTTCATTCAGGTCCGTGACAGGAGGGGCGGCCAGTGCACTGTTGTCCAGGAAGGGGCCGTCGTCGCCCGCCCGCAGCCGAAGCGCGCCCATTCGAGTCAGGTCATGCACTCCCAGCAGAAAGTCGATCTCCTGCAGGCGACGCGGCCTGCGGGCTTCCCGCTGCGCCGCCATCGCTTCGCGCCGTTCCATGAGAACCCGGCCCCACCGGTCCGGCGCCGAATCCATGAACACCCCGAAAGCCTGTGCGGGATGAGCCGGATGCTGCTCGCCCCGATACAGTTCAAGCCGAGGATCGAGCATGAACGCCCGTCCGCTTTTCAGCCAGGCCGGGTCATATTCGAAAGCCGCCGGCACGTCTGTCCGCGACTCGTGGCGCCACAAGGTTCCGACCAAGGCCTGGACGCCGAGCTCCCGGACCTCCAAATGAACCTGATACGACTCGCGGGCGGCTTGCTTACGAATCGCCATGACGGGTCTTGAGTGAGGAGCGCGAGCGAGCACGGGAACCTGAGGAAGAAGGCTCCAGCTCGAGGTCCTGGAGCTTGCGGCCGAGTTCATCGTCCTTGGCCACCAGATCCAGGTCCCGATCCAGGCCGAGAACTCTCAACGCGCGCAGGTAGGTTCCCAGGGCGATATTGGCATCGCCCTTTTCCAGGCGACCCAGCGTGTCGCGGGAAATGTCCATCCGCTCGGCCATCTGCACGGTCGTGATCTTGCGACGCAGCCTGGCGAGACGCAGACGCTCGCCGAACGCGATCATCTGGCGTTCGACAGAGGGAAATGGCCGTTGAAAAGTCCTGCCCATGATGTCCGATACTATAGGCAAATTTTCAGATTTTGTCTGAAGTATCGGACAGCATTTCTCGTGACCGTGTCGCATGGCCCTGGGGCGGGCCCTAGCTAGGGCGCGACACAGCATGACACGAAAACCTGGTTCTGTTGAACTGGAGGCAGTGCTGAACTGAATTCACATGGCACCAGCCATCAACAAAGCAGGAACTGAAATGAGCAACATCTCCGGTGCGCTGGCAGGAAGCGCGATGTCCTATTGCGGCCGCCCTTCGATGGAGTCGTCCAACCCCACCCATGCCAACACATCGATGCAAGGTGGACAGGCCGTCTTCGAGAACGACAACTATCGCATCACGGCCGACGACAACAACACCGTCACCATCAACAACAAGCACACCGGCGAGACCTACCAGGCCTGGGGTGATCCGCACCTGAACGTCGACGGCAAGCATGCCTTCGACTTCTGGGGAAAGACCACCTTCAAGCTCGAAGACGGCACCAAGGTCACCATCGACACCACGCCCGACAAGAACAACCCGGGTGCCACGCTGTCGTCCAAGGTCACCATCACCAACGGCGACTACGGCGCCCAGATCACCGGGATCGACAGCAACAAGACCGGAGACCTGTCGGTCAACGAGACCGTCGGTTGGGGACGTGTGCTGGATGCCGTGGTCAGCGACGGCAACACCCTCCACGAGAACCCGGCGGGCCAGGGATTCCTGGGCGTGGACCGCGACGGTGGGATCAAGGCCGTCGACCAGAACTACATCAACCAGACCGACCTGCAAAAGGGCGGGGCGGCACTGAACGACAAGTACAAAGAGGCCTTCAAGCAGCTGACCGACCTGCTGAGCATCTGCTTCTCCGGCTTGCTCTGCGAGGCCGGGGCGCAGACGGACTGCGAAGGTGGTTCGCAACCCATCGAGCACCAGATCCCGCGGCCGCCGCACTGCGAGCCGCAGCCGCTCTCCGGTACCGCGCTGACGATATCCATCACCGCCACCTTCGGGCACCTGTTCGCTTGCCAGCCTCCGTCGCCCCCGCCGGTGTGTGCGCCGGCTCCAGCACCGGCCCCCGCACCTGCGGAGCCACCTCCTGCGCCAGTGGTCGATTGCCCACCGGCGATCCCCACGCCCATGGAATCCAGCGGCGGGGGCGATGGCGGGGGTGATGGCGGTTGCGGAGGCTCGGGTGACGGCGGCGGCGGCAGCTGTGGCGCCGACTGAAAAAGCTCGCTGCGTGATGGCCAGGGAAGCCTGGCCGGAGTGACTCCGAATCGAAATTCGCAGGGCGGGCCATCCACTGCCGATGGTCGGACCTGCGAATTTCACTCGTGCCATCCATGTGTCGACGCCGATCTAGATCTGGCTCTTCCGTGACCCTGTGCCTGATTCAGTGCCGCACGGAAGTAGAGACTCCCGGGTTTTCGAAGGTCACCGAGGCCAGCAGCGTGGACGACCGCCTCGTTGTCAGTCCCGCTTCAGCAAGTCGATGAAGGCAGGATTCAGAAAAATCTTCTCGCGCCCGACCTTGTGCTCGCGAAGGATGCCGATGTCCGCCAACTGCTTGAGATAGACACTCGCGGTCTGGCGCTTGGCAAGGCCTGCCTCCACGAGGTGTGCAATGCGGCAATACGGCCGCACGAAAACCAGCTCGGCCAACTCGCGGGAATAAATCGCCGCCGCGTCCCGGCGCATGCGCTCGGTCGTCTCCTCGAGGAGACCACGAACGGCCAGAATCCTGTCCATGGTCCAGCGAGCCGTCTCGGCGACGCCTTGAAGCATGTAGAGCAACCAGGGTTCCCAGGCACCGTTCGCGGTGACCGACTGCAGCCCACTGTAGTACTCCACGCGATGTCGCGTAAGCTCCCCTGTCAAGAGGACAGTTGATTCCTAGAGTCAGCGGCGGTTGTGG